>CAZYKP010000070.1:0-46700 GCA_964648025.1 uncultured Pirellulales bacterium | reverse complement strand
TGATTTTGGCAGTCGGTGGGACGTGAATCCCCCGATTCCACGAGAACCAACTGCCCAATCAGAAGGAAACCGACCACTAGGCGATCAGGGAATTTCGAACTTTGGAGGAGGATCAGCCCCTGGGCGTATCCCCCGGTTGATAGCACCGTAAAATAAAAGTCCTGCAACATTGTGCCAGAGATCACAACAACGGTCTGGTGTTGGCCGGTGAGCCTATCGGGCTATTGCAAGTCAAAAAAAGCAGAGGCTGTGAACATGTTGCCCTATGCCGTTGGAGCGGTTTGCCTGGCATTACTGGCTGGTCTGACTTTGCTGGTTCATGCTCAGACCTCGTCAGCCTCTGGGACCCCTCCTTCTTCGAAGTCTCCGGCTGCTCCATTGGTCAGTCGGGGGCTGATTGGGCTGAACTTGGCTGGGGCGGAAACGGTTTTGCTAGCAGCCCAAACGAAAGCGGAATCCCTCGATCTGGCGGTCAACATTGCGGTCGTCGACGATGGCGGACACTTGCTGGCCTTTTCCCGGATGGACGGCGCCCGTCCTGCCAGCGTGGCGACAGCATTGACCAAGGCCACCAGCGCAGCCACCTTGCGACTGGAAACCGGTCCACTGCCGCCGGCTGCTCAACAAACCGATCTCTGGCTGAGCCTGAGTGTTCCTGCCGCAGCGGCTGCCTCAGGGGGGAAGCTAACAACCCTAAAAGGCGGTATTCCGATTGTTATTGAGGATCAAGTCATCGGAGCTGTCGGTGTGGGTGGGGCCACCGGCGAACAAGATGCCATCATCGCTCGTGCCGGTGTGGCTGCGTTGCTCAAGGCCTTGAAAGCGGCCGCCAGGTGAGCTTCAGCTTGTGCGAAGAGGTCGTTGGAGGGATTAACGCTTCGTGCAACTGGGCAGCAATTTCTGGATTTGCAGGGGAATTTGCAGGACGGGTCCGCTTCGTGAGTTGCTTGCCAGCAGATACGCCGCGCGGCCGAGCTACTTCCGCTTTCTCCAAGTCCACCACTCGGGAATGGTTCCACTTCAGTAGTTGGACGACGATCCGTGGACAGTGGCCTCAGTGCCTTGTTTCCTATGATTTTGGCAGTCGGCTGATTTTGGGAGTCGGTTAGACGTGAATCCCCCGATTCCACGAGAACCAGCTGCCAAATCAGAAGGAAACCGACCACTAGGGTTCTTGGAGCCCGGAAAACTGATGCCGGGGAACTTTCAACTGATGCTGGAGAACTCTGAGGAAATCGCTGCGTTGCCGATGCTGCTGGCGCTTCTCGGGCCTCGGGTGTCTTGAGCTGGCCGCAGGCCAGCCTGTTTGACCGAAGTGACTGCCGAATGAACCGCCCGGCGCCCCCGGCCGACAAGCGGCGGGGCAGGATCCAGCTGGTCAGGGCTTTGCTGAAGAACAGGCAGCTGGCCGGGTCCGAGTTTGCGCCGTGCGGTTGGCTTGATAGGATGGCCCAAAAATCCAAGGGGTTCACCAGCTGGGGATGTGGAAGTTGTTGGCAGGCAAGGAATTCTGATGCTTCCGTCTCCGCAGACACACTGGGATCAAGTCCTTTCGTGATCACCCTTTTGATGGTGACCTCCTTTGATTGCCTGACCTTGGGATACCACTTCGATGCGTCATCTGCCAATCCATTGGACTGAAGGAATGTTTTTGCGGCCGCACCACTTTCAGGCGGCCGATCGCTACTGGAGTGAGCAACTGCAGACGCTGACCTTCTGGGATCACCAGTTTGGTTACGGGCTGCGGAGTTTAGAGTTCAGCCGTGAAGCGTTGGCCAATGGCCAATTTCAGGTCCATCGTCTGCAAGCCAGAATGGCAGACGGGACTCTGGTGGACTTGGATACAGGCCAAGAGCCTGATCGGATGGACCTCAAAGGGCCGCTGGCTGATTTGGAAAACGCCCTGATTGACCTGCAAGAGGCGTTTGTCTCAGCCAGCAAAGTCCGGGTGTATCTCGGCGTCCCCAAACTGCAAATGGGCCAGGCCAATGTGGACAACGATGGCGATAACGGCCACACGCGTTTTCTCACCTTGACTCGACCGATTCAGGATGAGAGTGCTGGAGGAAACGATCAAGAGATCCAACTGCGTTCGCTGAATGTGAGGCTGTTGCTCTCCACGCAAGATCTGGCCGGCTACGAGCTCTTACCGATTGCCCAAATCGAACGTGCCGGCGAAGGCGAGGCCGTGCCCCGGGTCGATGAGCAGTATGTTCCGCCACTGCTGGCCTGTGACGCCTGGTCGGGCTTGAGAATGGGGATCATTCGGCCGATCTACGACATCGTCGGTAAGAAGATCGAGGTGCTGAGCCAGCAGGTGGTCAACCGAGGGGTGACTCTCGAAGGACAAGAGCCTGGTGATTTCGACCGAATCATCATGCTGCAGCAGCTGAATGAAGCCTATGCCACCTTGCAGATACTGGCTTTTGCTCCTGGTGTGCATCCGTTTACGGTCTACACAGAACTTGCGCGGCTTGTGGGCAAACTGTCGATCTTTGGCCCGGACCGCCGTGTGCCCGAGTTGCCCAGATACGACCACGAGGATTTGGGGCCGATTTTTCTGTTTATGCGGCGGATGGTCGAACAGCAGATCGACGTGGTCCGCGACTTCGAGTATGAGCAGCGGTTTTTCGTGGGATCTGGGTTGGGCATGCAGGTGGCGTTGGAGGCCAAATGGTTCAACGCCGACTGGCAGTGGTTCGTGGGGGTGCACAAAGGCGATTTGAATGAACAGGAGTGCCGCGATGTCCTCAGCCCTGGACATTTGGACTGGAAACTCGGCAGCGCACGCCAGGTGGAGCTACTCTTCAAGCAGGGCATCGAAGGGCTCCAGTTGGTGCCGACGACTCGAAACCCACGTGCCTTGCCGCGGAGCCAGGATTGGGTCTACTACGAGGTGACCCGAGGCAACGCGGCCTGGCGGGACGTGCAGTCAACTCAGAGTCTGGCAATGCGTTTGAAAGACGCCCTGATTCTGAACCTCGACCACCTGCAAGGTCAGCGTAAACTTGTCGTCAAAAACCCCTTCGGCCGGGAGGCAACGATTCAGTTTGCCCTCTTTGCCGTGCCGATGCATTAGGCGTTGCTTGCACTTGTGGCAGCAAGCAACGACAAAAGCTTTCAGCAAGTCATTGATAGCCAAGCCAGAGTCAGGGCAAACCGAATATCGGGCAAGAGCTTCCCAAGCGATACGCGCTTCGGCTGGGGCGGCCTTTGTGTTGTGCTGAAGCGTTCCAAGGCTGTGAATCGGAGAAAGTGTCAAACTGCGGCATCTCTGAGAACCGACTTTATCGTTGACCGCTGACAGATCGGTCGACTCACCCTCCAGCCAGAGTCTTGTCCAGAGCAACTTTGCCCCGAAGCGTTGTTCTGAGAATCGTTGAGTTGGTTGTTGAGCACATGAGCCGCTGACTGGCAGGTCGAGCGGCGGATGGTTTCAAGCAGCTGATCGTCCTGATTGGTTGACGGTTGGTTCATTGGCGATTGGATCTTTCTGGGGGTTCTAAGGTCATGACTCCTGAGTTCTACCGAGCAGTTGATCCGATCTTCCTCACGATGCTGGATCTTCTGGAGCGGGTCGAGGCGGGCCTGCCAACCAACGAAGTGGACGAACGGCTGCGTCTCCGTCGTGTGTTGGACCAATGTGAGGCGCACCTAGGGGCCAGCGAACAATGGCAGCTTGCCAAGTTCGCCTTGGTTTGCTGGATTGACGAGATGCTTGTGGAGACCCCTTGGCCTGGGGCGGAATGGTGGAAGAACAACGTCCTTGAGGTGGAGTATTTCAACTCTCGGTTGCGCAACGAGATGTTCTACGTCAAAGCGCAAGAGGCCTCCGCGCTGACCAACCGCGATGCCCTCGAAGTCTTCTATGTGTGCGTGGTCATGGGCTTTCGAGGACTCTATCGCGAACCCGATGCGGCCGCCATGCTGGCTGAGCCGCGAGGACTGCCTCCCGATCTGGAGAGCTGGAGCCGACAAACAGCCTTGTCCATCCGACTCGGCCAGGGACTGCCCTCGTTGGATCATGCCCCTGGTGAGGGAAGCGGTGCTCCGCCGCTGGAGAGCACTCCGTTTTTGGTGGGCACGAGTCTTTTGGCCATCTTTCTGATGACCTTCACCGCTATCGCCCTCGTGTTCCGCCCAGGCTAGCGGCCAGTTCGGCAAGAGCTTCTCGCAGGCCTTGTCTCTGCCAGACCCCGGAGCCACCAAGCTCTGTGGTTGCTCAGCCCTGTGAGCAACTGATTGTGTGAGGGACCACCTCTTCTGAGGATCGGGTCGGTCTGCTTCGCAGCGATCCCACAGCAATCACGCAGCAATCACGCAGCAATCACGCAGCAATCACCACGGTGTGACCTTTATGTTCAAAGCCATCGGGCGGTTTTTCTATCTTGTCTTCACCTGGCCGTATCGAGCGGCCACCGGGTCGCTGGCCTCCGGAGTTGGCTGTGCGACCTTTGTGTTTTTGTTCCTGTGCATCCTCATCGTGTACATCTTCTATGCCTTCGATCCCTACCCGGTTCCGTGGAAGCACGCGATGAGTTGGGGGCGGTTGTTGACCATCATCGCCCTGACCCTCTCCATCCCCTTTTTGGTGTGGTATACGCTCAAGTTGTGGCTGCAGGGCGATGTCTCCCCGTTTCCCGACGTCGACCACGCGTGGAAAGCTGGCCTTGAGGAACTGGCCAAAAATGGGTTGAGCATCAAAGATGCCCCTGTTTTTCTGGTGTTAGGAACCGGTAGTGATCGCCATGACGAAAATGTGATGGCCTCCAGCCGACTGAACCTGCGAATTAATGGAGTCCCACAAGGTTCCGCAGCCCTGCACTGGTATGCCAACGCCGAGGGAATCTATTTGGTGCTCGGAGAAACCGGATGCTTGAGTCGGCTGGCTCAATTAGGTCAGCAACCACGCAGACGTTCCCCAGAGGCGCCCGAGTCGGTTCCGCGTGGGTTGTCCTCGCCGCCAGAGACCCCGGGGCGGCCCGGTGGGGTCCCGCATCGGGGGACAATGGTGATGCAGCCTGGCCAACAAGGCTTTGGCGATCCAGGGGCTCCCAGTGGCGGCCCAGGCAGCGATTTGGGTGGGTCGACACCGGCTCCGGGTCTGCCGACAGGCGCTGGCAGCCAACCTGATTCCAAGGTACTTGTCGCTGCTGGGCTTGCTCCGCCCAGTGCAAGTCCAGAGCCTGCTTCAGCTGCCGCGATGGCTCCACCTGCTGGAAGCGGCAAGGGCACCATGATGCTCGCCCCAGCCCAACTGGACGAACTGCGTTCGGGAACTTCTCGCGGCACCTTGGTCTCCTCGGGGCAACCAGAGGCATTCGCGGCCCCGGCGGCGACGTCCGCCGGTTTGTTGGATGGAATTCGGGATGCTGAGCAGACCGGGCCGGAGCCAGATCCCGTCCAACTGAGCGGCTTAGAAGCAGCCGAGCAAACACGGCGGTTGGAGTACCTTTGCTACCTCATTCGAGAGGCCCGAAAGCCCCTCTGCCCGATCAATGGGATCCTGACCCTCCTGCCCATGGAGTTGCTCAGCCGCGGCAACACGACCGGAAGTGAACTTCAGCGAGCTCTCAAGAGCGATCTCTCGGCGATCCGCCGAATGCTCCAGGTTCGCTGCCCCGCCACGGCCCTGGTCGTTGGTTTAGAACAAGAAAGCGGTTTCCGCGAGTTGGTCCGCCGAGTGGGGCAGGATCAGGCCGAAACCCGCCGATTCGGCCGCGGTGCCGACTTGTGGATTCGCCCAAGTGTCAGCTACGTCTCTGCCGTTTGTACTCATGCCTGCGAGGCCTTCGAAAGCTGGATCTATGCCTTGTTCCGCGAACAAGGCGCCCTCTCCAAGCCGGGCAACACCCGTCTGTATCTGCTCCTCTGCCAGGTACGACGGACCCTGCAAAAACGCCTCGCCTCGATTTTGGTGGGGGCTTTCAGCGAGCCCGATGACGCGAGCGAAGAAGGGGACTCGCTGCTCTTTGGAGGTTGCTATTTCGCCGCAGTCGGATCTCGAGAGGACCGCCGAGCATTTGCCCAGGCTGTCTTTGACAAGCTGACCGACCAGCAGGAAGAAGTCGAGTGGACCGCCCAAGCCCTGGCCACCGAACGATGGAAAACTCGCCTTAGTTGGAGCCTGTTATTCCTTGATGTGATTCTGGGAGTTGGTCTGGCCATCTGGCTCGGTTCTATCTTCGCCAGTTTCTGGAATGAGTGAGCGACTCGCAGTTGCTCTTCATTCAGCGCTGGCCCTCTGGTGATGGCCCCCTCTTTGTGGTCCTTTCCTGGTCACTTCTCTGTCGGGGTGTCTTAGGTGGAAACGCTCAGGGCAGCAAGTCGGCGGTTTGGTTGTTTCGATGATCTGGAAAAGAATCTTGAAGCAATCTATGGTCAGTGCGGGATTGTGTTGTCCTGTTGGCCACGCTGAACCAGCTAACTGCATTCCGGTCTCAACGAATTGGGGGAACGGTTCGTTTGTAGCCCCTGAGGTTCGGCAAGCCCCCCTTCAGGCTGGCGGCCTCCAATCCGCAACCAGCACGCACTTTTCGCATCCTTGATGAGAGCCTGTGAGACTGCCGAAGGCCTGGCAGTTGAGCAACTCAACACACGAATCACGCATTGCCAGGAGCACATCACATGGCCACCGTCAGCGGCAACACCCTCTGGACCGACCTGGGACTTTTGATCATTCGCGTGACGGTGGGGGCGACCCTGGCCCTGCACGGCGCGCAGAAATTGGGATTGTTGACCCTGGAGGACATCACATTCTGGGATGCTCGTCAGGTCGTCTTGGAAGAGTGGGAGAAAAACGAACAAGTTCCCGAAGATCAAGTAGGGCAAGAACTGCTCAACGAGAGCCAACAGCCCTTCCAATACTCTCGGCAAGACGAGCTTCACTATTCCCTCATCAAGGCCGGCCCAGACGGCGAGTTCAACACCGAAGACGATTTGAATCGAACCTTCAATGCCCAGATCGATCGGGACTTCGGCGGGGGGACCGTGCCTGCTCACGTCTCGGCCAACGTTGCCGGGTTCGCCGGAAAGCTCGACGACTTGTCCAAAAAGCTGAACTACCCCTACAACTTTCCGACCTCAACGGTCACCGCCTGGGCGGCCACCTCGGCGGAGTTCTTGGGCGGTCTTCTGCTGGTGATCGGTTTGTTGCCTCGAACCGCCTCTCTTTTTGTAGCCGTGACAATGTTTGTGGCCGTGACGGTCCACCTGAAAAACGGTTTCTTCAGTGGCAACGGCGGCTTTGAGTATCCCCTCGTCCTTGGGCTCGTCGCAGTGGGCATGATGTTCACAGGCGCAGGTGTCTTCAGCATTCAGGGCATCCTAGGCCTGCTCTTTGGCAAAAAGAAGCAGGACTGAGCATCGGAAGGACCTCAGGACCACATCGCTAAGGTCAAAGCCAGTGTCCGCAAGCCCCTTGGGAGGATTCCGCTTGTCCGGGGCGTTCTCTTGGGCCGCTGACGTGGCCAACTTGGGTCTTGCTGACTCTGGCAGGTGGCCCGACCTGTTGTCGACCCTCAGCCATCGGCTAGAAAGGCACAAGACATCACCTGCTAGACTCCCTCCTTCGAGTCAGCGAACCTCGCACAGCAGGTTTCAGATTGTGCCGTCTCAGCATCCTTTGATGCAAACTTTCTTCACCCTGGATTTCGGGGAAAGTTCTTTGCGGCCTTGAAACATCGTCTGAGACGATCAGTCGAGCTGCCCTGAGTTCTTCACAGACGTGCTTTGGCTCCATGTCCTCGCTGCTGCAATCCGTCTTTCATCCGCTGGTCCATTCCCAAAGGCAACGTCCTTTTTATTGGACCGGTCTTCTGCTGCTGATCAGCGGGGTCTTCCACATCGGCGTCTGGGCTGTGGACGGAGGGTCTTGGGAGGGCGCGACCTCCTGGCGAAAACCGATCTTGTTTGGACTCAGTGGGGGAGTGACCAGCCTGTCACTGGGCTGGGTGCTGGGGCGGTTGCCGGCTTGGAGAATCGATCGGCCCCTGGCATGGCTTTATGCCGGGTGCATTGTTCCTGAGGTGGCGTTGATCACGATGCAGACCTGGCGGAGGGTTCCGTCTCACTTCAATGAGCGAACTCCTTTTGACGCTGCTGTGTTCTACTTGATGGGTTATCTGATTTTCGTCGTCACCCTTCTGATCGTCCTGCTGACTGTGCGAACGTGGAGACGTTTGGATGCCAGCGCCGTGATGAGGTTGGCCATTCGAGCGGGCATGGTGTTGTTGACAGCCTCATGCCTCATCGGCTTCTGGCTGATCGATCACGGACAACGTCAGCTTGCCGTTGGCGAATCCCCTGAGCTTTATGGTCAAGCTGGAGTCATGAAGTTTCCTCATGGGATGCCCATGCATGCGCTTCAGTGGCTCCCTCTGACGGTTTGGCTCATGCGGGTCGGGGGGAATGATGCTCGCGGTCAGTGGGTGGGCTGCCTGTCCGCCTGCTTTGCTCAGTTTGGGCTGACCACCTTCAGCCTCTGGCAAACTTGGGAAGGCCGAGCACGCCTGGATGTGACTTGGGCCTCTGCGTCGATGCTGAGCATCAGCTTGCTCGCTTTCGCGTTGCCCTACCTGCTCATCCTCGTTCAAATCGTCTCGGACAGCCTGCGAAAGGCGTCCCCAGAAATTCGCTAAGGGAACCAAAGCAACTTTCTGCTGATTTCTCGGGAGAGCATCTTTGACTTCTCTTGCTGACCCCAACCTCCGCAACCAAATCACACCAGTGCCGCCAAGGCCGTTGACTTACGCCCGTGCCCGGCTGTGGTTAGGAATCATTGGAGTGGGCTTGCTGGTGGTCCTTTGCTCAGCCGGGCTGTGGTGGAGTTGGGCAGAGTTCTTGCCGGCAAACACCCCGGCAGCGTCCTGGGCTGAGCAGGCGGCCTCATTGGCAATTTTCCTTGGGCTCTATTTGGCAGTCAGCCTACCTTTGGACTGGTTGGGCGGCTACTTCCTGCCCGCCTGGTTTGATCGTCCCAAACCTCCACTCGGCCGATACTTCTTCGGCTGGGCACGTGGTGCCCTGTCACACGGGGTGTTCCTGGTCGTCGGTGGGTTCTCTCTGATGGCTGGAGCACGTTTGTGGGGACTGACTGGAGTCATGCTGGCTGCTACGGCAGGGATGGGCCTGCTTGTGCTAGGCCAATATTGGATCGCCCGATTCGTCGCCTCGCTCCCGAAGACTTCAGCGCAGATGACGGAGGTTGCTGACCAGCTGAGCCAGTGGGGGTTGAAACCGCCCGAACGAGTGACCATTGCGGACAATCACGATCCGGGCTTTGTCGGCGGGGTGGTTCTCTCTCCGCTTGGCAGGCGGTTGATTCTGCCGGGTTGGTGGCTGCGGTCGCTTCCCGCAGAGACAGTTGCTGTGCAAGTCGTCAGGCGGATGCTGGCCTCTCGGTCGTCGTTGCAGCTCTCTGGAATCTTGGTGGCCGTCTGCTGGAATTTGTCTGGCCTGGGATTGGTTAGCTGGCTATTTGGGGCCCCAACACACGCAGCCGCGTTGGTGACAGTCTCGTTGGCTTGGACGTTGTGGTCCTTTCTGGGGCTGTTGCTGTTGCCTTCTGTCAGTCGTCCAGGCGTGCTCGCTGTTGACAAGGCCGCTCTTCGGGCCGGCATCCCTCAAACAGCGGTGGCCCAGAGCATTCGGCCGCTGGATCAACTTCAAGATGACGAACCCAGCCGGTCCCGCTTGATTGAGACGATCTTCCACCCAATCCCCGCGGCCGATTTCCGACTTGAATCGCTGAACCGCCACGATTCCCCCAGCTGGGGAGCATGGAATGCCGCTCGCGTGGCCTTGTACCTCTCTTGGCCTTGCCTCGGGTTGCTCTCTCGGGCTGTCCATTGCAACAGCGGTCGACCCGAGCTGTGGGTGTTCTTTCCTGGTGATTAAAGCTGCCTGTTTCCTTTGGCGAGACAGCTAGGGTGCCTGCGGAGGATCTTGGCCAAGAATTATTCCAGCCATTGGAGGCTTGCTTGTCGCCTTCTCTGTGAGCGAACTGTCAGAGGAATCGGTTCAAGACCGTTACGCATTCACTTCACCTATGTCCGTGGAAAGTCAGCTCGTGGGCCAGTCAGGTGACTAAGCCGAACGAAGAAGTTCTCATTGTTGGTGGGGGATTGGCCGGTTTGACTTGTGCCAACAATCTCCACGCAGCCGGCATCCCTGTGCGGTTGTTTGAGGCATCCGATGGCCTCGGCGGCCGGGTGCGTACCGATACCCAAGAAGGTTTTCTATTGGATCGTGGCTTTCAGGTGCTGCTGACTGCCTACCCTGAGACTCGCCGGGCGCTCGACTACCAAGCCCTTCATCTCAAGCCATTCTTTCCGGGGGCTTTCATTTGGGCCGACGGCAAATTCCATCGGCTCGCCGATCCTTGGCGGCGTCCCCAGGATATGCTGCGAACGGCCCTCAGCGCTGTTGGCACCCTGGGCGACAAACTGCGGGTGGGAAGGTTGCGAGCTCGCGTCGCCAGGGGTGCTGCCCGCACTCGGCGGCCAGAGATCGCCACCCAAGACTACCTTCGGGAAGACGGGTTTTCCGAGCAAATGATCGAACGGTTCTTTCGCCCGTTCTTCGGAGGCGTCTTTCTCGATCGAGATTTGACTACTAGCAGTTCCATGCTAGAGTTTGTCTTCGACATGTTTGCGCGTGGAACGATTGCCATCCCGGCTTTGGGGATGGGTCAGATCCCGGAGCAACTGGCCAAAGGGGTGCCTGCTGAGAGAATTGAGCTTCACACGCCGGTGGAGTCGATTGAGGATACTCGAGTTCGACTGACCGATGGTCAGCAGCGGTCCGGCCTGGCGGTTGTTGTGGCAACCGACGAGCCGGTGGCCTATCGCTTGGTGCCGGAGTCTCGCTGTTGGGGGAGTCCTCGCCTCTGGCGTGGGACCACCTGTCTCTATTTTGCCGCGGAACGTCCCCCGATTGACGAACCGGTGCTGCTTCTCAATGGCACCGGTTCAGTGTCCCTGCAGACAGGACCGGTCAACAATCTCTGCGTCATCAGCAACGTTGCACCTCAATATGCCCCTCCGGGGGCAAGTTTGATTTCTGCCACGGTCGTGGGAAATCCATCTGTGACAGATGCTGTGTTGGTCGACGCGGCGCGTGATCAGCTCAAAGAATGGTTTGGACACCAGGTGGAAGCCTGGCGGTTGCTGCGTGTTGATCGGATTGTGCACGCTCTCCCAGGACAGGATCCGCCGAGGCTCTCTTCCCAATGCCCTTCAGAAGTGCGTCCGGGTGTTTTCGTCTGCGGTGATCATACCGATACCTCCAGCATCAACGGAGCAATGCGTTCTGGCCGAGAGGTCGCCGAATTGATCAAGGCAAAGTACAGCAGCGGTGAGTGATCAGCTGGTGACAGTGAACTTACACGAAAATTTTTAGAACATCGCACTCGTTCTTGTCACCTGCTGATTGATCGGCTGCTACCTGACTGACGAATGACTGACCTGGCGGATCATTTGGCGACGGGTACGCCGACGAGGTTGCCCCATTCAGTCCAAGACCCGTCGTAGTTTTGCACATTCTCCAGGCCAAGAAGGTACTTGAGCACAAACCAAGTGTGGCTACTCCGCTCGCCGATGCGGCAGTAAGCGACAATCGGTGTGCCGTCGGTTTTCAGGCCGACCTCGTGGAGGTAGATCTTTTCAAGATCTTCCCGGCTTTTAAAAGTGCCATCCTCATTGGCCGCGCGGCTCCAGGGGACGCTAACGGCCCCAGGAATGTGCCCTCCGCGGAGAGCCCCTTCGTTGGGATAGTCGGGCATGTGCAGACGCTCACCGCTGAACTCCTCAGGGCTGCGAACGTCCACCAGGGGAAGCTCGGCCTGAATGTGCCTTAAGACCCCATCTCGGAAGATGCGATTGGTATAGTCTGGATCTTGGGCCTTGTAGGTCGTCGCAGGGTATTGCGGCTCTTTGTCACGGACCATCTCTCGCCCGTCAAGCTGCCAGCGTTTACGACCACCATCCATCAGCAAGCATTTTTCGTGGCCGTACATGCGAAATGCCCAGAAGGCATAACAGGCCCACCAATTGCTTTTGTCGCCATAGAAGACAACGGTGGTGTCGTTGGCGATTCCCTTGCTTTGGCAGAGCTGCTGGAACTTTTCCTTGGCGATGTAGTCGCGGACGAGGGAGTCTTGCAGGTCAGTCTGCCAGTCGATGCGGACAGCTTCAGGGATATGACCCTGGTGATAGAGCAGCACGTCCTCGTCGCTTTCGGCAATGCGAACGTTGGGATCATGGCGGTGCTCCTCGACCCAATCACAACTCACAAGTACGTTGGGGTGCGCATAGTTAGCAGCCACAGGCGTTGCCTCGTAAACGATCGGAATAGTTGATGAGGGCTCCTTGAGCGATGTGAGCTGCTCAACGATGGTCTTCACGGATCATTGGGTAGCCCGGCCAGGTCGCCCAAAGGGCCGATCAATGTGACTGTTGGTAACATCCTGGCATGCGCTTTATCCTAGACCTTTCCTTCTGTCAGACCAGGGGGATGGCCACAGCAGAGACCGCTACCAAAGCAAGCTTCGGCAAAGAACTGAGATTGATTCTTCAGGACGCCCTGGACCGAGCCGACGGGATAGCCGGGTGTCGACCCCCTCATCAGGATAGCCGAGAATCATCGAACCCGTCGATCGACTCGGCTCTTCGGCCTGATGTTTTGGGTCCAGGACAGTCTACTGATTCTCTGAAAAGTCTTCGACGAAGCGGGCACCTTTCGTCCGGCAATCTGGGCTTGCGGAGGTGCCTCAGGCTGCCCCCTTGAGGATATCACAAACAAGGGCAGACGGTTGTCCTGGGTCGAAAACTTCTCCGAAGGTCAGTAAGGTCTCGACAGGTTGGTGGTCTCACAGATTGTCTAAAGCAGCGATCTTGCCAAAGTCGTCTTTGAGAGAGCGATACAGCCCACGGTAAACCGGGAAAGCAGCGTCGTAGAACTGCTGAGCGGTTTCCTCAGGGTCGTTGTGATTGGTTGACTGGATTGTTGCGGCGCAGGCTTCTTGGATGTTGGCAAAAGTTCCGGCACCCACCGCTGCCAAGAGGGCTACCCCGTAGGCGGCCCCTTCCTTGGCGTTGGTCTGACTGACGCGTTGGCCGAACATGTCGGCTTGCATTTGCCTCCAAAAGGCGCTTTTCGATCCGCCACCGGTGAGGCGGATCTGCTCAACCGGCACGCCGAGGTCACGAATGATTGTCAGGCTCTCTCGCAGACCATAAGTGACGCCTTCCATGATCGCCCGGATCAGATGGCCGCGTTGATGAGCCGTGGAAAGCCCAATGAAACAGCCGCGAGCCAGCGGATCCGCATGAGGGGTGCGTTCTCCGGAGAGATAAGGGAGGAAGAACACCCCCTCGGCCCCTGTGGGAGTCCGGGCGGCCTCATCGGTGAGCAACTGATGGATATCCTGGCCTTGCTCCTGAGCAAGAGTAACATCGGCCTGGCAAAGCGTGTTGCGAAACCAATTCAAGCTGTCGGTTGAGGAGAGGTTCACGCCCATCATGTGCCATTTGCCCCGAACGGCATGGCAGAAAGTGTGCAGGCGTCCTTGAGGATCGACTGCTGGGCTTTCGCTGTGGCAGAAGACCACCCCTGAGGTTCCCAGCGAGCAATTGAGCACTCCCTCGGTGACGATGCCATTGCCCACTGCCCCCGCGGCGCAGTCGCCCGCTCCACCGACGACCACACAATCGCTGGAGAGGCCAAGCTCTTCTGCCACACCGGCGGTGATCTTTCCGGTGACATCTTCACTTTCGTAGAGCTGTGCCAAGAGGTCGGCACTCAGATCGAGTTTGCTGAGAAGCTCCTGACTCCAAGACCGCTGCCTGACATCTAACAGCAGCATTCCGCTGGCATCGCTGACCTCGGTGGCATACTCCCCGGTGAGTCGGCGTCGGATGTCGTCCTTAGGCAGCAACACCTTTTGGAGACGCTCAAAGTGATGGGGCTCATGATTGCGTAGCCACAGGATTTTGGGGGCTGTAAACCCGGTCAGGGCCGGGTTGGCCACCAGAGCAATCAATGCTTCTCGGCCACCGGCACGCTGTTGGATCTCCTGGCACTCCGCGGCAGTCCGCTGATCATTCCACAACAACGCGGGGCGGACGACCGCCCCATCGGCATCCAGAAAGACGCTTCCATGCATTTGGCCGGAGAGCCCGATGCCTCGCACATCAGTTGGCTTCAAGTTGGCTTGGGCAACCACTTGCTTGATGGTGGTTTTGGTGGCCTGCCACCAGTCCTCAGGGTCCTGCTCCTTCCATCCCGGATGGGGTTGATCCACGGGGTAGTCGGCGACCGCCTCCGCCAGAATGTCCCCTTGGTCATTGATGGCCAGTGTTTTGGTCCCCGAGGTGCCAACGTCAATCCCCAAAAAAACGCTCATGGAAGCTCTCAATCGTCGCAGGTCATCAGGACGCGGTCTTGGATGCTTGTACCCTAACCACTGCTGGCCATCTGCGGAAAGTAGCCCCTCGCCCCTGACTTTTCTGGCGCCAAAACCAACGGTGAGCTCGGTCTCCTTTTGGCCAACCTCAGGCGAATGAGACTGAGGACGATCCAAAAAGGTGGAGGTATTTTGGATTGCAAAAGCTGGTCTGACTTGGGAGATCCGGGGAAACGGGGATTTGGCGTTGTCCTTGAACGCACCAGTCGTATATTGCTGCGGCCATTGAGAGCGAGCCCAGTGGCCTTGCCACTGGGTTGTGCCCTTTTCACCGATAGGCTGATTCATGGATGAACGATTGTTGGCCGATCCCAGCAACAAAGGCAAGAAGCCTCCTGATCAACAAGCCTTTGGCCAGATCCATCCCTCGAGAACAACGCCTCTGCAGCCCTGGAAGCGTGGTCGATTGAAGGCGACCGTTTGCTGTGCGGACAGCCACAGGCCCATCAGAAGCCCTGCAAGCCCAACGAACAACACTTCGGCCGAACCGGCGGTCGCTCCGTGGAGAAACTCACCAACAACCAACCAACAGCGTCTCTCTGGTTTGGATGGGGTTCGAGCCTGCGCCTGTTTCTGGGTGGTTGCCCATCACTGCTTTTTGGGAGTCAAGCCTCAAGGGAATTATGGAGATCTTCTCTTAGAAGTCTTTTCCCGAGGCTACAACGGGTTAATGATCTTCTTTGTTCTGAGTGGCTTTCTGCTGTCTTTGCCGTTTCTTGTGGCGTATCGCCAGGGTGAGCGTTTCGACTGGAGTGTCTACGCGGTACGCCGGCTTGGGCGAATTGTTCCCGGCTATTACGCGTGCTTAGTGATTTCCGGTTTTGCCTTAGGAGCCTTCTCTTCCTGGAAGGGCCTCGGTGATATTCTGCTGGGAATGGTCTTTCTCAATTCGTTCGTCCCCGGGAGTTTTTTCCCTGTTGCGGGGAACCCGCCGTTGTGGTCGATCGGAATCGAGGTGGGTTTCTATCTCTTGCTGCCTGCCTTTGCGCTTGTGGCTCTTCGCGGTTCTTTGTGGTGGGCCCGATTGGTTTGTCTGGTCACAGTGGCGGTGATTGTCGCGAGCAATGCTGCCATGATCGAGTGGGTTTGTCCCGGCGGGCCGCCTGCATCTTGGCCGATGAGCCACCAGTGGGCCCTCACCAAGAATGTCTTTGCGCTCCTTCCGCATTTTCTTGTCGGGTTTTTGGCAGCAGATTTGTATCTGGCATTCAGCCACGCTCGGGCACCGCAAGGTTGGACGGCCGACCTGCTTGTCGTCGGAGCCCTGGTGGTTGGCGGAGTGCTCGCATCAGCACAGATCGATATCGGTAACACACTGCTGGGCCCATGGAATCCGGCTTCAAAGCTTTACACAGAGTATTCGTTCCCCTGGGCGCCTGTGGGTGTTGGGTGCCTCTTGATCCTGTTGCCGCAAACTCGGTTGCTTGGACCCAGAGTGCTCGATCACTGCGTCTTGCGTTGGATGGCCACCCTTTCCTTCGGCATTTATCTGTGGCATTTTCCGATTCTCCACTGGCTCACCAAAACCCTAGGGCCAGCACTCAGCGCCCCTTCGATGCTCAGCCGGCTGCTGCTCTTGGGGTTGACGCTACTTCTGGCGACCTTCATCTCAGCGCTTTCCTACTGGTTGATCGAACGCCCGATCCTTCGCTACGCCCGTCAGTATCAGCCTCGCCAGGCTCGCAAGGCCAGCCGAGGCAATGCCTCACCGACGTTCCAAACCAGCGTGAGCCCCCACAAAAATCCCCTTCTTACGACCGCAACTTCAGAGTCCTGGGATGCCTCAAGACCCGGGGGAGAACCAGAGCCGTGGAGCGTCCCCAGGCCCTACACGGCCAAGAGATTTGCTCAGGCTCGGGTCTCTGCCGAGGCAGCCGGTAATGCCACTGAGGAAGGAATTGTCGCCGAAGTAGGAGAGAAAAGTCATTGAGCCCACCCCTAAGGGCCTGCGATGACCAACACCCCAAGACGACCCGCAGTCAGGATGAGCTAGGGGCAATCACCCGGAAGGTGGGTGAGGTATAGGCTGACAAGGGGATTAGCGGTTTTGCTTAGGCTTTCGGGGTTGGGCTCTGACCAGCGGCCGATGGTCGATTCTCAGAGGCTGATCGTCGAGGACCGATCTTTTGACTTCGGCGATTTTTTGCACAGCAATCCAGCCCAACAGGAGGTAGCCGCAGTATTTGAGGTGCTCGCGGGTTGGGGCTGAAAAGCTATTGATACGACCTTCAGGGAGATAGGCCCGGAACGTTGGTAGTCCTACTTCCTTCTGACGGCGTCCGATGATCAGTGTTCCTTCCCAGCGTGCTGGCTGTCGTGTCAAGATCTCCTGCTCAAAGTCCAGCAGCGGCAGCCGGTAAAATTGGCCGAGCTGGCGGAGGAGGTTGTTGATCCGTTGGGACCGCACCTGATGCCCTGGCAGTGGGGGGATCGTGCTGAGGATACAGATAGTCTGATGAGAAAGGCTCTGCTGAATGATCCCCTCCATCGCTTGGTAATAGTCTCCCAACGGGGTATTCTTCCGGGCATCTTGAGTGCCTACCATCACCACAATCATCTGAGGCTGATACTTCTCCAAGATTTGTGGCAGTGGCGGAAGCTGATGGTCCCCCTCGCCGGTGAGCAGTTCCTGAGCTAACAGAGAATCAGCCGCGGTCAGCTCAACCCGGGCGATGTACCAGCCGTCGCGAGATTTGTCCCCGTCTGTGTGCATCCACTGGAGGATCTGCTTTTCGGCTTCGGTGTGTCCGGCGCCTCGGCGGGCCCAGTCCCCATACTGAGCTGTCCGGATCATCGTGCCGCCAAAGTGCAGAATTACTCCTTGATTGCCTTGAAAGCCGGTGCTGACCTTCCTCATCGGGCCGACGTAATCCCAGGGCTGCGGGAGCAACCCCGACGGATCGCTTTGCCCACTGGCTGCCTGGGCCAAAAACAGCCCGCTGAAGAGCAGGCACACCTCGGTCACCCGCACGAAAGCCAGCCATCCTCGAGTCATCCAACTCAAGTGGTAGTTTTCCCGGAATGAATGACCTCCGGGGACCGCTCCAAACGTCGCAGAATTCAAACTGGATTCTCCGCCTCTTGTTGAGTTGGGTTGACCTTCTCCACCAGCAAGCCCTGCTGTTTTGTTGTGGTTTCCAAACCCCCGTTTGGTGACCGGTCAGGCTGCTTTGAGAGCCCTGCATGGCAAACCCGTGGTTTTGAGCCAAGTGTTAGCTCGACTGTTCCAGATTGTGGCAGAGGCCCAACCTGCCCCAACCTGCAAGGCCCTCAACGGATTCATGCGAGTACATCTGGGTGGGCAGCGGCCACATCTGGGACAGTCCAGTTAGGGTGTTAAGCAGGAGAGATCGCGACAAAATGCCTTTGGTGGAATCGGAGTGAAGGGGCTGGGGAGCTTGGAAGCCTCAGCAGGTGGCTGCCAGAGCAGGGTGCAACTTGGAGGACCACCGGTATGTCGATACTCGACCCGTATTTTGTGGGGTAAGTCATCAAGGAAGACGCTTCCCTGAGGCCGAGAGAGAGGCTGGCGGTCACGGATCACCAGTTGCTCATCCACCCAGACGTCGGCATTGCCTCCCGCCTCCACAGAGAGTCGGTAGAGTCCAACCCGGGCGGGAGGTCGAAGCCATCCTTGCCACCGCACCGAGAATTCTTCGGAGGGAAGATCCAGCTTGGTCAGTTGCTCGGGCAACAGTCGAACCTGAGGGCTGGAGGTGATCTCCAGCGAACTCATGAGATTGCCATCGGTGAAATACTGGGTGTGCAGACCGTTTGGTCCGTTTGGTGTTTTTTGTTGGGACGCACCCTCGCGAACTGCCAGCGAGACTGTCTGACCGGCCCTCAGGACCACTCGTTTGCGAAAAGCGTTCCATCCAGCAATGCCGGTGATGAAGATCTCTTGGGGGCCTGGTGGCCTGGCCAATGTGATCGGCCCTCGGGATGGGATGGGAACCTGTTGGTCATTGATGCTCAACTGAGCGCCAGAGCGAGTCTTCGTGGGCCATTCCAACACCAAGCGGGCAAGCGGAGACAGGGCAATGGGAACATGCCGCGTCTGGCCAGCGGTCAGTTGGATCTGCCTCTCAGCAGATGCGTAGCCTGGCTGAGTTGCCACAAGGTGGTACTGTCCCGGGGAGACTTCAAGCTCCCATTCGTTCTGCTCAAGAGGAATAGGACGCTCTTGGCCGTTGATCTTGAGTTTGCCCCCCTGCCGAAATCCCGCATCCCACATCAGCCGGATCCCAGCACGATTTGCGTCAGTGCCCTGGCGATCGCTCTTGAGTCGGCCAGTGGTCGGATCACCAGTATTCTCCCGGCCGGGACTATCTTGGCCAGCGTTCTCTGGTCCAGAACCCTCGTTTTCCGCATGGGGGTCCTTGGTCACGGAGCTCGGACTGCCAGACCGCCTCTGTTGAGCGTCGATGGGATTGCCAGTGATGGCATCCGAGGTCGGCCCATCGGCAGTCTGACCGGCGCGTCGGTAAGGCCCATAGGAGGCAGCAAGCAGGACGACGCCGATGATCACTAATCCAATGCTGGTGGCTACGGGCATGAGCCAGGGAGGAGGTTGAGATGCCTCACGGGTCGTGGTGACTTGGGGCGAGTTCACTTGGGGGATTGGAGAACTTCTCAGCGGGTTCCTTTGGGCGTTCTCCACCGAAGAAGGGTTTGGTGAGGCTCCATCCGCTTCAATCAGCGGCTCGGTGACCTTTTGGGGTGGCGTTTCTGCTGCCTCAATTGAGGGGTCAGTCGGTGCAGGGGCCTGGTCGGCCGATATCGGTGTTGGAGCTGGAGGTGTGCTTGCCGGGGCAACAACCGGCGCTGTCGGCGTGGTGGGTGTCTGAGGGGGAGAAATCTGCGCCGGGGCTGTTGGTCTCGGGGATTGGCTGGCAGGTTCTTGGGGTACCTCGATTGGGTCGGCAGGTGGGAGCAGGTCGTCGGTGAACTCGGGATGACCTGCTGCTTGGGCCTGGGAGCGAAAATACTGGTTGTATTGCTGACGCTTTTCAGGATCCAGCAGCACCAGTCGCGCTGAGGCGAGTTCGTTGAGCAACCGCTGGGTGTCAGCCCCGTGCCGCCCGTTCTGAAGGGTGCGGAGAAAGGACATTTGTCGATCCGCAGCGGCGTCGATGACCTCGGGGTCTTCCTCTGCGAACTCCAATCCCAGCAGGCGGTAGTAAGAAATCGGCCGATCTTCGGGGCGAATTCCCAACCATTTGTAATACGGGTCAAACGGCTCGGTCATGATAGTGACCCATTGGCAGCTAGAAGAGTTGCCTTGCGCTGGCTCGGGACGCCAGCGGCACCAGAGAAAAGTTATGCAACAGTTGGTGGAAGACCTAAACCTCTGTCGGAAAACGCACTGGTCGGCCAGAGTTTGGGACGGGCGAGTTGCTGGCCGGGAGGGTGAAGCAGGCGAATCCAAAAGATTCGTCGATGCAGCCGGACGCCGCCAGCGGCTCGATCCAACTGCCCGAAGCCCCACTGCCCGAAGCCAGCTTGGCGTTTTGGGACAGAGTCTAGCTTTCGATCACTGGTTTGCTCGTCGATTGTAGCGACGACCAACCCAGCGGTCAGCAGTTGGAGAAAAGGTTTCTCGGACGCTTTCTGAGAATCAACAGTGCCGACCCCGACGAGCTGAGCTACCCGACGAGCTGAGCTGCGGTACAAGGCGGGCAGCACGCGGTTTCGACAACATTGGCAGAATCAGAAGATCGGGCCTGGCGACAGTTTCCTCATCAAACCGCACCAAACGCAGAGACTCTTCAGAACCCGACTAGAACAGGGGGGCGGTTGAAAACGTGGTCATCTGGGAGTTTGCGCCCAGCCATGCGACTGACTGTCGCTGTGCCGAGACGGTGCAGTGCCGGCTCCGAGTGGAACGGACCCCGGGCTGACGCTGACCGGCCCACCTGCCTGGGCTGGATAAGATCCGGGTGGATAAGACCCGGCTGGATAAGACCCGGGTGGATAAGATCCGGGTGGAGCAGGACTGTAAGGCGACTGGCCAGGCGGAGCGTGGCTGGGCGGTATCGAGGCGTGACCTGTGGCACCGTGACCTGTGGAACCGGGAGGGATATAGCCGGGAGCCACTTCGGCCCAAATGCTGCTGGGGGCACGAGTTCGTTCGGTGCCGGTGTCTCCCTGCATGGGGCGGTCTCGATCGAATACGGCGATCCAAGCAAGGGCCACCACACCGAGCAGGTAGCTGCTCTCCAGCAGAGCTCCGGAGGAGAACATACTTGAGATGAAGTAGCCAGGCAGTCCGCTGAGGACCGCCAGGGCAATCATCTTCCCTTTATCGGTTAGCTTTTTGCGGTTTCTGACGTAAATTGATGCAACCCCGAGCCAACCGACCACCCAGAAGCCCAAGTAGAAGCAGACCCCAGGGACCCCCACTCCACAGGAGACTTCGAAGAAGAGGTTGTGGAGGCCTTTGTTGTAGAGGCCGGCATATTCTGGGATGTATTTGGGGACCATCCGCGCACCGGCAAAAGGGCCTACACCCAGAATTGGGTAATCACGGGTGATTTCAAAGCCGGCTTTCCAGAGCTTGTAGCGGCTATCGGCTGAAGAGTCCAACTCCCCTTCGGACTCGAAGGAGGAGGAAAACTCTTCGACCACAGAAGGCCCTGCCAAGGCGGCGCCGGCGAGGAAGGCCAGTACCACAATGGTCAGGTTCTTCTTGGTCTTGGGCATAAAGAGCACGTAAAACATCGCTTGCACGAGTCCACCGATCATGCAACCACGGCTTTGCAGGAGCATGATCTGGTGCATTTGCATCAAAAAGATCAGCCCGGCGACGCCCTGGTGCCACTTTTTCTTGGACCCCATCGCAAGCGCGAGGCTGCACGCGAGCAAGGGAACTGTCAGAATCGAATATGTGTTGTTATCTAAACTCGCCCAACCATCATAAGCCCATTTGCAGTACCCCATCGCCAGATAGTCGTCGTTGATCCGGTAGGCGTTGTACCCTTGGGCAATGATACTGACCCACAACAGGCCAATGATCTTGTCCTCGCTATCAAGGAGGATCACCGCAATCACCGATACCAAGACGAGCTTCCACATCACCCCCATCCAGAATTCCGTTGGCCTCGTGTCGACCGTCTGAGTGGCCGAAAGATAAGCCCAGCCGAGAAAAGCGACCAGGCTAAAGCAGCCCAGTAAGGGCACGCCCCGGATGACATTGCCCCGAAAGCTCGTTGTGAGCATGCCCACCATCATCATCACGAAAATATACTTCTGGAATGGAAAGGGTGAGATGCTCCATCGCCAGTTCCATTCGGGAAGCACCAGCATAAAAAAGTAATACGCAAGTAACCCAAAATAGGGCCGCATTGGGGCCGTCAAGAGGGTTGCTGCAAAGACTGAGTAGATGAACAGAGCACCCACGATACAAACCCACAAATCAGGAAGGTGGGATCAAACCCGCTGGCTGTTGAACAATCTCAGCTTGTATCCCACAGGGGGCTGGCATCTTGCACCACAAGCCGCTTGTCTCTGGCCGAGGAGAGATCCTTTCAGGATTGTCACTGGTAATTGCTTGGGGTGGCAGTTTCCCGGGCCACGCCCAAGCAGAGGCACCCCACAAACGAGTTCTGGTTGGGGAACTGTCGTCAGCCCTCAGTCGAGAACTCAGGACCAAATCGTCACCGGTGGCCGGACAAATTTCTAGGTCATTGCTGGGAGATTCAGCTTGGGCTTTCGCCGCTGAATCTCAAGCCAGTAACTCGTGACAGTAACTCAAGACAATTGGCCCCTGAGGATTCCCTGGGTGCTCTCTTTCTTTGGAGGCGTCTCTTCCGAAATCTTTTGTTGGCAAGGTTCTCTGGGAATCCCTGGCTGAGGTCAGCCCGGGGAGCCACGGTAGGTCATTCAGCGGAAAGCGATCAGAAGCGGTTGGGTTTTGGGACTTCTCGAGCATTCTCATGCCTGGCTAGGCCATTGTAGTATCTCCGTTGCAGCCTGTTCGATCAACCGAGTTTCAGACCCTCGGCCAGGGAGGGCATTGGGGCGGGAACCACTCTGAGATCTTGCCGCGCCCTTGGTTGGCCAAGTCCGCCGATGCCTTCCTTTCCGGGAGGAACTGTCAGGGTGGCAGATGTCCACCAAAACCTGCCTGTTGGCAGTTCGAAAAACCTCAAGGGACGGTCTTCTCCTGCCAGTGTGTGTCTGGTGTGTGTGTCTGGTGTGTGTGTCTTCTGTCTCAGAGGCCATCGCCACACCAAGTCGGTATGCTGTCGTTGCCAAAGGCCACCGCAAGGACAATCTCGTTGGATGGGGCCTTTTCTTCGGATTCGCCCCTCACTGCTGGATCTTTGTCTGAGTCTTGGATGACCCTTCTGTCTGGAGGAACACTTTCACGCGGTTGGGACCCTTGGAGAGGGGGATCTTTCGGAGCGTCAACAGGCCGTCTTGGTCGACTGTGGCCTGGCCCACTTCTTCGGAATGCTCTTTGTAGAAGACCTGATAACCGTAGGTCTGCTCAGGGCGTAACCGAAACCGCTGCAACCGCCGTGGCGTTAAGTCCACCTGGCAGGACCACTTGGGGGCTTTGGAGGACAGCATGACCGTGATCTCCCATCGATCGGGTTGGTCGACCAAGTCTTCGCTTTTCCAAGACAAGTAGCCGTTGATTTGTCCCTCGGCGGCACCATCGTATCTGTCGGCTTTGTCACGGTTCTGGGCTTTGTGTTGCTCGTCGCTGAGACGCCGGGCCCGCCCCAGATCATCATCCAGGGTGCAGTTGGTAAACGCTGGAAGCGACTGATCCAAGCGAACAACCACATCGTGACCCTCGGTCAATTTGGGCCAAGTCTCTTGATTCACACTCCAATAGAAGTAGTGAGGACGACGAGTCTTCTGCAGGGCTTTGGCATAGTCCACCGCCTGAGGCCACAGATCGCCGTCTTCGTTTTTCGCGTGAGCGGCGATGATCAAAGCTGTTTCACGTTGGGGAAACCGCTCCATCCACCAAATGTCATCAAAGTAATCCCAAGGAGAGGTTTTGCCGTCGGCCAAGGTTGTTTTCGCCTCCAACGGTCCGTAGGCCTTCTGGTACGCTTCCAGGTAGGCGATGGCCGGTTTTTGGCACTGGGCTGGACGACGGACCCCAGAGATCGAGCAGCAGACTGCATAGTGATCGCCAAATCGCAAGCCCAGATTGCTCGCACCCGAGCCTCCCAAACGGATGCCCGTGACGCTGGTGGCCTTCAGATTCAGCCGAGGCCACATGGGGCGGACAGCAATTGGGGCCTCGCGATGCTGGCGAGCTGCCCAGTTCTGAAAAGCCAGCAGACGCGAGACGGTAAAAGGATGCACCTGCCCGTCGCCAAGAGTCCGGCCGGTATCTCGGGCCTCATGATAGGCTGTCCACCAGTCGTAGCGAATGTTGTTTGCTGAAAGCAGTACCGATCCACGGTGGCTGTCAAACCAAACGCCTGAACCACTTCTTAGGTTGCGTCCCCAGTCATGCAACCGCCAGGTCACCGGCACCCCGGCAGACTGCTCAGACAGCTCGATCCCCCCAAATCCATTCTCCCCAGGTTGATTCGTGCCAGGTTGATTCGTGCCAGGTTGATTCGTGCCAGGTTGATTCGTGCCAGGTCCGTTCTTTCTGGGATTGCTCGTGCCGGGTCCGTTGTTCTGAGGGCCAGCTTGGGGGTTGGTTGAGCTAGGCTGACCGAGGACCCTAGCTTGTTGACTCAGAGAGATCGCTGCGAGGTAGTTGTGGGGAGTGACCACCACACTGGCAGGCCAACTGTCCCAGCGGACATAGTTCAACAAGACGATTCCATCAGGGGAGGTGGCCTGGTGGCCCTGAAACTCATTGACAGTCTCGACCGACTGCAAAATCGGCTCACCCGCTCCGACGCTTTCTTGGATGGGAACGGAGGTTGTGTTGCCAAATCCCAACTGATCAAAGTCCTCCTGGCCATAGGCGGCTACCGAAACTGCGTAGTAGGCTGGGCCAGTGGTTTTGGGGTGATGGACAAACAGACCGGTGCCCCAAGGCAGGGGCCGACCGTTGTCGCTGACCCGAAACCGCTCAGGAGGCTGCTCGTCGCTTTGCTCGCGGTGATACTCCCTGTTCCAACACGAGAAACGTCCGACCTGGCCCACCAATTCCGCCTGGTCGATCGTTTCGGGGGTGATCCGGTGGCGACTTCGATAGACGCGATAGGTCAGGGGGAAAAAGAAAGCCTTGTGTTTCTTTCGGAATTCACTGAAGTCTTTGCCGGTTGGAAACTCGGGATAGACGAGGTTGCCAGGTTCTTCAAAGAGTAGAAACGTTTGGCCAGCCCGATGGGCATGCACCCTCAGATCGGTCACACGCAGATCCGGCAACCGGGTAGGCATTCGATCAAGGGTCACTTCCAAGCGTTTTGGAGTGCCAATGAGCCCCTCGACCTGCAACTTCAGCGGACGGCCCGATCGAATGCACTCCTGCACAAGATCGGTGGCATCCAAGGCAGAAGAGTCACGAGTAAATGACAACAGGCGCTGAGGTTGCCCAACAGGGTAAACCTGCGTGGGCTCGGCAGGTCGTTCGTTGATTGGCAGCTGGGTGGGCAACACAAAAGCCGCTCGAATGATGTGGGCATCCTGAGGGATCTTCGAGAGGTTGACCTTTAAAATCCCGGTTTCGCTGTCGTAGTCGAGTGCTCGAGGGACAGTCCCCGGAAGGCGGCCTGGGGTGAAGGTGATGGTTCCCCCGGCCAATCCCACCTGGCAACCGAGGGTCACGAAACCGAGGGAAACCAACCCAAGAGCAATGAAGATGACCGCCGCCGCTCGGCCAACCCACCGGCATCCAACCGAATTCAAGTCGAACATAGAAATCGCCAAGTCTTTCAGACTCTCCGAGGGTCACCGGGGCTCGCAAAAACCTGTCGGAACTCTTCGAGCTTCCCCGAAATCCTGTCAAGGGCCCAAACCCTCTGAAACTCTTGACCTACTGTTCCGAAGAACCCACAGGCTTCGGCGCATGCAGCAAACACAGCAGGCTCAAACGGGTCAGTCAGGAGGTCAGAGCATCCAAGCTACTCTCCTGCTGAGCCTGCGGACAGTTCTTGCTCCTGGACTTTGAGTTGCCCCGGTGCTTGCAGACTCTCGCCAGGGGGGCAACCGCCTGGGAAATCCTCCGCGTAAGCCTCCTGGGTGACTTGCAGGAACTTCCAGAAAACGCCTGTCCGGTCCTGACGGTCGTCTGCGACTCGGCCTATGGATCGTCGTCTTGCCGGAGTTGCCCCAGCGTTGTTTGTGGCCTTCATTGTTGATGACCTTCGGGGATTGTGACCACCCAAAAGTGTGGGGCGGTCTCGACTGCATGGCCATTTGGAGGGGCGATCGAAAGAAAGCGATCAGAAAACGGTGATCCAAAGAAGATGATCAGAAGCAGGTGATCAAAAGCAGGTCACAAGAAAAGAGTGCCGATGAGATCGCGTCCTGGTTGGATCAAGGGACCCACCAAGAAGTGGAAAGCCGACAAAGAACCGAAACTCACCGTCTCCAACTCGGAAGTGCCATCCAGAGAACCAACTCAAAAAGGTGCCAGCTTGAACGTTGGCACCCAAACCATTGCTACCTTAAAACCTGCTGCAGCAATACGATGCCCCGCTTCGTCGAAGACTTTTCAGGGAATCAGTAAAGCGACTGAGAGAAATCAAGACCTCAAATCATCCGTTATCGGAAAGTTGAAAACAAGCCAGTTTGTTATTCGCCAACGGTCGGTTCCTTAGCAAGAAGTTGAACAACCCACCGAAACATCTCACATGTGGCGTTTGACTACACGCGACCGATCAGCTGCCGTCGGCATCTCACAATCAGTGGCCCTCTGGGGTCAAGCCTCGCAATCCCCTAGATTCACCCAGCCTGCCTCGTGAGAGCTTCGAGGTCGCCACTGGCAAGTCCACGTTCAACCATGACGATCACCCGCCGAAACCAAGCGTGACTAGGAGGTGTGGTTCTCCGTTTGGACAGGCGGGCCGACCCACCTCGAAGGGACGCACACGGCTCCCAAAACTTGACGCAAACTTGCTCAGCAAGGAGTGAGATGTTGAGTTTGAATCGAGCTTGACAACCGTCCGACTGAACGACAGTGCGGGAGTTCTCCGCAGCCACAGAAGACCAACGGCCGCGTCGGTCATCAAACTTCATAAGTTCCCTATCATTCGCCAGATTGTCTGATCTGAGAATAGATTCAGTGATTCTCTGAAGCGACGCTCGGTCTTTGATGACTGCTCGTTGGCGAACAACTTCGAACTGACCTAACTGCTATGGCGATTTCCGAAAACAAATTGCTCTCACTGCTGAAACAGGCTTCGCAGGGTGATGACGATTCCATCGAAAAGCTGGTGGCTTTTGCTATGCCGACCATTGACTTGGTCATCTCTCGGGGGCGGGCGGGCCGAGGAGGCCCCGGGCTGATGCTTCAGTTTATTCGCTGCTTCGATCGGTTCCTGCAGGCTGAGTCAGCCCCGCAGCTTGACGCTTGCACCCACAAGGAACTGGTCACCCGGGCTGCCTGCAGCTTGTTGCTGCTCTGCCAACGCGAGGACTCGCCTCTGCCGACTCACCATCACGCCGATGTCTCCACAGTGACCCTCAGCGATCTGACTGTCCTGCAAGAATAAGCCTTGATTCTCCTGCCCCTCATCCCCCACAGTCCTCCCTCAAGCTTGTTGGCCAACCAATCACCGACGGCCTGTGTTCGCTCAGTGCTTGACGAACTCTTGGATAATCTCAATCAAACCAACGATGTTGTCGTTGAGCTCTTCCAGATCCTCAGCGGGAATCCACCATTCTCTATGGTGGGCTGCCCCTACCTGGTGGATTGAGTAACGATCCAAGAAATCTTTGCGGACCTGAAAACGGGTGACGTATCCGACGCCGCTCTCGGGGACGTTCCACTTCGAGGCGATTTCACTGGCATAAGCCTCGTTGGTCACCGGATAGAAGATGGGCTGGCCGGGCAACCGGGGTGGCCAACGCCGGAAGCCCAATCGCTCAATCAGTTCTCGCTCGGCAGGTCCCATTGGGCGATAGAGCGTGACAAGGTCTTTCATCAATCAGCTTTGGGTTGACCTTTGGTTGGGGATGAAGATCTTGAGATGGACGGCATCAGTGCTGCTGCTGCGATGTGGTCGCAGCGGCCAGTAGCTCAGTGGCACGTTGAAGTCCATCGATCGACTCACCTTCTCGGAGCTGCCCCCATCGGCTTGCCTGCCAAGTTTGGTCTGTGTGGACCTCCAATGCGGTCAGCCAGCCGTAACCGTGACAGAAGGTGTCCACACACACGACTGCGTCCAGATCCAGAATCTCGCCATAACGCTGCTCGGTGTGTCCGACAACGATCTTCTTCCCAGAGCAATGGGGACGAGGGTGGGAGTTTTCCAGCAACGACCACCGTAGCACGTGAACCGGCCATTGGCTGGGCAGCTCGTCAGCGTGGTAATTGGCATGGACGAAAATATGGGTGTCTGTCTCATAATAATCCCGGCAAGAGCGGATGAACTCGATGTGCTCCTGCGGGACCTCGTCAATATCACCGCCATAGCGGTAAGAGTTAATTGTTGCTGAACCCCCAGCGTCAAACCAGGCAAGCTTGAGCTGTTGATTCTTGAGGGCCTCCAAAAACATCTCCTCATGGTTTCCCAACAGCATGACCAACCGGCATTGCCGCTGAAGCTGAAGCAGCCGATCGATCACATCCTTGGTTTCCCGGCCGTAATCGATGAAATCACCCAGGCACACCAGAGTATCCTCGCTCTGGGGCTTGACCGCCTCCAAAACCGTTTCCAGGGCCAGCGAGCAACCGTGAATATCGCCGATGGCGATCGTTCGCCCCGCCCTAGACATTGTTCGCCCCGCTCCAGAAACTGTTCGCCCCGCTCCAGAAACTGTTCGCCCCGCCCCAGCAGTCGGCTTGCTGGACTCGTTGGGCTCTGGCAAGGAGTTGTTCATAAAAGGCGCTGGTTATGGAAGTCGTTTTTTCTGGGCGGTGTTGTTTCTAGAAGATGTTGTCTCTAGAAGGTGTTTTGCATAGCCCAGGGATTGTCCTGCGAGACTTGCTCACAGTTGCCTGAAGACGAAGGTCCCTTGGGTGGGAAACCGAAGCCCCGACTGGCAAGCAACCCGTTGCTGCCCCCGACTATCTCAGGGAAACAAACTTCTCGTTCCGCACACAGATCTTGGCGGGCCAGAGGCTCGTTGCTTCAGGTTCAAATCGCCTCAGATCCGGGAGAACCTGTGTGTTTGACGACCCAGAGGGCAAGCCCGGCTCAAGGCTCCCAAGCTGTAATGTGGCAAACTCGGATTCTGTGAGCAACCCGAGAACACTCTCCGGGAAGCCGTGGATCGATGCTTGGCTTACTGATTCCCTGAAAAGTCTTCGATGAAGCGGGCGCCTTTCGTCCGACAATCCGGGCTTCCGTTGGTCGCCCTTAGGTCGAGAACTTATCCGAAGGTCAGGAGAAGTCGTTCTGGCTGCCGCGATTTGTCAACTGAGGCTGACTGGCCTCCCAGGCAATCATGGCACGTTTGCGGATTGGCCCCCAGCGGTAGCCAGAAATCGCTCCCGTGGCTCGGAGCACTCGATGGCAGGGAATCACATACCCAATGGGGTTGCAGGCCACAGCACTGCCAACCGCACGGCTGCTGGTGGGTCGGCCTACCGCGGTGGCTAACTGCTGATAGGACCACAAACGCCCGGCAGGGATCTTCAAAAGCGCCTGCCAGACCTGAAGTTGGAAGTTGGTGCCCTTCAGATGCAACGTCACCGGTCCCGTGCAGCCGCAAGCCTGATGGCCGAGCGGCTCGCTGAACAGCCGATCAACCAGGTCGGCTGTCATCTGCTGGTTGGCAGACAACCGGGCCAGAGGCCAGCGGTCCTGGAGAGCATTCAGAAAACGCTTGAGCACGCCGGCTGAATCGTCGCCGTTGGAAAGCTCCCAGTCGAGGTTGTCCTGGTTAAGTTGGTCTTGGTCTGGATGATCCTCGAGAGGATTCGATCGCTTGGGTTGGCGACCTGGCGAGGTCTGTGGACGGAAGTCGAAAAACTCCAGAGAGCAGAGCCCGCGGTCGGTGACTCCGAGCAAAGCCGACCCAAAGGGGGTGGGATGAACTCCGTAGCCGATCGTTAAGCCTTGCCCTCGCCGGCGGAAGTCACCAGGAGTGACCGCCTCTGTGGTCACAAACAGATCATGCAGTCGGCTGGGGCCTGAGAGCCCCGCCTGATAGGCTGCCTCCAAAAGGCTCTCAGAGTCATCCAAGCAACTTTTGGCGTACTGTAGAGTTAAGAACTGGCAAAACCTTTTCGGGCTGACACCAGCCCAGCGTTTGAAGAGTCGCTGAAAATGGCCAGGACTTAAGTGAATTTGCTTGGCGATTTCTGTGAGAGAAGGTTGTTCCCGGAAGTGATCGGCCAGATAGGAGATGGCCTGAGCGATCCGGCGATAATCGTCGGCTGGGCTTGGAGTTGTCATGTTCCATGATCTCTTGAGATCGGCCAATTGGACAAGCCAAAAGAGGCGGGAGTCAGATCGCAGGACCCCAAAGCCCCGGGAACTCAGTCGCACCCAAGACAAGAGTAGACACTGCCTCAGAGACAGCTCCACCCGAATCTTGCTGAGTTCTTCCTCGCCTGGTTTCTCAGGCCCATCGATGGTGAGGGGCCGTTCGAGATCGGGCCCTGGCAAGATCAAGGGCAGCTTGACTCAAGAAGCTGTTGCATGCAGGCATTCGCCAGGCTGAAGCAGGCCGAGCAGGGATGATTTCCCCGGAGCTCGTTCGGGCATCCACCGGGCAGGCGGTTGACTTCCTTGGGCTTTCTGGTGTCTGGTGAATAAGAGAGATTCTCTCCGAGTCGACCCAGATCTGCCCGATGTCGTTGCTGCCGGATCGTTTTGGAGTTGCCGGATAGTTTTGGAGTTGCCGGATAGTTTTGGAGTTGCCGGATCGTTTCGGAGTGGCTGGGTGGAGTGCCCGGCGGTCCGTTGTTTACTGCTTATGTCCCCTTGCTGAACGCGAGCGTTGCTAATGCAGTCTGTGAAGCGTTTTTTTCTTGCTCCAGATCGTTCCTGCCTACCCAGCGTGTTGCTCAAAGGCCCGTTCGCTGCTGGATTGGTTGTCTTGGCCATCTTCGGCGGGATCTGTGTCGAGCAGGTTTGGGCAGCTCCAGCAGGGGTTTCTCTTCGGGAGCAGCTTGTTTCCGAAGAGGTTGGGGCCTTATCCCAAGAGGCCCTTCGTCGTGGGGATGCCCGTCGCGGAGCAGTGGTGTTCTACCAGTCGACGATCGGTTGCGCCAGCTGTCACATTGCTGCACCGGGTCGGCAACCGCTGGGTCCTGAGTTGACCTCTTGGAAGGAACGTCCCAAGGCGGAGTACCTCGTGGAGTCGATTCTGCATCCTTCGCGGGTGGTTCGGCCGGACTACCAGGCGGTGGTGATTCTCACCGATGCTGGCAAGCCGATCACCGGATTGTTCGTCCAGGAGACGAAAACGGCAGTGACCATTCGTGATCCTGCCCAGGCAGGCAAGACGATTGCAGTCTCCAAAGAGACCATCGACGAGTGGGAGCGAAGCCCCCAATCGCTGATGCCCAAAAACTTGACTGACCAACTCGGCAGCCGACAGCAGTTTCTGGATCTGGTGAAGTACTTACACGAGATCGCTCACGGAGGCCAAGCGCGCGCCGACGAACTGGATCCCCCAGCAGCGAAATGGCTCACCTTGCCGCTGCCTGAGTACGAATCCGATCTCGATCATGCTGGACTGATCTCGGATTGGAATCACGAGAGCTTCAAACGCGGAGAGGCCATCTATCAGCGTGTCTGCGCGAACTGCCACGGCACTCATCAACGGTCTGGCTCGCTGCCGACAGCTCCACGGTTTGCCTCAGGCAAGTTGAAAAACGGGTCCGATCCGCACAGCATCTACCGGACACTCACCCATGGCTATGGGATGATGGTCCCGCAGCGTTGGATGGTCCCCCAGCAAAAGTATGATGTCATCCACTACATCCGCGAGGCTTATCTGAAGTCTCACAACCCTTCGTATTATGCGAGCCTGGATGATCGCTACCTCGAGGGCTTGCCCCAAGGTACCTCGCGCGGCCCAGCCCCGCAAAACATCCAGCCGTGGGTGAACATGAATTACGGCCCTAGCCTGATCAACACCTACGAAATCGGCCAAGATGGCTCGAATTTTGCCTACAAAGGGATTGCCGTCCGTCTGGACCCAGGCCCTGGAGGTATCTCTCGAGGACGCCAATGGGTTGTCTACGATCACGACACCTTACGCCTGGCAGCTTTCTGGACTGGCCAAGGGTTCATCGATTGGAACGGGATTCATTTCAACGGCCGTCATGGAGTCCATCCACGTGTTGTCGGCCAAGTCAAGCTGGCCAATCCCACCGGCCCTGGTTGGGCGGACCCCCAAACAGGCAGTTTTGAGGATACCCAACGAGTTGTTGGTCGCGACAAACGGCGCTATGGGCCGCTGCCTCGCCGGTGGGCCCATTACAAGGGGCTGTATCACTACGGCCAGCAGGCCATCCTCTCCTACAGCGTCGGCCAGACCGACATCCTGGAGACGCCCGGTCTGGTGCCGCTTGGCAGCGGATCTTCCTCAACTGGCATAAAAGCTCAGCCTGACCAGCTTCAAACTGGCTCGGCCCTCACCCGAACCTTCAACATCGGTCCTCGTCGCAACGCCCTGACATTGCAAGTGGCCCACCTCGACCAGCCAGCCTCCGGCCCAACGAACCAGGTCATCCCCGTCCAAGATGAGTTTGTCCTCGTTGGCCCCTCCGCCCAAGGCCAACAGTCCAAGCAATCCGCCAAAGAAGCAACCGATTCTGACCAATCTGGCGTCGACAAGCAGGCCATTGCCTTTGATGGCAAAGCCTACGCTGAGGTCGCTCAAGCTGAGGCTTTGGATCTCTCCAAAGGCGAGTGGACCGTCACCGCCCGGATTCGCACAAAGGCCGGAGGGACGATTCTCTGCCAGACAGAGCCAGGGGCGGAGTGGGTCCGTGGTGGCAAGGTGTTGTTTGTCAGCGGTGGCCGGTTGTGTTTTGACATCGGTTGGGTGGGCGTTGTGAAGTCCAAGACGCGAGTCAACGACGGACGCTGGCACGATGTTGCCCTGACTCGCTCAACACAATCGGGCCAAGTTCAGCTGTTTATCGACAACAAGTTGGATGTCTCTGGCAATCTGCAACGCGGCGAGTCGCTCTCGCAGCCGGTGATCCGCTTGGGCTTTGGGGCTCCGGACTTCCCGAGTCCCTCTCCGTTTGTCGGCAAACTGTACGACATCCGCTTTTTCAACAAACGACTTTCTCAATCCGAACTTCAAAAGCTTGTTGCTCCTGCTCAGCCGGATCAGCCCGCCCCGGCGGCAAAGCATTTGGTTGCGTGGTGGGCGCCCCAGAAGGCGACCGGAAAAGCGTTGCCTGATGTCACCGGAAATCAGCATGTCGCTTCGATCGTGCGGGGCAATCTCCAGCCAAAAGGCCGACGGGGCTCGCGTGGTCGCAGGTCGGTTCAGTCGGCCGGATGGATGGTCGCTGGGCTGCAGCCGCCGGTGCCACAGGCCCGCTGGAGTGTCAGTCCGAAGGGTGATTTGCGGCTGACTTTCCCGGCCGGCCGAGAGCCCCTCAAGGTGACCTTGTGGATGGCGTCCTCCAAAGATCCCCTCTCGGCGAAGCGGATCGGCCAATCCGTGAGCCTGCCGAGGCCTGATGCCGATTTGACTGCACTGACTCAAGGAGGTCCCCCGCGGTGGCCCCAGACGTTGGAAACGCAGGCCACTTTGGGGGAGGAAGAAGGACCGCTGGCGGTCGATGAGCTGACCGATCCGGAAAACAATCCCTGGCTGTGTCAGATGCGGTTGACAGGCTTGGACTTTTACCCGGATGGCCGGCGGATGGCTGTCTGCAGTTGGGACGGGGATGTGTGGCTGGTTTCAGGAATCGAAAAACTCCAACCCAATCAGCCCTCAAGCTCAAGCAACCGACTCAGCTGGAAGCGGATTGCCTCCGGGCTCTTCCAGCCCCTCGGTGTCAAGATCGTGGATAACGCCATCTACGTGACCTGCCGTGATCAGCTGGTGATCCTCCGTGATCTCAACGGTGATGGCGAAACCGATTTCTACGAGAGCTTCAACAGCGACCACCAAGTGACCGAGCATTTCCACGAATTCGCGATGGGCCTGCAGGTCGACGATGAGGGTCGGTTCTACTACGCCAAAAGCGCCCGGCACGCCCTGACCGCTTTGGTACCGCATCACGGGACTCTCCTCCGGATCAGCGCCGACGGGTCGCGTACCGACATCTTGGCCACTGGGTTCCGCGCCGCCAACGGCGTGTGTCTGAACCCCGATGGAACCTTTTACGTCACCGACCAGGAAGGACACTGGACCCCCAAGAATCGGATCAATTGGGTCCGCCCCGGCAAATTTTATGGCAATATCTATGGTTACACCGACGTGACCGATACATCCGACCAAGCCATGGAGCCGCCGATCTGTTGGATCACCAATTCTTATGACCGCTCCCCGGGCGAACTCCTGCGAGTCAACAGCGAATCTTGGGGGCCTCTCAATGGTGCCTTGCTGAACCTGTCTTATGGATATGGCAAGATCTATGTTGTGCTCAAGCAACAGGTGGGTGACCTGATGCAAGGGGGTGTCTGTGAGTTGCCCCTGCCGCCGTTTCCCACCGGCATCATGCGAGGTCGTTTTCATTCCAAGGATGGTCACCTGTATAGCTGTGGGATGTTTGCTTGGGCTGGCAACCGGCAGCACCCTGGTGGTCTGTATCGTGTCCGAGCAACAGGCCAACCTTTTGGGGTGCCTGTGAGCTTAAAGGCCCACCCTCAGCGGCTGCGGCTGACGTTCTCCGAGAAGCTCAATGCCCGAGTTGCCAATGATCCCAGGCGGTACAATCTGAAAGTGTGGTCGCTCCGCCGCAGCAGTCGCTATGGGTCTCGCCATTACGACGAACGGCCCCTGACTGTCAGCAACGTGGAGCTTTCCCAGGACGGCCGGACATTGGAGCTGAACGTGGAAGACTTGAAGCCAACCTGGTGTATGGAAATCCGCTACGATCTCCAATCAGCTGCTGGCGACCCAATCCGCGGGCGGATTCACAACACCATTCATCAACTCCCCGAACTCAAGGTGGAGTGAGTCACCAGTTGCTTAGGACCTCTGGATTCTCCGAGAAGCTTCAACCGGGAGGGGCTTCAAATCCTGCCGAACGGGCTTTCGGTCCTCGCCCTCGGTCAACAGCGTCTCTGAGGCCCATGAAGTACTTCCACTTGCTTGTGACTCCCACTTGCTTGTGACTTGGTGGCTGCCTTGGGCCTGAAGTCTCCAATCGTCTCTGCCAAGAAGTTCCCCTCTGGGGAGATCTGAGAGAAAGCTCAGCGATCAGATGAAGACTTCAAGTTACGACTATGATGTCATCGTCGTCGGAGCCGGGCACGCAGGCACTGAGGCCGCTGTGGCTGCAGCTCGGCTTGGCGCTCGCACGGCACTGTTGACCTTAAGCTGCGATACCGTCGGGGCCATGAGCTGCAACCCGGCCATCGGTGGTGTGGCCAAGGGGCAAATCGTCCGCGAAATCGATGCCCTCGGCGGGATGATGGGCGTTGCCATCGACCGAACCGGCCTGCAGTTCCGCCTGCTCAACCGGCGTAAGGGCCCTGCCATGCACAGCCCCAGGGCCCAGGCTGACAAAAAAGCCTACCAGCAGGAAATCAAGTTCCTGGTGGAATCTCAGCAGAACCTGGATCTCCGCCAGGAAGCGGTTGAGGGTTTGTTGGTGGAGGCCTGTCCGAAGCCCGCCGCGGGCGTGGGGCCGGTTTTCCGGATTCGGGGTGTGCGGGTTCGTGGTGATGTGGAGTATCGGGCAGCCTCGGTCGTCTTGACCACAGGGACCTTTTTGCAGGCGATGATGCACACCGGCGAGGCCAAGACCGCCGGCGGCCGCGCTGGAGAGGGCACCTCCGGAGGGCTGAGCGCCAGCTTACAGCAACTGGGCTTCCGTTTGGAACGTTTCAAGACGGGGACTCCCGCCCGTCTCAATGGCCGAACCATCGACTATGCCCAGCTGGAGCCGCAACCCGGGGATGACCATCCTCAGCCGTTTTCGTTTCTGACCAGCTGCATCGAACAAACTCAGTTACCTTGTTGGATAACCTACACCAATGAGGATGTCCACGAGTTGATCCGGGCGAATCTCCACCGCGCGCCGATGTACAGCGGCCAGATTACCTCCAGCGGTCCTCGGTACTGCCCCTCGATCGAAGACAAAGTCGTGCGATTTGCGGACAAGCCCAGGCATCAGTTGTTCCTGGAACCTGAGGGTCGTCGCACGCACGAAGTGTATGTCAACGGCATCTCCACGAGCCTTCCGCGAGATGTTCAAGATACGATGTTGCGAATGGTTGCCGGTCTAGAAAACGCGCAGATTCTGCGTTACGGCTACGCGGTCGAGTACGACTACGCTCCTCCGGACCAACTTCATCCTTGGTTGGAGACCAAGCTGGTCCAGGGCCTGTTCTTTGCTGGGCAGCTCAACGGCACAACCGGCTATGAGGAGGCTGCCGCTCAGGGCCTGATCGGTGGCGTCAATGCTGCTCGAATCGCAGCCAGCCAAGAACCCGTTGTTCTGGATCGAAGCGATGCCTACATCGGTGTGCTGATTGATGACTTGGTGACCTGTGGGGTGGATGAGCCTTACCGGATGTTCACCAGCCGGGCCGAATACCGCTTGATGCTGCGACATGATAATGCCGATCGGCGACTCACACCCCTGGGGCGAGCTTGGGGCCTGGTCGACGATCACCGCTGGGAGACCTTCTCGCGGAAGGATTCGCAAATCGCCGAGGTCCAAAATACGCTTGCAAAAACTTTCGTCGAAGGTTTCTCTCTTCAGCGGATCCTGGCCCGGACCGAGACACAATGGCCTGACGTCATCCCGCTTCATCGGCCGCTTGCCGAGGTTTCCGAGGAGGTAGCCGCTCAGGTGACTTGCGACATCAAATATGCCGGATACATCGAACGCCAGCAGGTCGAGGTGGACCGACAGCGACGTTTGGCCGAAAAGCGTATTCCCGCGTCTTTTGACTACCAGGCCATCGCCACATTACGAACCGAAGCTCGCGAGAAGCTCTCGCGGATTCGACCGACCAGTCTCGCACAGGCTGCACGCATCAGTGGAATCACGCCTGCCGATGTCGCCCTGATCACCGCCCATCTCAAAGGCATTCCCCAGTAAGTGACTGTCCGAAAAGTGCCCCGGCACAACGAGGATTCGTTGCATCAAGACTTGTTAGCCACCAGCGGTTGTGCCTCCGCCACGATTTCGGACAGACTCTCGGAGTTTGGCCTCAACGAAGAGGCTGTTCTCGACGGGGTGCCTGTTTTGACCGAACCGGCTGTTTTCACGCGGCAACCGAGGCTGTCCATGATTGCTCAGTGAGAGAATCTTTGACTGGTCGATGCCTCCAGAAGCAACGCTCCGTTGAGTGATTCTGTATTGAGAGGGTTTTGAGGCACACAATTTGTCCTGCAAATAAGGTGTTGGACTTCTGATGACTGTGTTATCCGTTTGCCGAATGAGTTTCAAAACGATCGTTGTTCTGGCCGCGGTTTTGGCCGGCCTGGAGCTCTGGGATGCTCCGGCGGTGGCGTTGGGGCAGACTCCTGGGGCGGCCTACCGACGGCTGATCGACAGTGGGCGGCTTCCCGAGGAGCGGTTGGGGCTGGTGGTCGGGTTGCTCTGCCAGCGGGGCAATGCCGATGATTTGGCCTACGTGCTGCAGAAGTGCACCGCCGAGGATGGCATGGCCCGAGCAGGGCAAGTGGCCAGTCTCAAAGCTCTAGTCCAAGCGGCCCAAAACCGCAAACTCAAGCCCTCCGGGGATCTGTCGCAACTTGAGGTTTTGTTGACAGCAAAAGATCCTCAGGTTTCCGTCCAAGCAGTGAAGCTGGCTGGATTATGGAAGGTGGCCAGCTTGCTGGAGACTTTGGAGAAACTCGCCCTGGGCGATTCGAAGGGAGAAGTTCAACAGGCCGCCATTGAAGCCATTGGGCAGTTAGGGGGTCCTGAAAGTCAGAAAGTCCTCGCCAGGTTCTCTAGGCGGGATCAACCCTTGCCGTTGCGGTTTGCTGGGGCTGCAGCCCTGACGCAAGTCGACAGGCAACTGGCCGCTCGTCGGGCAGCTGAGGCCCTCGCCGATGCGACCCCTCTGGACGAAGTCGGTGGGATCATCGATGCGTTTCTGGCATTTCGTGATGGGCCGGCCCAGTTGGGCCAGGCGTTGAATCAGGTGACCCTTCAGGAAGATGTCGCCAAGTTGGCTCTCAGACACATGTACGCCATCGGGCGAACCGATGCAGCCTTGACCAGAGCATTCAGCGAGGCCGCCGGGATTGCTGCCGAGCCGAAACCACCCAGTCAGCAAGAAATCGCTCGACTTGTGCAGTTGGTCGAATCCAGCGGAGACCCACAACGAGGAGAGATGGTCTTCCGTCGGAAGGAACTGAGTTGTTTCAACTGCCACGCCCTCAGTCAAGCTGGCGGGAACATCGGCCCGGACCTCAGCGCTGTTGGCGGCAGCTCACCAGTGGATTATCTGCTCAACTCCATCCTGCAGCCGGCACTGGCTGTCAAAGAGCAGTACAAGATGGTCACCGTCGTGACAGCTGAGGGCAAAGTTCACCAGGGCCTGGTCATTGAGGAAACCGACGATCGGCTCGTCCTGCGGACCGCTGAGGGCCAAGAAGTCGAGATTCCAGCCGATGAGGAGAACGAGATTGAGACCGGTGGTTCGCTGATGCCCAAGGGTCTGACCCGTTTTACCACCGAACAAGAACTTGTCGATTTGGTGCAATTCCTCTCCATGCTCGGTCGTCCCGGGGAATACGCTATTAACTCACGGCCAACGATCCAACGCTGGCGGTTGCTGAAGCCAGTCCCACAGCAGCTTGTTGACGAAGTGCCCGATGAGGAAGCCTTCAGCGATGGACTGACCAATGCCCCGACCGATCATTGGGGTTCTGTCTATGCCAAAGTCGCTGGCTCACTTCCTCTTGCAGAGTTGGTGGCCCAGGCCGAATCCAAGGTCCTTTATCTGTACGGAGAAATTGAGATAACTCATGGTGGACCCATCGGTGTGAAGCTGAGCTCAACCCAAGGCGTCACGGTGTGGTTCGACGGGCGGCAGATGCCCACCGAGAGAAGCTTCACCACGGCCGTTGAGTTGGGCAAACATCGCTTGACGCTTCGGGTCGATACGACTCGTGCTGCCGAGGAACTTGGTGTGGAGTTCTTTTCTCCAGACGAGGCAGTCACAGAATTTGCTGTCGTCGGTGGTCCATGATCTCAAGCCGATTCTCGAGAATCCTCACAAAGACTCTTTTGCAACCCTCTCAAAAGGCCCCGTGAGGAAGATCCGAGGGCGTGCCTCAAACTGACACTCTTGACACCGCAGGGCTCCGGCATGAAACGCTTGACAACTTCTCTTCTGGCTGGCTTGGTGATCCTGGGGCTCTCGGTCTCACTCTCCGGGGCAGGCATCATCGGCGGGACCGTTGAGTCCATCCGCGGCCGGACCTTGGTGGTCAAAACCTCTGCCGAGACGTCGCTGGAGCTGGAAGTGGGTCCCGGTGCCCAGGTGACCTTGGACCGCAAGTCAGCGGATTTCAGCAAGATCAAGCCAGGCAGCCAAGTGACGATCTTCACCGACAGTCGAGATCGTGTCAGAAAAGTGAACGTCCGAACCGCTAAAACTCAGCCGAACACTTCCAGGAGACCATCCACGCGATCCAGGACCTCAGAACCTGACTCGCCCGGAAAACCTTTCCCGAAACGAGGTTCGCCCTCCGTACGTTCGGCTGGAACTCCAGCAACGGACGACAAGTCTAATATCTGGCCTGGGTTTCGCGGGAGCAACCGCAACAATGTTTCGACCGAGACGGGCTTGCTGCAAGAGTGGCCGGCTGGGGGGCCTCGCCTCCTTTGGTCCCAAAAATCGTTAGGGGCAGGATACTCCGGTGTCGCGGTTGCTCATGGTGTTGTTGTCACCATGGGCAACCAGGGGAACGTCGAGGCCGTGCTGGCGATGGACCTTCGTACCGGCCGACCTTTGTGGAAGGCTGAAAACGGCCCCATCTATCGCGACGGGCAAGGCGACGGGCCTCGCGGGACACCCACGATTGACGGACAACGGGTCTACGCCCTCGGTGCCAATGGGAATCTTCTTTGTGCGGAGCTCAAAACGGGCAGGCGGCTGTGGCAGAAAAACATCTTGCAGGAGTTTGGCGGCCGAAACATCCAGTGGGGAATCAGCGAGTCGGTGTTAATCGATGGCGATCGCTTGATTTGCACTCCAGGAGGATCGCAGGCAACGATGGCCGCTTTGAACAAGACCAACGGCGCGGTGATTTGGCGATCCGTGGTTCCAGGCAATCCCCGAGCGGCTTACGCTTCTGCCATTCGCTGCGAAGTCGGCGGCGTGCCTCAGTACGTGAACTTCACCAGTCAAGGCGTCATCGGCGTTGCCGCCACAGATGGCCGATTTCTATGGGCTGACGACAGTTCCTCCAATGGCACGGCCAACTGCTCCACGCCTTTGTTCTGGAAGGACCATATCTTCAGCGCCTCCAACTACGGCACTGGTGGGACACTGCTACGTCTGGCCTCCCAACAAGGTGCGACGGTTGCGACCCAGGTCTTTCATACCGACAAAATGAAAAATCACCATGGAGGTATGGTGATCGTCGACGGGCATCTGTATGGATCCAACGATCCTGGTATTCTCACTTGTATCGAACTCCCTTCTGGAAAGATCCAATGGGAGAACCGTTCGGTCGGGAAGGGGTCGATCATCTATGCGGATGGAAACCTCATTCTCCGCAGCGAAAACGGGCCCATTGCCTTGGTCGCGGCCAGCCCCCAAGGCTACCAAGAGAAAAGCCGTTTCGATCAACCCCAGCGAAGCAACCACCGGTCTTGGTCCCATCCTGTTGTCGCCGACGGCAAACTCTTCCTCCGCGATATGGATGTCCTGCTGGTGTATGACCTCAAGGCTTCCTTCTACTGACCTTCGGAGAAGTTTCCGACCCAGGGGCTTTCCGTCTGCCCTTGTTTGTGATGACCTCAAGGGGGCAGCCTGAGGCACCACAGCAAGCCCGGATTGCCGAACGAAATGCCCTGCTTCGTCGAAGACTTTTCGGGGAATCAGTAAGGTTGAGGAAAATCTTGGCTCCTCCGGCACCGTGGAAAGGCTGCCAGATCAACAGTGATTGCGGCAGTTCCCGCGGTTTGGAAGAGCAAGAATGTTCCCAAGGCAGCAGGAGTGCTTTGTTTCCTTGGATTTTGGCCGTCGGTTCGACGTGAATCCCCCGATTCCACGAGAACCGACCGTTGAACAAGGCACTGCTCGGCCAGCCCACGAAACTGCTGAAATCACTGGTGAGAAACGGATTCCGCGCAAAAGCTTCGATCCCTGCGTCCAGTCAGGTTTCCCGTCTTGCCGGGTCCTCAGGCTCAACCTCCAGTGGCTCGTCCGACCGCTGGTCCTGAGCTGGTTGTTGGTTGGGCACTTCTTGATCAGAAGGGTTCGTCGAGGGGGGCGATAATCCTTGGCCGCTGAGGGTGGTCGGCTCCTCAGAAGAACCGACTTCTGCATCCAAACTCAGCGTGATCGGCTCTCCATCGGAGATCCAAGAGTGTTCTGAGGAAGAGATCTCCGAAGAAGAAATTTCCAAGGAAGAGATTTCCAAGGAAGAGATTTCCGAGGCAGAAACCTCGGGGGAAGAGAATTCCGGGGAGGATCGCGGTGAAGAAGAACCGACCCCAGCCGAGCTCTCTGAGGCCGACCCAAGGTCCTCGGGGTTGCGAGAATTGTCAGGATCCGCAGCCGAAGCGGGCTGGTTAGACCCTTGAGCGAGCTGTTTTGCTGAGGCCGCATCGGGGATATGGGTATCGCTTGTCGAGTGTTCACTGACCTCACTGCTGGCTCCAATCTGGACCAGTGGAGAGCCCGCCAAACTGGAGCCAACTGAAGTCGGTCTCGCCGGATCGATGCCAGGAGGTGGGGTGGCCTCTGGAGTGGCAGGCTGCCTGGTGGCCTCCCGAAAAGTTGAGCCCGGGGGAGCCGAGCCGGGCGTTTGTGGCATCGGAGTGAGGGGCCCAGACCGGCTAGATTTGTTGCGATCAGACGGCGAGAGGACCCAATGGTTCGGGTAGGCAAGCAAGCCGTGTTCGTGAATATCCAGCCCTTCTCGTTCAACGTGGGTCGGCACTCGTAAGCCCAGAGCTGACTTGATCCCCCAAAAGAGCAAAGCGCTGATCGGGAAGACCCACAGGAAGGCCGAGAGGATGCCGACTGTTTGGGCAGCCAGTTGTGTGAGTTGGCCGGTGTAGAAGAGGCCGACTTTCTGGTGGAAGAAGCCGACTGCGAGGGTACCCCAAACGCCACAGACACCATGGACCGAGATAGCGCCAACTGGGTCGTCGACGCCGATGGTTTCCCAAGCCAAACAGCTCCCGACCACGAGCAGGCCAGCAATTCCCCCGGTGAGGATGGCGCCCAGGGGGCTGACGACGTCACAGCAGGCGGTGATGGCCACCAGGCCGGCTAAGGCTCCGTTGATGGCGAAAGAGGGATCCGGTTTGCCAAACAACCGCCAGCTCAACGCAGTGGCGCAGAGCAGACCTGAGCAAGCGGCAAGGTTGGTCATCACGGCGATGGCCGCTAAGCTGACCGGCACAGGGCGAACGCTGGCGGTGCTTCCCGGATTGAAGCCAAACCAACCCAGCCACAGCACGAACGCACCGAGCACCGCCAGGGGCATGTTGTGACCAGGAACAGCGTAAATCCTTCCCCGAGAGAATTTCCCCAAACGCGGGCCAAGAGCTAAAGTCCCCGCCAGGCCGGCCCAAGCACCGACGGAATGGACGACGGTGCTGCCTGCAAAATCATGAAAGCCCGGAAGCTCCCAGATGCCTTTCTCAAGCCAGCCGTTGCCCAGCCACAGCGACCCCCAGGCCCACGAGCCAAAGACTGGGTAGATCACTGCTGTGACGGCTGCTGAGTAGATCACATAGGCAGCAATCCGCGTCCGCTCCGCCATGGCCCCCGAGGCGATTGTTGCTGCTGTTCCAGCAAAGACTGTTTGGAAGAGGAAAAACGCCCAGCCCTGAGCGGCTGTTTTCTCAGGGGCCAGATGATCCGCATCGGCCGCGTCAAAAGCAAAGCAATCCAAGCCGATCAGCCCAAGCCCGAAACCGCTGTTGGACCCAAACATCAGGCCAAAGCCAACCAGCCAAAAGGCCAAAGTACCTATGGAAAAATCCATCAGGTTCTTCATTAAGATGTTCAATACGTTCTTAGCGCGAGTGAGGCCAGCCTCAAGCATGGCGAAGCCGGCTTGCATGAAGAACACCAAAAACGCCGCCAAAGAAGTCCAGAGAACGTCACTGTCGACCGCGATATCGCGGGCAGTCGGTTCGTCTTCCAGGGCAGTTTTCGCTTCGGACAGCCGAACTTGATCAGCAGGAGCTATTTTCGCTAATGATATGCTCAGCAACTCTGCAGAGAGGACGCTCGGTGGGCTGTCCCCGATGGGACCCGGCCCACCCAGATGTTGCTGGATCGCTTGTCTCAAAATCCTCCAGGTTGGGCCTCTGCCAGAATCTGGGCCGGTCGAGCTTGGGCCGGTCGAGCTTGGGCCATTCGAGCTTGGGCCATTCGAGCTTGGGCCGGTCGAGCTTGGGCCGGTCGAGCTTGGGCCGGTCGGAGAACTCCAACGATTCCCGCGCGAGTCCAAGATGTGCCGTAACGGCGTCTCTCCAAGGCCTGTCTCGTCAACGGACGCATCGCCAAGGCCTGCTCTGGCAGGTGGTGTTGGTGGAACCTGGGTTTCGGGGAGGCTGGAGGCTGAGGCGGCCGAGGTGAAACTCAACAGCACCACACCCAATACCAATAGGCCTGCTTGGCCTAATGCAGTTTGTCCGGGCGTAGTTTGACCGGGCGTAGTTTGTCTGGGCGTAGTTTGACCGGGCGTAGTTTGTCTGGGCGTCGTTTGCTCAAGGGCAACTTGCACTTCTGTGAGAACAGTCGGTGGGTGAGGAGAAGGGACTTCGGCGGGTAATCCGTTGTCGCCAGAGACAGGGGAAGTCATGCTGGAAACCCGCTGGAGGCAAGGGTAACAAGGACGCACTTGCGTTGGAGTCCAAGCCTGTTGGCAAAAGGGCAGACTGGGGTGCGAAGACAGACGCAAGACTGGCAGCTGGCGGTTCAGGCATAGGTCCAGGGGTCATTCGGCGTTGGCAGACTTGGGTTGGCCTGAAGCTCCAGAGATAGACTGCCAGGCGGCTTCGGGAGGCAGTTGGTCAGCGGGATTGGCTGCTGAGGAATCCTCACTCACTGCCGAGGGTTGCAACCGAGCCGATCCATTTTGCAGGTGCGCCGCCAGGGCCAAGCCTAAGACAGCGGCAAGGACCCAGCCGCCTCCGCTGATGGTCAGCAGGAGCCATAACGGCAGCCTAGCCAGGGCTTGCTTGAAGGAGGTGACATCCCCAGACCGCAAGCTTGCCCAACCCTTCCAGCTGGACTGCCCGGCCTGAGTATCAGCCATCGCTGCCCCCTGCCACCTCAACACAGCCGTCTCGCAGTCGATCACGCTCTCCTCATCGATTTCTTCCAGGCCGGGGATCTGGGAAAAACCTGCTCGAGGTGTCCATCCATCCAGAGACGGATCCTCCGGGTTGGCTCCGCTCGGGTAGCCGCCCGGCCGAGTGAGATTCTCCCAGGACAGATCGCTATCTGGCGAGGCTGTCTGTGGACTGCCTGTCTGAGTGACTGGCTGGGACCCGGGTGCTTGGCTAGCCAGTCTCTGGCTCTCCTGCCCGGAAACGGTCACAGTCTGGGTCAGTCCCGAGGGAGGTTGGAGATCTTGGGGGGTCAGTTCGCCAACGGCCCACCTGCGGAGCACTTCGGAGACCTCCGCAGGTGTTTGGAAGCGTCGGTTGGGGTCTTTGGCGAGCATCTTGTTCACCACGGCCGAGAGCTGCATGGGCACCTCCGGTCGAAGTTGATGCAACGGTGTCGGCTCACGTAACTGAAGCCAGAGGAGCTTGGTGGCAGCCGAGACATCGGTTTCCGCCAAAGGCGGCCGGCCTGCTAGCAAGTAATATAAAGTTGCCCCCAGCGAGTAAAGGTCACTGCGGATATCGACGTCGGCGCTGCGGAGGGCCTGTTCAGGAGACATGTAGTCGACCGTTCCCAGCACGGTTCCGCCGACCTCATGAGTAAGGGTCAATTCCCCAGGTTCGCCATTGAAAAACCTTGCCAGGCCAAGATCGAGGATCTTAATGGTTTCGTCTTTGGCCAGCAGAAGGTTGCCGGGTTTGATGTCGCGATGGAGCCAACCGGCTTGGTAGGCGTGGTTCAAGCCCTCGGCTGTCTGCCGGATGTAATCGGCTGCTTGGACGGGAGGGAGAGGCCCCGCTTTGCTGACCAGGTCATGCAAGTTGGGTCCGTCGACATACTCCAACACCATAAAATGCAATTCGCCCACGCGGTCGATATCAAAGACGTGGACGATATTGGGATGATTCAGCGAGGCGACGGCCTTGGCTTCACGGTAAAACCGCTTCAGCAATTCCTCACCGGCGGTCTGCAGGGGCAGGAATTTTAAGGCAACCTTCCGGTCGAGGCCTTGGTGGTGACAGAGATAGACTCGGGCGGTCCCGCCTGCGCCCAGCAGGGACATGAGCTTATATTTGCCCTGGACAAAGAACCCACGGCTCTTTCCCTGAAGTAATTGCTGAGCCTGGAATTTGGTGATCAAGCCGCCCTGAATCAGCTCACGGGCTAATTGCCGAGGATCTTCGGGCAAGCCGACCTGGGGGCCCCCGGGGCGGTTTCCCTGGCCGTTTTCCCCCGGCTGGAATGGCTCCAGGAACACTTCCAACTGATCTGGTTGAACAAGTTTGCTTCGCTGAAGGACGTTGAGGAACTGTTCGGAGGTGGTCACCGCTGGCATGGTCAGATTCCTCGTGTCAATGATTCTGGCGAATCGAATCGTTCCCAGTGGCCTGTTAGACCCGTGACGTTTTGGCCGGTGACAGTGGTGCCAATAATGGCTGGGCCAAACTGCGCTTCAGCAAAAGTGAGTTTCTGGCGGAGTGGGTTTGTCAGGAGCCTGGTGTTAGATTGGCTTGGTCGCATTGGCCTGGTGGTGACGTTTGCCTGAGTGTGTTCTCTGGAAATCGACCTGCTGGTGTGTCTCACCAGCCCGATATCCTGCTGTTGTTGTTTCTGGGCTTTCGTCCGTTTTGTTCCCGCAGTGTGCCACCAGTGTGGGGGTTGCCCAATGGGCTTGGCCGGTAGGCACTGCTCTGCGAAGCAACCTGTAAGAAGACAGACTTTACTTGGCAGCCGAGGAGCCCTTGCCTTCAGCTATCGCAGGGGTTGGTGTCTGGGTGCAGACCATCGTGTCGATCAACATCTGGGTGACCAACATCTGGGTGACCAACATCTGGGAGAAGGTCGGGTGCTGCCTTGGCAAACCCCTGCTTCGCAAGTGATTGACCCTGTGCTGTAAAAGACGGGGGATCTCCAAGCCTTTCTACATTGGGTCCATCACGTGTTGGGAGGGAAAGTCGTCGCCGAAGAAAACTCAGGAGAACTTTCAGGAACCGATTCCCTCTCCCCCTTTCACTCTTCGGGCCCTACGCGATTTCGGCGGCAGAGGCTGCAATCTGCCGCACGCATCAGTGTTTCTTTGGGTGGGATGTTCTGTCGAAGGAGAAACCAGCCAAACAATCTTTTCTTCTTAAATCTTTCTGGCACCAGCGGCCATCATCGCAACCAGCAAAGCCAAGCCAAAGCCCCAATCCAGCGGAGAAGATGGTTTGTCTAGCGTAGCTGGTGCTGGGGTGAGGTCAAGTAATCAGCCCCAATCCCAACCACAAAGATACACTTTGTTTCCCCAGGAAAAGGACCTTCATGCAGATTTTTTAAAGAAAATGCTTGCTGGGAAAAATCGTTGGTGGAAATCGTTTGCCTGATTGCCCAGCAGGGCCAAAAGGGCCTGCGGTGAGTTGCGAGCCATCTTTTGTGAATCACCGATGCCGACTTTGAACAGGGAAGCGTCCTGAGTGGATACGGTCCTGAGTGGATACGGTCCTGAGTGGATACGGTCCTGA
>CAZYKP010000069.1:25698-46760 GCA_964648025.1 uncultured Pirellulales bacterium | reverse complement strand
GGCATGCTGACGTCAGTACAACCATGATCTACACCCACGTCAGCACAGTGGGAGCGACGGGCATCCGTAGCCCTCTCGATCGGTTATGAGATTCCTCGGACGAATCGGTCTGCACATTGAGAACTGTGTGGCAACAGACTCCACCTGCCCCCCGGCGTACCGATTCCAACAGTCGTCCGAACGGGAAACTGACCAGCCGGTCCGGAAACCCCACTCACTTGGAACGAGCGGCGCCAGCCGTCGCTGCGCGACATCCGCCCACCTCCGGTCGATCTTTGGGTCTGGCTGGTTGAGAGATCGAAGCAAGAAATCCACCAACAGAGCCCGCTCCTCGACGGGTCACAATTCAGCTTGATGATAAATTTCTTGGGGGTTGACAGTAAGATTGCCGCTTATCCCAGCAATGCGGTTTTAGCTTGCTCCGGCAGCGACAGCCAAATCGCGATGATTGCTGGGAGGCGGGCATCCGCTTCAGTCCTCTGAATGGGGGGGGTGGCCACGGATTCTGCAGCGCTTTGCTCCCGCGATTCGCTGAACACAGTGTCAGAGATGGCAGTGACGTTGACTCGTTCGAGTCCTCGTCGGGAGCTCGTTTCTTTTCTGTGGAAAGAAGCCACCGACCAGCGAACGCCCGGCACCTGCTGATCGGCTGCCGGGCGTTTCGCGTTCTTAGCCAGTCTTGGCAACGTTTTGCAACGAGGACACAGAGGTGAAGGCAGGGGGGCGGCGGGCGCTGCTCGTTGAGAATCCTGCCCTCTCCGCTCTTGCCTGCTGCCCATTAGCATAAGTCCTTTGCTAATGGGCCTTTGCGTTTCTGGGGCCTCCTCAGAAGTTTCCGTTTGTAGCGATTTTTGTAGCGTTTTGTAGCGGAGAGCTTCTCTGAGGAGAGCCTGGAAATGTCCAAGTCCACCCCCGGTAAAACCCGCCGCCAGAGTCCCCCATCCTTCCGACTTGGCCGAGTTCGAGTCTACCTTCGTGGCTGAGTCTGGTACCTCTGCTATCACGAGCACGGCCAACCTCATCAGCCGGGTGTCGGGCCCGACCGCGAGGTCGCTCGGCAGATGGCCGCCGAGGTGGTGCTTGGGCCTGAGGAAGAGCGACAGTTTCTGGAAGCCTGTGATCGTTGGCAGTTCCCGATCTTCCTGACTTTGGTAGTGACGGGTTTCCGACCGCGAGAGCTCACCCGTCGACACTCGCCAGATGATTTGGATCTGGTAGCCGTATGATTCGCGTTTGCTCGATCGATTCGATTCTGTTGCAAAACCGAAAACCGAATACGGAATCCGAGCACGGTTCTCGCACTCCTGACGTTTGCATGAACTTCTTCAGGAGCAAGACCGAACAACTCTGAGACTTGCTGGCGACAGTCTCTTACCGGCTCGCGTGGATGGCCTCCCTTGTGCTTCGACGAGGAGAGCTTCCTCGTAGAAAGATTCTTTGGTGGATGCCCTTGGGCAAGCCCTTTCTGGCGGCAAGGATCAACGTCTTGTCGTCGCGTGTTTGGGCGTTGATCGCTGGCGAAGTCAAAAATTCCTGGAGGGATTCCGCCGGTGAGGGCCGACCGCTTTCTTGGAGCTGCTGAAATAGCGGCTGAAGAAAAGGTCCGCGAACGCCCCCGCTGTCGAAATCGAGAACCAGCCGCTCCAGTCCATCGGTAAAGGCCGCAAGTTGCTGGACAGGGGCGTCCACAACTGCCGACCGCAAACGCTCCTGGTAAGAGTCGTCCCTCAAAAAGTACGTTCCGTTGGTGCGATACCCGGTTTGTGGCCAAAGAACAGGTTGAAAAGCTTTGCTTGTAGTTCCCCGCCAAACAAAGGCCCCGTCACCAATCTGCACAAAAATCGCTCGGGAACGACCAACAACCGCCCCCAGAAACGTGCAGGCCAGCTGCTGAAGATACCAGCCTTGGTTCGCCGCATGCTCCTCCAAACGGCAACGGGTCGCAATGACAAGTCTTTCCAGAAATCCGCCCGTGACACCCTCCAATTCCCGTGCGCCAAATCGCCGTTCGACCAGCTCCACAAAACTCTGACACGCTAACTGCGACTCATGTTCTGAATGCGAAGCACTTCCTGCTCCATCTGAACAGGCAATGACAAGCAAAGGCCGTTGTGTCGCGAGGACGGCAGCTCGCTGACGCGACAAGCGTCTTGGCAGCCTTTCCCACGGGCCAGATGGGATGTCCCGACGATACTCGCTGAAGTCACGTTCCAAGTGGCCGACATGGCTTCCTCTCTGCCCCAAGAGGAGGGCGAACTGATGTTGATGTGCACTGGAATCGGACCTCTCGTCCGAAAGGCTTCACTCGCATTCCCTAGGCGAACTTTCTAAGCACCAACCAGGAAACCGGCGATCCATCTGACCGGGTGGAGATCACCGATTGTTGCCGCCTGGCCTTTGCCAGGGATTTCTCATGGATGTGGGGCAGTCGCAGCAGAGCAAGGAATCGGCCCGTCCTGCAGTGGATTGGCCAGCGTCAGGACGCTCAACAGGGAACGCGACTGGAACAGGCGCTGGAGAAATCCTCTTCAGGCTCCAGGCACGTTGCTCATCGGGGACAGAAGCCCGGACAGCACAAACAGCCAACTCCAGTCCCTTCGCCACTGCGATCTGTCGGATGGAACACCCCGCCAGGATCATCGCTGGCCAAAAACGTGAGCCAGCAGGCCGTCAGACTGGAGGTAGCAACCCCGCCACTTGGGCCAAGCAAGGGCGACTTGCCTCCAGCAGAATGATCGGTGACCCAAAACGGCTCCCCCTATAGAATGTCGACGACCGAAGGATCGGCGGTCTCCGATTGTTCATCCTGTTGCGGAGTGGAGCCAATCAGGAAGGGATTTGCTCCGCAAAACCGTTCAACCTAAGAGGAGTTCTATGAGGTCGTACAATTCCGTGTTCGCGATGGTCTTGCTGGCTGCTGGGTGCTCTGCCCAAGCCGGGGAGGTCCCAAGTGGTGTCGCTGTCGGGGGAAGGATCGGTTCCTACTCGACTGTGAAATGCGCCGGTGCCGATGATGGTGTGAAAGTCGGTCAGTCTCTCTGCTATACGTGACGGCTCGGCCGTCGCCCCGTGGTCTTCATGTTTGCGAAGACACCGAGCGACGATTTGGCCAGTTTGGTCAAAAAGATCGACGAGTTTGTGGCTGCCAACAAAAACAACAAAGTTGCCGCTGTCCTGAACTTCACAGGCGATCCGGACGACAGTTATCGCCAGAAGATCGAACAGCTCGCCAAGAAAAACGGCATTGAGAACATCGCACTGACCACCACCGGAGACGCGGCAAGGTTCCGGGTCAGTGAGGAGGCCGAACTCACCATCATGCACTACAAAGGCAAAACAGTTCTCTATAACTTCTCCAGCGAAAGTGCTCCCTCCCCAGACGAGGTCAAACAAATCCTCCAGGGGGCCCAGAAGTTGGTGCAATAGCCGCACCACCCAGGAAACTCGCTGTGCCAAGAGAACGCAACGCTTGCCTCTCTGACGGCCTGGACGGCGGAGGCCTACGGATCTGTGGGCCTCCCCACTCTTCCTGCCGTCGACCACTGCAAGCCTGATCGGCCCAAGAACCAACACCAAGGGTCGATCCACACTTTCTTGCTCGGCAGAGGCCGTCGAGAAACTCCACAGCAGGCTATATACTCAGGAACAATCGTTTCTCGTTACCCTGCCTTGGAAGCTGCATCGCGATGGCCGCTAAACGCGGGGCCAAACGTGTTCCCCCAAAACGCAAGAATCGGCCCACCTCATCGGCTTCGGCTGTTCCTCCCACCGCCAGACAATCTGACTCAGGCTTCTTGCAAACAGCACAGACGCTTTTCTCACAGGGTCGCTACACCGAAGCACTGAGCTGCTTTGACGAAGCCGTCCGCCGGCACCCTACAGACGTGCGGACCCTCGTCGATGCTGCCCGAGCCCACGGCTTTCGCTTCAACTATCCCAGAGCAATCCAAATCATCGAGCTGCTGCTGCAGACAGCTGGCGACCAAGCCGAGGTCCAACACCTGGCAGGCGAAACCTACCGTATGCTCCGCCTGAACCATAAGGCAATCTCCTGCTTCGAAAAATCCTGCCAACTTACCGCAACGCCTCCCCAGGCTCGGTTCGAGCTGGCAACCCTGTACGAACGGAGTCACAAACTCGAGCAAGCCTATGAGCTGGCTAGAACACTCCTCCAACAACATCCCCGCCTGGAGGGAACCGCGATTCTGCTCGCTCGTGTTCAGCGGCGGCTCAAACAGCCCGACCAAGCAGAAACGACCCTCAGGAATCTGCTGCAATCGCCGCCCCAAAACCCCCTCATCCAAGCCGAGGCCTGGGGAGAGCTGGCGGAGTTGCTCGATGCCCAAGGCGCCTACGATGAGGCCTGGTCGGCCATCCTTGACTGCAAGCGGATTCTCCTGGTCCGGGATGCCGCTGAACGCCAGGCGGCCGATATCGTCCTGGGCCGGTTTGCTCGTCTGGTTGAGTCGATTCAGCCTGAGGATTTCCTCCGCTGGCATGGTTTCCTGCGCCAAGCCGAACAACAGCCAGTGGCCATGTTGACTGGTTTTCCTCGATCTGGGACGACGCTGCTGGAACAGGTGCTCGATACCCATCCTGGACTGATCAGTTCCGAAGAGCGGGACGTCTTCTCCACCGCGATCTTTCCTCGGTTGGGTCAGGGGTTAACTCCACAGACGGACGTCATCCAAGTCCTGGATTCCCTGACCCCCCAGATACTGCTGCAGGAAAGGGCGTATTACCTGAAGACCATGGAAGACATGCTCGGCGAGCCGATTGCAGGACGGGTGCATCTGGACAAAAACCCGGCGATGAACCTCATGCTGCCGGCGGTTTTGCGTGTGTTCCCGGAGATGACAATCCTGCTGGCCATCCGGGACCCTCGTGATGTTGTGCTCAGCTGTTTTCTTCGTTACCTAGCCCTGAATCCGGTGAGCGTCTGTTTTCTCACGCTGGAGCGGACTGCGCAGCGTTACGCCCTGGATATGCGAGCTTGGTTGAAGTTTCGGGAGATGCTGCCAAGCCCTTGGGCAGAGTTTCGCTACGAAGATCTCGTTGACGATCTCGAGTCGGCCACACGCAGGGCGTTGAGCTTTCTGAACTTGCCTTGGGATACGCAAGTGCTTGGCTACCGGAAACAGGTGGTCCAAAAGCACGTCTTCTCGCCGACCTACGAGGCCGTTTCCCAGCCGGTCACCCGCAGAGCTGTCGGCCGCTGGCAGAATTACCAAAAATACTTAGAGCCGGTGCTTGGCCATCTGGAACCCTTCGTCAACGAGTTTGGCTACTGAGTGTTCCTGACTGACCATGGCCTCTCCAGTCCCACAGCCCGCCCCACGAAAAAGCGATCCCTCGCCGGTGGACGAGAGATCGCTGATGAGTGCAGTGACAAGTTCGGCCGATTCGGAGATCAGCGGTTTCGTCGACGCCCGGCTAAGCTGAGAGCAGCAGCGGGGAGGACAAAGAGGACCAGCGAGCCGGGCTCAGGGATCACGCCAGCGGGCCCGTTGACTTGGAAGTTGACCAGGTCGACGTATCCGTCCTCAAAACCACCGCTTAGGCCGGTGGCGTCAAGTTCCAATTCGATTTGGGCGGTCCCGATCGGAATCACACCACCGGTGGCGTCTTGCTCCCAGAACTTGCGACCATCTGGGTCCGTTGGAATGTTGGCGACGAACTCTTCGCTCCCGATGCTGGCCTCACCGAGCACTTGGCCGGACTCGTCCAAGAAACGAGCCGTCAGCGTCGAGAAGTCACCCTGGGAGAAATAGGAGCTGAAGAAAGCACTGAGGTCATAGGTGGCTTCGCCGGCGGCAATCGCTGCGGCGGTGTCACCCTCGGAGACATCGAGTGTCTGGAAGACTGGGGAGGAAAAGCCAGCGTAGTAGCGTTCGCCGAATCCTTCTGGGGGATCAGCGGTGTAAGGCTCTGCGGACGGCGGATTCTCGGTAAAGCTGTAGGTGAAGGCAGGCTGCCCGGGAATCTCGGTGATCTCCCAAGCATTGATTCCGGCCGAACCGAAGGGCCCAGCGAAGCTATTGGTATCCTCGAAATTTCCGTTGACAACCAGATTGGCTCCGCCATCGATTTGCAGGTTGATCAGATCGACGTAACCGTCGTAGTTCGTCGCACCTCCGTTTGAGATCACTTCGACGGCAATGCTGGCGGTGTTGGGGTCGACCGTTCCGGAGATGGAGTTTTGGGTCCACTCGGGGCTTCCATTGTCACTGGGTGCACCCAGGACTGGAGCGATCTCATCGGTTGCCAATTCATTGGAGGCAGCGTCGAGAAAGCGAAAGCGAATGGTCGAGGTTTCCCCTTGTCCTCGGTAGCTGCTGAAGAAAGCGTCCGCGGAGTAAGTGGCTGTTCCGGAGCCAATGGCGCCGATCCCGGAAACATCAACATTTTGGGAGATCCGGACGGCGCCAGGGACCGTCTGGAAGCCACCGGTGTAGTGAAAATCCCCACCTCCCGGAGGTGCTGGGGTGCCAGCATAGTTCTGCGCGTAACGATAAGCGGTCGCATCATTAGGATTGGGAGGGAGAGGTGCGGTCGCCCACCCAACAGTCCCCTGCGAGCTGTAACTGCTCACCGACCCAGGGATGGACATTTCAAAGCTGGGGTTGGTCACCAAGTTGGTGCCCAGATCAGCAGCTAAGCCTGCGGTGGGAAACGCCAAACCGCTGGCCATCAAGCTCAGAGCCAACTTGCGCAGCCAAGGTTTCCAGGTAAATTTCACGAGGCACTCCTTCTTCAGTTTGGGGGGTGCTCAACGAAGGTGAGCAATTGAACCAGAGGACATAAGTCTGGCAGGATGGGAGACTGCCAAGGGGGCAGTCGCTGGCTGGTCGAACTCTTGGGAGATCGACCTCATCTGCGGAACGGTTGTGATCGAACAGATGAGAAGCCGCAGCGACCTGATGCCGCAGTCTGTGTTGTGCACGACCTTTTGTACTATACAAATTGGAAATGTGTCTTTCATGAAGACGCGATGTGATTTTGGAGAATTTCCAGACCTACTGAGGTTGAGGAAAATCTTGGCTCGTCAGGTTGTGTGGCAACGCTGCCAGATCAGTCATCATTCCGCCGGTCCCCGCGTTTCGGACGAGCAAGAATGTTCCTCAAGAGCAAGAGGGAATCCTTGTTAATGGGCTGTTCGAGGATTGCTTGGCCTGAGCGAGTTGCCACTGGGACTCGGAGACGGGAAAAGAACCATCCACTGTGGCTGCCCTGAGGTTGACCTCGGCAATCGATGGAAAGGGGCTATTCGGCGGAGGGAAGCAATTACTGGAATCCCCGCCCCCCTGCTTGGTTTGCCGTAGGCCGATTCCTGTTAAAAACACTTATAAGACGCCAATCAAACAACAAAAGCACGTCGGCAAGGAGCCTTCCGAAGCAGACTTGCGCAGGCCAAGCACAGCAATCGCGGCTGCCCACATGAATGCGACCCCCTCTTGTGGGAGCTGTAGGTTTCTGGACACCATCGGTTTCTGAAGGTTGTCGCCAGGAGACGATTGGGCCGAGAAGGGACTATTCCGAGAGACCTCGGATGGAGATCTTGTACCCCGCCAGATTCGTGAGGGCGACCAGCTCCAGATCGAGTTCGAGAGACGAGGCGTGGTCATGAACTCAGTAGCGAATCCTGTACTGCGCCCAATCGAGGATTCGCAGGCCAATCCAAAACGCAGGGATACTCAAGAGCATCAAGGGGCGACATCCACTATCGAGATGGCGGTGAGGAGTTGTACGATATTGGCACAGACCCTTTGAGTGAGACCATTTCGCTGCCAGTTCCAAATACTCGACACAGCTGGGTGAGTTTCCAGAACGACCCCCAAGAAACTGCAGCCACCAAAATCCCCTCAGAGAACTCTCCGAAGTTCGGTAGCTCTCGAGAAAGCTCCATGCTTGGACGTCGAGAAGTTGACATTCCGTCACTGGTGCGGATCAAGCCGGGCTCGCTTGACCGTGTTGGCATCTATCTTCGTCGCTTCGACTGCCAGCGGGTGGCACTGCTCTCCAGCGAAGGACTCCCTGCATCCCTGTTGCAACGGTTCAAGGCAGGATTGCTGCAGCAGGAAGTCGAGTTGGTCGAGGATCAGACGATTGCTCAAGCCAGTCTGGAAGAAGCTCAGCGACTGTTCGTCTCGGTGACCAGTCGGGTGGACGCCATCGTGGGTCTTGGTGGCGGAAAAGCGCTGGATACGGCCAAATACATCGGTTTTCTCAAGCAAAAGCCCTACTTTGCAATTCCCACTTCACTTTCCAATGATGGGTTTTGTAGTCCTCAATCAAGTCTGACCATCTCTGGCAAGCGGCATTCGCTTCCCTCGGGGATGCCTTTTGGAGTCGTCATTGATACGGAGATCTGCCGGCAGGCCCCGCATATCCTCTGGCTCTCCGGGGTTGGTGACCTTGTCTCCAAGGTGACAGCCGTGCAAGACTGGAAGCTGGCCTTTCACCATCGTCAGACACCGGTGGATGATTTTGCCGCACTGCTCTCCGATGCCACCGTTTATCAGTTTTTGGGGAGGCCAGAAGACGACCTGGAAGGCATGAGGCTCTTGGCCACCGCTCTGATGCTCAACGGAATCGCCATGTCGGTTTGCGGTTCCTCACGACCAGCCAGCGGAAGCGAACATCTCATCTCTCATGCTTTGGATAGCCTCAGCGCCCGGCCTCGCCTTCATGGGCTGCAGGTTGGCATGGCCACCTACCTGATCAGCCATCTTCACCGAACCGGCCCAGCGCTGATCGGCGAGGTGTTTGACAAGATCGGCTTCTTTGCGGCGATTGCAAAGGATCCCTTCAGCCGAGCCGAATGGACGCAGGCGATCGAGGCAGCCCCGGCGATCAAAGACGACTTCTTCACCATCCTCTCTCTGGAAGACTCCCGTGATCGGTTGCTGGCCATCATTGACCAGGACGACCGCCTCAAGGGATGCTTTGTCACTGATTGATTCCTTGAAATGATCTCAACGAGATCATTGCGGAACGACTGAGGATCCGGGCTTACGGTGGGGCCCTAGCTGCACTGCCTGCACTGCCTGAGCTGGCTGCACTGCCTGGGTTGGCTGCACTGTCTCCGGTCATTACAAACAAGGGCAGACCAAAACCCTAGGTCGAAAACTTCCCTGAAGCACAATAGTTGGACTGTCTCAGATGTGGCCCAGCTCACCAAGATGAAGCCCGAGGGTTGACAGCATGGTTGATGACCAACCGGTTGGGACCTGAGCACTTCTTCAAGAAATCACGGACCTATTGGGCTCGTCGTGCTGATTTTGATCTCTTTTCCGCAGGCCAAAAGCTCGAAAGAATCAACCGGAGAGTCCTGGTATCGGCAAAAGCCACTCGAGCCAGGCTGCCCCTGCCGCTCTGGGCCCTCTCGGAGCGTTCTTGCCAAAATGGCTGACTCGTCTCAGAGCCATGAAGGCAGCTGACGAGGGATTTCATCAGGGCGTTTGGAACACCCCAAGGAGTCAACCATGTTGTGCATTGGTCTCACCGCGGCCCTCCTCCTGCTGACAGGGGTCTCCGTTTCAGGAGCCGAATTGCCCCAACCCTCAGTCGCGCAGGCCTCAACCACACCTGCCTTCTCCACAATCGCCTCTTGCTCTCTTGTCTCGTCGTTTCTTGTCTCATCCTGGCAACCTGCCAAGGACGCATCAGCTCCCGAGCAACAGCGTTCCCAAGGATGGGGGTCGTTGCGTCGAGAATTCAACTGGGAGGAGATCGACCTCCAACAGCTCTCCGAACAGCTCGGCTCTTGGGGGATCCCCCTGCCAATTGCCCTCTCCGGCACGGTGAGTGTCCAACTGAACGGAAGCATCCCCTGGAATTCAGCCTTAAACCCCAGGACCTACAAGCTTGATGGTCAACTGGAGTCAGAGGCTTTGACGGTGGAAGGGCGGGTCCTGAGTGATGTGCAAGTCCTCCTGAAGTATCGGGACGGCCGGATGGATCTGCGGGAACTTAGTTTCCGTTTGCCCGACGAAGCATCGAACCCCCGGCAGGCCCGGCTGGTCGGCCGAGGCACCGCAGAACTCATCCCTCAGGGGAAGTTGTCGCTGAAACTGGCCATGACAGAAGTCCCCCTCAGCCGTCTGCTGCAAGGATTGGCTCAGCACATTCAGGGGACAGTCTCAGGTGACTTCGCCGGAGAAATTGAGCTGGCAGAGATCGCCAGCCCCGAGGCATGGCAGGCCACCGCCACCGTCACAATCGATAACCTGACCGCTGCTGGGTTTGGCCTAGATGAGTGGACGATCAACAGCGTCGCCTCTGAACTCGCCTTCCAACGTGGGACGCTCAACTTGCAGAAATTGGCCATTGAGGTGGATCCGCCAGCTTCAGCAGCCGGGCTGACAGTCCGCGTCAGACCGCAGATGGAGGCAACAGCATCGCTGGAACTCTTCCCCCCTGGTGAGGCGGCCGTGCAGCTGAGTTTGGCCGATCTCCCCGTTGCCTGGCTGTTTGCTTCACTCCCCGGCCTCAGCGATCGACTTCCTGGTACGATCAGCGGGGATTTTCAGGGGACAACGCAGCTTAAGAAAATCGTTGAGCTAGCAATGTGGTCAGCTCGAGGGACGATCCGCATCGGGCAGGTTGGTCCCACCGGTGCCAGGCTCGATCCCATCCCTTCGCTTTCTCTGCAAGTCGTCCTCCAGGAGGGCACCCTCAGCTTGGACTTGGTGCAGGCCCCGAGCACACCAGGGGAAATTCGCGGCGGTGCTCAGCTGTCACTGCAGAAGCCTTATGCCTTCTCCGGTCGGCTGGCGGTGCAAGGCGGAAGACTGGGCAATCGACAGCCAACAACCGGCCCAACGAGAGAATCTCGCAACGCCCGGCGGTTGCGGATCCAGGGCAGCTACGATCTCTTGCTGGCGATCGAAGGAGCAATTTTGCCGTGGCAATTTCGCGGCTCCGGCAGCGGAGGCCTTCGCCAGGTGGCCCTGGGGGATCTCGCAATCGGGGAGGTTCGCTTTCGGGCTGAGGCCAACCCGCAACAACTGACCCTCAAGCTGCTCCAAGCGAGCATCCTGGGTGGACAACTGACCGGATCGCTGACCCTTCCCTTGCTCGCCCAAGAGGCAGGCCAGGCCCAACTGCAATGGGCAGAGATTGACCTGGCCAAGCTTCTTAACTCAGTCGCCGAAACGCCATCCACTCTCAAAGGCGCAACTTCGGGGAAGGTCGATTTGACGATCCCACCGGAGAGTTTGACTCAGGTTGAGCGATGGTCGGGCACGGCATCTATCTCGATCCCGGAAATCGCTTCAGCAGCAGGGACTATGGGGCAGCTGCAAGGGACTGCCAAGTTTCATGCTGGAGTGTTAAGCTCACAATTGCAGGGAAACATTTTCTCCGGAGAACTGATTGGCCTGGGGACGCTGCCGCTGCTCGCTCAAGAGGCTGCCCAGGCCCAAATTCAATGGAAGGGGATGGATCTTGCCAAGGTTCTCAACTCAGTTGTCAAGACGCCATTGGCCCTCAGAGGTTCCACCTCGGGGAAGGTCGGTTTGACGATCCCACCGGAGGGCTTGACTCAGGTTGAGCGATGGTCGGGCACGGCATCCATCTCGATCCCAAAAATCGCCTCAGCGGCAGGGACTATGGGGCAGCTGCAAGGGAGTGCCAAGTTGGCTTCTGGGTCACTGGCTTACCAAATGCAGGGAAAAATTTTCTCCGGTGATTTAGCTGGAGAGGGAACGCTTCCTCTGAAACAGTTGCCAGGTTCGCCTGGCGGGGAGCGAACCGATCAAGGTCGTTTTCGATTGGCTGGCCTTTCCCTGGCGTCGGTTTCCCAAGCTCTGAGCTGGCCCTCGTCCCTGCGACTGTGGGATGCCACGCTTGCCATGTCTGTGAACTATCGACACAGGCCATCGGACGATTCGCCGATGACCGGGAGTCTATCTCTCAGCCGCTTGCAATGGAATCAGACGCTGCTGGCTGAACGCCTGCAGGGAAGGCTGCGATGGCAGGGAAGCCGCTTTTCCCTTCAATCATTCTCCGGAGGCCTGGCTGGTGGGCAGTTGAACTCCAATGCTGTCTTCGATTGGGGCATCCCGCGACGAGGCAACTTTTCTGTGTCGCTTCAACGTGTCCAGTCGGACCAGGTGCTTGCCTGGTGGAAGGATGCCAACAAGTGGGTCTCCGGTGTGATGTCTCTGCAACTGCAGGGGAATTTGGCCAACCGTTGGGCAGTCGGTGGGGTCGCTCTGGTCAGTCGGGGGACTGTTGGGGGACTGCCTGTGAGCAATCTGCGGATTCCTTTAGCCGCCACGCTGGAACCAAATCGCGGTTTGGCTCAAATCAAGCTGACTTCGTTCAATGGCCAAATGGCCCACGGTCGTCTCCGTGGCAATCTGGGCCTGACCTGGCGCCGAGGGATCGATCTGAAAGGCCAACTCAAGTTCACCCAACTCCACGTTCGGGAGCTTCTCGGCAATCAGCCCACAGCCGCCCGATGGGGCTCTGGCACCCTCAGCGGATCCGCTCGGTTCCAGGCAACTGATCTCAAGCAGTTGAACGATCTGTCGGGAACCATCAAGGCCAAGATCAAGCCGGGACGAGCTGCATCGCCGCCGGTGCTGCGTGCGGTCGGTCGGTACGTCAGAGGCGGTCGCCTGCTCACTTTTGACGAGGGATCGCTCAGAGCCACCTTCAAAAAAGGGCTCCTCCGCATCAGCCGCCTGACACTCTCCAGCCGCAATGTCCGGCTGTTTGCCCAGGGGACGGCAAGTCTCGTCGGCAGGCTCGACCTGCAAGTCGCCGTGGACGCCAGCGTCCAGCCGATCAACAGCACCCTGCTGTCAAGGTTCCCCACCCGAGGTGCTCTCCCGGCCAGCTTGCTCGCCCAAGCGAATGAACTGCTCAGCGTCCGCGTGATCTCCCTCCAAGTCACCGGCACCCTCAGCCGACCGGCCGTGCGGGTCCGCCCCTTACCACGGTTTCGCACCGAGGGTGTCCGCTACTTTCTGGGCAGACCCAATCGGGGCTAACAGCTCAGGGCCTATTCCCAACCAGTCACCCGCTGCCTGATCGATACAATCAGACACCCCGTGCCGCTTGAAGCAGAATTCACGGATTGTCGGAGTCTCCTGGAGCCAAGGCTTGTGCCGATTGTTCCCACAGTCACAGCATTGCACTTCCCAGGAGTGTTCTTGATAAACGCTCCCGATCAACCAGGCAGACAAAGGCGAACCTATGGAACACCGGGCAGTCGGGGCTTCTCTTTGGCTGTTGGTTGTGGTGCTTTGGGGCGTTCTTCCAGGTTGCTCCGGCCTCGGCGAGCTCACCCTCTTCCCAAGGGGCAATTGGTTACTCGAAGGAACCAGGGATGTCCGCCACGGATTATCGAAGTCGGCCCCGATTCCCCGAGAGTTAGAAAAGACGGTGCTGCCGGCCTATCCGATCGAACCTGGTGACACCCTCTTGATCGAGCCGGTGGATCTGGATTCCCCACTGCGGTTGCCAGCCGATCAAACCGTGTTGCTTGACGGCACCATTGATCTGCTGGAGCTGGGCCGGCCTGTCGTTGCAGGTCTGACCGTCGAACAGATCGAGGCTGAGATCAACGCTTTAGTGCAAGCGGACGATCCCGAGGCGGGCGCGGTGAACGTCCGGCTGATCAATCCCCAAGGCGCGGTTTACTACGTTTTGGGGGAGATTGCCGCACCAGGGGCCTATCCGCTGGTCGGGCGAGAAACTGTGCTGGATGGAATTCTGACAGCCGGCGGACTGACAGAGCGATCGTCGCCGTGCAACATCGTCCTAGCCCGCCCCACCCCGCCAAAGAGTTGCCGCGTGGTTCTGCCGATTTGCTATCGCCGCATCACGCAGTTAGGCGATACCTCAACAAATTACCAGCTCAAACCGGGAGACCGAATCTACGTCGCCACACGTTCGGCCTGGGACGGATTCCATCGGGACTCTTGTCCTCTGTGTGAAGACCTCGACTGCCCCTGCCCGCCTGAGAAGACCACCGAAGGCTACCCTGGTGCGGCCCTCTTGTTTCCGCATGGCTTCGCCCATGGAATAGGACGATTCCCTTCGTTTCTCACCGGCAGTGCTCCTGAAACGGACAATACCCCAGAAACTGACAGCAACCCAGAAACTGCCAGTGAGCTGGAGGCTGAAGGTGACTTGGAAACTGGCGGTGAACAGACCTGGACTCCCCAGCCAGTGGGCCAATCTGATTGGCCATGATCAACTTTGCTGGGGAGCCTCTTGGGGAGATTCCCCCGTCAAACTGACGAAGAACCGCCCGTCGCTCTGGTCTCAACAACAGCACGCCACCTTGAAACTCTCCCAGAGATCGCCCTGAAGCTGGCGGTTTAGAACAAGCAGCAAACAGCTCTCCGGCACGCTGCCGGATTTGGCCCATTGGCCGGAGCAACGCAGAACCGACCGAGAGGTGCTGCCTCTGAGGGTCGGTGAGGACTCTCAGGGCTGAGCGGAGTCCTGGAAGAAGCCCCGCACGTGCAGATCACCGGGAGTGATCTCCATGGTGATCGCTCCGACCTGATTGGTCACCAACACTTGGGCCCCGTCAGCTTGATACTGTCGGATGGTTGCCAGACCACCGGGCCGGTTGCCGCGGCTGATGACGGCAAAGTCTGGCTGGGACCATTGGCTGAGCTGCTGTGGGTTGCTATGCGGGCTGCCGTGATGGGGTACCTGAAGCACGTCGCACTTGACAGGTGGTCGAGCGAGCAAGCGTTCGAGTCCGGCCCCTTCAATATCCCCGGTCAGTAAGATCCTTCGGCCAAAACACTCCACCACCAGCACAACGCTGTGAGCATTATCGATATCTCGGCCTGGGGACCGTGGCGCCGGAAAGTTCCGCGGAGGATGCCAAACCTGGATCTCAGCCGGCCCGGTTGTCAGCAGTCGATCGCCTGCTGCAATGCTCCGTAGGGGGACCTGAGCCGCACTGATTGCCTGCCGTGCCACCTCAACGGATTCCGCCGGATGGCGAAGAAACTCAGGCGAAGCATACACCACACCAACATCGATGCGGCGGAGGACTTCGGGAACACCGTTGAAATGATCAATATCGGCGTGGCTGATGATCATCGCGTCTAAGTGACGTAGACCACGACTGTCGAGAAAATCGGTGACTGTCTCGGCCGTTTTCCGAGGCGGACCGAGGGCACCACAGTCGTAGAGAATCGTCTGCCCTCCAGGTAACTCAAGCAAGATCGCCTCACCATTTCCCACACTCAGCAGAGTACATCGTAGCGGGGCGTCCCATCTCTGCCGGGCCTGGAAGGCCAGCACCCCTTCCACAGCACCCAAACCACACCAGACCAACAACAACGTCACCGCCCAACGCCTGGGAATCCGGCGTCCGGCCACCAACCACCCTCCCAGCAGCAGATAGAAGCCGACAATCCACCACGTCGAGGCGCCGGGAACATGCAGATAGCTCCCAGGGATCTGAGCAGCAACCTGCACTGCCTCGGCAATGATCCAAAGGAAAAAATTACAACAAAACGCCAAAAGATCGGCTGCCGGAGGAAAGACCAGACCCATCAGCAGCATCCCCAGTCCACTCAGCAAGGCCCCGGCAACCGGGAGGGTCAACAGAGGCGAGAGAACGACAGCGACCGGGGAAACGAAGTGAAAGGATTGGGAGATTAAGGGCAAAGTCACAGCCCAAACCGAGAGGCTGGCCAACAGAATGATGACCCCCCAGCGGAACACCCCCAGGGCGATCTGGACAGGCCAGGGACGTGTCTCGGCGAGGAGTTGCTCAAGGGGGTCACTCGGCGGCGACTGCCACTGCGCGGCCCAGCGGCCGTAGACAATCAGTGTTGCCACAGCCAAGAAGGAAAGTTGAGGTCCCAGTCCAAAGAGATCCGCGGGGTTCCATGCCCAAACAACACAGCCAGCAAGACATAAGCTGTTCAGTGAATTGCTGCGACGTGACAACAGCTCAGCACCACAAGCAGCCACCACCAAGAGCGTCGCCCTCATCACTGGGGCTCGCCCTTGAGTCAGCCAACAGTAAAACAGGACCGTCCCAGCCAAGGCAACCAAGCCGCCGGAACGAGGAACCCATCCCAAGCGGACAGCCAAGAGCAATCCAGCCACGACCATTCCGACATGCAGCCCGCTGATGGCCAACAGGTGCATGGTGCCGGTGGCTAAGAAGGTCTCTCGTTGACGATCTTCCAAAAGGTCATAGCCACCTAAGACCAAAGCGTGGGCCACACCCAAGAACTGAGGGTCGATCCGCTGCTGGAGTTGTTTCAAGCACCAGCCGCGGATCTCATCCTGAGCACGTTGTCCCGGCCAGAGCCCTCCCAGAGAACGGGGTTCTTCCAAAGGCACAACCGCTTGGCCGGAGTCAGCCCACAAAACCACCCTCCGACGCTGGGCTCGGCGGATCGGCCTCCAATCCCTTTGACCTGGATTGACCGGCCCCGGCGAGGGCAGCACCTGGGCAAACACCCGAACAGGGTCACCAGCTTCCAGGCCCTCCAGCCGCTGGGCAACCGCCAGAAGAGCATTGCCTGAAGCCGGCTGCCAGAGTTCGCCCTGTCGGACCCTGGTCACCTGCAGTTCCACCCGGGAGAGCGGATGAGGCTGGACAACGGAGAGTGGGTCCAACGCAGGGGCAGGACGAAAGCGAGGCCGGCTTTGAAGCACAGCCTCCAAGGCGATCGGCCCTCCTTGCTCGCCAACGAACTGGCCAACGTCGCCCTCCGGATAGACCGACCAGCGAACATGATGATACAAGCCAGCTGTCGCAGCAATCGCCCCCAAGAGAAGCCAGGCTGCCAGATGGGCTCGACGCATGATCCAGCTCGCCAGCCAGAACACCCCCCACCCCCCAGCAATCGCTGCCCACATCGGCCAAGTGCACCAGGAACCGGCCCAAAACCGATCGATCACGGTCCCCAGAGCCACCGCACCGGCGACCCATCCCAATGGCGGGAGTCGAACTCTCGCAGCAGACGGCGAGGTCATCGGAACCTCACAAGACAACTCACCATGGTTTCGGCAAGGCACAACCCTTGCTCCAGGCAAGAAGCCTACTGAGGTTCCTTCAAGAAATCAAGGAAGCAAACCCACCTTGACAAGCGAGGCCGGCTTCGCCGATTCGCTCCCGACGGTGACCAGAGGTTGTCCCTGATCATCGCTGCCTACTGTTGTCGCGTACTGGTACGACCGGAGTTCGATTCGTCTGGGTTGGGTTGAATTGGTTTCGGGTCGCCAGGCGGGGGAGGAACTTGCACGGTGGCGATTCGCAGCTGGCCGTTTCGCTCCACATCCAGCTGAAGCGGGCCGGGGAGCCTGGTGAGATGGTCGGCCAGCTCAGCAGAACTGGAAAAGGTCCGTCCGTTGACTGCCAAAATCCGATCTTGTCTTTTCAATCCTGCCAACGCAGCCGGGCTATGGGAGATCACCCGACGAACGATTCCCACACCAGGCTCGGCAGGATCAAGATACGTCGACAATCCCACCCGAATGGGCTGGCCGGCCAGTTGGACGGCCAGTTGCTGAGGTTGTTCTTGGCTAGCACGCTGAATCTGCAGGGTTGCCTCCACCGGCGAGGCCAGCACCAGCGAATGGAGCTTTGAGCCGTCGTGAACCACCTGGCCGTTGAATTGGAGCAAGCGGTCACCTGGCTGCAGTCCGGCCAGAGCAGCAGGCGTTCCAGGGCGAACCGACACCAAAGTCAGGCCCACCAGCCCGACAGCCGGAGGTTGATCGGACTGCCAACTGACACCCAAGCGGGGCGGCAAGGCGGGCGGCGCAGAGGCCCGTTGCAATGCCACCTCCGGGGTCTCCTGACGTGCGACGGATCGAAACGGGGCCATCTGAGGTTGGTTGGCCGCTTGAAGCACCACACCGGCAATCAGCCGAGTCACCTTCTCCAGCCCTGGGTAGTTGATCTTCTCGGCATCGTCGCTGGGGCGATGATAGTCATCATGCAGGCCGGTATGAAACATCACCGAGGGAATGTTGCGTTGGTAGAAAGTCCAGTGGTCGCTATCGTCCTTCATCTCCCAAGTGAAATCCAGAGGGACATCGGTGACGCGGTTTTCCTCGGCCACCAGTCGCCGCAGCCCTGCTGCGGTCCGCGTGCCGTAGACGTACAAAGACCCATTCAGCCGCCCGACCATATCCAAGTTCACGGCCAGACGCAGACGAGAGAGATCCAGGGTGGGCTGGTTCGCCCAATGCTGAGAGCCCAACAGCCCATCCTCCTCGGCATCCCAGAAGGCAAACAGAATCGACCGTTTCGGGCGTTCCTCTGGTGGCAAAGACTGCAAAGCCTCAATCACCTCCAGCATCGAGGCGATCCCACTGGCGTTGTCATCGGCCCCGTTGTGGATCCGCCCGACGGGGCCAAAGCTATTTTGAGGAGTTCCATAACCCACGTGGTCATAATGACCCCCGACGAGGATCACCTCCTTGGACAATTGAGGATCGGTCCCTGGCAACAAACCCAGGACATTGCGACTGATCCCATCAAAGCCCTGAAAATAGCTGCGCCCCCCGCCGGCCGGTCGAAGCTGCATCCGCTCCAGCTCACTCCGCAGGAACCCACCTGCCGCCCGAGCTCCTCGGCTGCCGTTATCACGTCCCTCAAGCGCATCTCCAGCCAGCCAGAACACGATTTTTCTTAGTTCTTGCTGAGTGATCGTCTTGGCAGCCAACTGAGCACCGGCCTTGGAATCGCTCGCTCCTGGCTGTGGTGTTTCTGGCTGTGGTGTTTCTGGCTGTGGTGTTTCTGGCTGTGGTGTTTCTGGCTGTGGTGTTTCTGGCTGTGTGCTCTGTTGTGTTGCGGGCTGGGGGGCATCGTCGGATGGGCTCTGCGGAGCTTGCAGGCCCTTGTTCGTGACGATCGGCTGCGAGGTCGCGGTCTGCCGAGGCAGCGTTTGCCCTGAGGGGGTCGTTTGTCCGCTGACCGCTTGAGGGATGAGAGTGAGGGCCAACAGCCAGAGACCGCGTGGCTGCTTGCTCGTTGTCTTCTTGTCGAGAAGTGCCAACAGGCCAAACCGACGTCGTGGACCTCGCATAGAACCCCTTCCGGTTTCCGAAATGAGTGCTGGAGCCTGTTTGCCAGCTTGATTGGTTTGCCAGCTTGTTGGTTTGCCAGCTTGTTGGTTTGCCGGCTTGTTGGTTTGCCAGCTTCTATCGTGAAGCCTTCGGTGTGAGAGCCTTTGTTTTGGCGGTCGCTGCTGAGAGCCAACCCCCTGGGACTCGGCCTGCCTGCGAGTCTGGCCAGCGTTTGGCCAGTGTCATGCACAGCGAGGACCCACCACCGCGTTGGCACAACCGGTGGTGGCACGAGCTTTTGATTGAGTCCGGCTCAAACTGAGGCCCGGCGGGCAGAAGTCGCCATCAACCGGGCGAGCATGATGACGGTTTGCTGGTCGCCTGTCAGCAGAGATTCTCCAGCAATGGCCTTTGCTGGGAGCTTTCAGGAACCACCTTCATCTTGGAGAACGGAGGGAGGATAGGTGGCCACCTCCAGGGTGCGGCCGTCGGGGTCGTGGAAGAAAAGTTGCCGCAACCCGCTGCCACCTTGGTAGTTGACTCGGTAGGCCACGCCATGGTTCAGCAGGGCCTCTTCGATTGATTCCTGGCTATCAGTTGAGAAAGCCAAGTGATCATCTGTGCTCGAAATGGTCTCGACTGGCAGGCCCTGGAAACCTTGTCCGCCGATGAGGTGAAGCTGAATACCCCCGCAGAGTAACCAGGCCCCAGGAAAGCCCATGTCTGGCCGGACAAGGGGGCGGAACCCCATCACGTCTCGGTAAAACGTCACGCTACGGTCCACATCGACTACTTGCAAAGAGATGTGATTGAGACCCGTCAAACTGAAGGGAGCAGGCATGGCAGAGGTTTCTTTCCAGTGTGAGGCGAGGCCGAATCCGCAGAAACTCTTAACGGAATCACTGACAGTCTGTCCGAGAAGCACCGGAATCCACCTGGATCGTGTTGCACCATGACTTCGGCTCCACAACATCGTGGATTGCCGGATGCTTTTCGGAGAGTCTCTGAGTCCCCAAGAAACGCCGCAGAGGCTCAAAGAGCCGACCAGAAAGACGAGGTCAGCCAGTTTCACCTGAGGATGCAAATCCTCATTCGTTCTTACTGAGATTTCTGGCCAGCAGTTTGATGGAACTTGAGTTGGTAGGCTTCCAGGGCATTTTTCCAAAAGTATCGCTGACAGGCTTCCGGCCCTTTCTCAGCAAAGTAGGCATGAACCAACCGGACGAAGCTGGCATAGTCACCAGACTTTTTGGTGCAGGGCCAGTTGCTCCCGTAGATCAATCGTTTGCTGCCGAAATGCTCCCAGAGAATGTCCAGCAAAGCGCGATAGTGCTCGGGATCTTGCGAAGCTGGCTGTTGAACGCAACGTTGGTAGAGCCCAGAGACCTTACAATAAACATTAGGGTTTCTTGCCAAATTTTTCACAGCAGCGATCCAGGCTGGGGCCGGAGGGCGGCCATCGATGTTGCGACCCAACACGTGGTTGACGACGATCCTGAGGTTGGGGACCTTTTGGGCCAAGCGGTCGATCTCCTGGATTGCCTCGACGCCTTGACGGTTGACAAGCAGATCCAGAGATAACCCGGCTTCGGCGAGGGAGCGAAAATTCTCCACCACACGTTGTTGCAGCAAGTCGATCTTCTTGCCAGGGATGCGAGCGCGAATCCCCACAAATCGCCGATCAGCACGCAGCTTCTCCAGCTGTTCTGCAAAATCCTCGCTGGTGGGATCGATGTTTCCTACCAAAGCCACAAAGAACTCGTCACCTTTGACCAAATCCAACACCCAGCGGTTGTCCTCCAGGCGGTTGCTGGCCTCCACGATCACCACCCCGGTCACTCCGGCCGGTTGTGAGACTCGCTTGAACTCCTCAGGGAGATGCGGTTTGTAAAGCACCTTGTCCTCGACAGGAGGCCAAGGCACGCCTCCCTTTCGCTTCGTGTCGTACAGATGAATGTGAGTGTCGATGATGTGCTCAACCGCCGGCGGGCCCCCCTCTTGGACAGCCTGGTTGTCTTGGCCGGTGGTCTCGCTTTGTTGGCCTT
>CAZYKP010000069.1:0-25598 GCA_964648025.1 uncultured Pirellulales bacterium | reverse complement strand
GACTTGATGGTTGGCCTTGACTTGATGGTTGGCCTTGACTTGATGGTTGGCCTTGACTTGATGGTTGGCCTTGGCTCGATGGTTGGCCTTGGCTCGATGGTTGGCCTTGCGGGGAGGATTCAAGGAGACTGCCGAGGGAGACCACAAACAGGCTGAGTGTCAGAGAAGTCAAAGGATTCATGATCCGATGTCGCTTGAACCAACGAAAGGGGCAGAACGGGCTTCAACGCTTCGACCGCGTTCGGGGGATGACTCTCATCCTAACAAACTCAGCAGACCGGTGGGCCTGGTGGCCCCCTGTCCAGGAAGATTGGACAGACAAGAAAAAGGGCACGCCCATGGTTTCCCTTGCGACCGTGGGAACCATGGGCGTGTTCTTCACAAGACTCAGAGACACCGCCAGAAGTTTTTAGCAGTTGGATATGCAAAACTCTTTGGTGGATTGGACGACGGCAACAACGCACCGACCAGGATAGCACTCCGGATGGGTGGTTTCAACGGAATTCACAGGACTTCGCGCAACGGTGTATTGCTTGGTGGGAATGTGGGCTCTTGAATCTCAGGAGAGGTTTTGTGAGCTGGCGGTCGCAGGCGGTCTTGACTGCATGGAAACACTCTGGGCTGGGGCCTTTCCACTCTTTGGGTCGTTGTTGGCTGGGAGATCCTGGCCTGAGTCCAATCCCATCACCAGAATCCCAATCGCAGCGATCCAACTGCCGGCCACACGAACGGCCACGCGTTGCCAGGGGGCCTTCAGCGACACGGCAACCGCTGCCACAACCGCCAGAAGGGAGAGTCCCGAAAGCACAACGCCAGGAATGAACAGAGACACGGCCACCGAAGGGGAGAGCCCAACTGCGTTCTGGTAACCGTGCGAAAGCCCCAGCACGAGGGCTGCGGCCATCAGAAAAGCCAGCGGTAGACCGACGGCGGCTGCCACCAGCAGGCCAAGCACCACAATCGAAAGCTGATTGCCCTCGACGACGAAGGGAATCGGCTCAGCACAGGGGGCCATGCTGGCACCAACCAAAAGACCTGCACCAAACAGCAACAGCACCCGACGGGCATGACCTGGACCGTGTTGGCCGGCAAGCAAACTGAAAGCAAGAATCGGCAGCAAATGCTCAAGAGCTGTTAATGGGTGCAACATTCCCCCATAAAAATCCCCAAAGCGTTTGCTGACAGAATGAGCAAGTACTGGCTGGGGCATTCCCAAACACAATAGCAAGAACAATCCCCAAGGCCAGTACTTTACAAAACTTGCCTTGAACCGATGAGTTCGAGGCGGTGTTTGTTCCGGTCTTTGGTTCTGTTTGTTCATCCGCTGATAACGAGAAAGTAGACGCCCACACAAGCGATGAGCCCACCGCAAAGGCGAACGATTCGTTCGCCGAGGGGCCAATCGACCAGCAACCCAATGGTGATTCCCAGGGCGTGCAGCAACCCCGTGGAGATGACGAACCCAGTCCCATAGGCCAGCGGCGTGGCAGACTCCGGCAACTCAGCCCCATGCGCATAGCCGTGGAAGATGGCAAAGCAGCCGACGATCACCGCAGCAACCCAAAGAGGAGGCTTGATCGAGGCTGCCACCAGAAGGCCCAACACAACCGCCGAGGCAGCGATGCCGATTTCCACGCCCGGCATGGGGAGGCCGCGAACAGCGAGCATGCCGCCTGTGGCCATCACAAGGGGAAAGGTCACTGGGAGGAGCCACATCGCCGGCTGTTTGAGTTGTCCCCCCCAGAGCCCCACCGCCACCATGGCCACAACATGATCCAAGCCAAAGATCGGGTGCGTCAGGCCACTGAAGAAGCCTCCTGTGACATCTCCGGCCTCATGGGCCAAGGCTTTTTCAGCGGACAGGGCGATTGCCAGGCCGCTTGCCAGGCCGAAGAGAAAGGCCATCTTCCAAGTGCAAATCCGCTGGTGAGGCATAGGTCAATTGCCTGAGAAAGCGTCTTATTCAAAAGAGCTGCTGATTGAGAAAAGCTGCTTGTTGAGAAGAGCTGCTGATTTCGGGAAAGGTCTGATTCAACTGGAGAGTACGGGAAAGAGTACCAACAGCCTGCCGACAAACCAATACGTGGCCAAGGTCCCCAGAGTATAAGCTGGGATGACTTGGGTCCAAGTTGGCCAGAGAACCTGCAAGGTGCGAAAGGCCCAAGCGACTATCAGAAAGTACAGGACAAACAGCAGTTGCCCCAGTTCGACGCCGAGGTTGAAAAACAACAAGGCAATCGGGATATCTCCTTGCGGCAAGCCCAAGCTGGTCAGCGCTCCTGCAAACCCCAAACCGTGCAGAAGCCCAAAGGCAAAAGCCACCATCCAGGGATACCGAACCGTCAGGCCCGCTCTGCCTCGCTTTGCATAGACAATCTCGGCAGCCAAGAAGACGATACTCAAAGCGATCGCTGCATCAACCGGACGGGAGGGGACATGCAACACCCCAAAGACAGCAAGAGCCAGCGTGATGCTGTGCGCAACGGTGAAGGCAGTAATCGTCTTGATCAGTGTTTTGACCTGCCGCACAATCAACAGCAAACCCAACACAAATAGCAAGTGATCAACGCCTAGCAGAATATGCTCGGCTCCCAATTGAGTAAAGGTCGTTGCGACGTGTCGCCAGTCCGGTGACCCTTGCAGGGAAAACGAAGGGTTCTCAGGATACAAGCGGAATGTCTCCGTTGCACCACCGAACCACTGGACTCGCACCAGCACATCGGTCAGGGTGTTGGAAAGGCCCTCGACGGTGATGGGTTCTCCGGCCAGTCCCTCAGGGCAAGTCATCGTCCATCGCTGGATGAACGCCCCGCCTGCCCAGGAGCTGACAGGCTCAGATTGTCTCTGGCAGGTTTCCGGGAATCGAACATCCAGACTCAACCGAAACTCACCTCGAGCGGGGACCTTCCAGAGGACGTTCATTGTGCCCGGCGAGGTCTCCTGCAGCTCCAAGTAGGCCGGCCGGAGCTCATCAGCCCGAACAGGTCCGGATAGCAATAGAACCAATAGGAACGCACTCAGCGACCAAGGCAGCCTCAGCGAACCTGCCCCAGCCGGCCAACAAGCCCCAGCCGGCCAACAAGCCCAAGCCGGCCAACCAACCCAAGCCGGCCAACGACCTGCAGTGGGCCAGCAGAACACGCCGAGAGGGTTCACCCGCGAAACCATCACTGTTTGGGCTCTTCGGGCATTTGGACGACCACCTCATACTGCCGGCGGAGGGCCTGGTAGGACTCCTTCTTGGCAGCCGCTCGGCGTTGGGCACGCCACGAGCGGAGGACCGCATCCCGGATTTCAGACAGCTCGGGAAGCTCTCCTTCGCTGAGTTCCTCCAAGAAGATTAGGTGCACTCCATAACCGGAGGGAATCGGCCCTGTCCATTGGCCTTTTTCAGCGGACAAAAGTCCGGAGAGGAACTGCCGGCCAAATTGGCTGGCGATTTTTCGCTCGCTGACCTTTCGTAACTGGTGTGGCAGCAAGAGCAGGGGGTCGCCCAGCTCTGCGGTGTCGGGGGAGTCGCCTCCGTGGCGAAGCGTTTCCAAAACCGCCGTCACGTCTTGCTGGAGAGATTCGCCCCGTCGAGAGGACTGGAAGGGGATCTGCCGAAACGTTGCTGAACGATCGCCTCGGAAGGCTTCTTGGTGCTCCTGGAGGAACTGCCTCAGTTCTTGGTCGTCAGGTTCGATCGTATCGACTTGGTCTTCGACAACAAATTCCATCTTCTGGCGGAGCCTCCTGCGGATGACTGAGTCATCGCGATCCCAGTTCATCTTCAGGGCTTCACGGTACAAGACCTCCTCGTAGATGTACTCCTCAATCAGCCCTTGGAGTTCTGCCTGCGACGGCGGGCGTTGCCAAGTTCGCTGCCACAGGGAAGCCAAGTGCCGGATCTTGGCCGGGCCGACAACGATCGTCTCCTTCTCGCTTGTGGGTTGCGGTTCGCCCCACAAATGGGCAGCCCCGAAGAGCCCGGCTGCCAGAATCAGAAAATGCAACAAAGGCTCTTGCGCAACTCGAAGAACCCACTTCACGCTTGGCTCCTTTTGGCACCCTTGGCTCTTTCTGACGGCTCTTTCTGACGGCTCTTTCTGACGGGTTTTTGTGGCACTGACTTTTCTGGGCTCGGCTTATGGCCGCGAAGCCTGAGCACTGACCGCTGCTGTCTGAGACAGGTAACGCCTGACCATCGGGAAGTCACGAGCCTCTGGGTAATCGCTGGCTTGAAAAATGACGGCCAGTTGTTCGGTCAATTCCGTCCGTCTCCAAGCGAGCAAATCACGAGCAACGGATTCGGCCAATTCGGGATGGACCTCCAGGAGTGTTGCATACGAGGCAACGATTTGATCACGAAGTTCTGTTCGTCCCTGATTTCCGTGCAAAGACGTCGCCTTGATGATCTCCGTGAGCTCTGTGCGCTGCCGACTGGCTTGGCGAAAATAGCGTCGCTGAATGAATTCGACCGCCTCCGCCCCGTCCAGCTCAATGGCGGCAGTCGCCCAAGCCGCGAGATTGCTCGTCAAGCCAAAACGCTCAGCCGACCGGAACGATTGCCGAATGAACTGGTGATCGTCAGGTCGCTTGCTTTGGGCAAGCATCACGATAGCGAGAGGCCGCCACTGAAGAAACAGGCGGTTCTTCAGAATCGGCTCCAGTTGCTCACGAGGCACAACACGCGAGAGTTCTTGAATGGTCCTGTAAGGAGCACGTCCTAACTCCAAATAGGCCAATTCGTAGATCGCAGGATTTTTATGCCCAAAAAGCGGCAGAAAAAAGTCCAGGCGAGCCTTGGCTCCTTCGGGGCCTTGCCACTGGGGTCCGAGCAGAACAATCCGGCGGACGATCGCTGCATAACCTGTGTCGGCCAGGCCCAACTGACGCCAACGGGCCGCTTGGGCATCATACACCAACACCACCACTTGGTCGGGATTGGCCGCCAAGATCCTGCGAGTGTGGCTATCCAGAAACAAATCGATCGGCTCGTGCTGAGCCTTTTTCGGTCCGCTCTCTTTGAGAACCTCAACAGGAGAGTACGAAAACGGTTGAGCCGGATTCTCCCTGGCAAATATCACACAAGAGCTCTCGATCAGCCAATCCGCAGCAGACCTCTCCGGAACATCCACACAAACAACACAAGCCCACCCAGCCTGAGGGAGTAGCACCAGAAAGATCCCTAAAAACAGCGGGATCTCCAAGCCCAAACTCTTGCTCAGGCCATGACTTGTGGGCATCGGCGATCTCGCTTGGCTGCGAGGGCAGGAGGGCCACTCTTGCTGGCGACTCCTCATCACGGAGTGTACCAGATGGGACTTGTGTAGGCTCGTTCTTGATGGCTCAGTGGTACGTGTTTGGGCATGGTGATCCCAAAGAACTTGGCATCGTGGGCTTGCCAGGTTGGAGTGGGGATCTCCAGCACTCGGGCATAGTACACCGCCGCGTGACTCGGATCAAAGTCCGGGTCCTTCCAAACGGCACGCAGTTCCGCCGCCCCGATGTTGTTCAAATAGGTGGCGTTCTTTTTGTCAACGGTATTGCCGACAGGCGTTTTGCAGCGGCCATCTTCTCCGATTTTGCGTCCACCGGAGACCGCCACATCGTAGATCCGTTCATGCCGCTGGCCTTGCTTGTCGACCCAACCTTTGACGATCTGGATGCGGTCCAGATTGCCCGACCATGGGTCCTTCAGGGCACCAACCATAAACACTGGGGCCTGCTGGCCTGCGGAGGTTTGTTCCGGCGATTGAGGAAGATCCCCGCCCATCGGCACCCCACCGCGGTAGCCAATGGCCACGGCATCGGGCCGGTAGACATCGTCGGGGTGGAAATCCCAGCCACCGAAGAATCGCACCACCATGCGGGTTCCGGTGGTCGCGTACGTTTCCTTCTTGAGCATGGCGTGAAAGAGGGCCTCGCGGGTGTTTTCCCGGGCCCAGATGGCCGCCAGCCCGGAGGCCAGCGACTCGGACTCGTAAGTCGACAACTTGTCATCCCCGCTCAAGGCTTTGATCACATAATGTTTGTAGCGATCAGCCGAAGGCTCACCCGAGGGAACCTTGCCCCAAAAATTCTCCTCACGTGTCGAAGCCAGCGAAGTGTGGGAATCTGTGCTGCCGATCATCCCGAACTTGAAAGGATTGGCTCCCAGCTTGTGCTGCTGTTGAAGCCCAACCTGCAGAGCCGAACGGGCGTACTCATAGGGCAGCATCGAATCTTCTTTGGCTTTGAACCCGGCAATGTCGCCTTTATCCCAGGTCCCGTAGTCGGCAAACTCATCTGTCGGTGAAAGCTTGGGGTGTGCCTCGCCATCACCCTTGATTTGGTGACTTCGATCAGCGGCTCCCAACGCATGCGGCTCTGGGCATACTGTTTGTCGATGGGCTGACCGTTGAGCCGCTCAACGGCAAACATCAGCCCATTGGAGAGATTGCCATTGTGGGGAATCGCCAGCACGCTGCCGCCTGTTTTGGCTTCGTAGGCGGCCATGTAGTCCCACAGCTTCTCGGGATCAGGCGAGTCAAAGGGCGAAAAAGGAAGGACCTGCTTGGCTTTGTCGGCCCCATCTTGAAAGAGGACCACCCGGTGCAAATTGCTCGGGTTTTTCATGTTGTTGATGGATGTCCATTCAAAGCCGATGAAGGCGGTAAACCGTCCTGGCTCATTGAACCGCTCGGCAGCCTCGATCTGCCGATCCCAGACGGTCCGCTGGATCTTGGGGCTGCCAATGAGGTCTTTGTTTTTGGCCACTCCCTCGGAGCCCCAGAGGCGAAAGGCCTCATAGCCTTCGTCAGCCCTCACCAGGAGGTGAAACTTTTGGCCCCACTTGGTCCGCAGTAGCTCGGGATTGGATTCGGCAATCATCGGAGCCAGCCCCAAGTTCTCGGCATGATCGGCCACCACGAGAAAATCCAATGGCCGAATGATCCGTGCACGCTGCCCGGTGCTGGTGCGGACCTCTTCGCCCCGAGCGAAACGATACGCTTTCTCAGGCGAGAGCTTATTGCCCACCATCCCGGCATCGGTGGAATAAGATGTGTGAAGATGAGTGTCTCCCCAGTACAACCCCTCAGCAAAGTTCTTATCGGTGGCAGTCCGTTCCACATAAGGCGAGTAGATTTTGCTGGAGGGCCGTAACTCTCCTTGGGCCGGGTTGATATCCTGCGCTGGGGCGGCTGTGGATAACAGGCATCCCAAGATGAGCCAACTTGTCAAGAAAAGTGGAATGCAAGAGTTCATGGCTTGGGTTTGCTCACTTGCTCGGGGTGTACCAGATCGGAGAGGTGTAGGCACGTTCTTGGGTGGATGTTGGTGTTCCCTTGGGGATGTCAACACCAAAGCGGAAGGCGTCGTAGGTCGACCAGCGAGGAGTGGGGATCTCCAAAACACGCGCGTAGTAAAAGGCCCGATGGTTCGGGTCAAAATCTGGGTCCTTCCAGACCGTGCCCAACTCGGCCGCTCCGATGGTGTTGGTCCAAGTGGCGTGCTTCACATCAACGGTGTTTCCCACAGGCGGCAGCTTGCCGTCGTTGCCAGGTTCGCGGTTGCCCGACCAGGCAACATCGTAGACCTTTTCTTGGGTCTTGCCATTGTCATCCAACCAGCCCTTGACGATCTGAATCCGGTCCAGATTGCCCCCGATGGGATCCTTCAGCGCGTAAACCATAAAGCTGGGCGATTTGGCTGCCTGGGGACGCTTGGGCAGATCACTTCCCATGGGGACACCTTTGCGATATCCCGCAAACGCCGGATTGCGGCTCTTGAGATCCTCCTGGGAGAATTCCCAACCGCCGAAGAATCGCACCCCTATCCGTGAGCCAGTGGTGGCGTAGGTCTCTTTGCGTTCCATGGCGTCGAAAATCGCCTCACGGGTGTTTTCTTTCGCCCAAACAGCTGCTAACCCTGAGGCCACTTGCTCCCAACCCAGCAGTTGTTGATCCCCGAACTGGGCAACCACATGGGTCAGCCGCTCAGGGTTGGGTTCGGTCCCGGTGTGTTTGCCAAAGAAGTTATCTTCCTGGGCAGTCGACAAGGCCGTGTGACTATCGGTTGAACCAACCAAGCCGAATTTGTAAGGATTGGTGCCCAGTCGCTCCTCCAACTGCAGACCGATTTTCAAGGCCGACCTGGCGTATTCACCGGCAAGCATGTCTTTGGTCTTGGCCTGGCTGAGATTGAGGTTCCCTCGGTCCCAAGTCTCGTAGTCGGCAAACTCGTCGTTGGGGGAAAGGAACGGGTGAGTCTCGCCGTCGCCTTTGATCTGAGTGACCTCATAGAGCGGCTCCCAGTGGGCTCGTTGCTTGAGGTAATCGACATCAAGCTTTTTGCCGTTCCATTGAGCGGTCTCGGGAAACATGATCCCGTTGGCCAGATTGCCGTTGTGGGCCAGGGCCAACACATCCCCGTTGGTCTTTTCCTCATAGCGAGCCATCCACTTCCACAAATCACGCGGATCCGGGCTGCCCTGAGGCGGGAAGGTCGTATAAGGGGCCATCATGCTGGCTCTCATGCGGCCATCCCGGTAGATCACCACTCGGTGCATGTTGTTGCCATTGATCAGTGAGGTCCATTCATAACCAATCAAAGCAGTAAAGCGGCCCGGCTCATTGGCCTCTTCGGCAGCAGCGATCTGGCGATCCCACACAGAGCGGAACACTTTGGTGCCTGGCTCAACAGCCAAGGCATCCGAGATCTTCTTGCCGCGAGAAAACGCATCAATCAGTTCCAAAGATGCCTTGACCGCTGTCTCGCCTCCCTCTTCGATCATCCCAGAAATCCTCCGCCCCTCCGGATCCGAGGTCACACTCCTGTCGCCTGCATAAATCAAGTCGAACAGACCCATGTTGTCCGAGTGATCGGCCACCACCAACCAGTCCAGCGGCCGTGAAAGCCGAGCCCGAAAACCTGCTGTGGCCTTGACCTCCTGGCCCTTGGCAAACCGATAAGCAGCACGGGCGTCCAGCCGACAGCCGAAAGCACCAGCATCAAACGAGGTGGAAGTGTGCAAGTGGGTATCGCCCCAGAGCGGCTTGCTGGGGAAATTTCTCGCAGCATAAGGCGAATAAGACTCCCCCTCAAAACCCTTCTGCAGACTCGAGGGTTCTGGAGGTGGCTCCTGGGCAAAAGCCGCCCCTGCAAGATCACTGATCAGCCAGCTACCGATCATCCAGCTACCGATCATCCAGCTACCGATCATCCAGCTACCGATCATCCAACAGGTGACCGCTCGCCTTGAATTCTGTCGGTTTGTCGTCATTCGGGTTCTGCCTGATGTGAGGTTCTTCGAGATCGGTCTGGAAGAAGCAGAAGTGAACAGCATGTTGTCAGACCAGCGTATGTCAGACCAGCGTATGTCAGACCAGCGTATGTCAGACCAGCGTGTGTTAGAACAAGATGCTGCCAGAAAGGATCAGTTGCCAACCAAAGGCCCCTCTCGTGGAGGACAGCCTGAGGTAGGGTGAGTACCCAAGCAGGATAGGCGAACTCGAGGGTAGAAATCAACAAGCCAGGCCCCGACTTCCCCTCCGATTCGTTGTGTTCTGATGTCGCAGGGAGTCAGGACGTCACTGTGACAAGCAGGGATCCTTCACAACCACTCACATAGCTTGCCTAAACTTACACGGTACATCTCACGTGTCTGACTCGTCTGACTCAACTGGTCTGGTCTTACTCAGTTTGTCTCGCCTTACTCAGTTTGTCTCGTTTCGCAGAGTTCGGCTCAAGCGATTGTGACGTGCCAGCAGCCAGAATTCTCATCAAAGAGCGAAACTCCCAAGACGCTGCGTACATTCAAGGTTGCGAATGAATGAGACCGTTTCTTGGCCGAGCAAAGCGCTATCGCTTTCAGGACGGCTTGGTGCTTTGAGTTCGGCTGATTGGGATGAGTCCCCATCGGGTTTGTGACATTGATCTTCACCCCTTGGTTGAGGAAGCCGCACCAACCAAAAGCCCCCCAGAGTGTTCTCGATCTCGCAGTTTGATCGTCCCTCACTACACCAACCTTTTTGCACCAAACAGCTTCTCGGAAGGAAGCAGAACGAGTCGATTGTCCACTTCAGCTTCACAGGACTGACAGCTTGCTCGCCAAGCGGGTCTCTCCGGAGGCGTCGGTCTTTGTGGCCCGCCGAACTCTTATCAAACGGGCGATGAGACAAAATCCCCAGAACAGTCAACTCATGCAGCTTGGGCAGGCTCAAAACATTCGCTGGTGCCAGCTTTTAAGTAATCACACCACCGAATGCCCATGAGGCTCATGGACCAAATCCAACATGAGCTGACAATAAGCAGGGTAATTCCTGGGCGAAATTACGTTGGTCGGCCTGAGGTCAACACCTTTTCCTCTCTCCTGAAGAGCACGAAATCCCGCACCTCACCAGAAAAAGACTTGAATCAGGGAGTCCTTCGAAATCCACTTGATGAGCCACTCTGAATAGGGGGGCAGTCGCCCACTCTGGGCAAGGTAAAAACCTTCTTGGAACTCGACGAAGGCAAGAATATCTGTGAGAATGCCGGAAAATGCAGGTTCTCTTGTCGTTACCTCGTTGTCGATGTTGTTTCCCAACGGAGGTCATCAACCTCGACTCAGTTTCCAAATCAAAGGGTGAGCCAAGAAAGCCCAAACAACAGGGGCGCGTCGGCTTATCCTGGGGAAACACTTTCGCGAGTTCAAAGAGGCGTTCGCGGGTTCTGCACCCACGGCGCTTTGTTGAGACTGAGACGGCGTGATCTTTAAGAAACTCTTATCTGGCCATTCAATCACACGCCGTTTCTGCAACAAAGCAACACATCTGCGTGGAAAAAGCGTCCGCCTGTTCAAAGAATCGGCCTGAAAAGCGTTTGGTTGCTAAGCGTTTGGTTGATCAAGGACCTGATCGGCCGAAGTTCTGGCTGATCAAAGTTCTGGCTGATCAAAGCTCTGGCTGATCAAAGCTCTGGCTGATCAAAGTTCTGGCTGACAGAGCGTGGCAACTGTCTGAACTTATCTTTAAGTGCCCTACTTGTTTCGGAGCAACTTGATGCCCCGTCCGCTTCCCCTGTTCGTTCGTGACGAAATCCCCCGTGGCAAGAAAGGTCGACGCTGGCCGGCCAGGTCGCGTGATTCCTTAAAGCTGGAAACCCTCGAGCAGCGGCTGGCACTCTCCGCGTCCTGGGGGGAATCCTCCGGCTACGATGAGACGCTGCCAGTGTGGTTTGAACGGTTGGAAGACGTCTCCCTTCCTCCCTCGGCTCAGTCGCGGGCCCTGGCCTCGGCCTCTGGTGAAACCGCAGAAAAAGCCAATACCTCAGAGCCGCTAGAAGAGACACATGACTGGATTGTTCGCTTCACAGCCGAGGCCCTTCAGGGGATCTCCTCGGTGGCCCAAACTCAATCTCTGCTGGGGGATAACTACACCGCCGAGGTGGTCGAAGGGTTGGGGCTGGTCGGCCAGGTTCTGGTTCGAACCGCAGGGGCCGATCCCAAAGAGATCGACCAGTGGCTGGCGAGCAATACACACATCGCCAGCTACAGCCCAGACACCATCGTGCAGCTGCAGGTGGAGCCCAACGATGCGCAGTTCGACCAGCTGTGGGGGCTGAATAACACGGGCCAATCCGGGGGCACGCCGGACGCTGATATCGATGCCCCCGAGGCCTGGGAGATCACCACCGGCAGCCGCGAGACCATTGTGGCTGTCATTGACACCGGGATTGATACCGACCATCCGGAATTGGTCAACAACCTTTGGGTCAATCCCGGTGAGATCCCCAATAACGGCCTCGACGATGACCAAAACGGCTTTGTCGATGACATCCACGGTTGGAACTTCCGCGACAACAGCCCCAACGTCAACGATACTGGGGGCCACGGGACTCACGTCTCAGGCACCATTGCCGCGGAAGGCAACAACGCCTCGGAAGTCTCCAGCGACGCCGATGTCGTTGGTGTCAACTGGCAAGCCTCTATTATGGCCCTCAAGGCATTTGGCACCTTTGGCGCCTCCACCTCCGATCTGATCGCCGCGACCAACTACGCCACCATGATGGCTGGCACAGGACAGAATGTCCGCGTGATCAACGCTAGCTACGGAGGAGGCTTCTTCTCCTCGCAAGAGGCCGCTTCGATCGAGGCTGCCGGAGACGCCGGAATCTTGTTTGTCGCCGCTGCTGGCAATGATTCGTCCAACACGGATTCCTTCGCCCATTACCCCTCCAATTACGACGTCGAGACCCTGCTCTCAGTCGCAGCAACGACCCGAAGCGACACCTTGGCCGACTTTTCCAACTACGGGGCTGTCACCGTCGATTTGGGGGCTCCTGGAGATAGCGTGCTCAGCACAGTTCCCGGCGGGGGCCTGGACACTTACAGAGGCACCAGCATGGCCACACCGCATGTGGCTGGGACCGCGGCGTTGATTTGGTCGGTCAACCCTGAGGCGACCCCAGGTGAGGTCCGCGACCTGATTTTGGCGGGCGTGGACCCTCTCCCGGCTCTCGATGGCATCACCGTCACCGGGGGGCGGCTGAATGCCCACAATTCCCTGTTGCTGGCCACCGGCGGAGCGGATGACCATGGTGATGACGCCGCCAGCGCCACACAGGCCTCGCCTGGGCAAACTCGCTTTGGGATTCTCAGTTCCGGCGACGTCGACTGGTTTGCTTTCACTGCCCAAGAGGGAGAGGATTACCGTTTCCAGACGGAGTTGAACAGTCTGGAAAACAGCGTGCTGACTCTCTACGACAGCGACGGCCAGACGGTTTTGGTCAGTGATGATGACTCAGGAGAAGGCCTCGCCTCACTGATCGACTGGACCGCCACTGCCAGCGGCACCTTCTACTTAGAGGTCCGTGCGTTCTCGGTTCTGCAAACGGGATCTTATCGGCTCAGCTTGTTGGGAGATGACCACTCAGACCAAGCCGCCGGTGCCACGGTTGTCTCGATCAACTCCGACACCGCTGGAAACATCGAACGAGAGGCAGATACTGATTGGTTTGCCTTGGATGTGATCAGCGGGAAGGAATATCGCTTTGAGACTCAACTGGGCAGCCTCTCCGAGTCAGTCCTGACCCTGTATGGCGAAGATGGCCAAACGCCCCTGGAAAGCGCCCCAAGCGGATCCGGAGGGGGCTCATCGATCTCTTGGTCGGCGAACTTCACAGCAACGGTCTATCTCGAAGTCGCCGCAGGGACGAGCTCGCAAACGGGAACTTACACCCTCAGCATCGCCTCAGACGACCACAGTAACAGCGCCTCAGGAGCAACACCGGTGTCGGTGCCTTCGACGGCCTCGGGCAACCTTGAGTTGGTGGGCGATGTCGACTGGTTCGCCTTCGAGGCCGAGGCCGACCAGGCCTACACCTTTGGCACAACGCTTTTGGGGCTCTCGGACTCAGTACTGCGTCTGTACGACACCGACGGGGCCACGCTGCTGGAGGTGGACGACGACGGCGGGTCGGGACTGGCCTCGCGGATTACCTGGACAGCTCCTCAGGATGGGACGTTCTACTTGGAGGTAAGCGGCTATTCCAGCTCGCAAACGGGCACTTACGAGCTCTGGCTTGACCTCTTCCTCCCTTCGGTTGATGACCATGGGAATGATTATCAGACTGCCACGGCCGTCTCCGTGCCCGGCACAGTGGCCGGAGGGATCGAGGTTGGCAACGATGAGGACTATTTCTCCTTTCAGGCAACAGCCGGGGAACTCTATGTCTTTGAGACGACCTTGTTGGGGCTGAGCGATTCGACGCTGACCCTTTATGATCAAGACGGCACCACGCAGTTGGCTTTTAATGACGACGGCGGCTTTGGCCTGGCCTCGCGGATCCAGTGGCGTGCCACCGACTCGGGCACTTTCTACTTACGTGTGGCTGCCTTCGCCAGCTCCCAGACCGGCACCTATTTGCTCTCACTCTCCCGAGAGCCCCTCCCGGTCGACGATCACGGCAACACGGCCGAGACGGCAACAAGCGTGGGGCTGAATCAGTCGGTGCAGGGCGATTTGGAAAACTACAGCGACATCGACTGGTTTCGCTTTCATGCCTCCCAGGGGGCGGACTACGTTTTCGAAACCGAACTGGGAACGCTCTTCGACTCCGTCCTCTGGCTGTACGACTCCGACGGAGCCACGCTGCTGGCGACTGACGACAACAGCGGAGTGGGTTTGGGCTCCCAGATCGAATGGACCGCGCCGCACTCGGGCGATTTTTATCTCGCCGTCCTCGGCTACCTCCCCAGCGATTTGGGAACATACACCCTCAATCTCACCGGGCCCCCAACAATCAACTTTCAGGATTACCTCATCGGCTCTTACGGAGGAAACAACGACGCCACGGGGGCAGTCACCATTGAAGACGCCGGAGCCACTCTCCACCTCCAGGGAAATCGCTGGAAACAGATCGAGTATCCCTATGTCGTGACCTCGGATACTGTTCTGTCGTTCGATTTCCGCAGTCCATCAGAAGGGGAGATCCACGGGATCGGCCTCGATACCGATACCACTCACCAGCAGAACCGAACCTTCCAGCTCTTCGGCACCCAAGATTGGGGGCAATTCGGTGACTACGATTACGCCGATTCGGCCCCAGGCTGGACGCACTATACGATCCCCTTGGGGCTGTATTATACCGGCTCCTTCAATCATCTCTTCTTCATCAATGATGACGATGCCAACACCAACGCGGAGAGTTTCTTCGCCAACGTCGCCCTCTCAAACATCAGCGTCAACAATCCCCCTATCGCCAACAACGACAGCTTGACCGTCCAGGAAGACAGCAGTGCAATCTTCGTCGATGTCTTAAACAACGACACTAGCGATCCAGATGTTGGAGAAACGCTGACGGTCATCGGCGTCACGCAGGGGACCGGCGGGGGGTCAGTCACGATCCCTGATGGGACCGGCGTCAGCTACACCCCTGCGGCGGATTTCTCTGGCACAGAAACGTTCTCTTACACCATTTCTGATGGAAACGGCGGCACCGATGTGGCCACCGTCACGGTGACCGTCAACGGCACCCAAGATCCCCCCACCGCCAACAACGACAGCTTGATCGTCCAGGAAGACAGTAGCGGGACTTTTGTCGATGTCCTCGCTAACGACACCGCCTTGCCCGACCTCGGTGAAACGCTGACAATCGCCAACGTGACCCAGGGAACCTCAGGCGGGACAGTCAGCATCGTCGGCGGGACTGGCCTCAGCTACACGCCTGCGGCGGATTTCTTTGGCACAGAGTCGTTTTCTTACACCATTTCTGACGGCAACGGCGGCACCGATGTGGCCACTGTCACGGTGATCGTCAACGGCACCCAAGATCCCCCCACCGCCAACAACGACAGCTTGATCGTTCAAGAAGATAGTGGTGCGGGTTTCATCAACGTCCTGGGCAACGACACCGCTTTGCCCGACTTGGGAGAAATTGTAACGGTCATCGCCGTCACTCAGGGCACCGCAGGCGGGACAGTCAGCATCGCCAGCGGGGTTGGTGTGAACTATACGCCCCTGGCGGATTTCTTCGGCGTCGAAACGTTCTCTTATACCATTTCTGATGGAAACGGTGGCACCGATGTGGCCACCGTCACGGTGACCGTCAACAACATCCAAGATCCTCCTGTGGCTTTGCCGGACAATGCCTCAACGCTCCAGGACACAGATGTCATCATTGAGGTGTTGCAAAACGACTTCGACCCTGATGGCGATCCCTTGACGATCGCCGAGGTGAGTCCAGCCTCCAACGGCACTGTCTCGATCGCCCCCGATCGAACAACCGTCACGTATTCGCCAGACGATGGCTTCACCGGAAACGACACTTTCACCTATATCGTGAGGGACAACAGCGCCAACCTGGTCACCGCCACGGTGAGCGTCACCGTCGAGCCGCCCAACACCCTGCCGACGATCAACTTCAACGACTACCCCCTGGTGTCCTACGGCGGATCCAACGACGACTCCGGGCCGGTGCAGATCGAAGACGGTGGCGCGACGTTGCATCTGTCCGGGAACCGCTGGAAGGCCATCGCATTTCCCTACGAAGTGACCCCCAACACGGTGATCGAGTTTGATTTCCGCAGCACCCAAGAAGGAGAGATTCACGGGATCGGCTTGGATACCAACCTCAAACACCAGCCCAATCGCACCTTCCAATTCTACGGAACCCAGGACTGGGGTATTTCGGGTGCTGCCGATTACTCAGATGTCGCCCCCGGCACCAAGCACTTTGTCATCCCGGTGGGCCAGTCTTATACCGGCTCGATGAACTATCTGTTCTTCGTCAACGATGATGATGCTGCAAGTGCTGCCGAAAGCTTCTTTTCCAATGTGGTCGTCCACGAAGGGACCAGCCCGTCGACGGCCCCCAGCTTGGCGGGTTTTCCAGGTGACCTGCAATCGCCAAATCGCCTCGCAGCAGATTCGCTCAGCAGTCACCAGCCCAGCCTGATCGATCTTGTCAGTCTCGCTCCAACCAGCCCAGCATCCTCACTGCCAGACTGGTTTGCCCCCTGGCAAGATCGCTCGTTGCCTGCCTCCCCTGTCGACTTTGCAGCAGAACGAGAACTGCAGACCATCCTTGCTCTCCGGCTTTCTCTCAAAGACCTCGGCACTGAGGCCGGTCTGTCGGAGCTTCAAGATGAGTTGGATCAATTCTTCGCCAACTATCGGTAGCTCAACGGATCCCCATTCCAGCCCAACTCCTCAACGGGGGGCACACTAGCCCCCCCTTCCCCAAACGGGCCAAAGAGGGGCGATTTGATCCGAAATTCGTCCTTCCAAAAGGACGTCTTGGCTTGCGCGGAGTACCCCAGATGTCTTCACAAATCACCATGTCGCCCATGAGGCACGCTAAAACAAGCCGGCCAAACAGACCAACCCAAAGCATGACAAGCAAAGACAAGTGAGTGATCCTTTGGATGTCAACAACAGACCACCGTACCCATTGAGGCAACACCTTCCCTTCATCAGGATGGTGAACAACGCTGTGGCCGAATTGCTTGCCACAGGGCGAGATGAGCTGTCATTGCCAAGTTTCGTCCACCAAGGACCCGCCAACAGAGTGAGCCAGAAAGCTTCCTGCAAACTCGCGGAGCAATTCCCAGCCAAATTCTGGCAAATTTTTCTTGTCTCCAGGCTTGCTTTGCCCTTACACTGAACCACCTAGAACGGAGGTGGGCTCACCCCCCACCATCACACCAAAAGCAGCCACGAGTTTTTGCCCACCGGTTGCATTTGCATATCGATCGCGTTTCCATCCCAGGCGTTTTGATCCCAGGCAGAATCCCCTTCTGCCGAGCCCTCTCCGATGCTTGAGGCTCACTGCAAACGCCTCCGTCACTCCCCAAGCTCCCCTTCGGATCGCCTCGATGATTAGTCAGCGACATTGGCATGCTTTCTCCGCCATGGTTTCTCGGTGGGTCGCCCGTCCTCGGCGTCGAGGGAGCCCAGCTGGAAAATTGAAGTTCGAAACTCTGGAAGAGCGGCTGGCACTCTCCGGCTCCACCGCGGATAGCTGGGATTACAACGCGGTGGTTCCGGACTGGTTCGCTGCGGTGGAAACCGCATCGCTGCCACCTCCGGCGGAAATCCAGTCAACCGGGTCTCAGTCAACCGGGTCTCAGTCAACCGGGTCTCAGTCAACCGGGGAACTCGAAACGGACTTGCCGGAGCCTGAAGATCAAAAGTCTTTCGTTTCAACAACCCAAGATTGGATTGTTCGCTTCACCGAATCGGCTATGGAACAAACGAAGTCCGTCGCCGACGCTCAGTCGCTGTTGGGTGAGGACTACGTCGCTGAGATCGTCAGGGGGTTGGGCTTGGTCGGGCTGGTCCTGGTGAGGACCGAAGGGACTAACCAAGAGCAGATCAGCCAATGGTTTGCCAGTAATCCTCATATTGCGCACTTCAGTTTGGATACAACCGTCAAGGTCCAAGGGCTTCCTGATGATCCGGATTTTGGATCGTTGTGGGGACTGCACAACACCGGACAGACCGGAGGAACAGTCGATGCAGATATTGATGCCCCCGAGGCCTGGGGAATCACCACCGGCAGCAGCGATGTCATTGTGGCAGTGATTGACTCGGGGGTGGACTTGGCCCATCCCGATCTGGCCAACAACATTTGGGTCAATCCTGGTGAGATCCCTGGGGACGGAATTGACAATGACAACAACGGCTTTGTCGACGATGTCCACGGTTGGGATTTTGAGGACAACGACGCTGTTCCCCTGGATCTCAACGGACACGGCACTCACGTGGCCGGGACCATAGGAGCCCAGGGGAACAATGGAACTGGGGTCACCGGGGTCAACCACGATGTCTCCATCATGGCTCTCAGGTTCCTTGATGTTGGTGGTTTTGGCTCGACCTCCAACGGCATCGCTGCAATCAACTATGCCACCATGATGGCCCAGGCCGGACATAACATCAGGGTCATCAACGCGAGCTACGGGGGAGGGATTTCCACATCCGCCGGCTCCGATGCCCTCCAGGCAGCTGGAGACGCCGGGATCCTTGTCGTCGCTGCTGCAGGAAATGACTCCAACAACAACGATTTGGATGCCCAGTATCCAGCCAGCTATAATCTGGATACGGTGATCTCCGTGGCAGCAACCACTGACCAAGATACCCTGGCGTCATTCTCCAACTATGGTCCCAGCAGTGTCGATCTGGGGGCCCCAGGAAATGCCATTCTCAGCACGACTACCGGAAGTGGCTACGAAACGCTCGACGGAACCAGCATGGCAACTCCGCACGTTGCTGGTGTTGCCGCTCTGGCCTGGGCGGCCAACCCCTCGGCCAGTGTTGCCGACGTCCGCAATGCCATCCTCAACGGAGTCGACCCCCTGGATTCCCTCAGTGGCATCACCACCACCGGTGGCCGACTCAACGCTCATCGCACGCTGCAGTTGATCACCGGTAGCGACGATCATGGCAGTGAACTGGCAACGGCAACCCAAGCTGCTATTGGACAAACTCGCTTGGGGACCATCGAAGCCCCAGGGGATGCCGACTGGTTTGGCTTCACCGCCGATGCAGGAGTGGAATATCGGTTCCAGACCCAATTAGACGGCCTGGAAGACGCCGTCTTGACCCTTTACGACGCTGATGGGCTGGTCCTGGCGAGCGACTCGGCCTTGTCCATCGACTGGACCGCGGTCGCCACGGGCGTCTTCTACTTAGAAGTCCGTGGTGCTTCCCCAACACAAACGGGATCTTACCAGTTGCACCTGACGGGCGACGATCACGGCAATTCGCTGATCACAGCCACAGCCGCCCCGATCAATTCCATCTCCAGCGGGGAGATTCAAGGAAATGGGGATGTCGATTGGTTTACCCTGGAGGTGGTCAGCGGTCAGGGGTATCGCTTTGAGCCCGAGCTACTCAGTCTGACAGCCCCGATTTTGACCCTTTATGGCTCGGATGGCCAAACGGTCCTGGTTGAGGATGACACCAGCGGCCTGGAGTCGGCCGGCCTCATCGAATGGACGGCCACCTTCACGGGGACAATCTATTTCGAGGTCTCCGCTTCACCAAGCTCTCAACTCGGCACCTACCGCCTGACCATTGCCGAGGACGACCATCGCAACACCGCGTTGGGTGCCACAGCTCTGTCCCTTTCCCAGACGCTTTCTGGGGATATCGAAGTGGGGCAGGATGCGGACTGGTTTGCCTTTGAGGCCACTGCCGGTCAAGGCTTCCAAATCGACACGGCTCTGTTGGAGCTGGCCGACACAACTCTGAGTCTCTACGATACCGACGCAATCACCTTACTGGAATTCAATGATGATGCCGGCGGCCTCCAGTCGCAGATCGTCTGGGTCGCCCCGGAAGCTGGAACTTATTATCTTCAGGTTGCCGCCTATGGAGATCATCAAACCGGCACTTACCAGCTTTCACTCTCAGAATATGTCCCCCCCACCGACGACCACGGCAACAGCGCCCAGGACGCCACCACCCTCGGCGTCTCAGGGTCACCTGCAGGAGCTATTGAAGTCGCAGGAGCCATTGAAGTTGCAGGAGATCGCGACTGGTTCGCCTTTGCGGCCACCGCCGGCCAAACCTATCGACTTGAGACGGGTTTGTTAGGGCTGCCCGATACCACACTGTCTCTGTATGGCACAGATGGCACAACTGAGCTGGCATTTAACGACGATTTTAGCGGTCGAGCCTCACGCATCGACTGGATCGCGCCAGTCTCCGATAACTTCTATGTCGAAGTTGCTGCCTTTGGAAGTACTCAAACGGGAGACTATACCCTCTCCGTATCCGAGACTGCTCCACCGGACGATCACGGCAACGATGCTGCCGCGTCAACCTCGGTGATTGCCAACCAATCAGTCTCAGGAAATCTGGAGGTTGCCGGAGACGTCGACTGGTTCCGCTTTTCAGCAGTTGCAGGAGCGGATTACACATTGGAAACCCAGCTCTCGGGACTCTCCGACTCCACACTCCAACTGTACGATACGGATGGGATCACCCTGCTGACGGCAGACGATAATAGCGGCCTTGAGCTGGCCTCGCGGATTGAATGGACTGCCCCTCAAACAGGCGAGTTCTACTTGGAGGTTCTTAGTCCATCAGGAAACGAGCTCGGCGCATACACCCTCAATTTGTCAGGACCGGTCACGCTGGATTTTGACACCCTGACCATTGGCTCGTATGGGGGCAGCAATGACGAAACCGGCCCGGTGACTGTGGAGGATGGAGGCGCCACCTTGCATCTTTCAGGCAACCGCTGGAAGCAGGTCGCCTTGGACTACACCATCACACCAGAGACCATTTTGGAGTTTGACTTCCGCAGCACCACCGAAGGCGAGATCCAGGGAATCGGGTTCGACACCAACACCCAACACCAAGATGATCGCACCTTCCAGCTCTGGGGAAGCCAATCTTGGGGAATCCAGGATTTTTCTAACTATAGTTCTTCTCCTGAGTGGACGCACTATACGATTCCTGTGGGCCAGTATTACACCGGCTCCATGAATTATCTCTTCTTCGTCAACGATGATGATGCCAACTCCAGCGCTGACGTCTACTTCTCCAACGTGCAAATCTATGAGCCAGCACCCTCCCCTCCCCCAACAGCCACTGACGACAGCTTCACCCTCCAGGAAGACAGCGATGCGACCTCAATCGACGTTCTCAGCAACGATGCTGCTGCCCCTGAGGTCGGAGGATCGCTCAGTATTGTCAATGTGACTCAGGGCAGTGCCAGCGGCTTGGTGACCATTGTCGATGGAACCGGGATCACCTACACACCTGCGGCGGACTTCTCCGGAACCGAGACTTTCTCCTACGCCGTCGAGGATAGCAACCGCAGTACTGACACAGCCACCGTGACGGTCACTGTCACCGGCTCTCAAGACCCTCCGTCGGCCTTGAACGACAACGGTTCCACCTTGCTGGATACACCAGTAGTTCTGTCAGTGCTGCAGAACGACACCGACCCAGACGGTGATACTCTGGTCATCAGCGGCGTCACCCAGGGCACCGCCGGAGGTGTCACGATCAATGCCGACCAGACGCTCAGCTATACGCCCAACAGCGGCTTTCTGGGGACAGACACTTTCGGCTACACAATTGACGACGGCCAAGGCAATCAGGCCCAGGCGACAGTGACTGTTGTGGTCTCCGAAGAGGCCCCCCTGCCAACGATCAACTTCAACGAGCATACCATTGGCTCGTATGGGGGCAGCAATGACGAGACCGGCCCGGTGACTGTGGAGGATGGAGGTGCCACCTTGCATCTTTCAGGCAACCGCTGGAAGCAGATCGATTTTGGTTACACCATCACACCAGAGACCATTTTGGAGTTTGACTTCCGCAGCACCACCGAAGGCGAGATCCAGGGAATCGGGTTCGACACCAACACCCAACACCAAGATGATCGCACCTTCCAGCTCTGGGGAAGCCAATCTTGGGGAATCCAGGATTTTTCTAACTATAGTTCTTCTCCTGAGTGGACGCACTATACGATTCCTGTGGGCCAGTATTACACCGGCTCCATGAATTATCTCTTCTTCGTCAACGATGATGATGCCAACTCCAGCGCTGACGTCTACTTCTCCAACGTGCAAATCTATGAGCCAGCACCCTCCCCTCCCCCAACAGCCACTGACGACAGCTTCACCCTCCAGGAAGACAGCGATGCGACCTCAATCGACGTTCTCAGCAACGATGCTGCTGCCCCTGAGGTCGGAGGATCGCTCAGTATTGTCAATGTGACTCAGGGCAGTGCCAGCGGCTTGGTGACCATTGTCGATGGAACCGGGATCACCTACACACCTGCGGCGGACTTCTCCGGAACCGAGACTTTCTCCTACGCCGTCGAGGATAGCAACCGCAGTACTGACACAGCCACCGTGACGGTCACTGTCACCGGCTCTCAAGACCCTCCGTCGGCCTTGAACGACAACGGTTCCACCTTGCTGGATACACCAGTAGTTCTGTCAGTGCTGCAGAACGACACCGACCCAGACGGTGATACTCTGGTCATCAGCGGCGTCACCCAGGGCACCGCCGGAGGTGTCACGATCAATGCCGACCAGACGCTCAGCTATACGCCCAACAGCGGCTTTCTGGGGACAGACACTTTCGGCTACACAATTGACGACGGCCAAGGCAATCAGGCCCAGGCGACAGTGACTGTTGTGGTCTCCGAAGAGGCCCCCCTGCCAACGATCAACTTCAACGAGCATACCATTGGCTCGTATGGGGGCAGCAATGACGAGACCGGCCCGGTGACTGTGGAGGATGGAGGTGCCACCTTGCATCTTTCAGGCAACCGCTGGAAGCAGATCGATTTTGGTTACACCATCACACCAGAGACTATTTTGGAGTTTGACTTCTTTAGCAAAACGGAAGGGGAGATCCAGGGAATCGGTTTCGATACCGACACCACACACCAGGAAAACCGCACCTTCCGGCTCTACGGCAGCCAGGACTGGGGCCTTTCTGATTTCGCCAATTATGCCAGCTCGGCCCCCAATACGAAGCACTACACGATCCCAGTGGGCCAGTACTACACCGGCTCGATGAACTATCTGTTCTTTGTCAACGATGACGACGCAGCTTCTCAAGGAGAAGTCCTGTTCTCCAACGTCCGGGTCTATGAAGGGGGCGGAAGCCAGCCAGCTCAGATCTCTGCTGTTGGAGCTGGCGACTCATCAGGGGATCAAGCGACATCAGCTCAGGGATTTCTGCCTTGGCTCGGGTCGTTCGCCGACAGCAACCAACAAACGGGCCGAGCTAAACCGGACTTTCCGCAGATGGACTTCCCGCAGATCGACTTCGCCAAGCTCGTCGGTCCTCCTCCAGGCAGCCCGAGCCTTCAGTCAGACTGGTTGGCCTCGTCCAGCCGCCCTGAGCCCATAGATGGAGGCTTCTCCGATGATAATCGCCTGGACTGGAGAGAAATTCGGGAAAGCCTTGGTTTGGCAGGGGTGTTTGATCCGACCGCTGGCGACCAGGACCGCCCCTTGCAGAGGTTCGCAAGTGTTGTGGATCGTCTTTTTGCCACCTATCGCTGATGTCCGGTCGCATGGTTTTTCAGGCCAAACGGACTTTCGAGCCAAGCGGTGACCTCCACTCGGGCGTGAGCGTCGGGAAAGTGGGTGGTCAGCCCACCGCTGCTGTGGGCCGAGTCCAGCGAAGGGGTTCTCAAGAGGCGTCAACTGGCTGACGTCGGCAGTTGCCCGTGGACCGTTCCCACTCTTGAGCACAATTCGCTCTGACTTGCCTGAGACTCATACCCCTGCCGGGGTGATCTTCCACCAAGCCAAAGGCCAGCCTCACAGAGTTGTGAGTCTGGCCTTTGACCGACTGCTGCCTTCGGAAAAGTGTTGCTCGGCCAAACCACGCGAGCCGCCGGAACGACCAGTGATTGGCCAGCTGTTGATCGACCAGCCCTTCCGCTGTGCCGGACGAGCCAAGATTTTCCTCAACCTCAGCAGGACAACCACTTTGGAAACTGGGCTGAGGGTCTGTCCGAAATAGTGGCGGAGGCACAACGGCTGGTGGCTAACGAGTCTTGAAGCAACGAATCCTCGTTGTGCCGGGACACTTTTCGGACAGTCACTCAGTAGTCACTCCACGATGGTGCCGCGGATTTTGATATTTCTCAGCGCCAAGGGCAGCGCATGATCTTGGAAACCGATCGATCCGCTTTTGGGGCGATTCTTGAGTCTCGGATGGCTCGCCAAGTTGACTTCGTTGACCAGCTGCCCGTTGAGCTTCACGGTCAACTGCTCCCCCTGCACGGTGATATGGAAGGTGTTCCATTCTCCTTGGGGCTTCGCGGCGTTCTCCTGAGGTGGGATCCCAGGGATGATCCCACCGGAATCGTGATCAGTCAGCCTTTTGCCTTTCTTACCATGCGAGGCGTAAATCTGCACCTCGATCCCTTGAGCGACAGGGCTAGCACGATTTCCTACATTGAAGTAGAACCCGCTGTTTCCACCTTTTTGGACTTTGTAGTCGAACATGATTTCGAAGTCGTCGTACTTGTCGTTGAGCCACAGGTAGGCATCAAAGCGCGACCACCCTTTTTCACCAGGTCGTGGCGTCAAGGTGATGACGCCTTGGTCGTCGAGAGTCCAATTCCCCTGAGTTGTCCAGTGCTTGGACAACTCGCCTCCTGAAAGCAAGTCAACCCAGCCTTCTTCATCGGCCTTAGCGTTCAGGGGCCAAGCCATCACCCCAGCAGCAAGACTTACGATCCCCACCAGCCAGAGCCGACAACGTGTGTTGAGAACAGTCATCGCCGAATTCCTCGCCAGAAATGTTGAGAGGGTTCTGAGGGCAGCGTTTCTGCGGTGTTGTTGATGTCGGAAAGCTTCTTGACAGATGCGAAGGCAAACGTGTTTGCTGCCCCGGACTCCAAACCTGTCATCGCCAGAATACCTTCCAGCAGCTGTTCTACTGACCTTCGGAGAAGTTTTCGACCCGGGGCGACCGTCTGCCCTTGTTTGTGATGACCTCAAGGGGGCAGCCTGAGGCACCACAGCAAGCCCGGATTGCCGAACGAAACGCCCCGCTTCGTCGAAGACTTGTCAGGGAATCAGCAGTGCCCGCTGGTCCCACAGGTCAACTCAGCAGATCCGTCTACGCCCGTGACTCACCAGAGGCGGGGAGATTTCCGACTTCAGGCAACCAACCCCAGCCCAGAAGACAAGCAAACCCCATCCATCAAGCAAAAACATGCCCTTTGGACTCTTTTGTCGTACTCCGGCCCCTTCGTAGGGTCAAGGATAGGCTGTGCCCAAGGGGAATCCTGCCTTGGAAGACTCAGTTCCCAGATTTGACAAAAAATCCACAAGATTCTCACGAATTCTCGCAATTTCCCAATTCTCGTCCAAGCAATATCGAAACTGATTCTCGGCAACCTGCCCATCGGCAACAACTTACGCCGCTCTCGCCCTTTATGGCATGGGGCGTGCAGCATTGTTGCAGGGTTCCGCGTTCACTCACCCCAGCCGGTGAACAAGAGGACTTGCCGAGGTCGGGCCGAGGAGGATTTTATTTGCACTCATTGCTTACTTCACAATTGAACAGCGACTCTTGTTCTGGAGCTTCTCGACCCGACCTCGGCAAGGGGGGGGGGGGGGGGGGGGGGGGGGGGGGGGGGGGGGGGGGGGGGGGGGG
>CAZYKP010000068.1:0-47053 GCA_964648025.1 uncultured Pirellulales bacterium | reverse complement strand
TCTGCCAGGTGTTGATCTGCCAGGTGTTGATCTGCCAGGTGTTGATCTGCCAGCTATGAATCGACCAGCCTCTCCGCTGTGCCGGGCGAGGCCGGACCAGCCAAGATTGTCCTCAGCCTCAGGAGGCCATCGCCAAGGCCCCTGACTCCAGACGAGTGACTGCGTCAGCCGATTCGGCGACCCGATCATCGTGCGAGACCATCAGCACGGCACCCCCTGCCCGAGCGAACTCCGTCATCGCCTCAAGGACCAGTTCTGTATTGCCCCCATCGAGATTGCCTGTGGGTTCGTCAGCCAACAAGAGCTTCGGATTGTTCAACAGGGCGCGAGCTAAAGCAGCACGTTGACGTTCACCCGAGGAGAGTTGCCCCGGCAGATGAGTCGCCCGGTCGGTCAGACCAAAGCGTTCCAGCAGCCCATCAGCACGAGCGGCTGCCTGGGAATCAGGAACGGCCAGAGTCGGGGCCAGGACGTTGTCTCGGACGGTGAGATAGGGCACCAAGTGGAATTGCTGAAAGACAAACCCGATGTTCGTCCCACGGAACCGCGCCCTTTGGTCGGCACTCAAGCTGTACAGATCCTCGCCGTCGAGAGTCACCTGACCCTCGTCGGGCGCTAAGAGGCCCCCGGCAATCAGCAGCAAAGTCGTTTTGCCACATCCACTGGGGCCTTGGATCGCTTGAAACTTGCCAGCCTCCACGGTTAACGAAATTCCGGACAGCGCACGGACTTCGTGTTGGCTGGTTCGGTAAGACTTACTGACAGTTTCCAGGCAAAGCATAGGGTTGTCGCAGACCTTCTCAATTCTTGGAGAGATTCCTGGGGCGGCTATTGATCGCCGAAGAGTCTTCGACCAGCCAGTGAAGAAAGTTCGACAATCCGGGCTTCCGTTGGTCGCCCTGGGGCGAAGACTTCTCTATGGCTCAGTAATCGAAAGGTGTCCTGATCGTCGGGAGTTGAACAGTTCTGCAGTCTCACTCGGCTTGTGGGAGACACTGCCGAAAAGGAATCCCCCAGAACCAGCCGAGATGATTTCTTTGTGCCGAAGTTCAACCTCAGGGAGGGCAATGACTCAGGGTTCCTGGGCTAGCACAGCAGCCGGATCACGCCGGGCGGCCAACAAGGCCGGGATCCAAGTGGCCAACGCCGAGAGCAAGATCGCGACAACTCCAGCCAAGCCCATTAACTCAGGAGCCAACCAAACGATGTCCGATCCCATTGAGGCGACCCCTTCCGTGGCTGGTGCGGCCAGCGAGTTACCAAAGAGCAGTCCCAGGATGTAACCTAGGACGCCGCCAAGCAGCCCAATGATGATTGCCTTGGTGATGAAGGCGGTCAGCACCTGCATCGCCCGCATGCCGATTGCCCGCATGATGCCAATTTCGCTGGCTCGTTGTTGAGCATTCCCATAAGCCAAAAAGCCAATCGTCAACATGCAGGCTCCCAGGACCAGGGGTACCAGGAGAGCAGCAAAAGCCTCATGGTGCTCTTCAACTTCGCGTCGGGCGTTTTTGGCCTGCTGCTCGACGTCAGCACGAGCGGTGGCAACTTGCTGTTGCACCTCTTGGCGGGTCTGCTTTGCTCGTTGAAGGGCTTCCTCGGCCTGCAATTTCGTTTTCTCGCGAGCTTCGGCTCGAGCCAGGGCTTTGTCGCCGATTTCAATAATCTGAGTCTTAGGCAGGACGCTGAGAATCTCTTTGCGAATCATGGAGATGCGATCGCCCTGACAATCACACTCCAACGCGTGGATTCCGTTGATGCGGCCTTGGAGATTGAGTAACTCTTGGGCGACCGCCAAGTTTACCCACACCGTGTAGTCGTCGATGCTGCCGCGTTCGGGATACACCTCTGCGACGGTGAACTCGCGTTGGAGCAATTTCACCGTCTGGCCCTTTTCTAGTTGACGTTCCGCGGCGATTTGGTGGCCGAGGATGAGCTGTCCCTCCGGAACAGCCGAGAGCAGCTCGGGTTTGGGCGGACGATGGGCGACCGGAATTTCACCTCTGGTGCCAAAGAGCACAACTTCACAGGGGTCCTCTTCGGTGCTCTGCTCAGGCCAGGTGATCTTCCGGGCGACAAAGGGCAGCAAGTGGCGGACGGTCATGATCTTGCTGTTGGCCAGATCGGTGACCCACTGCTGGGGCATTTCTCCCTTCAGGGTTGCCTCAGTTTCCCATAATCTGCGGTCGTCGCCTTGGCTAATGATCAACACATTGAATCCCAACCCTTTGGTGATCTTCCTCATTAAGTCGTTATACTGCTTGGCCGCCTTCTTGGCCGCAGCTTCCTTCTCGGACAGAATCAGTCGAGTTTTCTCACGGTTGGCCGCCAAAATCGTTTCCGTTTGCTGACGATTGGCATCTAAAATCCTCTGAGTCTGCTGCTGGTCGGCCGCTAGCAGCGACACAGTCCCAATCACACAAGCGACTCCAACAACAACGGCCAACAGCCACAAGGCGGTGGTGATCTGGCGGTAGGCCAACTCCCGCCACACCAGGCGAAAGATGTTCATAGTTTTCGCTGCAAGGAAAAGTGTTGGGACGAATTGTTTGAGAAATGACGCCGCGGTGCCGGCTCCGGAATTTCCGGAGTCGGCCTCCGCTGTGGAGAGTACCGCAACCCTGCGGGAAAGTATACATTTTCTTGTGCCTTTTCTTGGTCCAGGGTCCAGAGTGCGGTTCGACAAGTGAGCCCTCAAGGCCCTCGGAAATCGACCCTCGGAAATCGACACTCGGAAATCGACCCTCGGTTGGACGAGATGCCCCTCACAGCTCGATCGCTCAAACCCTTGGACGAGGAATCAAGCTCTCCGGGTGAGGATCACCGCCGAGGCGATGACCAGACCGGTGATCCCGAGAAAAGTGAAGATGAGTGTGTTTCTCATCAGCAAGTTCCCTGAGTCCGTCTTCAAAGCGCCGGCAACCGCCTGATCAACTGGATCGGACCCCCTGTTATCGCCGCTCTGGGATTGCTGCATCGGCTCAGCCTGAGCTTCGCTGACAGTCGCAACCTCACCAGAGGAAGAAGCCTCGGCGACTTGGGGAGTGGATTCACTCTCCGACGAAACAGTGGCATTGGCTGGGGAAGGTCCCTTCGCGGGCAAGCCACCGCCGGTCTGAACTTCATAACCGTCGGTCACATCTTCCACAACGACGTCGTCCAGCGGAGCAATGGCGGTGACTTGATCGGTAGCTTGAGGGTCATCTTCCTCGACCGCGACTGACCCAAGACCTGGAAGCAGCGGCAGAGGGCGTTCTGCAGGTTCTGCCAGCTCGATGAACTGGTCCCAATCCTTAGAGAATAGCAAGTCGATCCCAGGATTCTGCTCCTTGATCTGGCAGGTACAGGGGCCGACTAATTCATTGCAGGTTTCGCGAATGAGACGCTTGCTGATTCCTGAGCCCGCAAGAGCATAGTAGGAACGTCCTCGCCCGAAGACGGGGAACGCCATGGGGCTCTCCAATTCCCGAAGTCCAGCCTCGGAACCCAAGAACATTTCCACCAAGAATCGTTCCTCGGCGTCCTTGCGGGAAAGACGGACGAGAGAGAAAGCTAACTTGAGGGAGTTCGGATCCGCTTTCAACAGGCCCTGGTCGATATCAGCTTGCTTGATCTCCGGGAGTTTGAGCACTTGCGGCATCTCGGCCAGTTCTTGGCTGAGGAGTTTTGCAGCAGCGTCGTCCTGCTTTTTGTCGCCGCTTTCCAGCAAGACCCACACGGCCGTTTGCCCGTCGACGAGCTGTTTGGCGATGTTCTTCCGCACAGGGCTTTCCAATAGTTGACCAGGAAGCTTAGCAGTCAGTGGCCCGGTGTACACAAAGCCCTGAGAAGTAAAGGAGCGTCGAGGAAACAGCACCGCAACGAAGGGCTCTGGTCGAGGGGAAGTCAGCGAGGCCCCTGGCTGGGTCGGCATCGTTGCAGGGGGGTTAGCAGCCAAGGCATCCAGCTCAGCCTGTTCGCCTCCTGTTTCTCGATACAACTCCATCCAATCCGGGCTGGGGTTATCGGCCAGATCGACTTTCAGCACTTGCACATTGGCTTTCAACTTGCCGGCCAGTCCGTCTTGGCTGAACTGCTGGGCAATGGTTTGTTCTTCCTGAGTGAGTGGCCCATAGTGAAAGACGATCACGCCGTACGGGTCGGGGCGCCATCGCTCAAGTGCGTAACGAAACACGGGTACCGAACAGGCACTGACAAGAGAAGGACTTGCCCAAGTCAGCAGAGCACAGAAAATCGAGAGGAAGAACCTAAAGGCAGGCCGACCGAGCGGAATCATTGTGAAGACCTTTGTTCAAGAGAGGTCGAGTTCTTGGATCGATTTTGACTCATGGAAGACGAACAATCCGTGGGTGTGGCTGCTTCCGTCCTCAGTGTCACTGCTGTTTTACGGTTGGACCACGCTGAGCTGAACAACGGGCACAGTCTGCACGATGCGTTGACTGAGTCCTTCGCCAGGCCACTTTCCTACCCCCACGGCAAGCTCGGTTCCCAGCGTGTCGCAGGCGGAGTTGCTAGGGAGCCGGTTGAGCCGAATCGCCTGGCGACCGACTTGGACTCTTGACTGGCAAAAAGGCCAGCGACGTTTGCACGGCAAAATGGCAACTACAGCCACTGCTGGCTTCTGGCACCAACAATAGGCCACCGGCTGGGATCATGTTGATCCAACAACCGGGTCGGGTCACACTGGTCACCTTGCCATATCGGCCTTCAGCCAGGTCAAACATACTGGCTGTGTGGTCTCGAAAAAATAGGGTATTGGCAGAGGCAGCCCAGGTGCCGCATCCGCGGCGGTGCCCTCGATTCCACTTCCAACCATCGGCGGGTTTCCCAGTATGCAATTGGTACGCATACGGTTCTTGCAGTACCAGGTCCGGCCGGCTGGATTGAGGGGGGCTCAAGATGATCAGCGGGTGGTGGTCTTGCTCGCCATGGCTCCCGCCGATTCCAGTTTTGTTGTTTTGACTGGTCGACCAAACGGGTTTTCCTGTCTCGGCCTGAAAAACGGACAGGTCAAAATGAACCCTTCCGTCACTGCCGTTGCGGCTTCCTGTGAGGACGACTTTCCCGGCAGCGCTACAGATATAACAGTTGTGTTGCAGGGCTCGGAGGTCCACCGAACGCCGCCAGACCACCTGGCCCGTCTTGGTATCGAGTGCAACCAACTTGGCTCCGTTGCGAAAGTAGTCCTCCAAAGTTGCTCGACCGTTGGGGATTGTCAGCGTCTGAGGATCAGTACTTTCCAGGAAGAAGAGTCGCTGGTCAGCAACGCAGAGGGTGGGATTGGGGATCAGTCCGCCAGGAGTGTAACTCCACAATCGCTTGCCAGAGTGCCGCTCAACTGAGAAGAGATAATCGCTGCCAACAACCGGGATTCGATCATAATAGGTCTCGTTGATGGCCTCACGGCTCTGCGTTCGGCGAATCGCTGTTGGCTTGACCGCCGATCCAAAGATTTGGTCGGCGACACAGGCGAGGTAACCCCATTGGTGTTGTTGGCCCGCTGGCAGAGGAGGAAGCTCCCTCGGGACGGGAGGCAACGCAATGGTCATCTTCGCGGCACCTGTTTCGGCGTCGAGAGTCTGACACTCACCGGCGGCAGCGACATAAAGTGTGTCAGCAGTGGCAGCAAGATACCCACAATCCCGAAGAGCCCCCACGCGAGCAGACTGAGAAATCTCCCGCTTCCACAGTGGGGTGCCGTTGTAGGCATCCGCGGCAATGACAACGTTCTCTCCAGGGACGAACAATCGTCCCGCACACCAAAGCGGGGCAACGGTGCGGTGATGGCGGTCAATCATCGAACGTGGACCTGGCCGCCCAAACCACTGCAGCTTCAGCTGCCCCGTCACCTGGGTATCCCCGCTGCATGCGGTGTTCCCAGCGTCAGCGTACATATGCGTCCACTGCCCAACGCCCGGCTGCCGCCCGCGACGCAGATTCTCTTGAGCATCCCGCCCCCAAATCGCTATTCCCCCCTCCGGCCGCAGCACACGAAAGACCTCCTCCCCAAGCTCCTGCGTGCCCCAAGGGGCTGCTTGAGCCCTCCGGTTCGGCACCTGTTCAAAAGCGTTGAGATCACCGTTTGTTACTAAGTTGAATAGGTAGTCTGTATAAGGCAGCCGGTTAAGTTGGTTCCATCGATGGACGACCACTCGCCCATACAGCCCGACCTCGGCCAGGGCTTGGCGAGATTGCTGAATATTGCTGGGGTCATCTTCCAAGCAGACGATCTGAAGTTGGCTCGAGGCGGCCAGCTCATAGGCGAGGTGTCCCTGGTTGCTGTCGATCACCAGGGCATAACCCCGGTTTGCCGCTGAGGTGCTCAGAAGATGCCGTGCAGCTTGTTGGGAACGCCGACGGGTCTGCTCATCGGGGTATTTCCAGCCAGAAAACTCGATTGCAGGAGTCGGCGGAGTTTCTTTCGGTCTCTGGGGACTGAAGCAATAGATGACGCCCTGATCAGTGCTGACCAGCAAGCGGTCCGAAGCAACTGCCAGCGAATAGGCACGGCCGGCGACTTGGGCTGACCAGAGTTGTTTGCCAGTGGCCAACGAGAAAGCAGCAACTTGACCGTCGCCTCCGGCAAACCGAGCGGCTTTGGTGGCGATCTGGGCGTAGGGAAACTTGTCGATTGCCGGAGTCTTTTGGAAAGTCGGCCCGCTGGTAGGCCGCAATACCTGACCCAGTTGCGTTCCAGCTGGATCTCGGCCGGTGGGGACGAAAAGTCGACCGCCGCGTTTTTGCAAGTAGCCTTGAGTGGCAGCTGCGAGCCGTGCGCGAGCTCTGGGCTTGCCGGTCTGAAGATCGACAGCCACTTGTTCAACGCCTTGGGTGGGGAACAATCCCCGGCAGAAGAAAGCGGTTTGACCCTCAACCACCACACCCGTTCGAATTGGTTGAGGATGGATGATCCTCTCGTTCCCGGCGATACGGTATTCGCCGACAGAGCTGACGCGGTCAGAGATTGTGGAACCGGAACCGGGATTGCCAAGGTTTTCAGGGTGGATCACCCAGATCGTTCGTCCCGACTTGGCGTTGAGACAGTAGACACGCCCGTCGTCACACCCGTAGACCAATTTGCCGTCGGCAATCGTCGGAGCCAGTCGAATCGGGGCCTCCGCAAAAGAATTCCACAGGAGGTGCCCTTTTCGGGCATCCAGGCAGCGGATTTGGTCGTCGGCGGAACTGGCGTAGTAGACCCGATCTTCGACAGCGATGACGTGATAGGCCCGGTCGTAGGTCACCCGGGGGTTGTGGTTGCTCTTGTGCCAGTAGTCGCGTTTGGCAGGGGCCGGCCAGGCCGGCCGGGGTGGGTGAAGGGCTCGATGGACCCATTGCAAAAACAAGGGAGGCTTGAGTTGAGAGGGGCTCAAGCCAGAGCGTGCGTTATCGTGCTGGTAGGTTGGCCAATCAGCAGAGATTTCGGGGGTGGCATCCTGTTCGATTGGAGGGAAGCGGTCTTTGCGTTGCTGGAACAAGGCTGCTACTTGCTCAGCGGTCAAACAGCGGTCCCACAGACTCACCCGATCGAGTTGTCCACGAACGGAGTAGAGCTCGTTGGCATCGACATAAGCCCCCGCCGCCACACTGCCCTGAGGTGGATAATCAATGGCCCCGGCTTGAGTCTCCGCCTTGGCGGCCAATTGGCCGTTGACGTAGAGAGTTTGGGTCTCTCCATCGTAGGTCCCAACAACGTGATACCAGGTGCCTATCTGGTAGGGTTGAGGAGATTTGAGGTAGGTCAATTGGTGGGTTTTTTCAGAACTGACTCCAAAGAGGAACTGGGATTGGTGCAGTCCCAGAATCCACCCTTTTTCGTAGCTGCCGTTGTCCTGGATGGCACACAAAAAGCCGCCCCAATCCTGGACCCGCTCCACTCTCACCCAAGCTTCAACTGTGAGGTTCTGCTTGGGGAGATTGGCTTGACTCAACCTGTTGCTGATCAGCAGTTGCTGGCGGCTGTTGGAGTCGCCTGGCAGCAGGAGTGCCTGTGGTTGACGCGCGGCAAACTGCACAGGCAACTTGGCCCTGGCAGGTGCTTTCCCCCCAAGGGGACGAAAGTGATTCTTAGCCCGATCGAAATGCTCCGCGGTGAAATCCCACCGATGCAGGGGCTTAGCGATTCTTTCGGAGGAGATTGCCGGAGCTTTCCCTTGCTGGGCCTGCACAGCCAAGGTGAGGCTCTCCAATAGGGTCACCACCAACACTCCCACCAGGAGAGAGTGATGGCGATTTCGGCAACCAGGACATGCGATATGGGCCATCGTCTCGCTGCTTGAGCGGCGTTGAGGGAGGAGAGCGGGCGAAGTTCGCTAACACCATAGGCAAGAGGATGTCGATCCTCAAGGGATGCCGCCATCAACCGCAGAATTGGCACGGGGTGAACACGCCCGCTGCCCTGACGATCCCGACAACTGGCCGAAGGGGCAGACTTGCTCAAAGCGAATTTGCGTGGCCGCTAGTCTCGCTGAACAACCAGAGGTCCTCCCAGGAATTCACCTGAGAGGACCTCACACCACAGATGCAAGCTGGATTGTTGGCTTCTGGTGCTTCCCTCCGGAGCGATTCGAAAATCGCCAGGCAGAAGGGGAGAGCATCGGACCTCGCAAGCTGCAGGTCAGACCAACTCTTGGATCGCTCGTCCGTTCTCGATCATGTAGACAGGGCGTCCGGCCTGGTTGGTGAATTGGATTCGTGGATCAATGCCAAGGACGTGGAATACCGTGGCCATCAGATCCTGCGGGCGAATGGGGGTGGAGGCGGGGACGTCTGCCTTGGGAGCACTCTGACCGACGGCCTGCCCCATTTGCAAGCCACCCCCAGAAAGAGCTAGAGTACTGAGAGGTGCCCAGTGATCCCGGCCTGAGTTCTTGTTGACTTTGGGAGTGCGGCCGAATTCGCCGGTGACGACCAGCAGGATCTTCTTGTCTAAGCTCCGAGCGGCAACATCCTCGATGAACGCTGAGACCGCTCGATCAACTTCCGGGCCGCGTCGGCGAATGCTGTCTTCCAGCTTGCTGTGCATATCCCAGCCGCCGTAGTTGATGGTGACAAAGCCGCAGCCAGCCTCACAAAGCCGGCGGGCCTGCAGCATCTGCTGTCCGAGACCGCTGCCGTAGCGTTCAACTGTACGCGGGTCCTCACCTTTCAAATCAAAAGCCTTAGGGGCGTCCCCCAGCACCAGGCTGAAGGCTTGTTGTTCAAAATGATCAAGGCCGTCCAGGGTGCCGTCGGCGTCGACCCGGCGGTTGAGGCGGTCCAAGTTGGAGAGCAGCGAGCGGCGATCGTCCAGGCGGTTGCGAGTCAACGCCAGAGCCATGTTCCGCCGAGCCTGGCCGCTGGGATCAAAGGGCTCGTAAGCTGGGCCCAAAAATGCCGGACCGTCAGTGCCAATCCCACGCAGGCGGACGTAGGTGGGCATTCCGGTGATGGGGTGGTTGGCCCCACGGACCTTTGCGGCAATGGAGCCCATCGCAGGACGGGTGGGCAATCCACCGTTGTCGATGTTCCGGTTGTCATACCCGGTCATCACATAGTGCGTTCCGCCGCCGTGGCCGCTGTTGGTGTGAGCAAAGGAGCGAACGAAAGCCATCCTGTCGGCGACTTTGGCGATTTTTGGGAACGTCCCGCCAACGCTGACCCCAGCGAGCTTTGTTTTGACCTCGCCGGTGATGCTGCGGTATTCGCTCGGCGCTGTCATCTTCGGGTCAAAGGTTTCAATGTGCGTGGGGCCCCCGGAGAGCCACAGCCAAACCACTGCTGTGTCTTTCACTTGGTCGCCGGCAGCCGCGGCTGCCGCCCGAGCGGCTAATAAGCCAGGCAGAGTCAACCCCGTGGCCCCTAAGGTGCCAACTTTGAGGAAGTCTCGACGGCAAACCCCATCACAGTCGGGCGATCGACGATCGCTGAAAAGGTTCAACATGGTGTATTCGGCTCCCGACTTGCAGGCTTCGGAGAGAGAGCAAAAACTCCGCAAAAGACCGGCGGCCCAGTTTTGGCCGGGGAGGAGTGGCAAGAAGCCGCAGGCCCTGCGTACATTTGCCGACTGAGGTGGGGCGAGTTACGAAAGTTTCACAAGATCAATCAACTTGTGTGGATTAGAGGAATTGTAAGAGCCGCTTCTTTGAGGGGACAAGCCAACTTTTCTGGATGCCAAAAGCTGAACGACCTCGGAGCCAGCGGGTCATGGCGGCCTTCGAGGGCAGCCGACGCCCGATCACACTGAGTGTTCTGTGCCAAGCTCGCCCGGAGGAGTCTGCCGAACTGAGTTGGTCTTCAGACACCCGGACTTTCAGACACCCGGACTTTCAGACACCCGGACTTTCAGACATGCGGACTTTCAGACATGCAGGGAAGACGAGAGGGTGGGGCTGACGGCCGAGACCGTGGAGTGCCCAGGAATGATCATTCCTAACCAGGAGTGCGAGGCACCGCTGAGATCGCGGCTGGCCGCCCGGTGGAGGGATTTCGCTCAACTCAGGCGTCGGCGGGCCTAAACGGATGACTTCACGAAAGGACCACCCTCTGGTGCGGTTGGCAAGGTTGTGGCCAACGGTCCGGACAGTGGTCCCTTCGGCCTCTCACTCTCGATGTGGTCTGGAGTCTTGAGAGGGGGTCACAGGTCGGTTGCAATCGGTCAGCATGCCTGCAGCCCAGATCGGAGTGAACCGTTGGTGGACCGCTAGGCTGCCGGAGATGCACTTGTCAGAGGTCAGTTGTCAAAAGCCTCCCGCGTCGCGGAAGGCAGTAGGGGTTTCCAGTTGGGTTGTCGCTTTTGATGCTAGGGAGGATCCTACAAGGACCTTGAGCGAACAGGGCGTTGACTTGTCTGCCGCGGCTTGCCGAATAGGCGTCCCAGGGTGTTTGTTCGTGACGACCGCTCTTCCGATTTTTGCGAGACTGCTTTTCTTGAGCTAGGCCCCGGAAAGCTAGGCCCCTTGAGATCTTGGGGCAGGAACAATCGGCGATCGTACAGTTCCAGGGCACTGAGGGCGTGGGACATCGGTTCAATCTTCCAGCGTTTGGAACGACCTGACCAAAGGAGATCGGCAAGATACTGAACAGCCCTGACAACCCGGGGGTCTGTCAGATCATCCTCATGCAGGCTGTAAACCAGCCATTCCAAAACCCGTCCGGTGGTTTCCAGACGCCGGTGAGGATCAGGACTAGCCTCGCGGTCCTCAAACCAGGCGGTGCTCAGAGAACCATCGCGGTTCTGGAGGGAAACCGCATACTTCTGATAGTCCGCCAGGTACTTGGCAGCACGCTTGAATTGACCCGTCAAGGGTTTGCCTTCCACCTTGCGACGCTGCACAGCGTAGCTGAGAGCCAGCAGGCGTTCGGTCCCGCCAGCAGCAGCTCCTACAATAGGACTTTCAACCTCCTCAGCAATGAGCCCCTCCAAATTCCACAACGCCCCGCTGGTGTTCACCCAACTCTCATCACTGTCTTCCAAATAGTAGGCTAGGGCCATCAGCTTCGACGTCAGCTCCATATTGGGATAGCAGCCTTGCTTCTCACTCTGGATGAGATCGGCGACTGAGAAAAACTTGCCTTGAACTTTGATCGGGTAGTTCGGGCTGACCCCAGCGTGAGCCAGCGAAGCCAGAAACTGACCATAGGTCTGCTGAGCCCACTCCGCCTTGCGAGCTTGTAAACCGTATCGATCCCGATAGAGCAATTGGTGTTTCTTGCAGGGATTGTTGTAACACAAATACGCAATCGCATTGACCGGTCGTCCCCCAGGCTGTGCATAATCCAACTCCGCGTCTGTCCCCCAGGCGCGGATATGGCTCATCACGTCCCGTGGGCTATGGTCACGGGTATTGGGACGACGCTTTTGATAGACACTCAAGACCTGTCGGATCTGATCGCGTAGATTCTCCAATCGGGGCGTCATCCGCAGCGAGAGACGCGCCGTTGGCAAAGGACGCGGCGGAGGGGAGTTCCGTTGAGACGTTTCCAAATCCCAATCCTCAACTGCGCCCGCGTCTTCCGAGCCGCTGGATCCGAAACGCCCCCGGGCGTCGACTCCCAAGTACCCCGGGCGAGGCTCAAGCTCGAAGGTTTCCGCTGCGTCGCTTGGACCCACCGATGCTGATCCGGGCTCGCTCAGCAAAGCTCTGCCAGCAGGGTCCCGTTGCCCAGGACGCGGCGAACCCGGTTCCCGCGGGAGATAGAGCCCCGGCGAATTCGATTGTGACTCCTGCTGAGGTGAGAGCAATTGAACGCCGGTTTCATCCGGTCTCAGCGGTTGCAAACGTCGTGGGGGACGCATCTCGGCCATCTGAGCCGAGGTGTCGGTGTTGAGGCTAAGGCTCCCTGGGGTGGGCTGAAGCTCCGGTTCTGCCTCGCGGGCGGGAAGCGGCGCTGGTCCGCTCGGGGTATGCTCAGGTTCCAGGAGGGGGACGGGCTCCTGTTTCGCCTCCCGTTGGAGGTTCCGTCTCCGTCGTGAGGAATTCCTCTTGGGGGTCCCCGCTGGCGAGGACAGCTGAGGCACCTTCACCGAGGCCCCCCCAGTGGTACCGGAGAGATCCTCGGCCTTTGCAGGATCGTCACGCTGATCGGCGGAGGATGCTTCTTGGCGAGCCGTCCATTCGCCGCGGTGCGATCGACGTCGACTGGACTGACGGCCTGTTGATTGGTCTTCCTCTGCAATCTCAGGGGTGTCTGGATTGGCAGCGTTTTGCTTTCCAGGATCACTGGGAGGGTTGGAGACTGCCGATTCCAGCAATGGCAATGGTCCCTGATCGTCGCTTGTGTTCTCCGAAGACGGTGTCTCTTTCCCGGCAGAGCTTTCCCCACCAAGACTGTCTAAAGGAACAAACTGCAGATCTTCCTGGGCAAAAATCTCTTCCGATTTCGAATCGCCGTTTTTGGATGCTGCCGAATCGACTTGGTCGGGCTGCTGCTCGGCCAACGGCTCGGACGATTGCTCCTTCGTCGGTTGTGCTAGGTTGGATTCCTCCTGGGCCGGAAACAGCTGCGGAAGTGGTTGCTGCGTCGCCTGTGGCGTTTCCGAGCGCTCAGCAAGCGGACTGGGGGCCGGTTCTGTCGGCTCCTGGGAGGTCACCTCAGGCTGTTGTTGGTCTGCAGGATCCTCATCGGTTCGGTGTGGCTCCGGAGGGGGTGAGGCGTCCGCCTGCGTCGTGGCATCCTCCTTTTGGTCAAACGAAGGAGAACCAGGCGGTGGCGCGGTGACCATCCTGCGAGCTTGACCCATCCGCTCACTGAGGACGCTCTGGTCTTGCTCAGGGGCTTTCTGTCCATGCAGTACTGGCTGTCCATGCAGTGCCGGCTGTCCATGCAGTACCGGTGTGTCCGACTCAAGAGGAAGTTCCGGAACGGCGGGAAGGGCGGGAGGTGACCGCAAACTGGCTTCGGGGTCGAACTGCTCAAGAACAGGCGCATCGCCGAAAGGATTTTCGGATTCGACGTTCTCTTGGTCCCGCTTGTCGGTTTGTGTTGGGGTCGTCAATCTCCGACTGCGGTTGGAGGTTGGCTCTTGCGCGGCCAGAGAGATTGGCTGCAAGAGCAGGACCAGAAGCGTCACCGCCGAACACACCGACTGACGGCTGGCATCAGGGTTCACGTATTGCCGGTTCGTCATCGTTCTCGCTTCTCCACGAGCGGCACACAGCGTCCGCCCTGCTTCTGCTCGATTCGGGCTTGCCTGAGCCGTCAGGCCCTCGGCCTGAACAATCGGCAACATTCGCCCAATCCGTGTGACCTGCATTTGCGATGATGCTTATCGACGCAACAACGACCTAACCCGAGCTTTTTTCTCGGCAGAAGACGTTCGTTCTGCCCAGGGACCAACTTTTAAGGTTCTTCGACCGCAGACTCTGCCTGAGGCAGTTCAGCAGCAGGTCCGTCTCTCCTGAGAACGCTCGCCAGGACTCAGTGGAACCAGCTGGAGATCCAGAGCCTTTACCTCGACAGGCTGCACAAAGCCGATCACACCGCGGCGGCGACCTGCATATTTCTTGCTGCACGGAGCGTGCGGGGCTGTTGGATCGACTGTCGGGCAGGCGAAGGCGTTGATGCGTGCCGAACTAGGGAGGAGTTATCTGGGTCCCGACTCAGTCCAAGGGGGGTTCCGTGTGGCAATGACACCGGGTGGGGAGTTTGGCGAGTTCAGCTCGACAGGGCTCTGAGAACGCTGCAGTCGTTCTCGCCAGGCAATCACATCGGGGCGAATCCCGAATCCGGTCGCTTTGTTGAGGGCGAGCATGGAGCGATACTGGATGGCCGGGTCGGGGTCGTCTAAACCCAGAGCGAGAGTCTCAACGGCTTGCTCACCGCCGAGTTGACCAAGAGCTCTCGCCGCCTGAAGGCGGACATCCAAGTTGTCCTCTTGCGTGAAAGCTGTGCGAAGAGCAGCCGCTGCGGCACTGCCCCCACGACTGGCCCATGCTCGGCAGGCGGCAATGCGTACCACCGGGGCCGCATCGCTCAGTCCGTCCGAGAGCGTTTGTTCGGCCTGCGGACCGGGAAAGACAGCCAGGGTCTGCAAGACAGCCTGTTTCAGATAGGGCTGTCGGAGCCGGTAGTACAGCTTGGAAAGCTCCCCGGTGATCTGCGTGTGTTCAACCGCCGCGTAATAGGGGGCGTTGCTCCGAAGCTCGTCCAATGCGCGGATCTGCTCCTGCGGATCAGGATGCCAGAGGGCAATCTGGAGGGTCGGGGCCGGATCAATCGCCTGCTTGCTTTCAAAACCGACGAACTCGACAAGACTCTGACAGCCAGCCAACAGGGCAACGCAGATGCACAGCCATGTCGCAGACACTGTCACCGACCATGTGTTGCCGGCTTGCCTCGAAATCCTCGAGCGCCCCAGAATGCCCCCGTTACCTCGGAGTTTCCAATGCGTCGCTGCTGAACCTGTGACAGATTCCCTTCCGAGGGGACGCACAACCATCGGCACTCTCCCGGGTTGCCGGTCCAAGGCTCTGCAGGCCTCTGCGGACCAGCCAGGCTTCAATGTTTGCAGCTGGGAACCTAACATCACCACATCCGACCACCAACATCAGTTTCGACGAAAGTCCCCAAAGCTTGTTGTGGCCTCAATGACGGTGTTTCATCGGCCAACCGGACCTCGCTGAGAACCCAGAAAGTCCTCAAGAAGGACCCCAAGAATGCGAATGTGGCGATGAACCAACCCATCGCCTAAGCCGTTTCCCGCGTTGTCGGTGTCAATTACCCTGACTGCCTTTTTCGCAAATTGGACAAAACGACAAACCCACGCGAAATCCAAAAAAGCAAGATCTGCCAAGGCAAAGGCGATACCCGCAAGGGGAGACCCGCAACCAGCCGACAAACGACCGCACTACACGGCACAACCTGACAGGTCATCAGCCAGAAAGCCGTCCACCAATGATCCAATGCACGGTGATCCCACGTCCAGTGATCCGTCTGCCACAGATCCCAAAACGGGTGTTGGAAAAGCCAGTCAGCCATGAGCCAGTCGTCCCTGACCTAATTCAGCTCAAGGTCCAAAGCCTGCGAGCACACCCAATTCACTGACGGGACATCCAAGAACAATTGAGCAAGCCACAGCAAAAAGAGGCCCCAAGAACCGCATCGGCAGAACCGGTCCATCCTGGCCAGCCAAATCGGCGCGACCCGGCGATTCCGCACGGCAGGAAAACGGACTTCAACTATCCTTCCAAGCACGACCGGTCCATCTTCAGCAACGAGCAACATCTGCCCTGGGGCGGACCGAATGCAACTCGATATCTTCACAGATCCAGCAAGAAAGGGAGTGCACTCTTGAGCGAACCCAAAGACCACATGCGGAGCCGCCCTTTACTGGAGTCGGTCTTGCGTTACATTCCGGGATTCCGTGGCTACCTAGAAAAAGAGTATCGCCGAGACAGCGATCGTCTTCAGCGTCAGCAGCTCACTGATCATCTCCAGCGAAGCAAGCGAACCCTGGACGCGGTCGGCAAGAAGTTAGTCGCCGCGGGCATGATCGACGAAATCTTGCCCATCGATCACCTCCGAACTCGCATCGACCACCTGATCAGCCGCATCGATGGGGCAACTCAGGGCTACAGCGGCTTCTTTGACTTGGTGCAGATCGGTGAGCGAGAACTCGATCAGCTGTACGAATATGATCATGGCCTCTTGGAACAAGTGCATGCCCTCAGCCGAGACCTTGAGGCCCTCAGCTCCGCTGGCACCGGCGATGTCCCTGCAGCCGTCGCTGTCGCTCAGTCTCAGGTCGAAACACTTCACCAACTCTGGGATCAACGCGAAAGCCTCCAAAAAGGCCTCGGGGAGACAACAACCTAGTCAGCCATCTCTGGAGCCCGGAACCAGCTCCCTGAGTGAAGCTCTGCGAGGTTGCTGAAATTTCGCTTGTGCCAGATGTGGCCAAGTCCTCCTCAAGATGTTGTTGCGTTGGCCCTTTCCCGTCCCCAGTGAGTTAGCCTCCGCTACAAATCGCAACAGTCGAGATCGGATTGAGCAAGCACAACACCAAAGCCAGACGGCTTTTTCGGAAAGGGTTTCAGTCATGGGAATTCGCTTAGAAGTTCTGCAATACTTTGATCGCGGCAACAACACCCTCGTTCATCGCATCCCTCCTGAAGGGTCGGCCGATATCAAATACGGCGCGCAGTTGATTGTTCAAGAGAACCAAGAAGCGGTGTTCTTTAAGGACGGGAAGGCCATGGACCTGTTTGGGCCTGGTCGCTTCACCTTGACCACCAACAACGTGCCGATCATTACCAGGATTCTCACCATCCCCTGGGAGAAGAGTCCGTTTCAATGTCAGGTCTACTACATCGGCAAGCAGACATTTCTCGATCAGAAGTGGGGCACCCGTCAGCCGATTACCGTTCGAGATTCCGATTTCGGCATGGTCCGACTAAGGTCCTTTGGCAAGTTTGCCTTTCGGGTCGCCGATAGCAAAGTCCTGCTCAACACCGTTGTGGGCACCCAAGGGAAAACCACCACCGATGAGGTCACCGCCTATCTGAAGGATCTGGTGGTCTCGCGACTCTCGGACCTGCTTGGGACCATGGGCGTCGGCATGCTTGATCTGGTGGCCAAATATGACGAGATTGCCGCTGCAACCCGGATGAAGGTTGCCAATGACTTCGCCAAGTATGGCCTTGAATTGGTCGACTTCTTCATCAGCGCAATTACGCCTCCCGAGGAAGTGCAAAAAGCCATTGACACCCGCAGTGCTATGGGTGCTGTTGGGGATATGGGCACTTTCATGCGCTATCAGACGGCCAACAGTATGGCAAAGTTGGCCGAGCAGGAGGGCGGAGGTGCGGGCGGTGCCATGGGCTTGGGTTTCGGTGCCGGCTTTGGGGCGATGATGCCGCAGATCATTGGGCAAGCCATGGCCGGCCACCAAAACCCGGGAGTCCAACCGCCAGCGGCTCAACAAACTCCTCAGCCATCCCCCACCTCAGCCCAACCGACTCCTCCGGCTCAGCCTGTCCATCAAGCTGCTGCCGGCGCCGCAGGCGGTTTCTCCTTTGATGACTTAGCGCCACCTCCAGCCCCCAAAGGCGATCCCAAGCTGCTTGTCCGTTCAGTCTGCCAGGCTGCCGGTTACACAATCCAGGAAAACGAGGACCAATGGCAGGTCACCATTCCTGTCGGTTCCCTCCGCCGCCAGTTGGTGCGGGTGAGCTTTGAAAGCCAAGACTCCGCTGGCAACAACATGATTCGCTTTGAGAGCACCTGCGGACCCGCACACCCCAATCTGGCGGTGAAAATGTTGCAATATAACGCCCGATTGCTCCAAGGGGCCTTTGCCATTCAGACCATCGCAGGCCAACAGTGGTATGTGCTCGTTGCCAATCAACTTGCCGACACTGCCGACCCCTTGGAGATCAGTCGAACTCTGGCAGCGATCGCCTGGCAGGCCGATCAAGTGGAGGGAAAAATCGGCAGCGGCGGAGATGAATTCTAATGTCCCAGGGAGACCAACATCCCCCGGATCCAGTGAACCCCTCGGGCTCCAGGCCGCCGAACCCTCTAGTCCGACCAACTGTCCACCACACAAGTGGTCGCTGCCAGTCCCCCAATCAAACTTGTGTTGAGCTCTGGACTGAAGATGAGAAACTCATCAGCCAAGTTGAGTGGATCTGCCAAGCCCGCTGCTGGAAACTGTCCGTCCATTCCCAGGGGCTCAATGATCCTCCATGCGTCACACACGGTTGCGACCTCTTAGTCGACGACGGTGACGATCGCTGGTGGGCAGACCATTGGCTCGGCCTTGGCCAGCAAGGGCTGAAGCGGTTGCTCGAGCTCCTCCGCGGTGAGCCAGGCCAAGTCGAGCCAGTAACCCCCCGGATTCCACTGCACTGCATCCGGACCAATTGTCTGGAGTATCCCCGAGGAGAAGCGCTCCGCACGAGCTTTCTGTACGGGCGAGTCAGGACGTTCTTTCTTCCCAGACCCTTTTATCTGGGGGAATTGGCTGACAAAATGGAGTTAGTCATCAGCCAAAGGCGTCATTGGGTGTTCCGGCATGGGTTGGCTCCCGAAGCGGGGGGAGTCGTCAAGCACAAGGACCGAGACACGCAGTACCATCGCGCTTGAGCAAAGGTTGTGAGGGCGAGAATCTCCCGCAGAAAACCCGTGGGAAGGGGAGTCGTGGACATCAACAATATTCAGGACGTTCCGGCGTTTACAACCAAGGATGGCTCGGAGATCAGGGAGCTTTTGGCCCATCGTAACTCAGAAATCCAGAAACAGAGTCTCGCGGAAGCCCGACTCCCAGTCGGCGCGGCGACCCAACCACACTACCATCCTCAAACTGAGGAAATCTACTACATCTTGGAGGGAAGCGGTCGGATGCAGATCGGCGAGCAGATCCAAGATGTTCGCCCTGGGGACGCCATCGCCATCCCTCCTGGCCAAACTCACCAAATTACCAACACCTCCCAGGTCACCCTCAAGTTTCTCTGCTGCTGTGCACCAGCGTACGAGCATGACGATACCGTCATGGTCGATTCATTCTGAACTGATTTCTTCTCAGCAGGTTGCTGCACGGTCGGTTTGCCCTGCTGAGTCAGCAGGAGATTTCCAGACCAGAGCAATCACCAACAGCCTGAGAAGCTCTCGCCTTCAGTCCTTCAGGAAGCCGGCCATCCATCAACTCATCCACCCTTCAACTCGGACTTTGCTGGCTCCGGCTGAAGACAGAAGAAGACCGCCAACGGCCGCCTTGGGAAGACCATTAAGAACATGTGAAGAACAGGGTGCCCTTGGACCGGTTCCTCGTTCCCAACGAGACTCATTCCACCGTTGCAGATTGTGCCGGAGTGTCACTCCGCCGGGATCAGAACGTGCAAATGCGACAAGATCCCACCGCCGATAGCCACATCTGGAACCGCCCAATTAAAATGTCCCCAAGTAGAATTTTTGCAGACGCAGTTCACCTCTCCAGTGGGCGGGGAAAACGATCCATGTGGCAGACCACGCGAGTCCAGCGATCCCCTGTTTCTTTAGGGGTTTTGGGATTGCTCCTCCTCTTTGGCGGAGCGACCCAGGCAGCAGATGTCAAAATTACAGGTTTGAACTTGTGTTGTGGTGATAGTGACCAGAGGTTGACGAAGGCCCTCCAGGGGGTTGAGGGACTGAGTGGATTGGATGTGGATCGACGGAGGGGGTCCGTGTCCTTTCGGATCTCGGGAACGAAGCCTTTTGCCACGGCCCTTTCTGCGGTGCGTTCGGTGGGGCTTTACGGAAAATTGGCCGTCGATGGACAGCCAGCAAGATTTCCTATCAAACGAGTGGCGCCTGGAACACAGAGTGAGAAGGTGACCTTTGTTCGTGTACATCTGGGGTGCCGAGCCGCCAGCGACGCGGTGGCCCGTGTGCTGCGGCCGTTCGACGAAATCGGCACGATCACTTGTGATCCGCTCAAAACCACAGTCACCATCGAAAGTCGCTCAGAGCAGCAGTTGGACCTGGCTCGCCTGCAGCAGGCCCTCAACGACGCTGGATTCCATGCCGAGTTGGACAAAGGTGCCCAGGAGTCTCCTGCTCCCTACTAACTCTCGGATCAGTTTTCGACCCAGGGCGACCAACGGAAGCCCGAATTGTCGGGCCAAGGGTGCCCGCTTCGTCGAAGACTTTTCAGGGAATCAGTACAAAGCAAACTCTTGCCCGGCACGAGACCTTTCTAAGGTTGAACCAGCCACCGCCCCGCAGCTTCCCCAACACCCAGCGTCATGAGAAGCACCCCATTCGACAGCGAGAGCTTTGAGACGGCCCGGGTATCTTCCTTCGTGAGGGGTGCCGCCTGCGTAGGTTCTGTGGCGGAGGGGTTTTTGCGAGGGTTGGTTGGCTGGCCAGCTTGGATGTTGGCCCTGGGCATGTTGCTGAGTGACGCGTACACGGCTTCCGGCCTGGAACATGTTGAGATCCGGAAGGATGGTGTTACCAAGACCGTCAGCGGGCAGATTGTCGTCGAGGCCCAAGATGGTGGGCTACTCCTGCAGACGCCCGACGGAAGAATGCATACCCTGCAGCCTGAGGCGATCGTTGGTCGCAACAGCGACGCAGTGGAGTTTCAGCCACTGACTGCCGATCAACTGGCGGCGAAACTCCTTGCTGAGCTTCCTAAGGGTTTTCGGATTCACCGGACCGAGCACTATGTCATCTGCCATGTTACCAGTGACGAATACGCGACCTGGTGTGGGGGTCTGCTGGAGAGGCTCTACGATGGCTTTCATAATTTTTGGAAACAACGGGATGTGCAGCTTTCTGAGCCCAGATTTCCCTTAGTGGCGGTGATTTTTCCAGACCAAGCGAGTTTTGCCAAACACGGCAAGAACGAGGTCGGGCAAGCGGTCAACGTCATGATTGGTTATTATCACTTCGGCAACAACCGCACCATGATGTATGACCTCACCGGGGCGCAAGCCCTCCGGGCAGTCCTGGGACCGCGTGCACGTCGCATGACAGTTCGCCGCACGTTGCAGCATCCGGCCGCCGAACGCCTGATCGCCACGGTCATCCACGAGGCCTGCCATCAGCTGGCTTTCAACTGCGGCCTGCAAACCCGCTATGCTGACAATCCGCTGTGGTTCAGCGAGGGACTGGCGATGTACTTTGAGCCGCCGGATGTCCGCAGTCGAACAGGGTGGCGAACACTCGGTGCGGTCAACAACTATCGGCTGATTCAGTTTCGGCAACAACTCGCCAAACGACCCAACGACCGCCTGCAACGTCTGATCGCCGATGACAAATTCCTACGGTCCTCGCCAGATGTTGCTTACTCAGAAAGCTGGGCTTTGACTTACTTTCTCATCCGCGCACGTCGGAAACAATTCATCGACTACCTCCACACGATCAGCAAGAAAGACCCCCTCATCTGGGATACACCTCAACAACGTGTCACAGAGTTTCGCGAAGCTTTTGGAGACCTCGACAAACTCGATCGCGACTTTCTCCGCTACATGAAGGGAGTTCAACCCCGAGGTAGGCGTTGAGAGTTCAAGGCGTTGAGAGTTCAAGGCGTAGTAAGTTCTCGGTGTGCTAATTTCTCGGTGTGCAATTTCTCGGCGTGGTAAGTTCAAGGTTGCCAGGGGTCAAGGTGATCGGTCAAGCGTTACGACGCGATCCACCTGAGTCCCAAGCCTAATTCGTGCTCTCTGCTGGCCCGGGCTCAGGGCTCAGCAGTTGCGGGGTCCATCCCTAACGCATAAAACAGTCACGATACGTTTTTCCGATGCAGCCGGGTGACCGTTGCCGGCGACCTTGAATTGCTCTTGCGAAGGGTCTTGCCGAGCGATCAGGGGATCGGGTCACCATGAGCAAATCCGATCACAATCAGCAAATCCGATCAGAATCAGGAAATTCCAACCATGACAACCCAACCAGCAATCAACCGGACGCCTTCGGAAACTCAGGCGACGACCGAGCAAGCGGCGAGTCGCTCGGCCGAAGGTTGCTCGGGGTTTCGTTCACTGGCGACCTCAAGGCGGCAGTTTCTGCAGGTCTCGACCACCGCTGCTGTCATCGGCGGTGTGGCCGGCACTCTGGCTGCGCCTCATGGGGTTCACGCAGCTGGTGACGAGACCATCAAGGTGGGTCTGATTGGTTGTGGCGGACGCGGGACCGGGGCTGCCAAAGATGCTCTGCAAGCAGACCCTCACGCGAAGCTTGTCGCGATGGCTGATACCTTTTCGGACCATCTCTCGAGTTCCCTGAAACGGCTGGGGAACATGTCCTTCCGGGATCGGGTGGATGTTCCCAAAGAGCGGCAGTTCATCGGCTTCGACGGCTACAAACAGCTGATCGACAGCGACGTTGATGTGGTGCTGCTGACCACACCACCGCACTTCCGCCCCATGCATCTTGAGTATGCCATCAAGAAGGGGAAGCATGTTTTCTGTGAGAAACCTGTCGCTGTGGATGCCCCAGGTGTCCGCAAGGTGATGGAGGCGAGCAAAGCCGCTTCCCAGGCCGGCCTCTCGTTGGTCTCGGGCCTTTGCTACCGTTATCACCTCGGGATGCGTGAGACAGTCCAACGACTGAATGACGGAATGATCGGTAGAGTGCTTGCCATCCAGAGTCACTATCTGACCGGCCAGCTCTGGAAACGAGATCGCAAGCCGAGCTGGAGTGACATGGAGTATCAGCTCCGCAACTGGCTGTACTACGCGTGGCTCTCCGGCGATCATAACGTCGAGCAACACATCCACAGTCTGGATAAGGCAATCTGGGTCTTAGGCGATCAGCCACCTCTTGCGGCTCTGGGGACCGGCGGCCGCCAACAACGGGTCGAGCCTGTTTACGGTCACATTTTCGACCACCACGCCGTTGTTTACGAGTTTCCCAACGAAGCGCGAGTCTTCAGCCACTGCCGCCAAATGAACGGCGCTCACCCCGACGTCTCCGATAAGATCCTGGGGACCGAGGGCCACGCCGAAATGATGCGGCAGGTGATCCTGGGCAAGCAGAAGTGGCGATTCCGCGGTCGGATGGCCAGCATGTACCTGCAGGAACACCGCGAGCTCTTTGAGAGCATCCGCAACGGTCAGCCGATCAATAACGGCGACTACATGGCCCGCAGCACGATGATGGCGATTCTTGGGCGGATGGCCACTTATACTGGATCACGAATCACCTGGGACCAAGCTCTGGCCAGCGAAGAAGTCTTGGCTCCTCCCAAGTACGATTGGATCAGCCTGCCCACTCCGGATGTCGCCATCCCCGGGCGAACTCAGTTCGCCTAAGTTCGGATTGCCATCCTTGGGCCCCGAATAGGAACGTGTTGGCATGGCCAAACCTCAGCCCAAGCCGATTGATCCCAACCAACTGGTTGACCTTGCCCAGGCAGTAATCGCCGCCGATCGATTCCCCCATTTGGCAACCATCGACGGCGATCAACCTCGTCTGCGACCGGTCTCGCCTGTTCGCACAGACGGCTTCACTGTCTATGTGGCCAACCTCCGCTCTTACCACAAGACCGAGGAAATCGCCTCCAACCCCAAAGTCGAGCTGTGTTATCTCGACTCCGGGCACAACCAAGTCCGTCTGACCGGCTTGGCTGAGGTCCTCAGTGACCGAACCCTTCTTGAAGAGATCTGGAACTCCAATCCGCTACTGCGTCAGTACCTGGGCAGTCTCGAGAACCCCCAACTGATCGTCTATCGAATAACTCCGACAAAGATCCGCTATATGCAAGAATGGGCCCTGGAATACTACGACGTGCCGCTGCCGCAGTGACTGGTTGCCCAGTGACTGCCTGCACGCGGTGCGACCGCTCACTGAACGACCGCTTGCTGAAAGATCTTCAGGGTCGAGTTGGGCGAGAATTCTTAGCAGATTTGAGCACCAAAATCTCACCAACAAGAGACGAGAGCAGTTGAGCATAGAAAGCAGGAGCAAGCTAGGCTTGGTCCTGCTGGCTGGCTCTCAGCGAGCGTCGGTGACCTCGTAACCGAACTTGGCCTCGTGCCAGGCAACGGCTTCCTGCCACCTTTTCAGATCCCTCCGTTTGCTCGCAAGTTCGGCTTCTGCCTTTTGAAGAGCCTTCTGAGCTTGGGCGAGCTGAGTTTTGGCCGCCTTGATTGGTGTCAGCAGTTGCTCGGCGGCCTTGCTCTGATCGTTTTTCTTTGCCTGGGCGGCCTTTCGTTTGGTTGCCTCGGCGGTGAGCCTTTTCTGCGCGACGTGCTTGAGAGCTCGTTGCTGTTGAAGTTGCTCGTTGACCGCCGCCAGAGTCCCCTTGGCCTTGGAGATTTCCGCCTGCAGGGAGTCACCTTTGGCCGGTTGCTCTTCATCAGAGATTGCTTGAAGCCTCTCCCCGAGCTTCTTCAGCGTCTTCTGCTGCTGCGCGGCTTGCTGCTGGAGGGTGGCAAGCAATTGGACAACTCGGGCAACCTCGCCTTCGGCACGCTGGGCCGCTAAGTTGGCCGCCTGAAGCTCTTTGGCAGCCTTTTGGGCTTCGGCGAGGTGCTGTTGTCGCTGCTGAAGCAGGGCGTCCACATCTCCCTGGGCAGACTGGAGGGCCTGAACTGCGGTTTTGTGTTGCTTTTCTGCGGCGGCCGAGGCCGTCTGCGATTGCTTGAGCCTCTCCTGGAGTGTCGGCGGATTGCTGGTGAGCTGGCCGATGGGCTTTCCGCTTTCCACATCCCAAACAAGGATTTTGCCAGACCAATCTCCGGCGACGATTCGCTTGCCGTCGTGAGTGAGCGCACACTTCACTGCGATCTCAGTGAGACCGGAAAACTCTTTGATTTTACTGCCGTCGGCTTTCCAGAGACGCACGATCTTATCGCGTCCACAGGTGACGAGCTTTCCATCTCGACTGAAATCCAAACACTGCAGACCGGTCCCAGCCGACCAACTTTTCACCTGCTTGCCCTGATTCATCTCCCAAAGCCGAACTTGTCCATCTTCACTGCAGGTGGCCAGGATGTTGGAGTCGGCACGCCAATCCATTCCTGTGACAGGTTCCTTGTGACCACCGAGCGTGAGGTAGGCTCGTCCGGTGTACCCTTCCCAGATGTGCACCCCGCCACTGCGATCAGCCGTTGCCAGCAAGACACCATCGGGGCTGAATTTGGTCTGATAAACCCAGTCGGTGTGCTTTTTGATCTCGGTGAAGAGCTTGCTGCTGCGGGTCTCGAAGAGCCGGACGAGTTTATTGGTGCTGCCCAGCGAGATCAATGTCTGCTGGTTATTCAGGTCGGCCGCCAGCACAGCATCCCATTCGTCCCCCACGGTGATCACACGCTGTCCGGTACGCACATCCCAGACGACGACCTTGCCACTTTCGGCGCCCAAACCGCCCCCTGCCAGCAGGAGCCCACCGTTTTGGCTAAAGCTCAGCACGTAGGGAACGCCCTCCTCAAAGGGCAGCACTCCGACCAATTGCAAGGTGTCGGAGTGATACAACAACACCTGTTTTTGGCCAGCGACGGCAACCAATGGTGCCCAGGGGCTGCTTGCCAAAGCGGTGACCTGCCCAGCACGGGTGGTGCGGGTGACCGGCTGCAAAGAAAGCTGTTGCGGCATCGGGGGAGGGCCCTCAGGCCGACCGGTGGAGACATCATCCAACACCAGATCAAAGGTGGGTCTCTTCTTGATCCGTGCCTTGCTCTGGACGGTCTCCAAAGCGCCTAACTCGATGAACTTTTTGATCACCTGAAGGCTGGCCGCGGCGATCTTGGGACCGTTGGGGGGCATCACCGGAGTTTCTTGGTGGCTGACCAATTTCCAGAGTCGGCTGCCATCCGGGTCTCCCGGGGCGATCACTTCCCCGGAAGAACCACCTGCCATCAGGTTGGTGTAGGTGGTCATATCCAGCCCACCTGCTTTGCGATCCCCATTATGGCACTTGAAGCAATTGCTGCGGAGAACCGGCTCCAAGTGATCCACATAGGTGATCTTGGCAGTTGACCTGGCTTTTGGGGACTCAGCTTTTGCGGACTCAGCTTTCTGGTCCTCGGCAGCAGAAAGCTCAGCCGAGTTTGGCAAAAGACAGCAGAGTGCAGCAACGAGCAGGCGTATGATCATCGGTTTCCGGTCAGTCCAACAGTGAATCGAACAGTCAGTCGAAGAAGGCATGGCGCAATCGCCGCTTGGGGGGTCTGGTGATGAGGGAGCTTTCACTCGACTGTCCCAGATTGTGGCAAAGGTCCAACCTGTCGGACACTCGATAGGTCCATGCACCCAAGGTCGTGGTGGGCAACGGCCACATCTGGGACAGTCCAACTAATGGTTGAAGAGAAACTCGCGGCTGTTGAGCAACGCCCAGAAGATATCTTCCAGCGATTGCCGGACGTTGTCCGATTCGGACAGGACATCCAAAAGCACCGAGAGTTCTTGTTCGGTTGGCTTCCGGCAAAGGGTACGCAGGTAGAGATCGTCGACGATTTGCTCTGGGGTGAGGTCTTGCTCAAGGAGTTTGTTGATGACTTTGCCTCGACGGATGCTCCCAGCGACGGTACTGCCGTTGATCAGGTGCAAGGCCTGAGACAAGTTCGGCTCCATTTTCACTTCGCAAGAGCACACAGTTTCGCGAGACGCCCTGCCGAAGGTGGTGAGAAAGTAGTTGGTCGTCCGTCCATCGGCGATCTGCACCGCCCGGGCCCCCAGCGGCAATCCGCGGAACTTGTTCGGGCTCTCGGTCACCTGAGAGAGGCAATCCAACAGGACTTCAGCTCGGATACGCCGGAGGCTGGCATGCGAGAAGTTGGTGTGATCTCGTTCGTTGGTCTCGTTGGTTTGGGTGGCGAGTTGGTAGGTCCGCGAGGTGCAGATGTCACGCACCAGTCTCTTAAAGTCGTAGTCGTACTCGCTGAACCGTTTGCCAAGCGCATCGAGTAACTCGCCATTGACCGCAGGGTTGGTGACACGCACATCGTCCACCGGTTCGATGATGCCCCGGCCCAGAAAGTGCGCCCAGACGATGTTGGCCAGGTTCTTGGCGAAGTAGGGGTTGTCGTCGCTGGCCAGCCATTGGGCCAATACTTTCCGACGATCCTTCCCCTTGACATCGGGGACCTCGCCTCCCAAAAACTTCGGAGGAGTGTTCTGCTTGGTGACCGGATGCCGCACTTCGCCGCTTCTGCGGTTGTAGACAATCGTTTCGCGGGGATCCTCAGCGTTCTTACGGCCGATTTGCGAGAAGAAGGCCGCAAAGCCGTAGTAGTCGTCCATCGTCCAGCGGTCGAACGGGTGATTATGGCACTGAGCACACTGAATCCGCATGCCCATAAACACCTGGGCGACATTCTCGCTGGTTTTGAGAACGTCTCGCTCGTTCTGGTAGTAGTTGGTCGGCGGTTTGGCAAAGGTGCCACCGCTGGCTCCCAAGAGCTCCTGGACCATCTGGTCCATCGGCACGTCATTGGCAATCTGCTCGCTCAACCAGTTGTAATACAGTAACGCCGCTTTGTAGCTGACCCGTTGGCTGGACTTGATCTGTAGGAGCTCCGCCCATTTCATCACCCACACCTCGACGAACTCTTTACGACTCAGGAGCTCATCAATCAAATGCTCACGCTTTTGAGGTGACCGGTCGCTGAGAAACCGCCTGGTCTCCTCGGGAGTCGGCAGCTTGCCGATGATGTCCAGACAGGCACGTCGGAGGAACACCTCATCCGAGCAAAGTCCCGAAGGCTTGATCCGGAGTTTCTTGAGTTTGGCGAAGACCAACTCGTCAATGTAGTTATGAGCCGTGACTTGCGGCCACTGAAACTTGAGATCCTTCGGCAAGACCACCACCGGCATGCCGACGGTAAACGCGTCAAACCGCGCCGTCACGTAGGCCTCACCACGCTCGCCGGCGGTGATGAACCCTTCTTGGCTGACCTCAGCACTGGTGGCGTTGTTGGTCATGAAGTAGGCCAGATGAGTGACATCACGAGTTGTCTTGTCGGAATACCGCGCTCGGACAGAAAGCCGCTGACGGGCTTGGGGACCATTGAGCACAGCGCTTTGGGGATACAACTCAATTCCCACTGCCTGAGGAAGCTCCGCAGGATCTTGGGGAGCCCCCTTCTGCAACCATCGAAGGACCATATTGTAAAGTTCGCTGTCTTCCTCAAACCGCTGTCCACCACTGTGAGAGGTCATCCCCGTGGCGTTGGTCAGCAGTAAACTCTCCCTCGGCAGGGCCAAGTTGATCCTCCGCCCGCTGATCTCACGAGTCACCCGGTAATAATCCCCTTCTGGGTCGAACCCAAAGAGCGAAAGCCGAAACCCGTCTTTGCCCCGGGCGGCACCGTGGCAGCTTCCGGAGTTACAGCCGGCCTTGGCGAAGACCGGCATCACATCCAATTTGAAACTGATGGCCCGAGTTGTCTTGGCATCTTTCACTTCCACAGGAACGCTAAGAGATCTTCCCCCAAAGGCAACATGAAGTTTGGTCTTGCCGTCAGCAGTCGGCTTGATGAGATACCCTTGGCGGGTGGCCACGCCCGCATCGGCCAACTTCATGTTGGCCTGCTCGGTCACGTCCTTGGTGATGCCATCATCATAAAAGGCCTGCACAACCAACGATTGCCGATCCTGGTCGGTCGTCAGACTGATCTCCGCAGGAAAGACCTTCAAGTCGGTCAGTGTCCGTTGCCCGTATCCCGGAGTACAAACTGACAACAGCACAGCCAAAACAAGGCTAATGTGACGGAAGACACTCGAAGGGCGCATAGAAGACTGCTCGGGTAGGCTCATGTCAAACAATGCCAAACCGCCCTCAAGGAGCGCTTGGCAATTTCAGGAGTTTCAAAGACCAATGACTTGCGTGGTCCAGTTGGCTTGGAGGAGCCGCACGCACGGTGCGGTCAGTCTTTCTCGGCAGCGGCCTGGGCGGCTTGTTGGGCAGCCAGCCGGAGTTTCTCGAGGCGGCTGAGAGGCCGAGCCTTTTTCGGCTGTGAGGCTGGCGGCGTTTTCGGTTGCGGCTTTTTGGCGACTTCAGCGGCTTTGGGTTGAGGTTTGGGCAACGGCTTATCCACCTGCAGCTCAGTTCGGCCTTGGCTGTGCACAATGGGTTCGCCGTTTTCCGTGACCACCACTTGGCAGAAGAGGTTGCGATGTTTTCCCACCGGTGTGTCTTTGTCGGTGGGAATCTCGAAGATCAGCTCCTGAGTGTCCTTGGTCATCTCCAAGGGCTCCACTTTGAATTTGGAGTTCAAGCCAACCAGACGAACAGTGGCTTGGCCGGAGAACTCTCGGTTGACGGTGGCCTTGGCCATGATTCGGGCGGTCTCGCCCAATTCCACAGCCGCTCGCTGCAGTTCGAGGGCGACGTAGGGTTCAACGACCTGCAGATCGATAAAATTGGAAGCGGCCCATGTCGCGCCGTTGTGGTTCGCCTGGGCGATACATAGCACCTTCCACTCTTTGAGTTGGGCATTGCCTGCTGCGTTGATCGGATAGTCGACTTCTGTCTTTCCTTTGGGGATGGTGATTCGACTGGAGGCATTGATCCCTGGCGGACGAAATGGAAACTCCACTTGAATCGCCTCATCGAACCCCTCTCGGCGTTTGGCCACCACCTTCAGCCGCATCGAGCCGGCTCGCACAATGGGGACTTTGGGCTGGATCAGCTCGATCGCAAAGGGGGCTTCTTCGGCCACCGCGACGGCCAACTCAGAGACGCTGGTCTCCCACATGGCAGTATTCTGAGGGCCTCGGACCATCATAGCAGTCTGGCGATAAGGACCAGTGATTTTGCCGTCGGCTGAGGCAACCTGAAATCCCGTCAACAGACCACTGATGGACGCATCCTTCGCGGCACTGAAGAGTACTGGCACTTGATTGATGCCTGTGGGAATCGGGGGAACGGTCATTTCGACGCCCTCAGGCAGCTTCTCGGCGATCAGTTTGAGATCTCCCCGGTAGTCCCGCGCCGAGATGCTCATCATCGTGGCGTAGCGATTGCCCTGAGGGACGACAACGGCATTCCGCTCCTGCGAATACCTCGCAAACTCTGGGATGGTCACCGACAACGCGGGCGACACCTTCTGAAATTCCACCCGATAGACATGTGTTGGTCCGCCTCGCCCCAGGTGGTCCCGAACACGTAGGGCGTACTTTCCATCAGCAGGAATTTTGAAGCGGAAGTAACTATCCGGGCCCCTGGCGTCGTCGTTACCCTGCAGACTTTTGCCCTGGCCATCGAAGAGGTTGATCACAGGGTCCAGCGGCGAGCGAACGCGACGAGCATAGCACTCGATCTCGTAGACTTCATCTTTCTTGGCCGAAAACAGAAACCAATCCTGGTCACCGTCGGAGGAGATGACACCATTGAGAGCCTTCGGTAGGTCTCCAGGCGTGGCTTGTTTTAGGCTGTTGTTGGGCTCAACTTCCAAAACGTTTCCATGGGGGAAGACCCGAAAAGGGTTGCCACTGGGGGCGATCCGGTCGCCCTCGGCAGCAAGAACTGCGAAATCCTCTTGAGGCTGCTCCGGGACGGCTACCTGTTGAGTTTTGTTTCCAGCAGGATCGCCAAGCAGTTGAACCTCGACCTGTTGGCCGAGAGGTCCCCCTGCCGGATAAACCGCCAAAGGTCGCGGGAAGTCACCCACGTGCAGTCTGTAGCGACTCTCGCCGCTGCCACCGTAGGCAGCCTCCCGAATCATAATGATGTACTGGCCATCGGACGGGACAACCGTCGCCGCAACGCAATCTTGAAAGACCAAGGTGCTGTCGTCGCTGCTGGCCAATTCAAAACGCTTGCTATCGAGGATTGACACATAGGGGTCGAACATCGTTGTGCCCAACCGCAAGCCTTCGACCTCCACAGCAAGACGCTGACCCTTCTTCGCATCGACCACGAAGTAATCAACGTCCTCGTTGTCGATCACACCGGCAACTGTTGTGTTCAGGGCGATCTTTTGAGGGCTAGCGAACTCGTTATTGGGCTCCTTCTCGTCGATTTGGGGTAACGCACCAACATAGAACGTCGCCAAGTTGCTAATGCCCGTGGCCGTCCGCAGTCGCAAAGCGTGCTCGCCCAAACGACAGTTCGGCAAAATACGCAGCTTCGCCTTGACTTGTTGACCCCCTTCATCTGGCTTGAGAGAAATTGTCTCAATGCCCAAAGTCGCTCCGGCTCGCCCCTGGCCGGCGGACTCTCCCCGGGCCCTGTGGTAGAGGATCTCCTGGGCATCAGCCAATCGAGCCCCTCGTAAGGTGACCTCCAATTCGGTGCCTCGTTGGCCTCCTCGAGGAAGAACCGTACTCAGAGTCGGACTTGCTGCCTCAGTGGATACGGCCGTGGTGAGCACCCCGGAGAATGCAACCAGGAGAGCCCCAATGAGGCTGACCGGTTGGCAGGCTCGGCCAAGGGTAGGTCGTGGCATCGTCAGTTCTCGTGCTTCTGCCGTACAAATGATGTGATGCAATGATCTGCCGCAGAGTCGACTCAGGATCATCCTCGCTGCGGTGGGGAAGCCCGATGGAACCCCCACTGCCCACAATTCTCAGGGCCCACAATTCTCAGGGCCCAAAATTCTCAGGGCCCAAAATTCTCAGGGCCCACAATTCTCAGGGCCCACAATTCTCAGGGCCCAGAGTTCTCAGGGCCCAGAGTTCTCAGGATCCAGAATGCCTAAGGCCAGCAAGAGTCCATCGGCCAGCGTTGGCGACCCAACGACCCTCTCTGAGTCCGCCATCTGCAACATGGTGCTTGCCCTCGATCCTGCAGAAGGCCCAAAGAAACTTGCTGAGACAACTTTAGGCCAGCAGGTCTTGTCGGACCTTGCCGCCATCAACGATTTCGATGGGGCGGTCACCTGGTGCCATCAGTTCCTTGTCAGCGACGATGCCCAGGCAATGGTAGACGGTGGTGGCCAGATCTTCGACCGTCAGCGGATTTTCCTCGGGCTCGCTGGCGGTTGCGTTGGAAGAGCCGTAAACGATCCCCCGCTTGATGCCACCTCCGGCCAGAACCACGCTAAAGACCTTCGGCCAGTGGTCGCGACCGGCGTCTTTGTTGATTTTCGGTGTGCGACCGAACTCGCTGGAGACCATCACCAGGGTACTTTGAAGCAGGCCTCGAGCGTCGAGATCGGAGATCAACGAAGCAAAAGCCTGGTCGAAGGCGGGGACCTGACGGGTGATGCCGTCTTTGATCCGGTTGTGCATATCCCAACCGCCGTAGGTCAGGGAGACAAACCGGACCCCTGCCTCCACGAGTCGCCGGGCCATAAGCATCCGCTGACCGGCTTGGTTCATGCCGTAGCGGTCGCGAACTTTTTGTTCTTCGGCTTCGATGTTGAACGCTTCTCGGGCTTCGGGACTGGAGATCATCGCATAGGCTCGCTGGTAGAACGAGTCCATAGCATCCAGGGAGTCGCTTTTCTCACGACTGCGGAAGTGACTGTTGATGGCATGTAACACATGTCGCCGCGTGGTGAACCGTTGATCATCGACACCACCTGGCAGCTGCAAGTCCCGAACAGTGAAGTTCTTATTTGCTGGATCGCTGCCCAGGCTGAATGGACCATAGCTACTACTGAGATAGCCCGTGCCAGCGAATTCATTGGGTTGATTGGGAATGCAGACATACGGAGGCAAGTTGAGCCTCGGTCCAAACTCATGGGCCACGACACTGCCGAAGCTGGGATAGTTCAAAGCTGGGCTGGGACGGTAGCCGGTGAACATATTGTGAGTGCCGCGCTCGTGAGCTGCCTCTCCATGAGTCATCGAGCGGCAAATGGCGACCTTGTCGACGACCTTGGCTGTCTTTTTCAGCAGCTCGTTGATCACCACCCCTTCCACATTCGTGCCAATGTGCTTCATCTCGCCCCGATACTCGAGAGGAGCGTAGGGCTTTGGGTCCCAGGTCTCCTGATGAGCGGATCCCCCCGGCAGGTAAATATGAATCACACTCTTGGCTGTCCCTTCCTTGCTCTCGTAATGCTTCTGCTCCCCATGAGCCGTCAGCCGAAGGTAATCGCCGAGGGTGAGACCCAGGCCAGCGACAGCCCCAACCTGAAGAAATCCCCGGCGAGACCGATTTGCTTGGTGGCGGTTCATCTGTGTCCTTGTCAATGCAAGAGAATGGAAGGTCGAAGGCTGTTTGAATGGGTGTGCAAATTGACCAGAAGCGGCCCAAACACGGGCACCAGGTCGCTATCGAGGCTCAGAAAGGTTGTCCGGGACAGACGTACGCCAGCAAAATGGGCTTCTCTCGACGTCGATCGCAACGGAACATTTCGAGTTGGGCTAAACGCAACAATTTTGGTTGATGCGTTAGATCAGCAAACCACCTAGGCGGGGATCTGTCAACAGTTTTTCGGCTTATTCTGCGAGGTTTGCCCAGAGGCTTGCGGTGGCGGGACGCCAGCAGGCTGGCAAAACGGGGGAGTGGAGTGTTGCGGGCCACAGCCCACGTTCCCGAAATTCTTGCCAAACGGATATAGTACCTATTGAAATTGCTGAGCCTACTTGCAGCCGAGGCTAGGCTCTGTCTGAAAACGTGCTGGTCGGCCAGAGAACGCGATCGGCGAGTTGCTGGCAATCAAAGCGAAGCAGCAACCAGAAGATTCGTCGATGGCGCCGCCAGCGGCTCGATCCAGCCGCCCGAAGCCCAGCCGCCCGAAGCCCAGCCGCCCGAAGCCAGATCGGCGTTTTGAGACAGAGCCTAGAACTGTGGCCCACGAGCTTTCACGGAGAACGACAGCGATGACCGCCAAGAATCGTCAGCCAGTTGGTATCACCCGATCGCATTCTGCCAGAGAGTCAAGGACCCTCGGTCTCCTGGTGGCCCTGCTGCTTGCTTTGGGACCGACCACCGCTGAGGTTGCCCTCGCCCAACAAAACCTCCAGACAGACATTGAGAACCTCGACGCTGAAAAGCTTGCTCAACAAGTGAAACGGCTGGTTCAGTTGCTTGACTCTGACAAGCGAATTGATCGAATTCGTGCGGAGGCCCGGCTGCTGAGGCTGGGCTCGGCTGCCCTGCGGTATCTGCCTGACCCGGAGGCCAAGGATGCCCCGGCTTTGATCAAACGTCCGGCCGTGAAGCAGGCCCTGCAGAAGATACGCCGAAGTCTCCAAGAACGAGCGGCGCGGGAGTTCACAGTTCCGTCCACGGTCACCCTCACCGGCGAGTTTCCCCTCGACGAGTTGTTGCCGGCGATCTCGAAACAGACCGGGAACCAACTAGTAGATTTTCGTGGTCAGTTTGGCCAACCCAAACCGAACCCCAAGCTCAAGGTCCAGTTTCATCAGACGCCCTTTTGGGAAGCGATCGACGAGGTCTCCCGTCAAGCGAAGTTGGAGGTCTATCCTTATGCCCAGACGGGGGCATTGGGGCTTGTTCAACAGCAGTCTACCAACAACCCGGCAGCTTCTCTGGCCAGCACCGACGGTCCGTTTCGGGTTGTGCCCACGCAACTCATTTGTCGCAATGACCTGAGGTCAACGGATTCCCCGACCTGCTCGGTCAGTGGAGAGTTACTATGGGAGCCGCGGCTCAATCCCATCGTCGCTGTGATCGAGGCTGCTTCCATCTCAGCCTTCGACGACCGAGGCAATGCAATCCCCTTCGCCGGGACCCCCAGTGCTGTCGAACTGCTGCTTTCCAATGACACGCCGGTCCAGCCATTTGAGCTGCCATTGGTAGCCCCGCCACGAGAGGCCACCAAGATTGCCAGCCTGAAGGCCAAGTTGAAGATGATCGTCCCTGGCAAACCGCACACATTCACCTTTGCCGATCTCAAGCCAAAGCTGAACACTCAGCAGGCCCGCGGCAACGTCACTGTGGTCATTCAAGATGTTCGTGAGGAAAACGAGGGAGTCTGGAGCGTGCGGATGGTTTTGCAATTCGACGAAGGAGAAACCGGAGTCGAATCCTATCGCCACTGGGTGTTGGAAAACCCAGTCCAACTGTTGGATCCCGGTGGCCAAGTGGTCCCCAGCGCTGGCCTGGAAACGACTCTGCGGACCGAACGAGAGTACGGTGTCGCTTATCTCTTTCAGACCAATACCGTTGCTGGGCACAAGTTCGTTTACACAACCCCGGTGACCGTTTCTCAGGTGACCAGAAGTTTTGAGCTCAAAGACTTGAAACTTCCCTGAGCTTGATCGGCAAGCCTGCCACTCCAGGCGAGCAGTCGGGAACACCCCGAAGAACGATCGGTCTCTTCTTCGACAGCCACCGCACAGCATCGAGAAGTTCTCGTGAACAAAGATTTCGGTCGGGTCGACTGATCAAGTTGGTCCCTCAAGTCACTCACTGAGTGGCTCGGTTGAGCACATGATGCGTTGATCACTCGATGCGTTGATCACTCGATGCGTAAGAGAATGACGAATTCGGCGCTGCGGTTGTGGGAGGCAGGAATTGTTGGCAGGAGATTTCCTAGGAGAATTCGCATGAGGCAGTATTTCCCGGTCGTGGCGACGGGCGAACGACGAGGTGTGCTGTTGGCCCTGACAGTGATGGGTGTCTTCGCGGTGACAGCGTGGCCAGCAGCGGGGAGGGCTCCCCAGCAGGGGGCAAGTGCCTCCCGAGCGGTGATACCAGAACCTGTCAGCCAGACTGCGGTGGCGGCAACGGTGGGTCAGACGCCGATCTATGTCGGCGAGGTCGAGCGTCAACTGCAGCGTGTGCTCAGCCGTCGGCAGGTTGCCCAGAAGTTGCTTCCAAGTGCGAAGGCTGAGATCCTCCGGGAGTTAGTCAACCGGCGATTGGTTGAGCACTACCTGCTTCGAGCCGGAAAGGTGGTCACCAAGCAGGACGTGGACAAAGCCGAAGAGGCGTTTGTGAAGTTCTTGGGTGGTCAGGAGCAACTCAAGGAGTATCTTCAAAGTCAAGGGATCACCAAAGAGGATCTCCGACTTCGAGAGACCTATCGCATCGCCTGGCCGCTGTACTTGGGCCGACATCTGACCGATCAGCGGCTCCAGCAACGGTTTGAGTCCGACCAACCGCGGTACGATGGAACACAGATCAGAGTGAGCCATCTTCTTTTGAAAGTTCCCGACCCTCAAGGCGATGAGGAACAACGGAACACGCTCGCCCAAGCCGAGCAGATCCATTCTCAGATCCTCGCCGGTGAGCTGAGCTTTGATCAAGCGGTCCGTCGATATTCTGCGGCGCCCAGCAAGAATCAAGGCGGGGATCTGGGGTTGATCCGACGGACCGGGCAGATGGTTGAGGCTTTCTCCGCGGCGGCTTTTGCCCTCAACGATGGAGAGCTGAGCCGACCAGTGCTCACCCCATTTGGCGTCCATCTCATTCGCCGCACCGAGACTGTTGCCGGGACGGGATCCTGGCAAGACGCCCGCCTTCAGCTGTCCCGGGATCTCATGCGAGAGCTCTTCCTGCAGGCCGCTAAGGAGGAACGCCAGCACACCAAAGTCATATTCACCGGGCGGTCGCCCTATTTCGACCAAGAAGGTCAACTCCAAGGACTCCCCCCTGAGTCGACGACGCAAAGCGGCGAATCTGGGGCGAAAGGTTCTCAGGAACTCGGCAGCGACCTTGGTTCGCTGGCGCGGCAGAAAAACTCCCAGATGGCTGCATTGCCATCGAGGTTTTGAGTGGAGACGCCCATCGGCGATCCGGGACGTGGCTGCTGGCCGGGCCAGGTGTGGCCCCCACCGACGATTGTGAAAAAGAAAACTTCGGCTCCAGTTTGTTCATCTCCCGTTTGCCCAGCTTCCACCTGGGGCAGTTTCGGTTGGTGGGCCTGGGGCCGATAGATGCTGCAGGTCACTTGTGTTCCGTCCTCGACCTGAGCGGTCAACAGGGTCTGCTCTGGCTCGGGCTGACAGCGATTGCGCTTCACCCAGGCAGCGATGGTCTGTTCAACACTGCGAAAGTTGAGAGCAGCCATGCTTTTGGGTCCGGTTCCTCCCTCGAAGGGAATGAACTCATCCTTGGTGCCATGGCAGTACAGGAACGGGACCGGCTTTGCTGAGAGAAATTCCTCGCCGATGCTTGTATCGTTTGGAGTTGTCAACTCAAGCGGTCCGGAGATACTGGCGACGGCTCGCAGCAGTTCCGGCTGTTCGGTGGCCAGCCGCTGGGCCATCATCCCGCCGTTGGACGCGCCGATGGCATAGACACGAGACGGATCGTAGGGGAGCCAACGGGGCAACTTCGCCAGCAGGCGTTCCAAAAACCCGACATCATCGGTGTCCGCTGCCTGCGCTTCGCCACAACAACGCCCTGCATTCCAGGTCAGGCTTAGCGGATCTCGGCCGGTACCCTCGGGGTAGACGAGCAAGAACCGATGGCGGTCGGCGGCGGCGTTGAGCCCACAGAAATCCATCATCTGCCTGCCGTTGATCCGTCCCGCATGAAGGACCATCACCAGAGGCCAGGTAGACCCGTCGTAACCCTCGGGGACGTGAACCCAATAGCTGCGTCGATTCGGTCCAAAGAAGAGTTCCCGAGCGTGATCGCCAGGCGGGAGCGGTGAACGAGCAGGCATTGCAGATTCTCAAAACCCCTCGCGGCCTTGGCAAGCTGCCGGCTGGAATGCGATCCGCGGGGCAGGCAGTGAACTCAAGAGAGGCCGGCGCACAAGGGTGACTTTGGCGGTCAAGGCTCAGAGCTTCCTGGGTCCACCTTTGGCGGTGACCAACAAGACAACCGCTGCGATGAATCCGAAGTAAGCCGCTGCAGTGACCGCCACAGCGGTGTTGGAGCGGACGATCTGACGCAACACGCTGAACAAGACCGCCGCAACCACCGTGGCAATCAGGATCGAGGCGACGCTGAACTGTCTGGAATTGAGGAGCTGCTTCCGGGGAAATCCCGGGGTCCGCTTGGACTCGCTAGGGCTCTCCCCTGGCAAACGCCCTCCAACATTGAGGGGTTGAGGGCTTTCCTCGGGCAGCGGTTTCGGCGAGCGAAGCCCGGATGGAGGTGATTTTGTGCGTGGGGTCGGTGCCCGGTGGCTGAAGTGTCCCCCACGTGAAGGTCGTCGGGCCATCAGGCGGTTCTCGCTCTGGTTCAGCAAAGTTTCACTGTCTCTCCACCCTACTGGTCAGCACCGGGGATCGGCAACCCGCAGCCTACCCGGGCCAGCGCGGATCCGCTACAGTGCCTGCGGTTTCCTCCTTGAGGTTGTTCCCCTTCCAGCCAACAAGTGTCAGGGATCTTTGCTTCCATACGCAAGTTGGTCGCCACACCTTCGTTTGGCCGGAAACCGTTGATCCCGTGGGTTGGCCACTGCGGCGATGTGGTCGGCGACCCGTTCCAACTTGACTGTTCTGGCTTTGTGCAGAGCGCGAACTTGGTGTTGAAATGCCCAACAGCGCATTCAGCCCAAGGGAGGTCAAATTCTGCACGATCCGGCACAGCCCACTCACCAGCGGGCAGGCTGTCGATGAGCGTCTCGGAACTGAATTTCGTCAGTTTTGGTGGGTTGTTTGTGATGCTGTTCCTCTGCTGGTTGCTCAGCGAGCACCGGTGGCGAGTCAGCCTGCGTGTGGTCCTTGGAGCCTTACTGCTGCAATTCGCTCTTGCGGGCCTGATCTACTACACGCCGGTGGGAACCTCGGTCTTTGCGCCCTTGGGGGTTCTCATCGAACAAATGATTGGCTGTGTCCGACAAGGGTGTGAGGTCGTCTTCGGGGACCTGGTCGCCGGCCGATCGATGGCCTCGCTGAGCGAGGCCCCTCAAGCACCTGATGAGACCGCGACAACCCTGGACTCTGCCCCGCCAAAGTTTATTGCCTTGGCGTTTCTGGCTCTGCCGGTGATCTTGGTCTTCTCGGCCTTGATGGCCAGCCTGTATTACCTGCGGGTGATGCCGCTGTTGGTTCAATCGTTGGGGTGGGTGCTCTACCGTACCTTGGGCACTTCTGGGGCAGAAAGCCTCACCGCCGCAGCAAACGTCTTTGTTGGCCAGAACACTGCCCCACTGGTGGCACGACCCTATCTGGAACGAATGACCAAAAGCGAGCTGATGACCATTATGGTGGCCGGCTTTTCCACCATCGCCGTCAACGTGCTGGCGGTTTATGTCGCTATTGGCAAAGGAGCCGGCATCACGGCTCAGGATCTGCTGGCCGCCAGTATTATCAGTGCTCCAGGGGCGTTGCTGGCTGCCAAAATCCTCCAGCCCGAGACCGAACGCCCGGAGTCGACCGGTCACCTGAAGGTCGACCTGGGAACCAAGGACGTAAACCTCCTGCACGCGATCACCCGCGGGGCCGAAGAGGGGCTGAAGATCGCCCTGAGCGTTGGCGCTATGCTGATCACTTTTATCGCCCTGGTGGCGATGCTCAACGGTCTCGCCAGTTGGACAGGCGATCTTCTCGCGGAATCCCTTGGTTGGGAGGCAGCTCGTGGTTGGACTCTTGAGAAGGGAGCTGGGGTGCTCTTTTGGCCTTTGGCCTGGTGCATGGGCTTTCCCACAGAAGACTGTTTTGCGGTCAGCCAACTACTGGGGCAGCGATTTGTGCTCAATGAGTTTTTGGCCTACCAGACGTACGCCAGTGGGGTATGGCAACAATTAAGCGAACGCTCACAGACGCTGGTGGTCTTTGCCATGTGCGGTTTCGCCAACCTGGGCTCTATCGGGGTGCAGATTGGGGGATTGGGAATGATCATGCCGACACGCAAAGCCGAGCTGGCCAGCATCGGGTTGCGTGCCATGTTAGGCGGGACTCTCGCTTCGTTCATTGGGGCTTGCGTCGTCGGGACCATTCTCCCGGAATCTCTTGATCAACCGGAACCCTCCAAAAAACTCAACTCGTCGGAAACCCTCAACTCACCTCAGGAGACTCATCATGAGTCCTACGTTTGGTCGCGTTCTCCGATGGGGTTTGCTCGTTTTGGGAGCCGTGCTGACAGCCAGCGTTACCGCGGGGCAGAACGGATCACCGCAATCCCGCCAAGCCGCCGCGGCGAAGCTTCCCAGCGTCCGCAATGTGGTGTTCATCCTCAGCGACGACCACCGTTACGACTTTTTGGGCTTTCTGCCCCAGGCGCCCAAGTTTCTGGAAACGCCTCACCTGGACAGAATGGCCGCCCAAGGAGCTCACCTCCGCAATGCCTTTGTGAGCACATCGTTGTGCTCACCGAGCCGGGCGTCGATCCTCACAGGCCAGTACATGCACCACCATCGAGTGGTGGATAACCAGCGGCCGGTCCCAGCGGGGACGACGTTCTTTCCGCAACTGTTGCAGAAGGCGGGATGGCAGACCGCTTTTGTTGGAAAATGGCACATGGGCCACGATCGCGATGACCCACGCCGGGGCTTTGATCACTGGGTGAGTTTCGCGGGGCAAGGGACCTACTTCGATCCCAAACTGAACATCAATGGCCAGCGTCAACAATTTCGTGGTTACAACGCCGATGTGCTCACAGCTCACGCGCTGCGGTGGCTCAAGAACGGACGCGACCCAGAGAAGCCATTTTTTCTCTATCTCTCTTATAAAGCCGTGCACTACCCGTTTCTGCCGGCTCCCCGCCATCGCGGACGCTATTCGGGAAAGAAAATCGAATACCCCGAGACGATGGCCAACACCGAGCGAAACTACCAGAGTCAGCCTCGTTGGGTGCGTCAACGGCGATACAGTATCCATGGAATCGATCACATGGAAACAGGAGCCTTCGATCGTGATCCCGTGCCCGACTTTGACCAACTTTATTGGCAGTTCTGCGAAACAGTCCATGGGTTGGATGAGAACGTCGGGCAAGTCCTGGACTATCTGGACTCCTCAAAATTGAGCCAAGAGACGCTCGTGCTGTACATGGGCGATAATGGTTTCGCCTTAGGCGAGCACGGGTTTTACGATAAGCGGGATGCTTTTGAGACCTCCATCCGGGTGCCCCTGCTGGCTTATGCTCCGGGACTTATTCAGCCAGGAACGCGGGTGCCAGAGATGGTCCAAAACATTGACGTCGCTCCCACGGCACTGGCGGCCTGCGGAGTTCGCAACGATAAGTCGGCGAACTTCGACGGCCGGTCCTTTTGGCCGCTGTTATTAGGGCGAAAGATCCCTTGGCGCGATGAGATTCTCTATGAGTATCACTGGGAATGGAACTTTCCCGCTACACCTACGACCTTTGCGCTGCGGACGAAACGATACAAGTATATCTATTATCACGGCGTCTGGGACCTCAACGGATTTTATGATCTGCAGACTGACCCGCATGAACGACACAATCTTATTCGCGTGCCCGCGTTTGGCGATCAGATCGCCCAAATGAGAAAGCGGTTGTTCGATCGCTTGGAGTCTTCCGGTGGTCTGGAGATCCCCATCCGCCGCCCGGCTGGCGTGAGGCTCGACCAACGGAAACTTCCACGGTAATTCATCATGATGCGGTTGATCCCCAAGGGTGACATTTTCGTTAGAGGGGGATTCGTGGGATTTTTGGATTTTGGCTGCAGGGACGGGATACGGAGCGGGAATACATCGAGTGAGAGGCAACGGCGGACTGAATTGACCCGACTGTTGGCCTCGTCCTCAGATTTTCACGTTTCCACCAGAGAGGTGCACCATGGATTCTTTCAACACCGCGACCCGACTGGCAGTTGCCGCCCACCTCGCCATTTTGGCCTTGGCAGGCTCTGAGGCGTCCGCTCAATTCAACCCCGTTGTGATCAGGTCTCCGACACACATCGGCGTGACCCACAACCCGTTCTTCAACCACACGACTATTCACCCACAACACGCAAGTGCACGCCAGCGCTTTTGATCCCTACCGGAATTTCGTTGCTCCCGGGAGCGTGCGACCTGTCGACTATGTTTCTCGTGCCGCCAACGGGCACCTGTACCGCCGACGCGGGGTCGAATGGCACAACGGCGTCAGCGGTCGGCGACATGGCAACGTCACCACCACTCGGCTCAGCAATCCTGGATACCCAAACGTCGGGGGCAGCTTCCCAGGCATCAGGCCGGGGACATCAAGTCTGCGACCGAGTACCACCAGCGTCTACGGATCCCGCTACGGGACAACAAGCATCCGCTCAAGTCGGACCCGGATTTTGGGCCGATCACACACTGGCCTCCAGAGGGCGAACCTGAAGAGAGCTGACAGCTCGGGACTTTTGGGTCAGTCGGATCTCAGAGCTCGGGCAACAACACTGCTGTCAACAGCCAGCAGGGTTGCGTTCGTTCAGGGCGAGGGATGCCGACCTGGTGCTTCCTCGACACGCAGTTACGACTCGAGTGCCTGGTCCTCAGCTCGGGGCAGTCGGATTCCTCGGTCACCTGAACTTTGAGCTAAGACTGACTCGTCTGACTGTGACGGTTTTGAGGAGGTGCTCTCAGGCGGTGGTGAGGAAACTCCTTGGATCGATCAAGCCGAAACCTCCAAAGCCCTAACTCAGGACAGGGATGGCGATTCGTTGCTTGCCGGGCGAGGACCGGCTGGGCCCGGGATGCTTCAAACAGACTGGCCACTTGAGGGGCCAGGCATCCACTGGGGGCGGAGGCAGGTTCACGGATCGTGTTGCCCGAGAGAGCCGGTGGAGATTACCCTTTCTGCCTTGCTGATGGGCTTAAATGACGGTCACAGGAATGCGTTCGACTCCGTTCCACTCGTATCCCCGGGGATTCCAGAACACGCTTCCGTCTAAGGGCTGGCTTCGTCCCCAGGTGTCGATAGCCCGAGACCAGAGTTCTGCCTTACCGCGTTGGAGATTGACTGTTGTCGTCCAGCGGTACCAGCCAAAAGGTCCGCTGGGTTTCTCGAGTTTGCTGCGCTGCCAACTTTGCCCCCCATCAGCCGAGACCAGAACCTGTTCCAGTGGTGCTCGGCCATCATTGAAGGCCACACCTTCCACAGCGACCTGCCCAGCGGTCACCTGCGACCCCTCTGTGGGTTTGAGCATGACGCTTTTGACATTCATCAAATAAGTAGGACGACTGTTTCTCAAAGTGTACTCGTAGTCCCAGCCCCGCTTAATCGGCTCCACCGGCACACGGTAACGCGGGATGTGGTTGTAGTTGCTAGTTTCGCTAGCTTCGAGGCGCAGCCTTGTTAGCCACTTTATGTTCATAGTAGCGTAAACGCCCGGCGTGATCAACCTAATAGGACCACCATGAGCAGCTGGGATAGGCTTGCCGTTGAGAGACAGGGCCAACAGCGTGAAATCGAGAGCATCGTTTAAGGGGATGCTGTGTTCAAAATCCTCATTGCCGGCCAAAGGTTGATCGGCACCCTCGGCGGTGAGGAACTGGGCACCTGGCTTGATCCGAATCCCCCAAGTCTCAAAAACCTTCGACAGCTTGACCCCGCCGAATTTCACGTTGCCGAAACCCCCACGCCCCCACTGAGTTCCTTTGGTCTGAGCTGCGCGACTGAACAGCGCTCGTCCCGCTCCAGAGCATTGTAAAACCATTTCGTGTTCGACCTGAGGCAGCTCAGACAGTCTCTCCGCCGGAATGGTCACCAGACGGTCGACCAGCCCACTGACCTGAACAGCCCAGCCCCGAAGCGGTGCTGGGTCCAGGTTGTCGAATCCTTTCGGAGAGGCGTTGTTGCGGATAAACAGCCACTCGGTGGGGACAATCCGCTTCTGCAACAGCAGCTCCAGTGGCGTCTCCAGCACCACCGGGCGGGAGGAGAGCGTCTGCAGACGAGGATCCTTGCCGCGGATCAGCTCGTTGGCCTGCGGCATCTCAACCTTGGCTGTCTGGGCATAACCAAGACCCAGCAAGCCTCCACTTGCTGCAGCAAATGAGGCAGCAACCCCCGACCGCAGCAGCTGACGTCGGGTTGGGTGAGGATTGGCTGGGAGTTGATCGGGGTTGATAGGGTGATTCATTGCGAGGTCGTCTTTGGGTAACCGTGCTACTTCTGGGAAAAATTCACGCTCGATCACTGCGGCGATGCCACAACGGTTGGGTCGACGTCGCAGGGGCAAACCGGGGGTCGTTGCCCGCCTCCTGAGCCGCCGATACAATCCGCCCTGGGAGAGCGGCCGGAGAAGCCAGCCAGCAGTGTCGGCTGAACAATCCCCCACAATCTCCACAACTTTCCTCTAACCCAACCCATGCCAACGATGGCTTTGCCACTGAACCTGTGCCACTGAACCTGTGCCACTGAATGCCGCTGAGCCTTTGCGATCAAACCCTGGCCCCGGGTAGGCGGAGGGTCCTTCGTCTATCGTCCGCCATCCGTCGCTCATCGAGCACCGAGCATTAAGCACCGAGCATCGCGGGTGAGGGTCAGGAGGAATCACCTGAGGAGCCGAAGAACCAGCTGAGAGGATCGCAGTGTCGACCAACTGGGCTTACTACCGGCAGGGCCGATTGCCTGATGGGCGGATTGTGCCTGCTCTTGCGGGGCTTGCAAGGGCTCTGGTTGGGGAAAACTGATGATCACCCCGTTTGACAAGAAGCACGATTTCTTCGTCGGGATTGATTCCGATGGATGTGTTTTCGACTCAATGGAGTTGAAACACAAAGAGTGCTTCATTCCGAATACGATCAACTTCTACGACCTTCAGGGTGTGAGCAAATACGCTCGCGAGTGCTGGGAGTTTGTCAATTTGTACTCCCGCACACGTGGCGTCAACCGGTTTCCGGCGTTGCTGGAGACACTCCGATGGCTCGGCAAACGGCCGGAGGTTCGAGCACGTGGTGTGCAGGTCCTGATTCCCCAAGGACTTGTTCGTTGGGTCGAGTCCGAAACCAAGCTGGGCAATCCTGCCCTGCAAGCGGCCCTTCAGGCATGCGGCGATCCGGACTTGCGTCAGGCGCTGGCCTGGAGCGAGGCGGTCAACGCCTCGGTTGAGGCGATCGTGCGGAACGTCCCTCCGTTTCCGAGCGTGCGGGCATGTCTGCAGCAAGTGGCCCCGCAGGCCGATCTGGTGGTCGCCTCTGCGACGCCGGTTCAGGCTCTGACTCGCGAGTGGCACGAACACGAGCTGGCCGAGCACCTCGCGGCCATCTTCGGACAGGAGGCCGGCAGCAAGAAGGACATCCTCGCCTCGGCACAACAGTATCCGGTCGGTCAGCGACTGATGATCGGGGATGCCCCCGGCGACCATCGGGCTGCCGCAGCAAACGATCTGTTATTTTATCCTATCAATCCCGGCGACGAAGAGGCGAGTTGGAAACGGCTCTTGCTGGAAGGGATCGCCAGATTCCTCCAAAGAGATTTTGCCGGAAGCTTTCAGGAGCAGCTGTTGGCTGAGTTTTACGCCCGTCTTCCCCAAGAGCCACCCTTTGAGGTTGTCTGAGAGGTGGTCTGAGCTGTTCAGACTGCCAGTGGCGGAGCCCGATCTTTCAAAGGACGCTTTCGGTAAAGATTCTAATCGGGCTCGAGAGAATCCCGTTTCAAAGGCACATCTTATGAGCGAGACCTGTGACATCGGATTGATTGGGCTGGCGGTCATGGGGCAGAACTTGGTTCTGAACATGGAGAGCCGAGGGAACCGCGTTGCTGTCTTCAACCGCACCACTTCGGTGACCGATGAGTTCTTGACGGGTTCGGCAGCGGGCAAGAGCATAGAGGGTTTCCCGAGCCTGGCGGAGTTCGTCGCAAGTCTAAAGAAACCCCGCAAGATCATGATCATGGTCAAAGCGGGCAAACCGGTGGATTTGGTGATCGAGCAGTTGATTCCGCTGCTGGATGAAGGCGACCTGATCATCGACGGTGGCAACTCGTTCTATGAGGATACCGAACGACGTGCCGGGGAGCTGGAGGGCAAGAAGCTTCTCTTCATGGGCACTGGGGTCTCAGGCGGTGAAGAAGGTGCCTTGAAGGGCCCGAGCCTGATGCCTGGTGGGAGTGCGTCAGCTTGGCCACTGGTCAAGGACATCTTTCAGGGGATCTCCGCCAAAGTCGGGCCCAACAACGACATCCCCTGCTGCGAATGGGTGGGCCCTGGCGGCTCTGGTCATTACGTGAAGATGGTCCACAACGGGATCGAATATGGTGACATGCAGTTAATCTGCGAGGCCTACTTCATCATGAAGGAAGCCTTGGGCATGACCAACGATGAGCTGTACGACACCTTCGCTGAGTGGAACCAAGGCGAACTGGACAGTTATCTCATTGAGATCACCCGAGATATCTTCAGTGTGAAAGACGAGAAGACCCGCCAAGACATGGTCGACTTGGTGATGGATAAGGCTGGGGCCAAGGGAACCGGAAAGTGGATGAGCCAACTGGCTTTGGATCTGGGTGTACCAACCACCTTGATCACTGAGGCGGTTTACGCCAGGAGCCTCTCGGCAATGAAGGAAGCCCGGGTCCGAGCCTCCGAGGTGTTGCCGGGGCCCCAGGGGAGTTTTCAAGGGGATAAGGCGGCTTTTGTGGAGCAAATCCGTCAGGCCCTTTATGCCTCCAAGATCTGCAGTTACGCCCAAGGATTTGTCCAACTGCAGGCTGCCGCGGCGGAGCACGGGTGGCCGCTGAACTATGGCGAGATCAGCTTACTCTGGCGTGGGGGCTGCATTATCCGGGCGGTGTTTCTGGAACGCATCAAAGAGGCCTTCGACGCCGACCCCAATCTCGAGAATTTGCTTCTGGCTCCGTATTTCACAGAGGTCATGACGAAAACTCAGGATGCCTGGCGGTCTGTCGTCAGCAACTCCGTGCAGTTGGGAGTTCCCATTCCCGCCTTCTGTGCAGCATTGAGCTACTATGACGGCTATCGGCGTGCTCGTCTGCCGGCCAACTTGCTGCAGGCCCAACGCGACTACTTTGGTGCCCATACCTACGAGCGACTCGACCAGCCGGGCGAGATGGTCCACACCGATTGGCTGCGTTTGCGTCGGAATCCAACCACCTGAAGACGCACTGGCTCTCGGCTCCGTCTCAAAACACGCTCGTCAGCTCGAGGGCGCGATGGACGAGTTGCTGCCAAGGGGGGCGAAGCAGGCAAATCCCATTCTCAGACGTATCTGACAAGAGACTGGTCGATACAGCCGGTCGCCGCCAGCGGCTCGATCCAGCCGCCCGAGGCCAGATTGGTGTTTTGAGACAAAGCTTGGTGGTTGGTTTCCTTCTGATTTGGCAGTTGGTTCTCGTGGACTCGGGGGATTCCCGTCCAACCGACTGCCAAAATCCACCGACTGCCAAAATCCACCGACTGCCAAAATCCTAGGAAACAAGGCACTACTGACCTTCGGAGAAAATTCCGACCCAGGGCTTTCCGTCTGCCCTTGTTTGTGATGACCTCAAGGGGGCAGC
>CAZYKP010000067.1:0-47686 GCA_964648025.1 uncultured Pirellulales bacterium | reverse complement strand
CTTGCACAGATCCCCGTTTGGAACAACTTCAGGGTGCGGAATGTGGGACTAGTTGGTCAGGAAGATCCTCTCAAGCATTCCCCACAGCCGCCCCACGGTAGCCACAGCGCAGTAGCCACAGCGCAGTAGCCACAGCGCAGTAGCCTCAGCGCACTGAAGCCTCACCGGGGTTCTTAATGGACCCGCTGGCCGGGTTGGGCGCCCTCGTCCGGCCTCAGGACGAACACGTCGGGACCACCAGGGCCAGCCGCGACGACCATTCCCTCACTGAGTCCGAACTTCATTTGCCGAGGGGCAAGATTGGCGACAATCACCACCAAGGATCCCACAAGCTTTTCGGGATCATAAGCCGCCTTGATCCCGGCGAAGATCTGGCGTTGTTGCCCACCTCCCAACGAAACTTGGAGCTTGAGCAGTTTGCGAGCCTCCGGCACCGCTTCAGCGGCAAGCACTCGGGCCACCCTCAAGTCGATTTTTCCAAAGTCATCAATGGTGATCTGGTCCTGCAGGGGCTCTTTCTCCAGCCACTCTCCGGAGTCCGCTGCAGCCGCTTCACTGAGTTGGGCAGAGCCTGTCGCAGAGAAAGCCGCCTCTGCAGGACTGGTCTCGGAGGGGCCAGGCTGGGGGGATTGTGTTTGCGAAGCCTCTTCCTTGCTATTTTCGATCATGACGGCAATTTGCTTGGGGTCCACACGTTTCATAAGGTGTTGATACTGAGAGACCGCAGTGCCCAACAGAGGTTGTTGAGCTTGGTCCCAACGGGTGATCGGATCGGAGAAAAGCTCGCCGGCTTCTCTGGCGATTTCAGGAAGGACCGGCGTCAAGTAGATCATCAACTGCCGGAATAAGTTCAAGCCGACCGTGCACACATCCTGCAGATCGCCTTGGCGGTCAGCATTCTTGGCAAGTTTCCAGGGCTCATGGTGCTCCACATACCGATTGGCGACATCCGCCAGCTCCATGATCCGCCGCATGGCCTTGCTATATTCGCATGCCTCATAGGCAGCGGCAATCTCCTGGCCTGCTTCGGCGGCTGCCTGAAACAACCCTCCATCCTCGGGATACTTCTGGGAGAGCCCACTTTTGTGGGCAAACTTCGCTGTTCGACTGGCCAAGTTGACAAACTTGCCGACGAGATCTCCGTCGATGCGTTCTTTGAACTCCTCGAGGTTCAAATCAATATCGTCGACGCGATGACTTAATTTGTACGCATAGAAGTAGCGAAGGTATTCCGGCCGAAGGTGCTCGGCGTAAGTTCGCGCTCGGATGAATGTCCCTTCCCTCTTGCTCATCTTCACCCCATTGACCAACAAGAAGCCGTGAATGTGGATCTTCTTGGGTAGGGTGAATCCACCGGTTCGAACCATCGCTGGCCAGAACAGTGTGTGAAAGTAGGTGATATCCTTCCCAATGAAGTGGTGAATCTCCGTTTCGGGGTCTCGCCACCAACGATCGAAGCTCTGTCCGTGTTCTTGGCACCAGTCCCAGGTTGAGGCCATGTAACCGATCGGCGCATCAAACCACACGTACCAGTAATGCTTCCCCTCGGTGCCAGGGATTTCGAAGCCAAAATACGGCGCAGGTCGGGAAACATCCCAATCGCGGAGTGGCTCGCCGAGAAATGCCTCCCGCAGATAATTGGCTATCTCAGGTTGGAGGGTGTCGCCTGTCTGCGTCCATTGATCCAGAAAACTGTGCAGGCTTTCTAACGTCACAAACAAGTGCATCGCCGAGCGGACCTCAGGCTGAGCACCTGAGAGCAGACTGACTGGGTCAATCAGTTCTGTGGCCGAATACGTCGACCCACAAACTTCACAATTATCCCCATACTGGTTTGGGGCCTTGCAGTTTGGGTTGGGGCATTGCCCCTTGACGAATCGATCTGCCAGGAACACGCCGACTTCTGAGTCGAACAGTTGGGTCACCTCGCGCTCAACGATCAGGCCTGCTTGATTGAGGGCTTCCCAAACCTGGTTGCACAAGTGGCGATTGCTCTGGCTGTCGGTGCTGCCGTAGTGGTCAAATTCAATCAGAAACGAGGCAAAATCCTGGATGTGAGCTTGTTGCATCTCGGCGATCACCTCCTGTTCAGGTCGGCCCTCTTGCCGTGCCCGATTCATGATCGCCGTTCCGTGAGTGTCGTCAGCACAAATGTAAAGACACTCGTGACCACGGAGTTTTTGGAATCGCACCCAGATATCCGTCTGGATGTACTCCACAAGGTGCCCAATATGAATATGGCCGTTGGCATACGGCAAGGCACTGGTCACCAGGATCCGTCGTTGACTCATTGCTCGTTTCAACGTGGGGGCACTGAAGAGGAGAACTCCCTGGCGGCCGGTCGACACGAGAGCGTCGTCCCGAGAGCGTCGTCCCGAGAGCGTCGTCCCGAGAGCGTCGTCCTGGAGGGCACTTCCGCAGCCGGTTGCATGTCGGAGGTGATTGTACTGACTCCTACCTCAGCTCGAAATGTGAGCACACCGAGGCCTCCCAGACCTCGTTGATCACCCCTGACACCAAAGAGACCAAAGTCGGCTCGCGGGTTCAGCAAGCCTCCTTTCGAAGACCAGGGCTCCCAAGCCCAAATTTTCCCGTTCGAATTCCCCAGTTCGAAGTCCCCAGTCTGAATTCCGTGAGTTGGTCTTTGGACTGTCCCAGATGAGGCGCTTGCCCACCGATCAGTTGTTCTTCAGGTTCTTCGGGGCCCACCAGACTCCAGGCCTCCGCAACAATCTGGGACAGGCGAGGGAAGGGCGATTCGACTCCGACGGCCAATCGGTTAGCCCATCACCGGCAACGTGGGTAACGACGGCTGCTGACGAACCTGGTCGGCAACGGTTTTGGCCAAGTTGAAGGTCATGGTTTGGAGATACTCGGAGTACTCATCCTCAAAAACCAAGCCCATCTGCCCATGATCCCCTCGCTCGCGGAGCTGGATGTTAATGGGCACTTCCCCAAGAAAGGGGATGTTCAACTCCCCCGCCCGACGCTGAGCACCACCCCGCCCAAAGATTTCATACTTCTTGCCATTATCTGGGCACAGAAAAAAGCTCATGTTCTCCACGAGACCTAGCACTGGAATCTTCACAAGCCGAAACATGTTGACCGCGCGAACCGCATCCAACAGAGCCACATCCTGAGGAGTGCAGACGACCACGGCGCCGGTCAGCGGCAGCAGTTGCGAGAGCGTCAAGGCGATGTCGCCGGTGCCGGGGGGCATGTCGATGAACAGGTAATCGAGATCGCCCCATTCGGTGTCGCGAAGAAACTGGGTGACAGCGCCATGCAGCATGGGACCACGCCAGGTGACTGGCTGATCGTGCTCGACCAGAAAGCCAATGGAGATCGCCTTGAGGCCATTGACGTCGATGGGAACGATCCGCTTGACGGTCGTTCCGTTGGGTGCCTCGATCTCGGTGACCTCGGGTCGTCCCTCGGCACCGAGCAAATGCGGAATACTCGGTCCGTAGACGTCCGCGTCCATCAAGCCCACTTGGCAGCCGGCCCGCTGCATCCCGATGGCCAGGGCTGTTGCAATGGTGCTCTTGCCGACGCCTCCCTTACCGCTGCCCACAGCGATGACCGTTTTGGCTCGCAGGCCAATTTGCCCCAGCGGTGGCGGCCGACGATCGAGATGGCCCAGTTCGACCTCGATCTGAGAGGCGGCTGGGAACTGCGTCGAGAGTCGTTCGATCAAGTTGGCTCGGACCACACTTTTCAGGGGAGCTGAATGGGTGGTCAGCTTGAGCGTCAGGGAGATCCGACCCTCCTGGACCGTCAGGTTGTCGATCTGATTGGTCTTGGTCACACTGCGTCCGGTCTCTGGGTCACGGAAATCAGCTAGAGCAGAGAGGACAGCGGCCTCATTGACGACTTGTTCTGTCATGATATCCCAGCCGAGAGCCCCGAGAGGTGCCTCAGCTCGGGACGAATCGAGGAGTCGAGAAAATCGTTGGCAAAGCCCTGGAGTGGCAGGGACTCAACGTCGCTCATGGCCCTGGGCACAATCTGAGCCACTCCAAAAAGATGCGGCTATCGGAACCAGTCACTCAAACCAAGCTGAGTTTCGGGGAGGGCAACATCCCAAGGAAGCGGCCCAATCACCTCATAAAAGCGATCCACCGCAGTCAGAAATGTGGGCTGACTTGCCAGATGCTGCCCTGCAATCACCAGGCAAGCACTCAGATCCCTCGGAGAGCGTACGATATGAGTGGCCCCAAGTTCCCGCAAGGCAAGCTCCGCCCATGCAAGCCCCCGACACAGCACCACGACAGATCGGGCACCCGGGTAACGGGTGGTCATTGAGGTGAGCACCTCGGCAGCAGCAATCAGGGACTGCTCATTCACCAAGGCCAGCACCACTCCACGAGGCCACCTGGCGAGTCGGTCCAGGCACTCCCCCGCCAACCGCACTTGCACCCACCGAAGCCGTTTCTCCTGGAGTTTTGGCCTCAAACAGCCCAAAACCCAATTCTCTGGTTCCCAAATGATGAGCCGCTGCTGCATACCTTCCCTCGAGGGTCAACGCAGGATGAGCTCTGCCTTTGCCCGTATCGTAGGCTTCGGACCCACTTAGGACAACAAAGCAAGTCACTGGCACGTCCAAGACGACCAACCCCATGCAGCCACCCAACTCTCGAGCTGACCAACCATCCAATCGGCGACCGACGCTCGTCCCGCTTGGCCGTTACTTGGGTGGGACCAGCTCACATTGCAGAGTTGAGGGACGTCCCTATAATCCGCAGCCGGTGCTCCAGAACGGACGTGTTGCCGAGATCGCTCAGTCTGGCATCCCTCTGGGACTTGCGAGTTGAACAAGAGGAGTCGTTGTGATGGCTGGACCGGGCAACCTCGTGCGAGAAATCTCCTGGCGTGAGGTCTTCCCCTGGCTGTTGATCGGTCAGGCAGCTCGAGCCTCCCTTCAGATCCAGACCATAGGACTGGCAAGCCTAGGCCTGTTGCTGACCTGGGCGGGATGGTCAATTTCGGGTCTTATTTGGTACGGACAAGCTCCAGATTGCTGGCTCTCGGCCGCTCTCGGCGACTGGGCGCCCGCTGCCCCAACTTCTTTGCCGAGCGATGGGCTCCCGGTCACCGGGGCGGTGGCGGTTTTCCGCCCGCTGTTGACCAGCTTCACTCAGTGGATCCCGTCGACCGGTTGGTCGGGTGTAGCGGTGGGGCATCTGATCACTTCGGCGACTTGGGCTGTGCTGATCTGGGCTTTGGTCGGGGGAATCCTGGGCCGATTGGCTGCCTTTGAGCTTGGGCTCGAGGAGCCTGGTCGACTGACCGAGGCCACGCGGCACGGTCTGCGATACTGGTGGACTTACCTCCGAGCGCCGTTCCTTCCGCTCAGCGGAGCCGCCTTGCTGGGATTGTTTGTGACTGCTGTGAGTCTGTTACTCCAGTGGGAAGTCGGGGTGTTGATCGCCTCGGTGTTGTATCCTCTGGTACTGGTCTCGGCGGCGGTCATGGCAATCTTGATTGTGGGGACCGTCTTCGGGTGGCCGCTGATGTGGGCGACCATTAGCGTCGACCGCGGGGATGGTTTCGAGGGGTTTGCCCGCAGTTTTGGATACCTCTCTCAGCGTCCGCTGAGTCTCGGGCTCTACACGTTGCTGGGGGGACTTGTGGGCCTTGCCACCGCAATTGTGATCCTGGGTTTCGTTTGCCTCACCATCGGGCTCACCCTTGGCTGCGCACAGTTCGCAGAAAACCTGGCAGGACCAGGGCACACGGCGGCGGTGTTAGCTCACTGCCCACCGCCAGTTCAGGGGATTGCCTCTTGGTGGGGCTTTTCTCCGCAAACTGAGTCCGCTGGCACGATCGGCTTTCTAGGCTCAGGAATTGTTGCTGTCTGGTTGAGCTTGGCCTATCTGGTCTTTCCCGGTTTTCTGGCTGCGTACTTCTGGACTGCCTCGATCGCCGTCTATTTGGTCATCCGGCAGACAGTCGACCAAACCGAGTTCGATGATGTGCGGACTGATCGACCCCGCGCCACTCGTCAGCTCCCCCCCCTGAAACCAGCCGCCGATGGCCTGCCTACCGTCGAGATCACTCTTCCTCGGACTGCCGGCCCAGCCGAACCGCCAAACCCCGCAGAGCCAACGCAAACGACAGCTTCCTCCGACGAGGCAAATTCTTAAGAGAAACCAACGCAAAGTTGAAGGTGACGCCTTGGGGAGGTTTCGGAGAGCGGTTGGCCCGGCAACTCACTTCAGCCGGAGACGCCTATCTCTCGTTGCCGTTAGTGTCTTGATCGCCCAACTGACGCTGGAGGACTTCGGCGAGGGTGGACATCATCTGGCCGCGGGTGAGGACTTCGTCGCAGCCGGCCTCACCGGCGGTTTCGAGGGAGGCCTTGTGGACATGGGGCCCGAAAGCGATGACCCGGAGCGACTCCCCGAACCGGCGACGGAGCTGACTGACCAGCTCAACCGGCTCCAGTGCCCGCGCGGCTAAATCGAGGATAGCCAAAGAGAGGTTTTCGGGAAGATTCTCGACAAGGGCGAGTTGAGGGGCAACAACTCGGCAGTGACAGCCAAGAGATCGGATCGCTCCTGAGAGCTGAGAGCTGACCATCAAATCAGAACTGACCACGAGCACTGTGCGTTCCATCGCTCTCACCGTCGGGTTGAATCGCGTTGTCGAGACGTTTGAAAGAACCAGCGGACCTGAGGCCAGAACAGAAACAGCAAAACCGGTGAACCCAGCAGCAGCCCCCAGCGGAGGACCATCGGAAGACTGGCCAACATCAACAGGACCACCAAACCCGCCAGCAGATAGCGCCAGGCACGACGATCACTGGCGTCCTTGGGCCACGCCAGCCAAGCAGCCGCCAAGATCATTCCCAGTCTTAAGAACGCAGCGTAGATCCCCACCTGATTAGGGTCATTCCAAGCGGTCAAGGCCCCAACAACAACCAAAAGGACCGCTACGATTCCGAGAAGATGGCGGATCATTCAGCTATGCTTTTCCAAGAGGCCTCAACCGTTTGCAGGCCGTGAACTTCGTTTCATTGTCGATGACCGCGACGCCAAAGCAAGGGTTGTGCGGCTTGACCTCCTGACCCGGACGGTCCAGCCTGTGACCCATGCGCTTGAGACAACTGGAATGACCCGAAGGGGGGAATCGAGAATGGAGAAGACCTCAGTTGTGGCGGCGTTGCTTCTCAACTTAGCGGCCACTTGGTACATGACCGGAGTGATCTGGTTTGTTCAGGTTGTCCACTACCCGCTGTTCGCCCGAGTCAGCACAGAGCAATTTGCCACTTACGAGCGTCTCCATCAGGATTTTACCTTTTGGGTGGTCTTCCCTCCCATGATGGTAGAGCTGGCCAGCTCGCTCTGGTTGGTCTTCTCCAGGCCCAGATGGATGTCAGACAAAGCAGCTTGGCTCGGCTTGTCGATGCTTGTGCTGATTTGGCTCAGCACTTTCCTCGTGCAGGTTCCCTATCATCAAAAGCTCAGCGGTGGTTTTGACGCGACCACTCAGACTTGGCTGGTCGGCACCAATTGGGGACGCACATTCCTCTGGAGCTTGCGATCCGGTCTATTGCTCTGGATAGTTTCCAGGGGCCTGGCGCAACCGGGCTGGATCTCCGCCGAGAGTTCCTCACCGGCCCAAACTGGGGGCCCATAAGGAGATGGGAGTTCGGGAATAAGCGTCGTCTGAGCCGCTGGGCCCTCAGAGTGGTCGAGGTGGAAGGGCCTTCACGCACCGGGAAGAATCGCCTCAAGCAATGCAGGTCACCCGCGAGTAATCTGGCGTCAAGTTTTTTGGGGCCAAGCTGGCGTTGCGCAAACCGAATCTGAGTTGGGCTCAGCTTTGTGGGGCTTTCACCAACAGGGGAACTCCAGCGGAGAACAACACCCAAGGGTTCTGTTGCGACTATCTCTCGCGGTAGGTGATTCGCCCCTTGGTCATGTCGTAAGGCGATAACTCAACCTTCACTTTATCCCCTGGGACGATCCGGATGAAATTTTTCCTCATCCGGCCAGCCACATGCGCGATAATCTCGTGGCCGATTTCGAGCTTGACACGAAAGCGTGTGTTGGCCAGGGCCTGGGTCACCACGCCCTCAACTTCGATTCCCTCTTCCTTCTCTGCCATGGAGTCTCCGGGTAGTGAAAAGAAACCCCGACCCGCGGCTCTCGCAGGTGGGTGAATACCTCCCATGATACCACTGGACTCAATGTGGTCCAGGTGAGCTTGGATGGCATCCAGCCACACAAGTAGCCACATTCGTGAGAGCAGCTTGGTTCCTGATTTGGGAATGGTACCTCGCCAAGGCAACCCTTTGCCTCCTGTAGATCACCAGCGAAAAACTTTGCTGGAAATCTAATCTGAAAATGTCTGAACGGTCGGAACTCTTCAACAGTCGGGCACACTCATCGCTCTGGGATTCGCAGAGGCGAGGTCCTGGCCAGGGCAAAGGCTGACCGTTGGTTCGGCAGTTTCGTGATGCGTCAATGGAGTGACATCAGCCGGCGGGGCAAGGGGCCTACCTTTGTCGGTAGGTGAGCCGGCCTTTGGTCATATCGTAGGGCGAGAGTTCCACGGTGACTTTGTCGCCGGGAACGATGCGAATGTTGTTTCGCAGAAGACGACCGGCCGGATGGGCGATGATCTCGTGGCCGCGGTGCAGTTTGACGCGAAAGCGTGTGTCGGCCAAAGCCTGAGTGACCACGCCTTCAACCTCGATTGCCTCTTCCTTCTGGGCCATTGAACCTCCGCGAGAGAGAACGAATGTCCGATCCTGCCCAAGGGAGGAGAGCAGGATTTCTCGGTTACCTTGCCTTCCTGGACACTCACACTCGTTCTCGCGTTCGGGGTAAGAGAGGAATTGCCGCTGAGTGACCCGGATGGATCGACCGATCAGCCGAGCAAGAACCCGAAAGCTTGTGCCAAGCTCAGAGAGTCTCGCGATGAGAGTGGTCGGCCGCCTGAGCTGCCAGGGAGGCAGCCTGGCGCTGATCGATCATCAGACGGCGGATGTTGACCGCTTTCCCGGATCGTTCGTCGATCTCCACAATGGTGCCAGCAAGCCTGGGGTCTCCGCTGGCGACCTCGAAGGAGGCCGGATAAAAGGTCAGTGTGGTCCGCAGTACCCGGTCGATGCGGCGGCCCAGAATGCTCTCGTAGGGACCGGTCATGCCGACATCGCACTGAAAAGCCGTCCCACCCGGAAGGATCTGCTCATCTGCTGTGCAGACATGCGTATGGGTCCCCAACACACAACTGACTCGCCCATCAAGATAACGACCCATCAGCTGCATATCCGAGGTCGCCTCGGCATGAAAATCGACCAGGCGAACCGGCACCTGAGGCTGCAGATCTGCCAGCACCCGATCGGCAGCGGCAAAGGGGCAGTCCACCGGTCGCATAAAGACCCTCCCTAACAAGGAGATCACCGCCACGGCCACGCCACTCCGCGAGGGCACCACCGCGTGGTCCCTCCCCGGGGCTTGCGGTGGAAAGTTGGCTGGTTTGACGATGTTCTGCTGTGATTGCAGGATCTCACAGATTTCCCGGCGTTTGTAGATGTGATCACCCAAGGTGATGCAGTCCACTCCACAGGCGATGAGCTTGCGATACTGTGGTGGTGTTAACCCAGAGCCCCCCGCGGCGTTCTCCGCGTTGGCCACCACAAAATCCAGTTTTTCCTGCAAAATCAAGCCGGGGACCGCTTGCTGGACAATCTCGCGTCCGGGTTGGCCCACGATGTCACCGATCATCAGCATCCGCATGGAAACCCAACCTGGAAAGAATCACGGAGAAGAATCATAGAGGGATGGAGGTTTGGCAGGGCAGGAAGGATTGTCGGGCTCAGAGCTACTTGGCCGTTTCGGTGAAGGTTGCCTCTCTCAGGACTGTGACTTTGATCTCACCAGGATAGGTCAACTGCTCTTCCAGGGCCTTGGCGATGTCGCGGCAGATCTTGGCTGCCGATTGGTCGGTGGTATCTCGAGCGCTGGCGATGACCCGCAGCTCTCGACCGGCTTGGATGGCGTAGGCTTGCTCAACTCCGGCAAACGCGGTGGCGATGGTCTCCAATTCCTCCAAGCGTTTGATGTAACGGTCCAATGTCTCCCGACGAGCCCCCGGACGGCTGGCGCTGCAGGCATCTGCAGCCGCCACCAACACCGTGTAAGGGTGATCGATGCGGATGTCATCGTGGTGGCCCAAAGCCGCGTGGACCACAGCAGGACCTTCGCCATACCTCTTGAGCAAATCGGCTCCGATTTTGGGGTGGCCACCCTCCAGCTCATGATCAGCCGCTTTTCCGATGTCGTGCAGTAAGCCGCAACGCCGTGCGAGTTTGCCGTCCAGCCCCACTTCCTCAGCCATCATGCCCGAAAGAAACGCCACCTCGACAGAGTGGCGAAGGACGTTTTGGCTGTAGCTGGTCCGAAACCGCAGTCGGCCGAGCATCTTGAGCACTCGTTCGTGCAGGTCGTAAACATCAACTTCCTGAGCTGCCTCACGGCCCGAGGCCAGGATGTGGGCCTCGATCTCCTCGGTGACTTCCTGCACGGTCTCCTCGATCCGGCTGGGATGGATGCGACCATCCGCAATCAGCCGCACCAGGGCAAGCCGCGCGATCTCTCGTCGAACTGCATCAAATCCACTGACAATCACCAAACCCGGCGTGTCGTCGATGATCACATCGACGCCAGTGGCCTTTTCAAATGCACGGATGTTCCGACCGTCCCGGCCGATGATCCGTCCCTTCATGTCATCACTGGGGATGTCCACCGTGCTGGTGGTGGTCTCGGCAGTATGAGAAGCGGCATACCGCTGCAGCGAGCTCACCAGGATCTCTCGACTCTTAGCTTGGCAACTCTCCTCGGTTTGCTTTTGATACTTCAGGATCAGCCCGCCAGCCTCGTGCTCCAGCTCGGTCTCCAAAGAACTCAGCAGCTTGCGAGTGGCTTCTTCTATGCTCAGCCCGCTGATCTGCTGCAACTGCTGACGTTGGGCTTGCAGCACCTCGGTCAACTCAGCATTGGTTCGATTGGTCTCGTCCAATCGTTCTGCCAACCTCCGCTGTGTCCCCTCATTCATCTTCTCTTGTTTTTTAAGGAATTGGCCCTGCTGATCTAAGGCTGTTTCACGTTTATCCAATTCCCGTTCACGAACATGCAGTTCGTTATGTCGGGCGGCGGCTTGCCGTTCCAATTCGGCATGTTGGCGGAGCTCTTGCTCTTTGAGCTCGAGCTCGGCAAGCTTGCGGCGATTTTCGATCTCCTGCTGAACTTTCGCCAATTCGTCGGCAGCCTGCCGACGGGCGTTGTTCACCCGGAGCCGGTCAAAGATGAGCATTGCCCCGACAGTGACCGCTGCCGAACCGGCGGCGGTCACGACGTACCAGGTGACATCCACGAAAAGGTCCTCTGCCAAAGGAGCCCGGCCAGAGCCATCGCCGACACCGGGCGCCGCGGCTCTGGTGAGCATCGTCGGCACCAAGGCTCCCTCAAGACCCGAATGAGGCTTGAGTGAGCCAGTTTCGTCGCCAGCTTTTGGGAGGATCGCTCAATTGCGCTTGCAGCGAAGTTTGTGGAAAACGAATTCGCACAAAGAGAATTCGCAACAAGCGAATGGGCACAAGCAGTTGGACATGGGGAGACTCAGTCCAAGCACCTGAGGTGCCAGTCGGACCGTTGGTTTCAGGTGTTCCTGCGGCGTTGGCTGCTCTTTGCAAGGGCAATGAGGGTCCCATTGACCTTGGCCCAAGGGAGCAGGATGGGAAGCAAAGCTCTTCAAGTCCTTGCAGAACTCATTGATCAACCGGCACCCACCAGTGGACAGAACCAAGAAAGGCGCGGCCGCCGAGGAACTCTCGAACTCGCGTGCCCTAGGGCCGGAGGGTTGGGCCATTCGGTCGCTGACGAGCCTCGAAAGCCTCCGCAATCGATCGTATCGAGTCGGACGCATGGACGCCTTCCGTTCGAAGACGACGCCGGGCAAAGGGATTGAGACAAACCAATCGGGCGGACCACTCGAGTCTGCATCCCGACTGGAATGTCTGGGCCGAGATCGGCACGACCCTCTAGCCCCAACGCGTTGGTTGCCGGCCGAACGGCTTGGGCAGCTCTCGCGCTTCTGAAAGACCAACACCAGTCCCGCTGCTGAGAGGAGGCAAAGGCTCACTCCGGTGTGAGAGGGTTGTCCAGTGTGCAACCGCTGTCGGCCCGAAGTGTACGCCTGTGGTTTCCCTGTCCGGTCTGGCGACGCGAATCTCAACTGGTTGTCGGAAGTGCCAACGAGTGACTCTGTGGCCTGTTCCAGTCAACGAATCGAAAAGATGCCGAATCAAACAGAGAATCCACCACAGCATAGGATTGTACCTAACAGGAAATACCTGGAGTGAGTCCAACGATTCCGTCCGCTGCAGACCCGCCAACGTTTTCAGGGCCTCGCCCGAGCTGTCACTCTAGCACGCCAAATCCGAATGTCTTCCCTGGGTCAGGCCGACACCTCTTAGGGAGTTGGATCCGAGGAAGCATCAACCGCCACGAGTCTTCTCCGGAGCAGAACGTTCCTGTCAATGGGTCAGTTTCGGCGGAAGCAGCCGTTCTCCTCGTGGGGCGAAACTGTTCCAACAGGTCTCACAGTTCCAAGAGAAGAAACGGGTCCCCCAGGATCGGTGATCGCTGGAGTCCGCCTCATTGAGTTCAGGTCTTCGAACCGGTGAACAGTTCCAAGCCGATTGACAGTTCCAAACTGATTGAGGCCTACCAAAGGGTCGGATTGAGTTTTCGCCCCGACGAGGAATCCCCATTGGGTTGGGTTGTACTTGTCGTGAGAGTATCCGCAAGGACAACAGCCGTCCCGGAGATTCCTTCGTCCCGGAGATCCCTTCGTCCCGGAGATTCCTTCGTCCCGGAGATCCCTTGAGTCTCTCCACATAACATGTCCAACGGCTCTTCCACTTGAGGATGGCCGGAGGTACATCAATCGTTCGTACCAAAACAGGAGGCTTTGATCTGGCCGCCTGCAGCTTCAATCTAGCAGAGTCCGGCTCCGCTGCAATAAGTTCCAACAGTGACCAACCATCACACCAGGACAGCGCGGCTCTCAGCGACGAGGCAGATTGCCACTCTCCACCAGCGTTGCCCAGCCCACTGGCGAGGACTGGTTTGGAAACTCTGGACTCAGGCTGAGGGCGACCGCGGTAGGTGACCACAGGAAGCAACGTATTTTGGGGCAACTCAGTTGATGTCCACAGCCCAACCGTTTGAAGCGCAGCTGGCGTCAAGCTGGCCTCCACAACAGTGGTTTGATGTCACCGTGTTGGTGGCGGTTTCGGGTGGGCCTGACAGCGTTGCCTTACTGCGGGGCCTGCATGCCATTGGCCATGCGGGTCCTGGCCGGCTGGTGGTGGCCCATCTGAATCACCGGCTGCGTGGGGGCGAAGCAGACGCCGACGAACAATTTGTTCGTCAACTTGCCTGCCGGCTCGGCCTGGTGTGTCGAGTCGAGCAGTGGGAACTGCCTCGCGACCAGCAAGGTGGCCTCGAGGCTGCCGCCAGAGACACGCGTTATGACTTCCTGCGGAGGACCGCCGAGGCCTATGGGGCCCGCTTTGTGGTGACCGGTCACACCGCGGATGACCAGGCTGAGACGGTGCTTCATCACATCCTTCGAGGCACCGGCTTGCGAGGCTTAGGGGGAATTCCCCGTGCCCGGTCCTTTGGTTGCGGGTCGCTAATTCGCCCGATGCTTGAGATCTCACGCGAGCAAGTCCTGAGCTATCTCAACGCCATAGCTCAGCCAGCTCGCATGGACAGCACCAATCTGCAGATGGATTGCACTCGGAACCGAATTCGGCACCAACTCTTGCCGTACCTGAGCGAGCAATTCAATCCCGCAGTTGTGCAAAACCTCCAGAGGTTGGGCAAGCTCGCTCAGCAAGCTGAGAGCGTTCTAGAGCGTTTGGCGGTTGACCTAGCCGATCAGGTCGTCTCAGGCACAGGCGAGCAGGTCCACGTCAATTGCGATCGGCTCTGCCGGGTTGAGCCGTATCTGCTCCGAGAGATGTTTGTCGTGCTTTGGAAAAGGCAGCAATGGCCTCAACAGTCCATGACTTCCTGGCACTGGGACCATCTCGCTCGCCTGGCCACAAGCTTTGCCTCCAGCAAATCCCCGCAACCAACCATGCTGTCACAACGAAGGGCTCTCTCAACACCAAGCACGCTATCAGGACAGAGCGATCCGGAACCCACAACCCGTGCAGAGTCCGAATCCGTACCAGCACGGGCGTTGTGTCTTCCGGGATCGATTCGGGTCATCCAGGGCGAGCACGGCCTCCTCCTGCGTCGAGGCTGAGGCCGTGCTGATGGGTCACCAAGAGCAACCAGCAGAGTCGAGAGGCTTACTCGACGGGGCCTTGGACTCCACCGGACATCAATTCCGCCTCTTCTTCAGGAGAGAGGAGAAGCTCAGGCTTGTAACCTCCCTGGGAGATGTCCCACAGATAAATGGATCCGAATAAGACGATGAGAATGCATGGCAGCAGACTTGCCCAGCGGAATGCTTGCGAGAAGCCAGCACTCTCGGCAGCACGAGCCGCTTGCAACAGTTCCTCAGCGGAGAACATCTTCAGCTCGGTGCCTTTTTGGGGCTGTAGGAACACGTTTCCTTCATCGGGGGTGACCCCTTTCAGGCCGGTCACCAGCGACGTTGGCAAAGTGATCGTCTTTCCTTCCTCCACACCGGGGATTTTGACGGCCTCCTGCTCAGCGTCGGTGGAAATCTCCTTCAGCGCAGAAACCGGCAGTGCATAGGCGGCACCCTCTTTGGTGATCACAGCAAACCGGGGCAACGGTGCTTCCAGGGGTTGACCCTGGGAATCCATCTCAGGCTCACGCTGAGGATCGACATCCTTGACCGTTCCGATGGCCTTGCGGTTGAGAATGGCTCGGCCATCAACTTCCGTCACCAAAACCGACACGTATTGCTCGGATTCCTCACGCACGTGAGCCACTTGGTAGGTATCGGCCAAGCCACCAATGACCGGAACCGCCACCGCGATCGCCAGGTTGCCCACCGAGCCCATCAAGGAAAGCAGCATCGCCCCACCTTTGGGAAACCGCTCTGCGGTCACCCCAAGCATCGTTGGCCAGAAGTAGGCAATTCCCAAGCCGTAAATGGTGGCATAGCCAAAGGCCGTGTACGCGTCGGTGGCAAAGCTCAATAAATACAGACCGACACCCGACAAGACCGCAGAACACAGCAGCAAACCCACCGGGGAGATCCGCTGAGCGATCGGGCCGGCAAAGTGCCGAAGCACAAACATCATCCCACTAGTGTACACCAAAACTAAAGTACCGCTTCCGGGAATTCCCAGCTTACTTTGCAGCACAGATTCTTGCCACTTTTGCACGCCGAGCTCGGTGGAGGCTGTCAACAGCATGCAAAGCGCCCAGATAAGAAACAGCGGCCGAGCGATTTGCCCCAGCATCTGGCCGTAGTTGACCCCGGCGACAACACGCTCGGTTTGGGGAAACCGCGCGACGGTGAGCATGGCACCGTAGATGATCGTCGGCACAGCAATTAACAGCAGAGCCTCCTGCCAGAAGACAAAGCCAGGGATGAGGCCAACCGCTGTTTCCGCCCCAACGCCGGTGGTGGCCAGTTTCCGCAAGCCAACCACTGAGACCCCACCGATGACCAAGCCTCCTGGCCACCAGGCATGGAGGATATTGAGGAAGTGCGTCTTTTGTTTGGGAAACATCGAGGCGACCAAGGGATTGATGCCCACCTCGGTCATGCCGTTGCCGATGCCCAGCAGCAAGCAAGCCGCAAAGATCCACAGCTGAACGGTATCCTTGGCTGTCTCAGGCCCAAAAACGTACGGCGTGCCGATAAACGCCAACGCCCCGAGCAAGTGGCTGAGGAAGGCCAGATACATGATCTGCCGCATCCCAAGGATGTCACAGATGAACGCCCCCACCAGCATCGAGAGGGCCATGCCGGTGAAGATCGCCGAACCGGTGTAGCCGACCGCTTCTTGGGAGAGGTCGTATTGGCTCACCAAGTCCGGCATGATGTCGGCGTGGATGACGAAGGTAAACGCACTGGTGACCAGCGCGATGCAACTACAGACAAACAGCCAGACGCGATTCGACATCGGGGCTTCTCTTGAACGGGTGTCAGTGCGATCGAGTAAAACGTTCAGTCTGAGACTTCGTCTGCAGGCGACCTCGCCCCAAGCGGCTTTGGCTGCCCTGGCCACGAAAGGCAGGTCACCGGCGTTGGGCCACCGAGGGGGAAAGCTCCGCAGAGGATCCCAGGCCCTCCGGGGTTGGACAGAACCTGCAGCCCGGTTGGCTGGGAAACGCGGAGAGTATACACCCGTCTTCACAAACGAGTAAACCAACCAATCCATCACCGACTGTGTGCCCAAACTCCTTCAAGAGTCTGCCAAAGCGAACTTGACGCACGGACCTTCTATCCGCTACATCCCCATGTTGCAGAGGAAGAATCGGGTGGCAATCTAAGATCGTCGCAGTTGTCGTCCACCGCTCTCTGCTGCTCCGAGAAACCTCTGCCCGCAAGGCAACCTCTGCGACAGAGAGTTCTTGCCCAGAGAGTTCTCCACGGGAGTTTCGAGCAATCCGCATGAAGAGAAGCCATGAGTGCGCGGTGGTACCCTCGTGTCGCGACTCAAATCGCTTTAGTGCTACTTCTTGCCTTTTGTTTAAGAATTTTTGCTAGCTGGATTTGGCAGCAACGATTTGGCCCTGGATTTCCCTATCCGGACACAGACAGTTACTGGACGCTGGCACAGCGGATCACCGCCGGCCTGACTTATCAGTACAACACACCCGATGCTCGCGTTTTTCGGGCGCCTGGATACCCGCTGTTGCTGGCAGCTTGGTTCGGCCTTTGGCACCAGACAGTTGGCGGTGAGGTGCCTTTGTGGTGGGCCAGGCTCCTGAGTGTCTTCTGCGGAACAGTTTCGGTGGCAGGGGTGTATGTCCTTGGACGTTGCACCTGGGGAGTCTCAGTCGGCATCCTGGCGGCGATTCTGGCTGCGTTTCACCCGGAGTCCATTGGCCTGGGGGTGTTTTTGCTCAGTGAGGTCCCTTCGACCCCGATTTTGGTTTTCCAGTTGGTCGTGGTGGTGCTGCTGGCTCGGGTTATGGTCGGCAGCGACCTGAGTCCAGGCGAGGCGAGCCCAGGGCAATCTCCTGGATTGAGGACTCTGGCCTGGCTGGGTCTGGCAGCTGGCGTTTGCGGTGGTCTGGCGGCCTTGATCCGGCCCAGCAGTTTGCTGCTAACGCCGGTGTATGCGTTGTGGGGACTGTTTCTGCCCGCCTCACGACATCGCAGGCTGACAGTTGGGGCTGTCATGATTGTGGGGCTCATCTTGGTCATGATGCCCTGGTGGATGCGGAATCGCTCGGTCACGGGACGGTTTGTTCCCACCACCTTGCAAGTGGGGGCTAGCCTTTACGATGGGTTGAACCCTCAGGCTACTGGGGCCAGCAACATGGCGTTTGTTACAGAGTTCAAGGAGGAACTCGCCAGAGAGCAAGCAGGGATCCAAGATTTCGCGAGAATCGCCCGAGGCGATGCCCCTTGGCCGGCTGGTTTGGACCCGACCGAGATGGAGCTCGAACTGGATCGGCGATTCCGACAACACGCCATGGACTTTGCCTGGTCGCATCCCACCCGGGTTGTGCAATTAGCCGGTCTGAAGTTTGCACGGATGTGGAGCCCTTGGCCTAATCAACCAGGATTAAGAAGCTGGCCAGTTCGCCTAGTGATCTGCGTGGGACTAATCGCGGTGCTCGTTCCTGCTGCAGCGGCACTTGGTTTAGCTTGGAGGACAGCTGGCTTTCGCTTGGCGGTTTTGATGTGGGTTCCTGCGGGGTACTTTACGTTACTGCATATGATCTTTGTGGGCTCAATCCGCTATCGGCAACCGGCCCTGCTGCCCTTGATGGTGCTGGCCGCAAGCGTGCTCATCCCGCTTAGTGGTCGCCTGGCGAAGGTTCTCTCTTGGATTCCTTCGGCAGATCAAACCCCCTCTCCTGGGACAGAATCCTCCTCCCTGGGTCGGGCTTCCTAGTGCCTTGTTTCCTATGATTTTGGCAGCTGGTTGGACGGGAATCCCCCGATTTCACAAGAACCAACTGCCAAATCAGAAGGAAACCAACCTCTGGGATTTCCCCGTCTAAGATGGGCAGGAAAACAAGGCTGCTGCAAGACAAGCGGACAGGCAGCAGGAAGACAGGCTGCAAAAACTGCAGCAGAAAACCGACAGTCACAGAAGCGGACAGGTTGTCGTCAAGCACCAGCAGGACCCCCTCCTTAAGGGGATCCGAAGCAGCTGAAGACGGGGAAGGTCAGGGAGGCCCGCAGGAACAGTGTCGCCCGGTCGGTTCTGGCGTTGCGCGAGATGGACACTGGTGGCGATCGCCCTGATTATTTCAGGCAGCGTCGGCCTCTTGTATTGGCGTCTAAACGACCAGATCCGACGGCACGCGGAGGATTTCCTCGATCGAAGGCTGCCAAATCTGCAGGTTCACATCCGGGCGGCACGCCTTGTTGAAGGGCAAGGGATCGAGATCCGCGGGCTGGAGTTTCGCCTCCTTGAAGATGTCCCCGTTTCCCCAGTCGATGGAGTCGAATCGGACAACCGGGAACCAACGGACTCCTCAGCAACGCAGGTGTTGTTTCTAGATGAGGTTTTCCTCCACTGCCGGACGGATTTGAAGAGTCTCATTGCTGGGGATGTGCGGATTGAGAAGCTGACCCTCCGTCGGCCACAGCTTCGGCTCACTCGCCTGGCCAATGGTTCCTGGGACCTTGAGAAGCTGGCTTGGACCTCAATCGGGGGCGATAGGCCGGTCGTTGAGATCGAAGGGGCAACCATTGAGTTTGTCGATCAGACCCGGGTCCCCTCCTCGCGTTGGACCCTTCGTGATGGCCAGCTCAATATTCAGCCCCAGCCGCTGAGGTTACAATCCGAGCAAAACCCGGTGCCGGGCCTGAAAGTCAGCGGCAAAGCGCGAGGAGACCATCTTCGCCAGGCAACCTTCTCCGGTTACGTATTGGCGGATTTCTCCCATTGGAGTTGTCGGGGTCACCTCAGCGGGGTGTCTCTGGGCCCGGAGCTGCTCGCGTCCTTGCCGTTGCCCCAGTTCGATCGGCCTGAGGGCCTGCCACAACTGCGTGCCGCCGCCGGGGGCACTTTTCAAGTCAGCTACGACCCTCTGAAGGAACAACCGCTGGATTTTCAGATCCACGCTCACCTCCGCCATGGCACTTTGGACGATGAACGCCTGGGATATCCCATTCGCGATCTTCAGCTCAATGCCGCCCTGACAACTCAGGGCATTCGAGTGGAAAAGCTTTCCGCCCGTTATGGTGAGGCCGAGCTGCTCTTTAGCGGCGAAGCTCAAGGTTACTCGCTGCAGGTCCCGATGACGATCCGCGGGCAAATCGACGGATTGCTGTTGGATCAACGTATCGTGCAGGTGCTTCCAAGTTGGCTTCAAAGGCGATGGCAAGAGTATTCCCCCGACGGTCGGATCAACCTTCGTTTCTCAACGGATTTTGATGGCTCTCACTGGGAGCCCGATGTCTTCATCGAGTGTTTGGACGTCTCCTTTGCTTGCTGGCAATTTCCTTATCGGCTGCGAGGAACACGCGGATTCATCCGGCTGCACCAGCAGCAGCTGACCGTTGATCTCCTTGCCCGTGCCGGGACACAGCCTGTGCGTATCGCCGGGCGTGTGCTCAATCCGGGACCCCAGGCAGAGGCTCATCTGACCATCGATGCAGAGCAACTCGCCTTGGACTCGGCGGTGATTGAGGCCATGCCCCCGAAGGCGGCAAAGGTTGTCCAATCACTCAACGCTGCTGGGGTTTTTGACTTACACGTCTCGGTCGACCGCCTCGCGGGCTCAGGCCAACCGCTTGAGGTCAGGATTCAAATTCCCATCCGTCGCGCTTCAGTCAATTCCAATTACTTTCGCTATCCGGTCAGCTACATCAGCGGGATCATCGAAGGCCGCGGCCGGCATGAAACCGGCTCCACCGAACAGTCTTCCTGGAGTTGGAAGATCGGTGAGTTGGTCGGACGAAATGACACCGGCATCGTGCGTTGTTGGGGCCAGTTGGGCACCGCCGAAGGAGGCAATCCTCTGCGATTGAACTTCACAGCCACCGGCGTCGAGTTCGAGGAGGAACTTCGCAATGCCCTGCCACCGACCACCCAGAAGCTTTGGGGGGAATTGCAGCCTCAAGGAACCCTTGATGCCTCAGCAGCTCTGATCTTCCAACCCGCCGGCACATGGGATCTCAGTCTGGCCATCCGGCTCCGCAAAGTGGAAATCCTCCCCAGGTCCTTTCCCACTCGAATCCACGATATTTTCGGTGAGATTCGCTACTCAAATAATTTAATCAGTCTCAAGAATATCAAAGGCCGTCATGGACAGGTCAGTCTGATGACCGAGGGCGACTGCCGCTTGAGGCCGGACGGGGGCTGGCATCTGCGTCTCTGGGATTGTGCTCTGCAGGGTCTCAGAGTTGGTCAACATCAAGCAGGACGAGACCTAATGGCCCTCTTGCCAGCATCCTGGCGCGGCAATCTGGATCCACTCCAACTGGCCGGGACCTTCAATGTCACCGGACGTCTGGAGATCGCCCGGGATGTCCCTCAGCAGCTCAGCGGCCGGGTCCCCTCCGCCGCTTATTGGCAGGGAAGAACCGCTCGTTTGACTGGAGAAACTCTTGCTGAAACTGGTTCCTCACAGCCGTTGGGGCAGCAGGAGGCTCAGTACCGTGCCGTCTGGGACTTGGCGATGACCTGTCAGCAGGGTCAGCTTGGCTGGCCTGTGTCAATCAACAACATCTACGGGGGCTTTCATCTTGCCGGTGGATACGACGGGCAGGAAGTACGCCTGCAGGCAACGCTGGATTTCGATTCCCTGGATTATCAGCAACTTCAGTTCACCGAAGTTCGCGGTCCCGTTTATGCCGACGGCAAGCGGTTGGTTTTTGGATCACTCGAAGCGTTGCGGCAACCGCCCGACCAGGTCGCCCCACTTCAGGCACGTCGCATGACAGCCCGAGTGTTGGGCGGCTCGATGGTGGCTGATGCGGAGGTTCTCTTTGAGGAACTGCCAAGATACCACCTGCGAACAAAACTCTCCGGAGCCGATTTGAAGGAATACGCCCGGGACTTGTTGCCGGGTCGGCAAGAAGCCTTCAGCGGAAAACTTTCAGGAATGGTCGACCTGCATGGCATCGGAGCCGGAACCCACCGGCTGCATGGCGGTGGCTGGGCGGCTCTTCGTGGGGCGAATCTTTATGAAACTCCCCTAGCGATTTCGCTCTTGAGCATCCTCAGCTTAAAAACACCGGACAGAACTGCTTTCACAGCGGGGGATTATCAGTTTCGCATCGACGGGCCCTATGTGTATTTCAACAGATTGGACCTCCGAGGAGACGCCATCAGCTTACGTGGTCGGGGCAGCTTGGGGTTTGATCGCTCCATCGACCTGACCTTCTACACCATTGTCGGGCGGGACGAGTATCGGCTCCCGTTTGTCGATCGCATTTTGGGAGAGGCCAGCCAAAGCCTTTTGCAGATCAAGGTCGACGGCAGTCTGGATGATCCACAAACTCACCGAGCATTGGTACCAGCGTTGTCGGGCCCATTGCAGCAACTCTGGAAGGAGTTGCAGAACCCACAAGGAACCCGGGGATCTGTGCGTCCGGGGGTCAGCAACAGCCGCTCTTCAATGTTCTTTCGCCAAAGGCCACCCACGCCGGCCGGCTGAGGCCGGTTGGTTCAGGCCAAGCTGCAACAGTTCCCAGAGGAAACTCCCAGCTGCTTCCCACCTGACGGTTCGGGCGACGCCCTGAGCCGGTGATCCCGGACTCTTAGCGGCACAGACTTCGTGCGCGAATTGGCGGACACGCGTTGACCGTTTCGTCCGAGAAGGCAGCTTCGTTGCGAGACGTCTCACAGACGTTGCCTCACGAAAAGCTGAGTCTGCGGCAGACCAAACGGCCAAGCCGATCTGCTCCGGTGAGCACTGCAGCCGGAACAGTTGCAGTTTGGGGACATCACCGATCTCCCTTAGGTTGCTGATGATTTTTATTACAGGGCAGTGTTCATGGATCTGTGTTTCAGGAAGATGGTCGAGTGGGATCTGCAACTCGAGATTAAGGAGGCGCGCGGCTTGGGAACGTTGCAAGCGGCCGTCGTAGCTCGTCGACCGCCTTCTGCCTTGATCCATCACAGGGGTCGCGGAGAGCAATTTGCGGGCCATGAATATCGCCAAGTGCTTGCCAGAGCCCAAATGCTTCAAAGTATAATCGACTGCCCGAGAACCCAACGCAAATCCCCCTGACGATGACGCTGCAACGCAGCCGCAAGCTGGAGCGTGTCCTGAGGCCTGAAGAACACGAAGGATACAGAGAATGTCTTCGGAAAGCTGTATGGGAGCGAAGCGAGATGCTTCTTCCAGAAGGTTTCACCTACTTCCCGAATTTCCTGTCTTCAAAGATGCAGCACGGCTTAATCCAGCAGTTGGAGTTGCTGGAGTTTACCCACGATCGTTTCCGAGGTCGGAGGCTGACACGAGGGTACGCCCAATTCGGTTACCGCTACCAGAGTAACTCTCGGAAGGTATCGCGAGTTGATCCGCTTCCCCCATTTCTGGAACCGCTGATCTGGCGAATCGATCCGCATTGTCCAGATGGAACGGAGTTCAACCAATGTTTGATCACCTTTAACCCAGCTGATGCCGGAATCGGCTGGCATACGGATGCCGCATGTTTTGGCGACTGCATCGCGGGAGTGAGCCTCGGCGAGCAGGCCAAGCTGGAATTTCGCAATGCGAGAGAATCCCCAGCGAGTTGTCAGACCGTCCTCCACCCTGGGTCGCTGTATATGATGACCGGGGCAGCCAGGTGGCAGTTCCAACATCGGGTCGAACCACTCCCAGGGAGTCGCTATTCTCTCACATTCCGAAGTGTCCCGGAGTTATCCCCGGCGGAGGCTGCCGAAGAACCTTACGGCTCTTGACCTGACGATGGCACGAGAAACCGCGACCTTTGAGAAACCGCGACCTTTGAGAAATCGCACGGTCCGAGAAATCGCACGGTCCGAGAAATCGCACGGTCCGAGAAACCGCTGAGGGGCTGAGATGCAAGACTGGGTGGATTTGCTCACCAAACCAGCGAACTTCACCGATGGGGCGTTGGCCTCGGAGTGGTTTTTGCGGATTGCTGATCAACTTCTCAACGGTACCGAAATTGTCGCCAGGGGGCAACGGCATCGATTCCTCGAGGTGGAAGTATACTATACCCATCCGGAGGAGCACCCCGATCCATTCACCCACAAAGAAACGTTGCAATTGGAATGTGGACGCTGGTATTTCCACCGCACAGGTGGCGAATATCGTGGGGGCAGTTTTAAGGGCCTGGACTTGAGCTTCGGCGATGGGACCGCCTTTGCCGGCATGCTTTTGCGTGGGATTGAAACTGCCGAAGGTGAGGTGATCGACGGGCCTTCGCTGTTGGTTGACCGATTGTTAGACGCGACGGGGGCCTCCGGCCCTGCGGAACTTGACCAGCAGATCGCTGGCCGGCCCGCCTGGGATCCCGACTCCCCACTGGTGCTGTCCTGGGAGCCTTCGCTGCCGCGACGCTCGGTGCTGTCCTGTGCTCGGGTGGGGCTTTCTCTGAAACGCTACAAGCAAGCAGCCAATCCTCCCAAATTTATTATGAGGGCCTACCGGTTTCTCTCCCAACCCACACGCACCAAAAAGGGCAAACCCCATATGGTGCTCGGCTTGCATGTGGCCGGTCACACAGCGGAGGAGATTCATCAGCAGACCGGTTCCCCCAAACGCAGCATCAGCAAATACCTTGAGGATTTTGAGACCGGCGGCCAACTGAAAGATTTCTCAGCCTACTACGGTCGTGATCTCAATACAACGCTTGTCTGCCAACTCTATGGAACTTGGTTCGCTCAATACGGAAATCAAACCACTTGAACGGACGACAGTTGAGCCTCAGAGATGTTCTCGACCCCCGGCGACCAACGCCCGTCCGGATTGTCCGGGTGAGTCCCTGACGCGGCGGAACTTTTTCTGGGAACCGATCATGGGACTGTCTCAGCTGGCGCCCTTGCCCCCAAGGCTCCTGCCTACCGGCACATGACTCCTGTTTCAGGGTCCGTTAGGTGGGGCTTCGGCCACAATCTGGAACAGTTCGAATGTTGTCCGATTTCCAGCTGTTGGGGAAAATTCTTGCTCGTCCAAAACGCTGGATAAGCACAACAGCCTCTGATTCGGCAGCCCCTCCATCAACCGGACGAGCCAAGATTTTCCCCAACCTCAGTAGGAGGGACAACATGGCACAACAACAATTCCTCTTCGACAACGGCGACCCCCAAGACTCAAATTCTTCTCATGGGCCCAAACGCTCCTCAAAAAAGCAGAAAAAATCCTCCCCCAGCAACCGCTCCGGAGCCAAGGGGCACCAATCGCTCAACAAACGACCCGCCGCTGACCGCTCCGGAGAAGTCAGCGACAACGCAACTGGGACGGAAGGGCAGACCCCTGTGGACAGCCTCCAAGTCGGGTCCGATCGAGACAGGTCTGGTCCAATCCCGTCTGGTCGAGTCGCGTCCAACGGCACAGCATCACCTCAACCTCAGGGCGACCGCGTCGGCGATGCGACACCCGCGAATGGCCAGCCGACAGAGTCCTCAGAGCAGCCGGTCCTCTCTGTCTCGGAGCTCAATGCGACAGCCAAGTACCTTCTTGAAAAGACTTTACCTCTTCTTTGGGTCAGTGGAGAGGTCTCAGGTTTCAGCCGAGCGCAGAGTGGCCACTGTTACTTTTCGCTGCGAGACGACCAATCTCAAGTCAAGGCAACCGTTCGACGCAAGGTTGCCGAGGCCTTGCCCTTTGAAATCCATGATGGTCTTGAGGTGCTCGTCCAGGCGCAGCTGACCGTCTACATTCCGCGGGGGGAATACCAACTGGCCGTCCGTCACTTAGAGCCTCAGGGCTTGGGGGCCTTGGAACTCGCTCTGCGACAACGGGTCAGCAAACTCCAGGCGGCTGGTTTGTTCGATCCACAGCGGAAACGGCCTTTGCCGCCATTTCCGAAGCGGGTAGCCTTCGTCACCAGCCCGACTGGAGCCGCAGTCCGGGATTTTCTTGAAGTGCTCCGCCGGCGGTTTCCCGGCACCGACGTACTGGTGATCCCCACACGAGTCCAGGGGCCTCAAGCAGCAGAGGAAATTGCTGCAGCGATTCGCTTAGCTAATCGGCATGCCAGTCAGCTGCAGATTGAGGTTCTGGCTGTCGGACGAGGAGGAGGTTCTCCTGAGGACTTATGGTCATTTAACGAAGAACAAGTCGCCTGGGCGATCTTTGAATCAAATCTACCGGTTGTTTCTGCGGTCGGCCATGAGATCGATCTGACCATTGCAGATTTGGTGGCCGATCGACGAGCTCTCACACCCAGCGAGGCAGCTGAGTTGATCGTACCAAGTCGTGATGATCTGGCTTTATTGATCCAGCAGCACCGTCGCCGGCTCCACAACGCAATCCTGTCCGCCCTTGCGGCCTCCCAGAGCCGCTACCAAGCTCTGGCCAGCAGACCGGCATTTCGGCGGCCTGAGCGTCTTGCAGCCGAGGCCTCACGCCGGCTCGGCGACTTCTCCGAACGCCTCATTCGGGCGATCAGTCACCGCTATCAGATTGCCGCTGGCCAGTTGGCCGACCACGCAGGTCGCCTGGAAGCCCTCAGTCCCTTGTCCGTCTTAGCCCGCGGTTACTCGGTGACCACCCGTCATGATCAACCAGACGGCTCCCCCGTTCGTGACGCCGCGTTGCTTTCCCCCGGGCAGTTACTGGTCACTCAATTTGCGTCAGGCCAAGCGATCAGCCGAATTGAAGAGCTCAACACCACCAACTCGGCCCAGCTTGGCAAAAAGACACCGTGATAACCTGCTCGCCTTCGTTCTCGGCTGACCAGCAGCTTCCCGCTTGTGCCCAGCCTCCGGTTGGGGAAGATCCTTCCGGGCGGAAGTGTCCGTTTCAAATTTTTCAGAAACTTTACCGAAGACACCGGCTCCCCTGGACGCTGGATGATCCACCGGCCACACTGCCCGGATGGGACTTGATGAACTGACCAAGGCGGGTGGATGTTGACAGGCAACACCATGGCGGGCAATCAGGAAGGCACTTCCGGAGCGGACCACAGTCGCACAACTGAGTCAATTGGTCCTGATTCCGACGGCCATCATTGCGAAGCAGGGAATTTTGAAGGAGCCTTGGCGGCACTTGAGCAACTCGTCGAACGCTTGGAGTCCGGCGAACTCGGCCTGCAAGAGGCGTTGGGTTGCTATGAACAAGGCGTTCACCTTCTCGCCAACTGCCAGAGCGTTCTCGATCAGGTGCACCGCAGAATCGAGCTGCTCTCAGCAGTGGATGACCAAGGCCGTCCAATTCTTGAACCCTTTGAGGTCGCACCCACCGCAGGTGAGGGGCCCGGGCAACCAGCAGCCTGCCCATCCCCAAGCCCAAAACACCAGTCAACTCAAGCGCCCCCAAAGGTGGACAGACCCAAAGAGGAGATCCCCCCAACATTGGGCGGAAGTATCCCTGATTCCTCTCATCAAGAGAGCAACCCCGACTCGCTCCTGGCCACGGGCGAGTCGCAAGCGGTCTCAGCCGTCGAACAATCGAGGCAGACAAGGCGGCAACCTTCGGGTATGAAAGGACCCGCTGTTGCGGAGGGCATCGGCGAGGACACAGCTCTGACGGCCAACAAGGATGAGTCAGAACCGCCCCAACTACCCAAGCCCCCCGGATCAGAAGTCAGTCAATCTGGCAAAGAACAGTCCGCTCCTTCTGGCCGACCGCAGGCGAAACGACCCACAACTGAGGAACCACCTTACTGAACCAGATTCTCGCAGACAGCCCGAATTCCCGGAAATCCTCCACTTTACAGTACAAAGTAAACTGTTTACCCTATTTTGTAGTCTTGCGATGGGTTCAAGGTTGAATAACCTTTACGAGACAGGGTGAAGGTTTGCGGAGAGCGATTTGCTGGGTGAACGACCTGGCAGGGGAGTTCCGGCGGTGAGATTCAAGGGGATTTGACTCCATTCTCGAATGGGGCTGGCGTCAACGAAACCTCCGTTGGCACCGTCTGCCCCAAGCAACTATGTCCCAGCAGGCTGACGGCAACCTAAGGTCGCCAGGATCAAGGATTTTTCTGGATTACGCCCAAGAAGCTCGCCCCAGGATCGAAAAGGCACTTCAAGGGGTTCTGAACCAGTACGCGCCAGCCGGAGAAGGGTGTCCCAACTTGTTGGCTGAGGCCGTGGGATACAGCCTGCTTGCTGGCGGCAAACGTCTTCGCCCTTTGTTGGTGCTGTTGGCCGCCGAGGCCTGTGGAGGCTCTGAGGAGGCAGCCATGCCTGCGGCCTGTGCCGTGGAGATCGTGCACACTTACTCGTTGATCCATGATGACCTCCCGGCGATGGATAACGACGACCTCCGCCGAGGCCGACCAACTAATCACAAGGTCTATGGAGAGGCCATGGCGATTCTTGCCGGCGATGGATTGCTGACGCTGGCTTTTGAGTTGTTGGCTTGCCAGCAAGAATCAGGAGTTGCCGGTGAGTGTTGCCGGCTGTTGGCGTATGCCGCAGGTGTCCGCGGCATGGTCGGCGGGCAAGCCGATGATATCTTACAGACGACACAGTCAACCTCAGCGACCGAGTCCATCCAAAGCGTACCTTTTGACCAACCAAACCCGCAAAATCCAAAGACCAACCAACAAACCTCGGTCCCGCAAGTAGCCGACCACCCCAATACAAGCCAACAAAGTATCAAGGACGTACAACACGCAGCTGAGCGAAACGACCCGAGGCTAAGTGCCCCCAGCACAAACGCGGATTCACTTTGCAGAAACCAACAGTCGCAGGATCAAACATTGGTTGGTCTCCAACGAGCCAGTCACCTGCGATCGGCAGCTTCAGTTTCTGATCGAGCAGCGTCCCACGCTCCTCCGGGGGAGGATGTCGGGATCAAGGGGAATTCAGACCTGCCGGGCGTTGAAGCGGAACCGAACTTGGCGGCAGCGGTTGCACAACTGGAGTCACTCCATGCCAGAAAGACGGGAGCTCTGCTTGCGGCCTGTCTGGAGCTCGGTGCAGTGACGGCCAGGGCTGATCAACATTCTCGGTCGGCACTACAATTTTTTGGGCGACAATTGGGCCTGGCCTTTCAGATCATCGATGATGTCCTGGATGTTGAAGGCGATCCCCAATCGCTCGGCAAGTCAGCAGGTAAGGACGCAGCTCAGGGAAAACTGACCTTCCCCGCATTACTTGGGATCAGCTCGAGTCGACAGCGTGCAGCAGACCATATCAGACGGGCGATTGAGGCGCTGGGAGTGTTAAGCGCCCGAAGAAGCCGCCTGGAGGCACTGGCACAGTTCGTGTTGGAAAGGGATCGCTAGATGGACACGCTCCTCCCCCACATTAAATCCCCAGCCGACCTCCGTGCTCTTTCAGGTGACCAACTCAAGCAGTTGGCTGCCGAGATGCGGGAGGCGTTGTGCGAGATTGTCCGCACCCGGCCGGCACACTTTGCCAGCAACTTGGGCGTGGTTGAGCTTTGCTTGGCTTTGCACAGGACGTTCGATTTCCGCCGGGATCGGTTGATCTGGGATACCGGCCACCAGATCTATCCACACAAGCTCATCACCGGCCGCTACGACGACTTTTCGACCATCCGCACACGCGGAGGGTTGATGGGCTATCCCAACCCAGCCGAAAGCGATTTCGACCTGTTCTTGACGGGTCACGCCGGCAGTAGCCTCTCGACGATGTTCGGCCTGCGAGTGGGTGACGATCTGTTGGGGCAATCTGACAGACATGCCGTCGCTGTCATTGGCGATGGGGCGTTCCCCTCAGGGATCGTCTATGAGGCGCTGAACAATGCCGGCACCTCGGGTCGGCCTTTTACCGTGGTGCTCAACGATAACGAGATGAGCATTTGCCGTCGTGTGGGCGGCCTGGCCAAGTACCTTGACCGGCTGCGAGTTAATCGCTGGTACACAGGGATCAAGACCGAAGTCCACAGAATGTTGGACCACCTCCCTGCTGGGTTCGTCGACTCGGCCGAGCGGGTTTTGGGGAATGTCAAGGATTCGCTCAAAGCCGGGCTCACCGGTGGGATGCTCTTTGAGGAGCTGGGCTTTCGCTACATCGGTCCGATCGACGGGCACGATCTGGACGAGCTACAAGAGTACCTTGCCATGGTCAAGGACTTTGGCCATCCTGTGCTTCTGCATGTCATCACTGAGAAAGGTCACGGTTTCAAACCCGCTGCTGAGGACCCAATCACCTTCCACACGCCCAGCCCCTTCGAACGGAGCAACGGTTGTGTGGTCGCGATGAAAAAGAGCAGCAGCCGGGCGTATACCAACGCCGCAAGCGAGGCGATTGCCTCGGCGATGGAGGCCAACCCAGAGGTCTCGGTGATCACTGCGGCGATGTGCCAGGGGAACAAACTTGAGAACGTTCGTGAGCGTTTTCCGGAGCGATTCTTTGATGTCGGGATCTGTGAGTCCCACGCAGTGGCCTTTGCAGCCGGGATGGCCAAGAGTGGGATCAGGCCGATTTGTGCGATCTACAGCACATTCTTGCAACGCAGTTTCGACCAGATCTTCCAGGAGGTGGCCCTGCAGAATCTCCCGGTCACCTTTATGTTGGACCGCGCCGGGTTGACCGGACCAGATGGGCCGACACACCACGGCCTGTTCGACCTCGGCTACATGAGGCTCTTTCCCAACATGGTCGTGATGGCTCCAGGGGATGAGGCCGACATGGTCCCCATGCTGGATTTCGCACTCACGCACGATGGGCCGGTGTCGCTCCGCTATCCGAAATGTAAGGCCCTCACTCTGGAACGTGCTGTTGCGCCGGTGCATCTGGGCCGAGCGGAGGTCATCGACTGGGGTGTCGACGGGATGATCGTGTCCGCCGGGACACTATTATCCGAGGCTGTCGAGGCTGCTGCGGTGCTCCGCAAAGAAGGCTACGACGTTGGCGTGATCAACGCCCGATTTATTAAGCCCCTAGACACCGAGGTGCTCTTCCGCGCCATCGAGGAGTGTGGGTTCTTGATCACCGTTGAAGAAGGCGCGTTACCTTGTGGCTTCGGCAGCAGCTTGATTGAGGCCGCAGTGGATGCCGGATTGAGCACTCGCCGCATCCGTCGGCTGGGTATGCCTGATCGCTTTATCGAACACGGCGACCGCCAGGAGTTACTCTCGGACTTAGGACTGGATGCCTCCGGAATTGTCGCTGCCGCCCGAGAAATGGTCGCTCAGGCGGAGTTCGCCCCCCTGCGTCATCCCCGCAAGGTGATCTAAAACCTGGTGAGATTCTCAGCGGGGTATTTGAGGTCCTCTTGCCATCTGCCGAAGATTTCTGCCAGGGGGCTCCGGGACCTCCCGGCCTCAAACCACACCAGGCGAAGTATCTTTGAGCAAAAGCGGTCCAGGCGGCTGTTCGACAGAGAGTGAGTGGATTTCTACAATCAACGAGATCTCCCGAAAACTCTCTGGATCGCCTGGCTACTCAAGCTGCAGCAGTTTGCCTGGACCGTCTGATGTCGCAACAGCAAGAACCACCTGCAAGCGGTGGGCTCTCCTTCCCAGATAAACCAGCCCCTGGAAATGGGAAGCTCCGCGTGATGGTTTTGGGATGGGGCAGCAAACCGGGGGTTCGCCAGACAGCGGAGCGGACCATCTTGCCTGTACTCGAGCAAACCGCGGAGGTGGTCGCCTGGGACCTCACCTTTGAGGAAAATCTGTCCGCCTGTCAGGTGGATTTGGCGATCGTCGTGGGCGGCGATGGCTCCATCTTGCGTGCCGCTCGGCAGATGGGCGATTGCCAGCAGCCGGTCCTTGGTGTCAACGTTGGAAAGCTCGGCTTTCTAGCCAGCGTGACCCCGCAAGAGTTTCGGCACCAATGGCCATTGGTGTGCCAGCGTCAATACAACGTCATCCGTTCTCTGATGCTCGACTGTCAAGTGATCCGTAACGGTCAGCTTGTTGCCAGTTGCTTGTGCCTCAACGAAGTCCTGTGTTGTGGCGAAAGACTCTCATTGTTGGACATTGATCTTTATGTTGACGATGAGTTAGTGACGACCTATAGTTGCGACGGCCTAATTCTGAGCACACCCGTCGGATCGACTGCTCATAGTCTTTCAGCAGGGGGCCCGATCCTGCGACAAAACTTGTCGGTCATCTGCATCAGCCCGATTGGACCTCACACCCTGACGATGCGACCGGTGGTCGATTGCGCGGGCCGCAGCTATGAGATGGTCATCCGAGAACCACACTCAGATATCGCCGTGTTGGTCGACGGCCAGCCCCTGTGCGAGATCCAGCCTGGTGACCGTGTTCGCGTCCTCAAAGCGACGCCGCATTTTCAAATGGTCGAAGTGCCGGGACATAGCTACTATCGTACGCTCCGAGAAAAACTGAACTGGGGTGGGACCATCCGCAATCAACCCGGTCAAAATCCATTTGCTCCCAAGCAACCGAGCAAGGACCTTTCCAGTCAGTGGCAGTCAGGCCAGAAACAACCCGAGCAGAAACCAGCAGGCCGAAAGCCACAAAGCTGAGTTCAACAGTGCCACGATCGACGCCGCTGGTCTGCAGCCGTCGAGCTTTGGACCTCAAGGCTCTCCGTTTGCCGCTGGAAGTCGGAGCGGAGTCGCTCGATGCTGGCATGCTCCGTACTGGAGGATGCTTGGGACTCAGCTCGTCGGTCGACTGGGGACGGAAATCCAGCCACTTTGGACTTCCAGCCTGAGAAGAGGTCAAACGCCTCACTGACAGTCAATCATCGACGAATGGACCCGTCGTCATGCTTTGCTTGATCCCATCGTTAGGACAGGAGGCCTGATCAGATGCCTTGCCCTTCGCGTCGCGGTATTCTTGTGGTCTGCCAGTTGATTGGCCTGATCGCTGGCCTGGTGTTCATCGACGCTGGGGCGGCTTCGGTGAAGGCTGGCGGGCGAAAGTACCTGTTGCGGTACAAGTTTCAGCCGGACCAGAACATCCGTTGGAAAGTGGACCACCAGGTGCGGATGGAATCCTCCATCAGCGGCCACACGCAGTGGGCTGCGACTGACAGCTCGAGCTTAAAAGTCTGGACAGTCCAAAGGGTCCACCAGAGCGCAGCCGACCAGCAGGGGCTTCAGGATCCCGTGTTGCCCAAAGTCAAGGGGAGCGGTGCTGCGGCGGATATCCTCCACTTGGTGGATCATGTGGTCATGAAGCAGGAGATGACCGGGCGAGCAGCGCTGGAGTACGACAGCCGCAAGGACAAGTACCCGCCTGGAGGTTTCGAATCCATCGCTGCCAGTGTGGGCACCCCGTTGACGCTGATGCGTTTGGATAGCCGAGGCCAGATGCTCAGACGCGAGATCAAACACAAAAGCCCCAACTTTCAAGCCGAGCAGATCGTCCGCAGCGTCACTTTGCCGTTGCCTGAGAACCCTGTTGGTGTCGGAGACTCCTGGGACATGAGGTTTGTGCGGAAGGTCCCAATGGAGAACGGAGCCTTTGCGACACTCAAGGCACGAAATTTCTTCAAAGTTGTGGAGATCTCCGACGGGATCGCCCGAATTTACTCAGAGTTACAATTCCTCACCCCGATTACCGACTCGGCCGTCCGAGCCAAAATCGCCCAGGATCTGACCAAGGGTTACGTTTGGTTCGACATCGACCAAGGCCAAATGATCCGCACCGAGATGAAAGTCGATGAGACGGTTGTTGGATTCCAAGGTCCTGCCAGCAGCCTCCACTACAAAAGCCGCTTCGCTGAGATGCTGCAGCCTTGAGGATGAGACCAGGTCAGCTTTCTGGAGTAGCCTGTCTCAGCTTGGGGAGGTCGAATTTTTGAGCTTCTCGGCCTTCGAGTTTCCGTTGCAGAGAACAAACTGAGTTTGCCGTTGTTGAAGTGGCTTATCGTCGATGACCTCCGGGCAAGCAAGGTCGAGTCTCTGCATCGACTCAGCGGTTGAAGTTCAGAAGGGTTCCCCTGCGAAGACGAAAACTCGGGTTGTCAACGCTCTTTGCCCTTGACACCTCAACAAGCCCCAAGGGAATTCACTCGCCGCGTTTTCGCCCCTTGGAAGATTTTCGGAAGGGTGGTCGACCCCTGGGATTCGGCGCTCCCCAACTGAGGTAGGGGAAAATCTTGCCTCGGCCAGTTGTTGGAAAGGCTGCGAAATCAGCGGTTGTTGCGCGGTTCCAGCGTTTCGTTCGAGCCAGAATTTCCCCAACAGCAATCCAGGGGTGAAACCCATTCGTTGTGGTTGGTCAGGTCTTTTCGCAGGTCCTCATCGGATTCTCCCGGTCCTTGGCTGGGAGACGTTGGAGAGAGGAAAATGATTCTCCGACTTATTGTCGCCGGCGTCTTCTCGATCGGTGTCGGGGCGTTTCTCTATCTGTATCATTGGCGGCCAAAATCCTTTCGACCGCACCAGAGAAAGCAGGTGACCAGCTGGAAGTTTTATCATTTGGTCGATTGGTATCTCAAAATTTCCACGGTGGCGATCACCCTGCTGGCTCTTAGCTGTGACCACCCATGGCTGCTGAAGCTGCACGAAAATCCCTGGTTGCTGGGGGTGGGCTTGGCAGTGGCCGCTGGTGGATGGGGTCTCTTTGTGAGTGCCATGTATCATTTGGATGCACAGTACACCCCTCTTCACGAAGCCCACCTGCCGACTCAGATCATCACAACCGGTCCCTATCGCTACATCCGTCACCCGATTTACACCTCGAATGTCCTGCTGTTGGTCGGGCTGTTTGTCGCTTGCGGATCCTGCTGGTTGCTGGTGAATCTCGCGATCCTCATCGGACACTACCTTCCCACGATTTTGCGGGAAGAGCAGGCCTTGTTGTCAGAATTTCCGGAGTATCGAGAATACGCCGCCCGCACCGGCCGTGTCCTTCCGAAGCTGTTCTCCAAACTGCGTTAGGCCCCCGCAATCTCCTGCATGCCGCTAGGGATCGTTGGCTGAGCTTGACTCGCCGCGTTTTTGCAAGGCGGTCGGGAATATCGCCGGCGATGGCTGAATCTCCTCGCGGTGCCTCGGAGCGGCCGACCGTTCATTGACCTCAATCCTACCCTGGCCGGGCTTGGGTGTGACTGACGGAGCCCAAAAGCCGGCAACTCGTTCGCGGCGGGCAGGTCCTGTTTGTGGGGGCTCAAGCAGAGATCCAGCAAGGGCGCAGGCAATCGCATCCCGGCAGCTGGGAGTCCGACCAGGCTGATCTCCTCGGGGGTGACAGCCACCTGATTCTTGCTGAAAGTGAGCAGGAAGTCTGAAAATGGTGTGCTTGCTGGGCTGAGGACTCTCCAATCATCCTGAACGTGATAATCCCCATCAGACTTGCCATCTGATGAAATTTCCCACCCTAGCCAACCCAATCCCAGGGTTGGGACCGCCCCATCCACTGAGGGCATGATATGCGTTGACTGACAGAATGAGTTGCAGCAACAAGCAGCTCCGTTGGTCGCCTCTGCCCACAGGGATCGCTGATCGGATGCACTGGACAACATTGACTGGGGCCGCTTGGGAATTCTTTGCCAATCGCTTCCTTAGCCGAAGGCAATTTGAGCGGCGAAGGCTCGTCAAGTTTCGGAAATTGGTGGCTTACGCAAGCCAACGCTCTCCATATTACCAGCGAATCATCCGGGAGCAGGGCATTGATCCGCGGACCTGCCGCCCGGAGGATTTTCCGGTCTTGAGCAAGCAAACGTTTATCGACCATTTCGACGAAATCGTCACAGACCCAGCGTTAACGAAGCAACGAGTCAGCGATTTTCTGGCAACCAGCCACGATCCAGCCGAGCTCTTGGACGATCGGTACGTCGTGGTTCACACATCCGGAACTTCAGGAACCATCGCCTACTACGTCTATTCGCTTGCGGAATGGGATCGCTCTCATCTGCTATTCATTCGATTTCAGGGGCTCCCGTGCGGTCGGCGAATTGCCCATGTTGCCGCGATGAACGGCCATTTCCATGGTGCGGTGATGACCCGCCTGGCTCAGCAGGGCTTCAGGCGGTGGTTCTGTCGGGTTGAACGTTTTGATGTGAACGATCCAGCTGAGAAGGTGATCCAACGGCTCAATGCCTTCCAGCCTTCGATGGTCTCTGGCTATGGCGTTGCCCTGAAGATGCTTGCAGAACTGCAGCAGGCTGGAGAGTTGAAGATCAACCCGCGAGCCCTTTATTACGGCGGTGAACCGCTCTCAGGGGAAGATCGCCAGTTCGTCAGAGGCACCTTCGATGCGCCTGTTTACAGCGTCTATGCCACCAGCGAGCATTTGCTGATGGGGGCAACCCAGCATCAGTCCGATCTGATGATGCTTTTTGAGGATGATCTCATTTTCGAGTTTCAGCCCGACCACGTTCGGGTGACCAATTTGTTTAATTACACGATGCCGCTGATTCGCTATCGGCTCAATGATGTCCTTACTCCTGTGGGCATCGCCAGCCAAGGGCACCCCTTTACTTTGGTGAAGGACTTAGTAGGGCGGAGCGAGCAGCTGGTCGAATTGACCAATCGAGATGGGAAGCGAGACTTTATCCATCCGATTGTGATCGCCGAGTTCTTCGTCAAGCACCTCCGCGCTTTTCAATTGGTCCTGGTGAACGAAACCCGCTTTATCTTTCGTGCTCAAGTGGAGCCTTCTCTGAGCCTCCAGCAACGAGCGTCTGTCGACGACCAGATCCAACGAAAACTCTGGCAAATCTTATCACAAAAGAATATGGACAACGTCCGCTTTTCGATTGAGCATGTGGATCGTGTCCCTATCGATAAGCGCACTGGCAAGTTTCGCTTAATCATTCGCCCAAACGATTTCTTGGATGGGTTGTCCGCTCAAGGTTCTGAGGCGGCTGCAAGGGCCATCCAAGGAGCCATCGATCCCGAGCCCAAAAACTTGCTCGCCTGAGTTCGCTTGGGATTGAAGTTCTCCGGCCACTCTCTGCCGTCAGACACCCGGGAGGGCAACCGAAAGCCCGGGACTCTCCCCTTGGCCGCAGGTCCCCCGGTCGCCTTGGTCCCCTGGAAACCAGCCGGTAAAAAATTTCAAACAAGCTGATCACTAGCACGAGCTGGTTTGTGCCAGCGTCGCTATAAAATTCTAAGGGGCTTCATCCTTCCAAGTCGATCCGTCTAGCCTCGATTACCGAGAGTGTGCTATCGTAGTGCACCGCTGCCGGGAGACGGTCGGAGAAGGGACCCATCATCCCCCTTAAAGGCCGGCGAGACCGTCCGACGAGAAAGGCCAGCGAGAACGGCCAGTGAAAAAGGACCGACTTGGTCCTCCCAAAGCGATCTCCTTTCGCCAACCTCAGCAAGCCACAGCCTTGTTTTGAGGGTGGCCTGTTGTGCGAGAGCCAAGACAGCCGGAAACCAACTCCCGGATCGATTCGAGGGTTCCGAGTGTACCCACCACAATGGAGTGTGACGGAGGGCGAAGCCGATGACCCACACCGAGGCTGAGGGACCTTCCGCGGCCAGCGGGGACATCTTTCATATCGAGAATTTTCGCAAGCTTGTGCAGATCATGGCCGAGCACGACCTCAACGAGGTCGAGCTCCGGCGGGGGGAGCAGCGAGTCCGCCTCCGCCGTGGTCTGGCTGGGCTGGTCGCCCCGGAGGCCTCACGCCCCGTGGCCCTGCCAACTCCCGTCTCCGCAAGTGCCCCCACCACAGCCGATCCCCCAGACAGTGATCGAGCAAGTACCTCTGACGAAGGAACGCAGTTGGTCCTCAGCCAGATGGTGGGCACGTTCTACCAAGCTCCCAACCCGGAGTCGCCACCGTATGTCAAAATTGGTGATCGGGTGGGTCCTGAGACGATCCTTTGCGTCATTGAGGCCATGAAGGTCTTCACAGAAATACCTGCTGAAATCAGCGGACGGGTGGTTGAGGTTCTGGTGGCCAATGGAGACCCTGTGGGTTTTGGGCAGCCGTTGTTCAAAATTGATACTCGGGGCTAAGGGCCAGGTCCCCTGTCATCGCTGAGATGGGAAGACCTCCATCAACACCGTAGGAAACGGGCAACGAGGCTGGAGAATCCGGGGCGATCGACGCAACGGGACGATCTACCCAACCTCAACCGAAACAGGCCAAGAGTCCAATCCCGATCTTGCCAGGACTGATTCCCGCAAACCAACCGAGAGATGTCCTGATTTGCACAAGCCGCCAAGAGCAAGCCGCGAAGGACCATTCGGTCCCCAAGTGTTGGCGAGGCGACTTGACGAGAATGTTGTTGAGAGACTGAGCCGCAGGAAGCCAAGACCAGCTTGGTCGTTGGGCGTCAATGCACAGGACACGAATGTTTGAACGCATTCTGATAGCCAACCGAGGCGAAATTGCCCTGCGGGTGATCAGGGCGTGCCGCGAGTTGGGCATTGAAACGGTTGCCATCTACAGTGAGGCCGATGCAGGCAGCCGATATTTGGAGTTGGCTGATGAGAGTTATTGTGTGGGGCCAGCTAAGGCCAGCGAGAGCTATCTGAAGATCGATCGGGTGATCAGCGCCGCGGAGGTCGGCAATGTTCAGGCGATTCATCCTGGGTATGGCTTCCTCGCCGAAAACGCGCATTTCGCCGAAGTCTGTCGCGATTGCAAGATCGAGTTTATCGGGCCGCATCACACAGCCATGAGACGGCTGGGCGACAAAAATGAGGCCAAACTGATCGCACGTGAGGCGGGGGTTCCCCTGGTTCCTGGGAGCCCCGGGCTGATCAGCACGGACGCCGAGGCGCTACAGGTCGCCCATGAGATCGGTTTTCCCGTGCTGATTAAGGCGACCGCCGGAGGTGGCGGACGCGGCATGCGTCCAGCGCACAACGATCTCACCTTGCAGAACGCCTTAGCTCAGGCTCGCAGTGAAGCCGAAGCGGCCTTTGGGAACTCTGAGGTCTACATCGAGAAGCTGATCGAGCAACCCCGGCATATTGAAGTGCAAGTGCTCGGGGACAAGCATGGCACGATGGTTCACCTGGGCGAACGCGATTGCACCATGCAGCGTCGTCATCAGAAGCTCATCGAGGAAAGTCCTGCCCCGACCTTGTCACCAGAGCTCCGCGACCGGATTTGTGAGGCAGCCGTTCGCATGGTCAAGGCTGCCGGCTACTACAATGCCGGAACAGTGGAGTTTCTGCTGGATAAAGACCAACAGTTCTACTTCATTGAGGTCAACGCCCGGATTCAAGTCGAACATCCCGTCACGGAGATGGTCACCGGAATCGACTTGGTCAAAGAACAGATTCGCGTGGCCGCAGGGGAGGCTCTGCCGTTTCAACAGAAGGATATCACCTTTGCAGGTGCGGCCATTGAGTGCCGCATCAATGCGGAGGATCCTTACAACAATTTCCAGCCCAGCCCAGGGTTGATCGGAGATTTCTTCGCTCCTGGTGGCCCAGGGATCCGTTGGGATAGCCATGTTCACACCGGCTACCGAGTCCCGCCCTACTATGACTCGATGGTTGGAAAACTGATCGTTTACCAGCCCACCCGTGGCGAGGCGATCCAGTGCATGCGTCGCGCCCTGCGAGAACTGCAAGTCAGCGGCATCAAAACGACCGTTGGGCTATTGCAGGAAATCATGACTCATTCTGCTTTCGCCGAGGGGCGAGTCGACACCAAGTTCATCGAGCGGACTTGGGCGATCTCCTGACCTCCGGGAAAGACTTCGAGCAAAGACGGAAGCACCGACCTCCAGATTCTCAGGGGTCTTTGCTTGCGGTTTCCCTTAAGAATCGAGAAAGCCGATTGTGCCCCTGATCTTTGGGGCAGGTGCCCTCCCTCGACTGCTTCAGATTGTGACCGACGCTCACTCGGTTGGTCCCGGAAAAAGCCAACGCAGCCCCATTAAGGGGGCCATGATCCCATCCGAGACAATCCAAGATTTGAGGTGGTGCAGAACCTTGGCTCGTCCGGCAGAACGCTCTCTGGCAGATCACCGGCGATGCCGGCGGTTCCCGCGTTTGGAACGAGCAAGAATTGTCGTCAACATTCGCAAAGAGCCACCGAGCAATGGGCCTCAAGCCGCGTGGCAACACCCCGGCGAACCTCTGACAGTCTCCAACGAAACTTGGCAACGGAAGCCTGCCCCCCAGAATAGGGACTAGGAACGGTTTCGCGGCGAAGGCTCTCCGTCTCCCTCCGTTAATCTCGCACTGACTGAGGCAGGCAGAGACCCACTGGGCGTCGGGATTGCCGGTCCTTCCTCTCAAAGTGGTCCAAGGCCTTTTCGGGGAATCCAGGGAGAAGTTGGCAACGGTGAGCCTGTTAGCCGGGGCACTTGCTGGGTGGCTTCAAGGGCCGTTCCAATAGATCGCTAGTGCCCGGCGAGAGGTCGCTGCTTTTCTCGGATAGTCGAGATTGTGTACGCTCAAGTGTGGAGCTGCGTAGGCACAATCCAAAGGGCAGTCAGTTTGGCCTGGACTTGGGCAGTTTTTCCCGGTCCCAAGCGTTTCGGTGCTGGAAGTCTCATCCCATCCTCGCCCGCAAGGGCTCCTTGTCTCCTTAGGCGGGGCAACTCCCACGGGGAAAATCTGGCGGGGGTTTCTCTGGCGCGGTTTCTCTGGCGGGGTTTCTCTGGCGGGGTTTCTCTGGCGGCTGGGTCGGATGCGGAGATGGGGATGAGATGGCGGCTCGATGGATTCCCAGCAACTGAGCTTTCCCGCGTGACTCCTCCGGTCGGAGGTTTCCCAGTTTTTTGACACTCCCTGAGAGTCGTTGCAATGTCCTTGGATCGACCACCGAAGACTGAAACTCCCTTTCGCCGAGTCGCCATTTTGTTTTCCGGTGGGCCTGCTCCGGCGGCCAATGCCGTGATCGCTTCGGCGGCGGGTGCGTTTTTACATGCTGGCATCGAGGTGCTGGGCGTCCTTCGTGGCTACAGCGGCCTGGTCGGCTACGAGTCGGGAAAAGCCCTCCATGAAGGCAAGCATTATCTCACCTTCAATCGTGACATGGTGGAGATGATGCGTAACACGCAGGGAATCCACATTGGCACCGCTCGCACAAATCCTGGAAAGGATGTTGCCAGTCCGGAACATCTTCAGGATTCTCAACGGACCGCCGGATTGCGGAGCGTTCATGCCGCTCTGTGCTCCTTGGGAGTCGATGCCTTAGTGAGTATTGGTGGGGATGATACCCTCAAGACAGCCAACAAGTTCCAACGATTCCAGGAGTTTTTACCGTCAGACTCCAAACGGATTCCCGTGGTGCATCTGCCCAAGACGATCGATAACGACTACTCGGGGATCGATTTCACATTTGGCTATTTCACCGCCGTGGATGTGTTGGCCAACGAGATCCATAACCTCTTGTACGACGCCATGTCCTCGCAGAGTTACTTTATCTGTGAAACGATGGGGCGTAACGCTGGCTGGCTCGCCTACGGAGCGGCCATTGCCGGCGATGCCTCCCTGGTCATCAGCGTTGAGGATTTGACCGGCCCCTATGTGCAGGAGGAGACCAACCTGGAGGCCGGTACCGGGATTGGCCAAAAACGACGTGTGATGAACGTTGAGGCCGTGGTTAAGCGGATCGTTGCCACCATGCGGGCTCGTGAGGAAAAAGAGGGTAAGGAGTTTGGCGTGATCGCCGTGGCCGAGGGGCTTGGGGAGATGTTACCCGGTCAGTACATCGATAACATCGAACGTGATCCACATGGTCACATTGCCATCACCAAACTCAACTTGGCGCGGATGCTCAGTGACCTGGTGGCAGCCGAATATCAAAGGCAGACTGGGAAGAAAAGAAAGGTCAATGGACTGCAACTTGGCTACGAAAGCCGCTGTGCTCGTCCGCACGCATTTGACATTATCTTGGGGAGCCAACTGGGTGTCGGGGCCTACCGAGCTCTCGTCGAAGAGAGACTCGACGGCGTGCTGGTCAGTGTCTCCGGACAGCTCGATCTAACTTACGTCCCCTTTGACAAGCTCGTCGACCCTCAGACATTGGTCACAGTAGTTCGCTACGTGAAACCAGGCAGCGATTTTCATAAGCTCGCGCGGTTCCTGGAGCTTGACATCGAGAATTAGCCCGCCAAACTCGTTGGTGATCACCAGCCAGAAGCCCTCTATCAGAAGGGCCACTCACAGACTCTTTTGGAGCGACGCCGTTGGGCTCGGTTCCGAGGGAAGTTCGTTGGTGAAGGTCTCTGGGCCGTCTCCGCGGAACAACCGATCCCCAACGGCGGTCAAAATCTCGAAGTCTGGATTGCAACCGCCCCTACCCTGGGATCGTCACTGCGACGACCACAACGGCATTGGTCCCAGAGGTGACCCGGGTTCTTGGAACTTGACGGAAAGCTCTTCTTGCCCGCCGAGTTCGAAATAGGTCACCACGATTTTGTGAAAGCCTTCGTTCAGTTGCACGGCAGCTGTCTTGGTCACGGTGGGGTGGATTCCATCGTTATTGATCAGTTCTTTTCCATCAACAACGAGCTTGCTTCCATCGTCACTTCCGAGGTGAAAAGTGTATTCTCCTGCTTCTTTGATCTCGAGATAGCCTGTGAAACGAAATCCAAACTGATCGTCTCGAGTACGCTCCGAGAGTGAGAAATCGTCAAGAATTCCTTCTTTGATGGGCTTCAGGCTGTCGAAATCCGGCAAGGAGTTCCACTGTCCGTGGTAGTATTGGTATCTAACGCCAGGAGTGAGTGTCAGATCCTGATACTTGCGAGGGCTGACCCGCGTGAAAGTCGCTCGGGAGATGGCACTTTCTGCCCCACTTGAGCGGAAGAACTTAGCGCGGAGGGTGACGGTCTCACTCAGGGAGAGGGGTTTTTGATACACAGCAGAGCTCGCATCAGGGGCCGTGCCATCAAGCGTGTAGCGGATGACACCGTCGCTTTCCAGGCAGTCCAGCCTGACCGACACGGAATCGGTGAACAGGCGGCGTCCGGAGATCGTGGGGGCGGTGCTGGTGGTGCGAAACGGGCAGGCTGGAAGACCTTCTTTGTTCTGCAGATTCGGCTCGGCCAGCTGGTTCCACCCGAAGCGGACTGCCGTCGGTTGGGCCACCTCATCGCTGGAAACCACAACAGTATCGCCATCAATGGTGGCTTGGGCAGGCACAAACTCCCCATCGCCGCGAATTTCAAAGTGGCTCAACGCTTTGCCATTGCGAGATTCCAGGCCTGACCCCACGTGATCCCAGTACAAGCGGATGCGGTTGCCTTCCACCTTCAGCGATCGGTAAGTCGGCCCTGAGAAGACGATCTCTCGCCCGTAATCCTTCGCCAGAGCCCAGAGGGCCAACCTTTTGCCGACATCCTGTTTGTTTCGCGGGTGGATATCTCTCAAGTTGCCGATATCGGTGATCACGGCCATTCCGGTTTGAGGGATGGACATGGCAGTTTGCTGGGCTTCCCAGATTCGAGGTAAGCGGTAGGGATCACCGCCGTAGTTGAACGGTGCCAGCTGGGCCCAGTAGAAGGAAAAATCCCTCCCCCACACCTCACGCCAACCCTCGATTAACGCTCTCATCTTATGTTGATAAAGCATCCCATCTTCGAGATTCGACTCGCCCTGATACCAGATCGCCCCGCGGATGGAAAAGGGTACCACCGGGTGAATCATGGCGTTGTACATGCTGGTCGGGACCGGCCAGCCGGCCAGCGGATGCTCGGGATCGTTGATCACCGGCAGGGCCGCCGGGAGCACTCGGTCTTTCTTGGCGGCCTGTTTGGCTTGACGGATCCAACTTCGCAGGCCTTGGGGAGCCTGCGGGCTTTTTTCCAGCTCGGCTTCATAGTTGGTCAGATACTCCAGCTGGGCGTTGCGGATCTGCTCGGTGATCTTTTCGAGTCGCTTCACCCGGGCAAACCCTACCGGAGGAGTCCAAGGCTCGATGCGAGAACCGCCCCAAGAGGAGGCGATCAAGCCAACGGGAACATCCAGTTCCCGATGAAGATGACGCCCGAAGTAATACAACACGGCGGAAAACGGCCGAACGCTCTCGGGGCGACAGGGCTTCCAAGTCGCACTCACATCACGCTGGGGGATCCCGCTGAGGACGTTGGGCACCAAAAAAAAACGGATCTTCGGATAATTGGCCGCGGCAATCTCTTCGCCAGCGTTGGCGGAAGCCTGGACGCTCCATTGCATATTGGACTGACCTGATCCCAGCCAGACCTCGCCGACCAGAATGTCTTTGATTGTGAGGGTATTTTGGCCTTTGACGGTCATTATGTGTGGTCCACCGGCCTGTTGGGCTGGCAGAGTCACCTTCCACTCGCCGGTATCATTGGCCACCCCAGTTGCCTTCGCATCGGCCAACTTCACAGTGACCTTCTCACCGGGGTTGGCCCAGCCCCAGATCTTCAGCGGCACCTCCCGTTGGAGGACCATGTGATCACCGATCACGTGAGGCAAGCGGACATCCGCCTTGCTCGATGAGCCGGCCAAGCACGCAGCCAGGCCAATGAGGGTGGCAATGCAGAAACGACTCACGGTTCTCTCCCAGACAGTAACACGAACGGGCGAAGGTGAAGGTGTCCCGGCAGCACAAGCCGCAGACGCAGCAGTGGTCTGTCTCATGGTGCGGTCACGCGCGGTCATTTGAACAATCTCGCGCACTCTTGCAAGAACCACCCAAGGAGTTTTTCCGTCAGTTTCTGCTTGGCCCGTCAATTGACAACGGTCCTAAGAGTTCTGGGAATGACAGCGGAGTGTGGAAGAGGGAGAGTTCGCAGAGGGACTCGAAGTAGGTTTGAATCCCCAGGGGAAAGCGTACGTTCTCGCTCTCCCCTGGGGATTCACGGAGGATAAATTGGGCCGAACGGGGATAGTTTGGAAGCGGCGAGGCAGATGTGAAGGCCGGCATCCCGGCGGGCGAACGACCCGCATCACGGGGCGGCGGGAGATGACATTGGTTTGGAAATGCGCTGTCCACCGCCGCTCCCGTGCATGCGATGGTTCGGCAACTGCCTTCTCATTCAATACGCCCTCAGAATCAATCGCCAAAAGCTCCGGCGCTAGAGCTTCTCTCGGGTCGCTGCTGGCAAATCGTCGAACGGAGCACTCACGATTGCCACGTACGCGTGCTTGCTTGTCAGGAAGATTGTCACCTCCAGGTACGCGCGCTTTTTCGTCTTACCAATCACGGAAGTCGTGGAGAAAGAGGACACCTGGCCGATCTTGGGCATTAACGAGGCAAACTGCTTTCCGGACACTTGTCGGACTCCGTACAGGTCACCAGTCAGCACATCTGTCTCGGATTTCAAGGCGGTCTTGAAGTCAGCGTCGAGCGACTTCATCTTCTCCTTTGCTTCCTCTTCGTTGATCAATCCCAATCCGAGATCGACCCATAGATTGATTGCCGGAGCTTCGGCCGCTTCTTCTGCTCTGGCATCGCCAGACGCGGCAAGCACGAGTACGGGGAGCAGAACGGCGAGGAGGATCAGTTGTTTCGCTTCCATTTCGTTACCTCTAGTTCCTTTGTTTTTGCGGGTTGCGGGTTCGCTGAGTCAAGCGGAATTGTGCGGTGCCCGATGCAGCCCCAGTCTTAAAGCCGAACGTTTGAGACAACCGGGCCGGGAGTTGAGTTTACCACGACGCAGCAAGGATTGTGCGAAGCACAACCGCGACGATCGTGCCGGGGGATGTTTTCCGGCTCCGGTTCATCGATTTGTTCTGCCGATTGCACGCGGTTTGTCAGGTGGATTCCGTATGTCGCTGGAATGAATCTAGCAGGGTCCTGATATTGTCGGCACCGACAGGATTTGCGCTGCTCACGCATCATATCGGTAGGGCGACTTGGTGATCAAGGCAGTAATTCACAAGATGTTTCGCCGCATCCATGCCACTGGGGCCGTCGCCGAGGTCGTGATCGAACGAGACAGCGTCCGGCAGCCCGTTGTCGCCGATCCATGCTGCAAAGTCGTCGAAGCATTTCGCCCAGATGACCGTAGGGGAGTTGATCGGGAAGCAGTTGCGCCACCGTGAATCCGAAGGGTCACGCTCGTCGTCGAGCCATATGAGCGTAGGTGGGGCATCCATTTCGCCAAGCCCATCGGCATAACGACCCAGCTCACCTGCCCGGCGGGCGCGGGGAGCTACGAACTCCAGAAAGCCTACATGCCCGCCGGGTCAGGTGCAGCGCCTGGTTCGGCCCTTCCGCAGAGTCCGGTACGCTACTTACCCAGCCCGGACGACCACACGAGAACCCCGCCTTGAGTGACGCTGGCGATCAGTGACCAGTCGGGGCTGGGTACCGAGAGGCCGATCTCGCGACCACCCGGACGATCGACGACACGCTGCTCTTTGCCGGCCACCAGGTCAATCACGACAAGGCCGTCTTGCCAGCCGACGGCTGCCAGTACCTTCCCACGGTCGCGGAACGACACAGCCGCGGGGTAGGTCGGCTTGGGGAACGTTGCCACCGGTTCGTCTCCCCGGTCCGGCTCGTACAGCTTCAACCCGTCCACGCCCACGGCGAGCGAAGTCGTGTCGCCCCGGAAGGCCAGCACCGGATCGTTGCCCGACACTTCGAGCGTCCGGCACCGCTTGCCGTCGGTCGTGTCCCAGACGATGACCACGCCGCCCGACGAGTAGAACATGAAGTTTCCCGCCACGTACCGCCCACCGGGAGAGAAGGCCGGCCGCGAGACTTCACCGTCGATGTCGGTGCGGAGAGACCGACGGACCTCCCGTTTCTTCAGGTCGAAGAGGACCAGACGGCGCTCGAACCCGACCGCCATGAATTGGCCGGTTGGGTCGATGCTCGCCCCCAGTGGGTAAGCCCCGTCCGGAGCATAGATCTCCTCGACCTCCCGACGGTGGACGTCGAAAAGGACACACGCCCCCTGCGGCTGGTGCCGGACAGCCAGCAGTTTGTCCTCGAAGAGCTCGAACGTCAGGATGTCGCGAAACCGGACCCCGTCGCCGATGCGCGCCACCTCGCGCCCGTCGGCGAGGTCGAGGATGACGGCGACATTTTCTTCCGACGACCCAACCGCGAGCAGAGTGTTTGCCTTGTTGAAGGCGAGCCGGTCGGGCTGCGGAACACCAACTTTCAGCAACTTCGGGGATGCAAACACGTCCACCATCCGATACGCCCTTGTATTGCCGAACGACCAAGCTCAGCCGCGGCGGGGGCGCGTTGAGCGTGTAGTTGTGGAAAAGCAGTCACAGCCCCCGCCGTCGGCCTGCAGCGCCTGGTTCGGCGTGCTTAATCCGTCCCGCAACCCTCGTGACGCCACGCCGTGAGCAGGCAAGTCACTTCCCCTTGGGTTCGTCCCATTCCACCATCCGAACCACATTATCCACTGGAATCCAGACCGTTTTGCCGACGAAGGTGGGCCTGGTGATCTGCAACGTGTCCACCTCCACCCCGACGATGAAAGCGTGCCCGCCCGCGAACCGAATGCGGGCGTCTTTCAAGGTCGTGCCCTCCTTGTCCTTGGCGAGCACGACCAGCAAGCCTTTCGGGTTGAACTCCTGGTCGTGGGGAGCGTCCTCAGTTATTTGAGCGATTCGCTCTTTGAGAGCGACCACGGTTGGGTGGGTGGGCCCGTAATCCTTGAGGAGATCGCGCAACTCGCTCTCCAGAGCGACGCGCTTGGTTGCGATGGCCTTGGTGTCCTCATCCCCCGCCCGACTCGCCGAGAGTAAGAGCAGTACCAACAAAGCCGCTGTCAATGACGTACGCCATCTCATTGCAAAACCCTTTCATCTGCCAGCGAACGTTGTCCGTGACCCAAGAACGAGCGGAGCGAGAGAATTGGGTCCACGGATTTGTTCGATGTTATCTTTTTTCGAGCCATGAGATTCCAGTCCGAAGTGCTCCAAAGATGTCCCCGTGCCATCCATGGCCGCCTTCATAGGTCGCGAACTCGACTTCTGCTTCCGCTTTCGACAATTTCTTCTCTGCATCCCTCGCCATCCGAATCGGACAGACCTTGTCCTCAGGAGAATGATAAATGTAGTAACGGTGGCCCTTGGCCTTGGACAGCCGCGGAAGCTGATCGGGTTTGAACACGGACATCGCAATGAAAGATCCCTTGATCTCATCAATTTCTAATGATGCTGAGTAGGCAGCCGGCCCGCTTGAGGACCATGTAAGTGTGTAAATGTGCTCAGGGTCCAGCTTGTGAGCCTTTGCGATGTCTGAAATCACTGCGCTGATAAACTCTTCCGTTGTGAACTTGGCTTTATCCACCTTGCTCCTCGCTGTCGGCCATACAATTCTCTGGTCCGGTGTCCACATGACCGACACAAGTTGAGCCACGAGATAGTCTTCCCTAACCGCATGCTTTCCGATGTTAGTCACAAAGGGATTGAAATCCGCAGAACCGTTACCACCCGGAAGCACCAGCAACAGTTTGTAGCCATCTTTCGGCTTCGTTATCTCCGAATGATCGATGAGAAAGTATTCTTGTTTCGGATTTCCTTCGACTGACTTTCGAACAGAAATCATCTCCTCTTGAGCGACTCCTGCGACCGGAGCACATAGAAGTAGAAGTAGTAGTCGGTTGATTATCATCTTTCCTTTTCTTGTCGAACTTGTTTATAGACTGGTCAGCGTATCGCCTATAGGCTGCAAACTTGCAGCCTA
>CAZYKP010000066.1:0-48491 GCA_964648025.1 uncultured Pirellulales bacterium | reverse complement strand
GTGGGGGCGGTGGTGCTGGTGGTAGCGTTGCGCGGGGCGGTGCGGGCCGGGGGGCGTTCCGGGGGGGTGTTGCTTGCTGGTCCAACTGTTGTTTTCCGCAGGGAAGGAGCAACGAGTCGGGCAGGCGTTGGCCCCAAGGAGGAGTCGTTGCTCCCTTGGCAACGGCGCGGCCCGCCGGGGAGGGTGTTTTTACAGAAATTTGCTCAAACTTTTCGCCAATTTGTCCGAGCACTGCTCGTCATTAAGGAGACCTTGGACGGACTGGCCGTGACACCTGCTTGCTCCTAGCACAAGCCGATATCCGAACCCCAAGGCCTTCACAGCACGGACCTCTGGGCCCCTTGGGGACTGTTCGCCCCGCTGCAGGGGGGTCAGCAACGGCTCCTGCAGGGTAAGCCTGTCCTGACCCATGCCCCCAATAGAGCAAGGGTTTTGTCGAGCAGTGGAATGATTGGGCCATGAGTTGGCTGTTGGCGTCTCAGGTGACCAGCATCATGGCAGGCTCTTGGTCCTGGAGACCCTCCTGATTGATGGTCGAATTGCTTCGTGGATGATCAGGGGTCCCAGGGGAGCTTTTTGTGGGTTGGCTACTCGCCGAGGGTGGAGGCTTCCACCGGATCGGTGGCTTGAGGGACATCGAAGAGCGTACTGAGCTCGTAATGCAGAAATGCTCTTTCAAAGGCGGAGTGCAGATCGCCAAGTGCTCGCGGCCACACGAAGAACGGCCCGGACCAGAACATCGGCTGTCCTTGAATCCGCCACTGGCCGACAATCCCCCCTTCACGAGCCTCTCCGGCGTACTCCACGCTATGTTGGCCGATATAGTGCTTCCTCCAGAGGCACTTTGCCTTGGCGATGTCGTAGGAGCCTTCGATGGTGAAATCCCCAACCGCGTCGCTGCCCTCACCGGAGATCTTGCCCTGGGCAAATCGCAATGCCAAGTCCATGCCATGGCGTTGTCGGCTATCGGGTTGGACAAAGAAGCCTGTCCATTCGCCGCTGGGAAACCGGTCGTCGGTTTCGTGTTGCGCGTCACCAGTTGGCATTGCCGTGCTCCTCGGTCTCACATGGCCGTCACCCGTTGGCTCCATTCTGCCCTTGGCCCGAAACGCCGTCAAAAGCATTTCTCGCAACGCAAGGATCCCACGCGCCTCCAGAGGCTGCGCGGCAACTGGTCCGTCGGCCGGGCTCCGGGGTCTAAAGCCGCTTTGCCGACAGCTGGGGAATCGATCATGAGGAGCTGCCATTCGAGGTTGGCCGGCTCAGCGATCGCCGATACCATCGGCAGCCCAGCACCGAGTCTCGATCAGGCAGTGAATGACCATGAAAGCTGACCAGCCTCGACAGTTCTTGATCGTCCGCCTGACCGCGATCGGTGACCTCGTTCACTCCCTCCCGGTGGCCTGTGCTTTGCGAACGGCCTACCCTCAATCGCAAATCGCCTGGGTGGTGGAGGGCCGTGCTGCGGAACTGCTTTCTGGGCATCCGGCTGTGGATGAGGTCATTCAGGTTCCTCGTCGCTGGCTGAAATCACCTCGGGCTGTGTGGAACCTCCGCCAGCAGCTCCAGGCGTTGCAGGTCGATGTTGCCCTGGACGTGCAGGGACTCACCAAGAGTGCAGTGGCGGCCTGGTTGTCTTCTGCCAAGCGTCGCATCGGCTTCGACGGGGTGGACGGACGGGAGCTGAGCAGTTGGCTGAACAACGAACGGGTTCTTCCAACGGCCGTGCATGTCATCGAGCGAAATTTGCAACTGCTCAAACCGCTTGGCGTGGAAAACCCCGCTGTGGAGTTCCGACTTCCCCGGGATCCGTTCGCCGAGCAGACGATCGAGCGATTCCTGCAATCCGGGCCGCTCTCGTCCGCAGCGGATCGTTTCGCGGTGATCAACCCAGGGGCGGGTTGGCCCTCAAAGCTTTGGCCGGCTGACCGCTTTGCGGAGCTCGCTCGTGCTCTTGGTCAGCTGAAAGGTCTCCCCTCGTTGGTCGTCTGGGGTGGTCAGCAGGAACACCAGTTGGCCAAGACGATCGTGGAACACTCCGCCGGTTGGGCCCAGTTGGCCCCTCCCACAAGCCTTCCCGAACTGGTGGCGGTTCTTCGTCGTGGGACGATCATGATCTCCGCTGATACCGGGCCTCTGCATCTGGCTGTTGCCGTGGGGACTCCCTCGGTCGGCCTCTTCGGCCCCATGCCCCACCAACGCAACGGTCCCTACGGACCGGCACACATCGCCCTGCAGCAAGCGGGTCTCTCCGGCAGCAGTCGCCGCAACCGCAAGACTGACCGATCCACCATGAAGGCGATCACTGTTGATCTGGTCACCGAGGCCTGCCAAGAGCTGTTGAAGCGACACGATTTGAAGGCAAAACCAACGCCATCGGCACGGGCCTCGTAAAGCTCCACAACCATTGCTTCAGCCCGATCGACAAACAGCGAGAACTGCTTTTCGATCCCTCAAGGATCAGTCAAAGACTCTTGGCTTGTCACCGTGATTCCGGCAATCAGCAGTTTGCCGTCTTCCAGGTGAACGGCCTCCAGCCGCCAGGTCTGTGGGTGTTGTGGGGGAGGAATCGAGACAAGGGCGACCGGATCGCCCGCGGCTTGGGCCCAGCGCAAGGCCCAGCCTCCGTCCCGAGCTGCTCGGCTGAGGCGTTCAAGAAGTTGGTCAATCGGTAGCGGCACCGCCCCTGCCTTGGCCCCGACAATTCGCAGGGCCAATTCCCCACTCTCGGTAACATTGACTCCCAGTTCGGCCCAGCAGACTGTTTGCAAGCCGTCGATCTCCATACGGCAGCCAATTCGCACCAGGCCACCCGAGAACGAGATCCGTGGTTGGTCGAGATCCGCAGGAAGGGACTGAGGGTGGTTTTGGGGCAAGTCGATCGCCAGCCAGCCGTTGATCTGGTCCTCGGTGAACTGCGTTTGCCAACGTCCGCTTTGGCGGACCGCACTAGAAAGGGCAGCCAGCCGCGTCAACGCCTCATCACAGGCCTGTCGGTGGTCCTCGACTGAGACCCTCCCTGCCCGGAGGTAGAAATCCGGAACGTGCTGGCTGGCGTAATACAGCCCGGCGACCCCGAGCACAGAGAGCACCAGCAACCCCACCAACCCGGCAGCCAACCACAGAAAAAGCCTTCTCACTGGCGAGCTCCTGCTGACCGGTTCCCCTTCTCCGAAACGCACACCACAAGTCTGCAGAGGATCGTCTCGGGAGTCCTTTGAAGGGTCGATTCCTGTTACCTGTAGAGGTTTCTGGGCTGCGGTGCAACGGGAACTGTCAGGCGGTTGCCCAGGAGAGCTTGGACGGGGCTTCCCAATTTCCTCAGGCTGCCTTGACTCCCACCGCCAAAGACCAGAGGCTGACCCGAACAATCGGCTGCTGTGTCTTCCCTTCAGCGGATCTGTTTTCTCAACATCAGTGCTTGGACAGTCCCAGATGTGGTTGTTGCTTTGCGGACAGCCAGAATCTGTTGAGGCCGATTTGGTTTTTGCAAGTTTCGTTGAGCCTATCTTTTCGCTTTCCTCAAGTTCCCGATTGCGACGACCCCCAATGGGCAAAAAAGCCAAGACTGCGATTCAACCAACCCGCACAGAAGACTACCCCGAGTGGTACCAGCAAGTTGTCAAACAGGGGGACCTGGCGGAGGTGAGTCCGGTTCGCGGGTGTATGATCATCAAGCCGTGGGGATATGCTCTCTGGGAGAATATCCAGCGGATTCTGGACACCAAGTTCAAGCAGACGGGCCATCAGAACGCTTATTTTCCCTTGTTTATTCCTTTGTCCTTTTTGGAGAAGGAAGCAGAGCACGTTGAGGGGTTTGCCAAGGAGTGTGCGGTGGTGACGCATCACCGGCTGGTGCCGGATCCTCAGGGAGGCTTGATGCCTGACCCGGCGGCCAAGCTGACTGAGCCGCTGATTGTGCGGCCCACCAGCGAGACGATCATCGGGTCGGCTTTTGCCAACTGGGTGCAGAGTTATCGCGACTTGCCGATTTTGATCAATCAGTGGGCCAACGTCGTCCGCTGGGAGTTGCGGACACGTCTCTTCCTTCGCACCGCAGAGTTTCTCTGGCAGGAGGGACACACCGCCCATGCTACAGCCCAGGAGGCTCAACAGGAAACGCAAACAATCCTCGATCTGTATGCCGATTTTGCCCAAGATTACCTGGCCATCCCCGTCATCCGTGGGGAAAAGACGGCCGGAGAGCGGTTTCCCGGCGCCGTCAGCACGTTTGCCATCGAGGCGATGATGCAAGACCGCAAGGCCCTGCAGGCCGGCACCTCTCACTTTTTGGGGCAGAATTTCGCAAAGGCTCAGGAGATCAAGTATCTGGGGCCCGAGGGCCAACAAGAATATTGCTGGACGACCTCTTGGGGGGTTTCCACCCGGCTGATCGGCGGCCTGATCATGACCCACGCCGACGACGATGGGCTGGTCGTTCCTCCGCGGGTTGCTCCCAAACATGTGGTGATTCTGCCGATCTACAAAAAAGACGACGAACGTCCGCGAACTCTGGAATACTGCCACAAGTTGGCCGCTGAGCTACGGGAAGTTCCCTACCACGAAGGAACCGTTCTGGTGGAGGTGGACGATCGCGATCTGGATCGCCCCGAGAAAAAGTGGCAGCAGGTCAAAAGGGGTGTGCCCATCCGGTTGGAGATCGGCGGACAAGAGATCCAGGGCAACAGCGTCTTTCTGGGCCGCCGAGATCGAACCCCCAAAGATCAGCAGCAAATGCCCAAGGACGAGTTTATCGCCAAGGTGGCCGATCTCCTCGACGAGATCCAACAACAACTCTTCTGCCAAGCCCTGGCGAATCAACAAGCCAACACCCGCAAAATCGACACATTGGAGGAATTTCGCGATTACTTCACACCCAAGGACCAACAACGTCCCGAGATCCACGGGGGTTTTGCTCTCTGCCACTTCGCCGAAACCCCGCAGACCGAGGAGATCCTCAAGGATCTGAAGGTGACCATTCGTTGTCTGCCGCTGGAAGGCGAGCTGGATGGCCAGCTCGATGACGACAATCCGGGAACCTGCATCTTGACTGGCCAACCAAGCACACGGCGGGGAGTCTTCGCCAAAGCCTATTGAAGGGACTGTCCCAGATGTAGCCGTTGCCACCAATGTGTTGTGGCATGGATTTGTTGAGCGACCGACGGGTCGGGCCTCTGCCACAATCTGGAACAGTCGAGCTCACGCGGTTTCAATGAGATGAAGCAGTTGCCAGGACATCGCCGCAAAGCGAAGCGGCCGGCCCTGGCAACCGCGGCCTGGAGCGGCCTGGGGCTGCCAGCAAGCGAGCCCGGCTGTTGGTCCGGCAGTCGGAAACCTTCTTCAACTGAGTGGTTGCCCTGATGACAACCGAGGCGAGCCCGTCGACAGCGACCGATTCGGTGCCCAAGTTGCCTGCGGATGTCCCCTTAACAGCGGAGCAGTTTGAGGCCATCGACCGGCGAACCACCAGCATTGGACTGGCCGCCAGCGCAGGCAGCGGCAAAACGCATGTTCTCATCCAGCGTTTTCTCTCTCACCTGGAGATCAGTGGTCGGTGGGCCGGCGAGCAACCCGCCCAGTTGGATCAGTTAGTCGCGATCACCTTCACGGAGCGAGCTGCTCGGCAAATGCGAGACCGGGTACGACGCGAGTGTCGTCGCCGGGTGTTGACCTGTCCTGCCGAGGAAGCAGGCTACTGGCTCCGGGTGCTGCGAGCGCTGGATAACGCGAAGATCTCCACAATTCATAGTTACTGCGCAGCGATTTTACGAACCCTGGCCATTGATGCCGGCCTGGATCCTCACTTTGCCGTGCTGGAGGAAGCCCAGTCTTCGGTGTTGCTCTGGGAGGTTGTCAACGACCAGCTCCGAGAATTGCTCAGCACCGAATCGGAATTCCGGGAGTCCGCGACGAACTTGGCACACCGCTACAGTTTGGGACGTCTCCCCAGATTGGTCATGGATTTATTGCCCACGCGTCATACAACCGACTGGGGTTACTGGATCGCGCGGGCCCCTGGGGAGGTTGTTGCCGCCTGGAAGCAATACCAACAAGATCACATCTGGCCCCGAAGACTCAAGCGACTTGGCTGTTCGGCCCCAGTGGCCCAGCTGCATGAGTTGCTCCTGGAGTTTGAGCCCACCGCACCCAAGATGCGCCAGCGGCGGTCGGTGCTCTTGGAGACGCTGCCGAAGCTGGCTGAGGCAACACTTCCCGGAGATCTGTTAGAACAGATTTCCGCCAATGCCAGCTTACAGGGGGCCACTGCCCGAAGTTGGCCGGGGGACACCCCCTACCAACAACTCAAGACACTCATTGGGCAAGTTCGCCAGGATGTCCGGGCCCTGGCCAGCAGCCAACAGTGGGACCAGACGGCTGCGGAGTTGGTGGCTCAGTTAGGCGTGGATCTGCTGCGTGTTGCCGATCAAATTGCCGAAGGCTACGAACGCCGCAAAGCCGAGCTGAACTGCCTGGATTTTGACGACCTGGTGCACCGGGCCTATCGCTTGCTCAGTGACCCGGCTCATCAGCGTCTTCGTGAGAATCTGGCTCGCAATACGCAGTTACTCTTAGTGGACGAGTTCCAGGATACCGACCCTCGTCAAGCCGAATTGGTCGAACTGCTCTGTGGTCAAGGCGTGGCCACCGGCAGACTCTTTGTCGTTGGTGACCACAAACAATCGATTTACCGTTTTCGAGGAGCTGACCCGTCGGTCTTCACCCGGATCCGAACCCAGCTTCCTGAAACCGGACGGCTGGAATTGAGCCTGAACTTTCGCAGTCAGCCAGCTGTCCTGCACTTGATCAACTGTCTGTTTGCCGATTGCTTGAACCAACCCGAGCCCTATCTGGCGTTGCGTCCTCATCGCCGACAAATCACCAAGGTCCCTGCTGTCGAGTTCTTGTGGGCCCATCCCGAAGGCGATCGGCCTCAAGAGCCCCCCCGAGAAGCACAGGAAAACCCACAGGACTTTCCGGAACAGCAAAACGGCACTGCCGAAGCGGCAACCTCAGAAGGTCACCCTCCCAAGGAATCCGGCGGCGACAAGCCGAAGGCTCCACGTCGCTCCACCGAAGAGCTGCGACAACGGGAGGCCCGCTGGCTGGGCTCTCGGCTCCGAGAGCTGATTGATTCCGGCGCCCTGATTGTGGTGGCCGATGAACAACCCCGGCCTGTGCGTGCGGGGGACATCGCCATTTTGTTTCGGGCCCTTTCTAACTTAGAAATCTACGAAGCGGGTCTGCGAGAAGCTGGGTTGGCTTACTATGTTGTGGGCGGGCATGCCTTTTATGCTCAGCAGGAAGTGTTCGATTTGCTGAATTTGTTGCGGTCGCTGGCTCGGCCCAATGATGAGATCAGCCTGGTCGGGGTGTTGCGAAGCCCCTTCTTCAGCGTCGCTGATGAGGCCTTTCTGTGGCTCTCTCATCTCGGCAACGGCAGTCTCGCTGAGGGCCTCCGGCGCGTTGCCGCCGGAGGCCCTCCACCTCAACTCGACCCACAACAGCAAGAAAGAATTCGTGTTGCAGCCGAAATCCTGGCTCGTCTGCGTGCGGTGAAGGATTCGATTCCCCCGGCAGAACTGATCCGCCGGGCACTGGACTTGACCGGCTACGATGCCGCCCTGCTCAGTGAGTTTTTAGGAGAGCGGAAACTCGCCAATTTGGAGAAGCTGATTGACCTGGCCCGATCGTTCTCCGCGGCCGGCCTGTTCACTTTGGATGATTACATCACTCAGTTGGCCGATTCGGTCGCACGCGAACCCAAGGAACCCCCTGCTGCGACACAACCGGAGGCTGCGGATGTGGTCCGCCTGATGTCCATCCACCAAGCCAAGGGCCTGGAGTTCCCGGTGGTTGTGGTTCCCGATCTGGGCCGCCAGCGAAACAACCGTAGAACAGTCGCAACCGTCCACCCTCAGCTAGGCCCGCTTGTCAACCTCCCGTTTGACCCCGACCGAACGCACTCACCTTGTACGGGTCTGACACTCTTCAACTCCGAGCAGGAGCTGGAAGACGAAGCCGAATTGGACCGGCTGTTCTACGTGGCTGCCACTCGTGCCAGCGATTATCTCATCCTCTCGGCCGGCCTCTCTGATTGGGACAAGGTTGGCGGACCTTGGCTGGACTTGGTGGCCCAGCGATTCGATTTGACCTCCGGGCAACTCAAAGCCACACAGACGCATCAAAGGTTAGCTCAATCCTTAGGTGCGGATCACCAAGCTCCGGTGGTTCGAGTGACCCGGCATGAGCCGCCACCTCCCTCCACCAGAGAACACACAAACTCCGCCGACTTCAGCGAGTTGGCAGACCGCGTTTCTCGCGCACGACACGTCCCCGAGCCGCCTCTGGCCAACCCGCTTGAGCCAGACTTCAAGAGTTGCCGGGATTTTTTGCTCGACAGCTCAACCGGACAACTTCAAGTCTTCGCGCCCGGGGCCGATCGATTCGACGGATTGGCCGAAAGCCTCACTGGAGGTTCTTTCCCAGGCAGCTTCCAACCAGGCAGTTCTCCTTCGTGGGATCCCGTTTCTGGAGAGGCAGATGGAAGTGCCCGCAAGCGCTCGCAGCTTGGCCGCTTGGTGAGATCGGTGCTCCGCCGAGTGTTCGCGGACCCCGGTCAAGATGTTGCCAAGGTGTCGGCCCGCATGGCGGCGAAATTGCGCCAGGCCGGCACAGTTCTGAGTGATGTGACCGCCGATGCTGCTGAAGCCAGCGAGCTTGTGTTGGCATTTCTGAAGACACCAGCAGCTGAGACCCTGCGTCAGGCCAAAGATCGACGTTGGGATCTGGAGTATCTGCTCTGCTGGCCATCCTGTCAGTCGACTCCCAGCCAGACGGCAAGTGCTGGGCTCAAGCTGCCCCGCAGTGGAGAGTCGCCCTGCCAGATTCGAGGTTCCATCCACCTTTTATGGCAAGATGACCGCAACGATTGGCATGTCGTGCAACTGGAGACCGCCGGTGACGAAGAACGCTCTTCCGGTGAGCCAGCCGCTCTCTCCAACCGGCGGGTGGCTCTGGCCTTGGCAGCAACCGCTGCCGAGGCGGTCTTGGGCACCGCCCCCAAATCGCTGACTGTCAATTGGCTGCCAACCGGCGAGCAACACTCGTATCCGTGCAACGCCAAAACCCGCAAACAGTTTGCCGGCGATGTCGAACAGGCTCTCCAGCGGGCTGCTAGAGATTGTACCTAATGGTCCGTTCCTTCGGGTTGGGCAGTTGGGTACTCGTCGATTGACCCTCAAATATTTTCCGACCCTCGAGGGCGACCAACGGAAGCCCGGATTGCCGCAGATCGGCAGTTCACGCGGTCGAACAGCTTTCGGGAACTCATGATCGGGGGATTCACGTCGAACCGACTGCCAAAATCCACGGAAATAAGGCACTCGCCGGCACTCTGTCGCTATTGACCCCGATTCAGGCGAGCTTGGTAGCCTTCAACCTGTGTCCTTCTGGCCTGGAGGGGTTCGATGACTGAGATGAACGCCGAACGACAGCAGGAATTTGCCGTCCACGTCGTCCGCTGCTTGCGGGACGCCGGTTACCAAGCCTATTGGGCCGGCGGCTGCGTCCGCGACTTGCTGCTGGGACACACCCCCAAAGACTATGATGTCGCCACCGATGCACAACCTGAGCAAGTTCGAAAGGTGTTCCGGCGGTACAAGACCTTGGGCATCGGGGCCTCCTTTGGTGTGATTGTGGTCAATGGCCCCTCTGGTGCTGGCCAAGTTGAGGTCGCCACTTTTCGCGAAGACCTCGGTTACACCGACGGACGGCGACCCGATGGTGTTCGCTACAGCACTGCTGAGGAAGACGCGAAACGACGCGATTTCACCATCAACGGCATGTTCTTTGACCCGCTCACACTGCAAACGCACGACTTTGTCGGTGGTCAACCGGATCTGGAGGACGGAGTCGTCCGGGCCATCGGCGACCCTCATCAACGGATCGAAGAGGACAAGCTGCGAATGCTGCGAGCGGTCCGCTTCAACGCCAACTTCGGATTCGTCCTGGAAACACGGACCCGAGAAGCCGTCGAGCAGATGGCCTCGAAGATCACCGAAGTCAGCGCCGAACGGATTCGCGACGAACTCCGCAAAATGCTGCTGCCGGCCAGCCGCTGTCGGGCGATGCGGTTGCTTCGTTCCACCCGGCTGTTGCAAGAAGTACTTCCTGAGGTTGCGGCTTTGTCCGAACAACCAGCTCCAGAGGGTCTGGTTGAGCCTGGGGATCCGCATGGTGGCTCAACGATGTGGGATGTGACCCTGGCCTTGCTGAATTACCTGGAAGGTCCTACTTGGCCGGTGACCTTGGCAACTGTTCTGATTGGGATTGCTTCCTCGCATCGAGACCAGCCCGGTGATGCCGCTGCGCGAGTCGCACGCCGACTCAAATGTTCGACCAAAGAAGAGGACCGTGTGCGTTGGCTGGTCGCCCAACAAAACGCCCTGGACGACGCAGCTGCTCAACCTTGGTCGATCCTCCAACCCATCCTGATCCACGAGGGGATCCAAGAGCTGCTGTTGGTGCATGCCGCGCGTCAGCAACTGTGGGCCAACTGGAAGGCCGACTCGCCCCAACGGTACCCTCTGAGTTGCTCCAAACCGCAAAGCGGTGATATCCAATTCTGCCGACTTAAGTTGCAGCTGCCGCCCGAGGAGTTGAATCCCAAACCCTTACTCAACGGTGATGATCTCATCGGCCATGGCGTGCCTCGTGGCCCGATTTATCGGTCCTTGCTCCAAGCAGTTCGCAAGGCGCAACTCAACGACCAAATCCGCACCCGTCAGCAAGCTCTGGCCCTGGTCGATTCGTTTTTGGCAACGGGGGCTCAGCAGCGCGACTCTTAGTTCAACGCGGGGTCGGTTTACTCGAACGCCTCGAGGTTGTGGCCATGTTGTCCTAGTCCTCCTCCCTTTCCTGTCAAGAGAACCTCACCCCGGGAACGAGCCGCTAACCGCTAAAAGCGAATCGCTCGTCGCCGGGGGATTCATCGCTGCGGTTGATGCCACCCTCCGAACCGAGCGCTCGGGGGATTGTTGTCAACCGAGAAGAGGCATGTTTTCTGTCCGGTCTGCAGGTGGTCAGTCGATGAAAGGTGTGTTCGCGATGCTAGCACTACGGTGCTAGTACCATCGGCACCGACTCTGACCGAGGGTGCGATGTGGCAGGGGCGGAGGAGGCCTGTGTTGCGAATGGGAGAAGACGGGAGTCAGGATGGCTCGGACCGCTACGGCGGCCGTGGACAAGGATGCCAGCGGTTGAGGGGTTGTGATGGAGATCACCACGACACGGTTCGGCCCGATTAGGGCGACTCGGCACGAGCTGATCGAGTTTCCCGGCGGTTTGCCAGGTTTGGAGGACTGTTGTCAATGGCTGCTGTTGGATGACAACGACAGCGACATGCTTGCCTGGCTCCAGTGTGCTACGGACCCGGATGTCGCTCTGGCGGTGGTGAACCCTGCTGACTTCGTACCTTGCTACCGTCTTTGTGTGCCCCGAAAGGATCTGGAGCCGTTGGGCTTGAAGCACGCCGAGGAGGCACAGGTGTTGGTCGTCCTCGGCAAGCACGATGGGGCCCTGACGCTGAACCTGAAAGCCCCTCTGGTGATCAACCCCCAGCAACGGGTAGGGCGTCAATTGATTTCGACAGGGGAGTTGCCCGTTCGCTACCCCCTTGTGGATGTCGATGCGCCGTTACGCAAGACTGCTTAACTCGACTGCTTCAGATTGTAGCGGAAGCTCACTCCGTGAGGATGGGGGGCTTTGGGGGTATTTCCCAGAGACTGACGGAGCCGAGGAGGACCGGCAGGAGATTGCCTGCCACACACGTACGAAGAGCTGGCCGGCTTTGCACCGGAGGCAACCCGATGGCCGGCTGAGAACTTGACCCGGCACGTCAAAAGGCCGGCACTGTTCAAAGGCCGGCATCCTGAAAAGGCCGGCACCGTTCAAAGGAGGGAGCGGTCAATGCTCGTTCTGTCTCGACAGCGTGACGAGAGCATCATCATTGGTGACAACATCGTGGTGACCATCGTCGACATTCGTGGGGATAAAGTCCGTCTGGGCATCGAGGCCCCGACGGAGATCCCAGTTCACCGCCAGGAGGTCTACGAGGCCATCCAACGGGAAAATCGTCAGGCCGCACGTCTGGCACCCACCGACACCCGCTCCCTCAGTCGCGGACCGCTCAGTCGTCGCTCGCGGTCCGGGGGGCCAAAAAGCGGCCCACCAAAAGCCCGCCAGTCCGAGCAAAACGGTCCTGTCACCCTCAGGCAATCAACTCAATCTGGGCAAACCGGGCAAGCCGGTCAGCTCGATCAGCCTGATCAGCAGGGCGACGTTGATCCGATTGTGCAACAAGGACCCGCGGTTCAACCACATCCAGAGGAATCTGCCGAACCGCGGGTTGGATCAGCATCAAAATTGGAAAAACACGATTCTGGCCAGAGCTCTCAGAATCCGGCACTTCAAGAGCAAGTGGTGCAGGATCAAGTGGTGCAGGATCAGGTCGTGCCAGAAAAGGCTGCCCAGGTGGGCCGAAGCTCAAACGGGTCGTTTCCTGCCGAGGCTGCTGATGCAGACCGCGGGGGACGGCCGGAGACCGATTCTTGAGCTGCTGTTGGACCGTCGGCCAGAGGGACTGGCGAGTGCGGGGGACCCTGGGAGCTGATCCTCAGTGGTGGTATTCTAGGAACGACTTTCGAAGTGTTCGTCTGCTGCCGACCAACTCAGGCAATCCGGGCTTCGGCTGGACCTTTGGCTGGCTCAGGGGGCATTCCGGTCGACGACTGTTCGAACGCTTCAAAGGTGGCCAGAATTTCGCTGACCGACCTCACCAGCAAGGCTTCCTGTGGGAGTTTGCCGGACCGACTGACCGAGCGTTTCGATGTTATCTTCGGCATCAACTCAGCAGCAGCATATCCTGATAGTTGAAGATGAAGCCCACCTGGCCTTTGGCATCAAATACAACCTTGAGGCAGACAATTACCGAGTGACTCTGGCCACCGACGGCCCAGACGCCTTGAAGATTGTGCAAGAGGCCAATCCGCCGATTGACTTGGTGATTCTTGATTTGATGCTTCCGGGGATGAGTGGTTACGCGGTCTGTGAGAAACTCCGCGCAGCCGGTGATGAGGTCCCCGTGCTGATGCTCAGCGCTCGGATTCTCAGCGAAGACAAAGCTCGGGGCTTCGATGTTGGAGCCGATCAGTACCAGACCAAGCCGTTTGACTTGGAGGAATTGTTAGCGCGAGTTCGTGGGTTACTCGCCCGGAGTCAACGCCTCGGCAGGGCCAAGGTCAATCCGCCGGTAGCCGAGAACAACGCCACCTTCCGCTTTGGAAACGTTGAGGTCAACTTCGACACCTTCGAGGTGAAGGTCCGCGGGAAACCCCTGCGGCCAACATCCATGGAGTTGAAGCTGCTGCGATACTTTGTGGAAAACCAGGGCCGTGTGATCAGTCGAGACGAGATTCTGGAGAATGTGTGGGGCTATGATAGCAACCCCCAAACTCGCACCATCGATAACTTCGTGTTAAAACTACGCCGCTACTTTGAGGAAGATCCCACCCAACCTCGACATTTCCTCAGCATTCGTGGGGCCGGGTACCGTTTCGTGGCCGATGTCCCTGCCACCTCCCAGCAGAGCCCCCCGGCGTCTGAAGCCCAAGAAGAGTCCTAATCGCCAGCCTCGGAACACCCCTGGCAGATCTTCGCTGGCTCAATTTCTCCAACCAGACTGGTTGAAGGCACCAGCGAGGATCATCGGCAGGCCAATGGTGACGCCTGAGCAGATCGCTCGAGCGAACCTGATTCCGCGATTGCCAGCAGTCCCTGGCCGACAGTAGTCCCTGACCAGAAGCAGTCTCTGGGGGAAAGGTGGTCCGGTGTTGCGTCCAGGAAGATTGGTCGGCTGGGCCGGAAGGCCCGATTCCGGCCAAGAGGTGTGACTGCAGCGGAAAGTCTCTCCTGGACGATCTTTCAGGGTGAGGTGATTTGGGTTCTCGGCTGCGTCGTTTCCTCGTTTGCTTGCGGAGCAAGGCCTTTGATGCTGAGTTCCCCGCTGGCGTTGGAGGCGGGAGCTTGCCGAGGCTCATCGGGTTGACCTTGGGCGGATGGACTGGGCGGCCAGGCCCACTCACTGGTGGCCTGGATGATGTAGTACAGCACGGGGATGAAGAGCGTGCCGAGGATGGTTGCGGCGGTCATGCCCCCGACGACGATTGTTCCCAGGGACTGACGGCTGGCGGCGCCGGCACCGGTGGCGACTGCCAAGGGAATCACACCCAAGACGAAGGAGAGGGCGGTCATGAGGATGGCTCGAAACCGCATCTGAGCTGCCCCCACAGCAGCATCGGTAATGGAGTGTCCTTCTTCTCGCCTTTGTTTGGCGAACTCCACAATGAGAATGGCAGTCTTGCTGGCTAGGCCAATCAACAGAACCATGCCGATTTGCGTGTAGATGTTATTCTCAAAACCACGCAGCCAAGTCAGACTGATTCCTCCCAACAATGCAAAGGGCACCGAGAGCATCACGGCCCAAGGGATCATCCAGCTTTCATAAAGAAAGGCCAACAACAGGTACACCACCAGGATTGCCAGCCCGAAGATAAACACCGCTTCGTTGCCCGCCTTGATCTGCTGGAGGGTGACCCCTGACCATCGAGAATCCATGGCCGGGGGGAGTTGCTCGGCGGCGATCTGCTCGAGCCTGGTGATCGCTTGCCCGCTGGAGAATCCGGGAGCTGGTGCTCCGGTGATCGTCGCTGAGGGCTTGGTCTGGAAGCGGAAAATGGTTTTGGGTCCAACGGTATCTTCCAGAGAGGCCAGCGTGCTCAAGGGGACCATCCCGTTTTGGTCGTTTCTGACCCACAGTTGATCGAGATCGCTTTTCTCTCGGCGAAAGGGGCTGTCGGCTTGGACCAGGACCTTGAAGGTCTTGTTGAACTTATTGAAGTCGTTGACATACTCGCTGCCGAGATAGGCCTGAACGGTAGCGAAGATCTCCGTGACAGGCACTCCTAGCTTTTTCGCTTTGATCCGATCTACATCCAAGAACAACTGAGGAACTGCCGCACGGAAGTTGTTGTTCATCCGCGTTAGCGTTGGGTCGGCGTTGCCCTGTTGGACCAAAATCTCGGCAGTTTGCTCCAGTTGCATCAGTCCTGCGCTTTCTACATCCAGCAACTGAAACTCAAATCCCCCGGCGGTGCCAAGACCCTGAATCGGTGGCGGATTGAGGGCCAAGATGACGGCCTCCTGCTTCTGGGAGATCCGCCGCTGCAGAGACTGAAGAATCGCTTCAACTTGAGTCTCTCGATCGGTTCTTTGGTCCCAGGGTTTGAGGATCACGAAGAACGCCCCAGCATTGTTGGTGACCACCGCGTCGATCGGCGAGTAGCCCACCACAGCAAGGATCTGGCTGACGCCGGGTGTCTGCTCGAGAATCGTGTTGACTTGGGCCATCACTTTCTCGGTTCTGCCCAAGGTCGCCCCCTCAGGAAGGGTCACCGAGAGCAGCACATACCCCTGGTCTTCATCGGGGATGAACCCGGTGGGGACCGAGACCAAGCCCCAGCCGGTCAGACCGACCAAACCGAGAAAGACCAATAGGACCACCAAAGCGGCCCGGATGGTTCCGCCGACCAACCAGGTATATGCCTTGGTGCCTACATCGAAGGTGGCATTAAAAGCCCCAAAGAACGCACCGGTGCCCAAAACACAGGCCACCAAAACGGCCCCGCCGATCGCCAAAGCGACAGCCGGCCCCAGCAGCGGCCACAAGCACCACCCGAGAAACGGCCCCAGCATCAGGCCAAGAACCAGCCCGTCGAAGAGGCGAAAGCTGCCGGGCTGCGTGGAGGATTTTTTTAACAACACCGCACAGAGAGCTGGGCTGAGGGTTAACGCATTGATCGACGAGAAAACCGTTGCGATAGAAATGGTCAGGGCGAACTGCCGATACAGTTGGCCGGTAATCCCGCTCAAAAGGGCCGTGGGCACAAAGACCGCCAAGAGCACCAAAGTTGTGGCGACCACTGGGCCGCTGACCTCCTGCATTGTTCTGATGGCTGCTTGCGTCGGGCTCAAATCCTCCGTGTCGATCAGCCGCATGCTGTTCTCCACAACGACGATCGCGTCATCGACGACAATCCCGATGGCCAGGACCAGACCGAAGAGCGAAAGTGTGTTGATCGTAAAGCCGGTCGCATACATCACCGCCAAAGTGGCAATCAGCGAAACGGGAATGGTCAGCGAGGGAATCAGCGTTGTGCGAAAATCTTGCAAGAAGACGTAAACGGTGACCACAACCAAGATGACCGCCATGAACAAGCTGACAAAGACCTCCTGGATACTGGCCTCAACAAACCGGGTGGTGTCATAAGCAATCTGGTAATCTAATCCAGGGGGAAACCGAGCCTTCAATTGATCCATCTTGGCGCGGATCCCTTCGGCGACCTCCAAGCTGTTGGAACCAGGCAGTTGATAGATCGCCACAGCCACACTGGGCTGGTTATCCAAGCTGACTGACCATTTGTAGCTCTCAGCACCGAGCTGGACTTTGGCCACATCGCGGACACGGACGACGCGGCCGTTTTGACCGGTCTTGACGATGATCCCTTCGAACTGTTCCTGATTCTCCAGGCGACCTAAGGCATTGATCGTATACTGAAAAACTTGATCCTTCGGGCTGGGGGGCCCGCCGATCTGCCCTGCGGCCACCTGAACGTTCTGCTCGCTGATGGCCCGAACGACGTCATTGGTGGTCAACCCCCGTGCGCGGAGGCGATTGGGATCCAGCCAAATCCGCATGCTGAAGTCTTTGGCCCCCATCACGTTGACCCGGCCCACGCCAGCGACATTGGCCAGCTCATCCTTGATCTGCGTGCCAACATAGTTGCTCAAAAACAAGTCGTCGTATTGCCCAGATGGGCTGATCATATTGACAATCAGCACCATGTTGGTCGATTCCTTCTGAGTGGTGACTCCTTGCCGTTTGACCTCCTCGGGAAGCTTCGGCAGTGCCTCGGAGACCCTGTTTTGCACCAGCACCGTGGCCATATCGATGTTGGTGCCGACCTCAAAGGTGACCGTCAGCTCATAGGTTCCGTCGTCAGAACTCTTGGAAGACATATACAACATGTCCTCCACTCCATTGACCGCCGACTCAATGGGCTCGGCCACGTTGTCAGCTAACACCTCTGCGCTGGCTCCTGGATAGGAGCATCGGACCGACACTGTGGGGGGTGTGATATTGGGTGTCTGCTCGACGCCCAACTTCGGCAAGGCGACCAAACCGAAAATCACAAACAGGATGGAGATGACGCAGGCGGCGATCGGGCGGTGGATGAAGTACCGACTGAGCATGGGTTTGGCTCGAGGTCTTTGGTGAGCTTGGGTGAGAGGGCGAACGAGACCCTCACCAAAGTTTCCGCCTATGATAGACCGGCCGCGGCAGCGCCGACAGGCTCGCAGGGGGGGTGTCCGTTTGGGTTGTGCCGCAGATTTCAGCGTTTCATACTATCTGTCCCCATGGCTTTGATGCTCACCCTTTCCGTCGGCGACACTTCGGCGTCGAGCCCCTCGAGAAGGAGGTCACCGCTGCCGGCTTCTCAGTTGCCGTTTCTTAGTTGGCGTTTCTCAAGTGCCGGCTTCTCAGTTGCCGGCTTCTCAAGTGTTGGCCCAATCAGCGGGGGAACCTCCGATCGCGGCGAGGCGCAATCCAGCTTTGTTCCGGTGGGCTTTTCTCCCGAGGTGGCTGAATGGGTCACCGCGCCTACCTTGTTCCCAGTTTCCTACGTAGCGAAAAACTCACTTCGCCCGCTCAACGCTTGTGAGAGCTCAACCATGCAGATGATTTTGTTGATCCGTGGGAGTTGCCTGGTGATCGCCGTGGTTGCGTTGGTGCTCTCCGCCGCGTCCATTGTGCCGGGACTGGCCGAAACGGAGTTTGATGACTCCTATATGTTTTTGCGGTATGCCAAGCATTGGCTTTCGGGGGACGGGTTTTCCTGGAACGTGGAAGATGGAACGGTCTACGGGATCACCAGCATCACGCACCTTCTGGTGATCACGGCTGTCCGCGGGTTGACGGACTTCCCCGATACGCTCGTGCTGACCAGCGTCTCCTTGGCTGCTGGACTGGCTTCAGTGGCCGTGCTGATTGGGATCGGTTTTGTGTTTTTTCCAGCTCTGAGAAACACATGGCTTCCCTTACTGGCGGTGCCCTGTATCGTACTTGCCTTTCCTTTTCGATATCATAGCCAAACCGGGATGGAGACGACTTTGGCGATACTGTTCAACTCGGTCTTCATCGGTTGCATTCTCCTGCTGGAGCGTCGCCGGACGATCGCCAGGCTTCTCCTTTGTGCCGTTGTGGCGTACGGGTGCTTTCTGACGAGGCCGGATATGGGAGTGTATTGTCTGCTGTTGCCTGGTCTGTTTTTATTGGCAGGAAATTGGCGACATTGGAGGTGGGCGATCGCCTATTCTCTGGTCTTTGTTGGGTTGTTATGTCTCGATCTGCTCTGGAAGCAAGCGGCTTTTGGAGATCTACTCCCACTGTCTTATTATGCAAAATCCGCAGGTTTTTATCGGGGCTATATTGGAAGTTATAAGTGGAATGCCGCCGACTATACTTACAATTTCTTTCGCGGGTCATTATTCTTTGTGCTGGTGATTGTCTACTGCACCACCCGCCAGAGTGCCCCCAAGATCGCAGCGATTGGGATCCCTTTTTTCTTAACAGTGAGCTACTACGCCACAGTGACTCAAATCATGGGCTCGGTATCTCGTTACTACTATCCGTCACTTCCATTTCTTGTTCTTGGTGCTTTTGTAGCACTTGAGGGATTTCTCCGGCCCACCGCAACACAGCAGAAAAACCCCGCACAGCGTGAACTTTCTACCGAAGGAGAGCTTTCTGCCAGAGGAGAGCTGTCTGAGCAATCAGTACCCCAAGCGACAAGTCAGCGAGGGCCGCAGGCAGCGGGGAGCTCCCGAGTGTCGCTGTGGCGAACGCTTGTGTTGATCGGGTTGGTTTTCTTCTTCACTTCGCCAGAGGTGGAGCGACGGCTGATCGCCGCCTGGCGGGACTGGGCCATTGGAGAGCCACCCCATTTCAGGACCAAGTACCCCTACAAGACGCCCTCGGGTGGCGTTCTTCCGACACTCGGTTGGTGGGAGAGCATCTTGGCCATGAACTCTCTTTTGAAGAAGATGCCTAGCGATGTGGCGATCGCATCCTCCGAATATGGTTACCTTGGTTCCGAGCATCCGAAGCTGACGATCATCGATCTTGTTGGTTTGCATGATCGTACAATCGCTCACGAGGGATTCTCAACGGAGTACCTTCTTTCCAGACGCCCCGATTTGCTTTGGATGCCGCATTCGGATTACACCTTCGCCACCAAAGAGATTCTTGATAGCGACGACTTTGCCAGCAACTATACCTTCTATCCGACCGCCTACGATTATGGGCTGGCCGTCCACAAGCACTCTCCCTTTGCTGCGGCGATTGAGAAGGTCCTCAAACAGGAGTTTTCCCGCACTTACCCAGGCCGTACTCTGGCCGACTATCAGGCTGACTGGCCCGTTCGGCCCTGACGTAAGGTGTTGTCCTTGGAGACCGCCTGCTGAGGAGGCAAGGATGGACCTCGGATTGCTGGACCCAGCCCCTGGAGTTCTCAACGGGCCAACTCGGTTTCCGGGGCTCCGACCAGCGTGATCGCCGGCCACCGAGCTCGGATCTGCTCAGCCGATCGAACCGTCACTTGCAGACCGTTGCCCGGACGATCATTCCATTTCGCAAACCGTGACTCGAACTGTCGGCGGGGCTTTGCAATGGCCTCGGGGGTGGTCAATCCCTGAAGCCCCCAGAGAAACACCCTCTGCTGGGCTGGTTGGGCCGTGGCCAGTTGCGGGCTTGCTGCTGGTGCGCTTGCTGCTGGTGGGCTGGCTGCTGGTGGGCTGGCTGCTGGTGGGCTGGCCTCCACCTGGACCTGATCCCGTTGAGGAATCGGCCGAATCGACAAGCCCGGGATCTTCTCCAACTGGATCAACAGCGTCAAGAAACGTCCTTCCACCCAACCGATGCACTTTGCTGCCTCTTCTGCTGAGGCACACTCCAGCTCCAAGACAAGGTACCAAGGAAAGTTCCATGCATTTTCAGCCAAGATGGTTCCCCAGTCCGGCGGCTGGCCTTCGACAGAGCACATCTGCTCAGCCCGGGTGAGTTCCTTCCGCACAATCGAGAGAGTGCCCGGGGTGACGTTGGCGGCGGTATTGTCGCAGGGAGGTGTCGGGCTGATGATTTGCATGGGTTTGGTGGGTCGGCCACCGCCCTGAGCCAGGCAGTAGGATCGGCTTTCTGGGGTGAGGGTGATCGGCTCCCTCCAGTCCCAACGACTGAGTGTTTTGAACAAGGTGCAGATCACCTCCTCAGGCCCGGCGGTGACGGGGAGCCGCTGACAGATCCAGGCTGTCAGCAGAGTCCAGCCAAAGCCTCCCAAAAAGCCCCATCCGGTCGAGTCGATCGCCCTCCTCCTGGCCCAATCCTTGATCCATCGCACACTCGGACGAAAAGTCTCCATCTTGGCCCCCAGTAATCTCAGCAAGGCCGCCCCATCTCGGACAGAGGCCAGGGCCTGTCGGTTCTCCGGGGTGAACTGCTCCAACTCCGACAGCGACAATCCTAAGGGGTGCCGCAGCGGCATCTGCTGTGCAAAACATGCATACTGCACATCGACCTGGATCCCCTCGTAGCAAAGTCGAGCCAGCGAAGGGACGGCCTCCTCGACCACGCGATACCAGAGAAGTCCTCCTCGCCTCCGCAGTCGCTCCTCCAACAACGCCAAGAACTCCTGTCGGGATGCCTCCGCTGGACCAACGCAGAGAACATCGAGATCATCACCGACGGTCTCGCTTCCCAGCCATTGAGACCCCACCACCGACAGCAGCCGATAGGGAGGTTGGACCCCGTGGTGCTGTAACCACTCCTCCTGGATCCCGCTGAGGATCTCAATGAGTTGCTCTCGCCTTTGGCGATCTCTGCTGAAGTCTTCTGCCGGTGGCGTTCTCCAAGCTGGGGTGGACCCGGACTGATCGCTTGCTGTCGGTGAGCTCAGAGAGATCTGCTGCCTAAGCTCAAATGGTTCTTCACCTCGACGGCTGATGAAGCATACTTCGCCAACAGGAAACTCCAGGGGCTTCCAGTCTTTTTGCCACTCTTGGAGGCGATCGGCCAGAGCCTCACAAGACCCCGAGAACTGCCCGACGCTGAGGTGAGGCGTATAGCCCCAAGGGGATTTCTCGCTCTGTTCGGGACACTGAGGGAACAACTCACGCAAAGTCGCCTGCAATTGCTGAAGTTTGCCAGGTGGATCGGTGGAGGGTTCAAGCCACAGCGTGTGGCTAAAGCGATGCGTGAACGAGCGGAGCTGAGTCAACCTCAAGCGAAACGGACCGACCGATTGCACAGCTCGGCCGATCAGCTCAGCGGCCTGTGGGAAATGCTCTTCCGGCAAAAAGCCATAAAGCAAGTTGATGTGTGGCATCCAGCGGCGGAAGTTCCGATCGTAGCGTTGCCGCAGGGCTTGAATGGGTTCCCAGCTTTCCTTGGGAGGAATCACGACCACAGCGCTGCGGTGGGTCGGCTGCTGCTCTTCGGAATAACAGCGAAACCTGCAGGCAACCCCAAAATGGTCCGAAGGGAGCCGCCAGCCGCCTTCAGTGCGTTTCGGCAAAGTCCCCAGCATCCAGCTCTGCTGAGGAACCAGCGTCAACGACCCTGATGTAAAGAAAATCCGATCATACCGAGCCGGATCGCCACTGAGGCTGGTCACCCTGGCAAGCCCATTGTGCTGAGGATCAAACGTCAGACCCGGGTCGTCAGGACGGGCGACCGGCCAGGCGTCCTGCAAGGAAAAACCATTGCGTCTGAGAGACTGCTCCTCGCCCGGGGCGAAGTTGAAATCTCCCAAGATCATCCAGGCCTCAGCTACGTGGTCCTCTTCCTGAAAGACAAAGGGCATCAATTCCCCGAGGTGTTGTGCCCGCAGTTCAGCGGGATTGGAGGCTCGTTGGCTGGGCAGGTGCACAACAGCGACGACCAGGGAACTCCCGCCCAGGGCCAACCGCGCGATGATCGACCGCTTATCTCGGCTGTGACTCAGGAACCTCAGCTCGTCGATGGGGAACTTGGAAAGCAGCAAAGGACCGTAAGGCATGACCGTTTCTGCCGCCGGGGAGCCGGAGAGGAAGTATCCGCGGCGGACCCATGGCTGACGCAACAACGCATGCAACAGCACAGGGGTGACTTCCTGGAGGGCTACAAGATCAGCGTCGACTTCCTGGAGAGCCGCGAGCAACAAGGGGATCCGCCCCGGAAGGTCCAATTCTCCTCGATCGTAAAGGTCAAAGAGCACATTCCAGGTCACAACGGTCAGCTCGGGCGTCCACCGCCGGCCCGTGGGCGGCTGGCTGCTTTGCTCCCAGCGTCCCTGAGAGTGGCTGTATCGGTAGGCTGTTTGACGTTGTGGGTTGCTGGGATCTGTCGCTGAGCTGGTCAGGCCTGTGCACACGCTTTGGATGAGTTCGTGGATCCGTCCGTCACCGAAGCGATCGATACGCTCGGCACGATCCCAAACGATCAATTCAGCCAAGCGAAAATAGACAACGCGGTCCCAGGGGATCGGCTGCTGAGAAAACTCCTCAAAAGAGACCTCGCATACCCCCGCGAATCGCTCCCGGTAGCCGACCGAAAAGAGTGCCTCATCAAGAGCCGGATCCCAGCGGATCTGGTGGTACACTTCGCGGCTGGTCTTCATGGATCCGGTCCTTCCCCGCTGGACGGCAAGGGCGGCGACAAACGCGGTCTCGCGTGGGATCAGCAGATAGCAGAGAAGACGCCCAACCCGGCTGGTTGGTTCAGCCTGAAGTTTTGTGAGCCATGTAACAAAAGCCCAGCAGCTTCGCTGGAAAGGACATCGGCTCAAGACACTTTGCAAAACCAGCTGAAGCTCCGGAAGTGACACAAGCCTCGCGAGCTCTACGCCTGCCTTGGCTTTTCTGCCAGAGTTTTTCTGCCAGAGTGTTTCTGCCAGAGTGTTTCTGCCAGAGTGTTTCTGCCAGAGTGTTTCTGCCAGAGTGTTTCTGGCAGAGTTTTTCTGGCAGCGTGTTTCTGGCAGAGTTTTTCAAGGTGTTTTGGGTGGACTTTTCGCAGAACTTTGTTGTTTGCAGAACTCGGTCGTCCGCAGACCACAGTGCCCAACGCCATTCAGGAACCAGCCCATGGCCAGTCGATCATTGACGCCCGGCGAAATCAACCTGGCAAAGACCTTTTTCGGCGATTCGCTCAACTACTCGCTGATCAAAGTCCACGATGAGAGCTACATCTTCTTTCAACCGGATCGCAGTGGGATGACACCCAACGGTGAGATCTACATGTCCGGTGCGGCCTACAAGGGGGACTATTCGAAGGAGACCATCGGCAAGCAAGGGTTCTTTCTTCATGAAATGACCCACGTTTGGCAGTACCAGAACAACGTCCTCAATCCCATCGGTGCCGCGTTGGATGAGGTGTTCAAACACCTGGGAGACTACGACGCCGCCTATCCCTACACACTGGTAGCGTCGAAGGATTTCTTGGACTATGGCATGGAGCAGCAGGCTTCGATCTTGGAAGACTACTTTCGCCTGATCAACGGCTGGTTGCCGGGCAATCTGGAAAACAAGAGTCTCTCAAGTCCAAGACGGTTGTACGAGCAAGTCTTGGCGAAGTTTCTCAACAACCCCAAATACGCCTACAAAGCCAAGCGAACCTTTACGCCAAGGCGTATGCCTGGCGGAGGTCAGCTTCGGCGTGATGGAATCGTCGTCAAATCGCCTGGTGAGATGTAACAGGTAGCGATTCAAGACCACCCAGACTAGCAAATCCACATCCTCCATCAGCGGTAGCTTGGGCAGCTGCGTGCCCCGCTGCCGCTGAGGCAAGTCTGGAGTAATTACTAATTATAGCTAGCGAGATTAGGTAAATTGTTCGATCAAACCTGGCGTGGACTTGAGAAGAACGATCCAGTTGGATCATTGAGTCGCACCCGTTTGACGGGGGTTGTTTTGATGCAACCGAGCCCAGGGATGGGAAGTCAACTTGGGCAAAAGGCTCTGCCTCGTTGGCCCTAGCAGGTCCCTGACCTTGACTGAGCTTTACAGCGCGGCTGCGAATGTCCTATGCTGCGGGCTCAGAGAGGGGCGACTGATCGCCACCGATGCAGCTCACCCTGAGATAGGACTTTAGCAACACCCACCTGTGGGAACACCCGACCTGAGCCGGTGTATCAACCATGACAACTCGGGCTGAATCGTTTGCTGGCTTGAGCGTAGCGCTGGTCACTCCGCTGACGAGCGAGGGCGAGGTGGATTTTCAGAGACTGAAAACTCAGGTCGAGTTTCAGATCGAGGCCGGCACCAATTGTCTGTGCCCGGTCGGCACAACAGGAGAGTCCCCCACACTCTCCCATCAGGAGCATGAACGCGTCATCGAGGCGGTCGTGCAGCAAGCTGCCGGTCGCGTCAAAGTGATGCCGGGGACAGGCAGCAACAACACCGCCGAGGCGTTGCGACTGACCAAATTTGCTGCCAAGGTCGGCGCTGATGCGGCTTTGGTGGTGGCTCCATATTACAACAAACCAACTCAGGAAGGTTTCTACCAGCACTACAAAGCGTTGGCTGAGGCCACCAATCTGCCGATCTGCGTGTATAACATCCCCGGCCGGACCGGCAAGAATATCGAGCCGGAGACGATCATCCGCCTGGCGGAGTTGAAGAACATCGCTTTGCTGAAAGAGGCCACCGGCTCCCTGGACCAAGCCTCGCAAGTGATTGCCCACACCGACCTGACGGTTCTCTCCGGCGACGATAGCATGACACTGCCGCTGATGTCCGTCGGCGGTCGCGGCGTCATCTCTGTGGTGGGCAACATCGTCCCGGGTGAGATGCTGAAGCTGTTTCGAGCCTACGACGCGGGAGAGACGGCAACTGCCCGTGCCTGCCACCTCAAACTCTTTCCGCTGTGCCGCGAGATGCTCTCGCTGGCATCTAACCCGATTCCCATCAAGGCAGCCATGAAGCTTCTGGGCCGCGATACCGGAGTGTTGCGTTTGCCCATGACACCGTTGGACACTGGCCAACTGGCCAAGCTTCAGGCCACCCTGACTGCCTTTGGGTTGCTGTGAGCTTGCTGGCTACAGAATGAAGCGGCTGAGGTCTTCGTCTTGGGAGATTGCTTCGAGGCGTTGGCGTACGTAGCCAGCGTTGACCTGGACTTGGGCGGAGCTCATCTCGGCGGCCTCGAAGCTCAATTCCTCCAATAATCGCTCCATGATCGTGTAGAGGCGACGAGCACCAATGTTCTGGGTGCCCTGATTGACGCGGAAGGCGTAATCGGCCAAGGCCTCCACACCGTCGGGCTGAAAGGTCAGCTGGACTCCTTCGGTATCCAAGAGGGCGGCATACTGTTTGGTCAGCGAGCTGCTGGGCTCGGTCAAAATCCTGACAAAATCCTCTTTGGTCAAATCCGTCAGTTCCACCCGTGTGGGAAACCGGCCTTGCAGTTCCGGCATCAGGTCGCTGGGCTTGCTGCGGTGAAACGCACCCGCGGCAATGAATAACACATGGTCGGTTTTGACAGGTCCATGCCGAGTTTGCACAACGGTGCCTTCGACAATCGGCAGGAGATCTCGCTGAACACCTTCCCGGGAGACATCAGCGCCTTTGTGGTGACCGTCGGAGGCGACGACTTTGTCAAGCTCATCCAGAAAAATGATGCCCATGTTCTCGGCCAGTTCCACCGCCTCGGCCTGAACCTGCTCTTGGTTGAGCAGGTTTTCGCTCTCCTCTTCAAGAAGTGCTTTCCGGGCGTCAGCGACGGTCATCTCTCGTTGTACGCGGTTCTTGGGCATCAGCCGCTCCAAAAACTGCTGCATGTTGGGATCCATTTGCTCCATGCCCGTGCCGGCCATCAAAATCGGCGGCGCCTTCTGCTCCAAAGAGACTTCGACCTTGCGTTCTTCTAACGCCCCGGCTTGAAGCATCTCACGAAGTTTTTCTCGACTCCGACCGTATTGCTCCGGCGTCTGGGCTCCCTCGGTCGACTCAAATCCGTAGCGACCTGCAGGGGGCGGTACGAGGAGATCGAGGATCCGATCTTCGACGCGGGTTTGGGCCTCTTCTTGGACCTTTTCGCGTTGTTTCTGCTTGACCAGCAGCACAGCGTTCTCGACCAGCTCGCGAACCATGCTCTCGACATCGCGGCCGACGTAGCCGACTTCGGTGAATTTGGAGGCTTCGACTTTGACAAAGGGAGCGCCGGTGAGCTTGGCCAGCCGACGAGCGATTTCCGTCTTGCCGACGCCGGTTGGTCCGATCATGAGAATGTTTTTGGGCGCGACTTCGGCAGCAAGTTCTGGAGGGAGATGCTGCCGGCGCCAGCGATTGCGGACTGCCACAGCGACGGCGCGTTTGGCATCGGCTTGGCCGACGATGTGCTTGTTGAGTTCGTCGACGATTTGGCGTGGTGTCAGGTCTCGCACGGCAACACCTTCACAGCAATATTGTCGTTGGTGTAGATATCGATTCCGGCGGCAATCCTCAGGGCCTCTCGGACGACCGCTTCAGCGGGCAGTTCGGTGTGCATGAGGAGGGCTTTGGCAGCCGCCACCGCGTAGTTCCCTCCCGAGCCGATTCCCAAAACTCCATCGGCCGGCTGGATGACATCGCCCATCCCGCTGATCAGCAGCGTATGACGGACATCGACAACCGCCAGGAGGGCTTCCAGACGCCGCAGAGCGCGGTCAGTTCGCCAGTCTTTGGCCAGTTCGGTGGCTGCTCGCGGAACGTTGGCCGGGTAGTCCCGCAGTTTGGTCTCAAAGCGTTCCAGCAGGGCGAAGGCGTCGGCCGCTCCCCCAGCAAAGCCGCAGAGGACCTGTCCGTCCAGCAGTTCACGGATCTTGTGGGCATCGCCCTTGACGATCGACTCGCCCAGGGTCACCTGGCCGTCGCCCCCAATAGCCACACAATCAGGCCGGCGGACAGTCAGGATCGTTGTGGCACGTGTTTTGGGAAACCTCATCCCAGCACCCTTGGCTTGGAGTGGTCGCTCTCTGAAATCTGAGTTGGTCGGTTCTCGTGTGTTGGTCGAGGTGCCGCTTCGACAGATCGAGCTCCACGGAATTCAACTGAGAACCAACTCGTCAGGGACTTCGGCACCCGAGGACTTTCTTGCCTGTTGGTTTGGCCATCTGGTTGCCCGGGGTCCTCGACGGTGCCTGCCCAAGGTTGATCTTCTTGGGCACGGATATCAACGGGTGTTCAGGCATTGTGGGAGAAAAGCTGCTCTCGTCCAGGGTGGCTCCTGCTTTTGGTCATCCACTGGGACGGATCATGTGGGAGCGATGGTTATCAAGGGAATGCCTGCTTGCCAGAGGCATGCCTCCCGAGGGAGCCGGCTCCTGAAGGTGCGTTGGGCGTTGCAGGCGGCTTGAAGGGGAGGGCAGAATGCAGTTCGACGTCCAAGGCACCATCCCGTTTCCTGAAGGCCCATCACTCCCCATGACTGTTCGCCGGCTTTGCTGTTGTTTTGTTCCAAGAATCCTGGCCGTTTCGGTTGTGTTGACTGTCCTTGACCTGGCTGTTCTTGGTCTGGTTTCCGGGTCACTGTCGGCTGAAGAACGACCGAAAATCGTCATCCCCCACCATCAGAGCCAACCGCCTGGACCGCCCCTCTCGCCTGCCGAGGCGCAAAAGAAGATGACCGTCCCTGACGGGTTTACGGTCGAATTGGTCGCCAGCGAGCCGCAGATCGTCAACCCCGTGGCGATGTGCTTCGATGAGCGAGGACGTGTCTGGATTACCGAAAGCCTGGAATATCCCCGACGCAGCGCCGGACCCGGCAAGGATCGCGTGAAAATCTTGGAGGACACCAACGGCGATGGAAAAACCGACAAGGTGACCGTCTTTGCCGAAGGACTGAACATCCCCTCAGGCATTGCCGTTGGTCATGGCGGTGTGTGGGTTGCCAACAGCCCCGACATCCTGTTCCTTCAGGATACCGACGGTGACGACAAGGCCGACAAACGCGAGGTGGTCGTCAGCGGTTTTGGGCGGACCGATACCCACGAGCTGCCGAACTCGCTGACTTGGGGCCCAGACGGCTGGCTTTATGGGCTCAACGGCGTGTTCAATCATAGCCATGTCAAACACCGTGGTCAGGAATATCGCTTCACCTGTGCGATGTTCCGCATCCACCCGCAAACCCGTCAGTTCGAGCTGTTTGCCGAGGGGACCAGCAACCCTTGGGGCATCGCCTGGGATCACCTCGGCAGCGCCTTCATCAGCGCCTGTGTGATCGACCACCTTTGGCACATCACCGAAAGCGGCTACTACATCCGCCAAGGCGGGCCTTATCCGCCGTTTACACGCCCCATGCATTCCATCGTCAAACACAAACACCAAAAGGCCGCCTATTGCGGAATCACCCTCTTCGATAGCCCTGCTTATCCGGAGCAGTATCGCGGAAAGCTCTACATGGGAAATATCCACGGCGGTTGCATCAACTGTGATGCCCTCCGCCGCGATGGCTCCTCGTACTTTGCCACTCCCCGTGACGATTTTCTCACGGCCAACGACGCCTGGTTTATGCCGGTTGTTCAGAAGACTGGTCCAGATGGCTGCCTGTATGTGCTGGATTGGTACGACCGCTATCACTGTTACCAAGATGCCAACCGTGATCCTCAGGGGATTGACCGACTGAGAGGTCGGCTCTGGCGTATTCGCTACCAGAATACCCCTCGGCGTAGCGGTTTCAACTTGGCCCAGTTGGACAGCGATCGGTTGATCGAGCTGTTGCAGAGCCCCAATGTCTACGATCGCCAGATCGCCGGGCGCCTGCTTTTTGAACGGCTGTCTGGTAGCTCCTCGGAGGCCTCCGTTGAGGCGAAGACCCAGCTGACCGAGAAGCTGGAGCAGTTGGTCTTGTTTCGGGCTGTGGCACAAAAGTATCGTCTGCCTGCTCTCTGGGTGTTGGTCAGCGTTGGCCTTCGCGAAGCCACCCTGGATCGCCTGCTGGCCGATTCTGAGCCGCCACTGGTGGCTTGGGCCGTGCGGGCTGCCGGCAATGCAGGTCAAGTGCACAGCGAGAAAACGCTCCAGAAGATCGCCGGCTTGGCCAAACATCCGTCGGCCGATGTTCGACTGCAGGTGGCCATTGCGGCCAAGAAAATCCAAAGCCTGGATACTTTGGCCGTCTTAGCAGAGGTGCTGGCTGAGGCCGGAGACGACAAGCTGATTCCTCATATTGTTTGGCAGAATCTGCACCCGTTACTGGAAACGCAAGCCCACGAGTTCTTGACCGCTCTGCAGAAAAGAAAACTGCTGGACAAGCCGCCCGTCGCTGCCATGATGCCCCAGGTCGTCAAGCGGATCCTGGCGACTGGCAGTGGCGATGTGACGCCCGTGGTCTCGCTGGTGACGGTGTTGTTGAACAGTCCGACAGCTGGCAGCTCGATCAAGCAACAGTCCTTGGCTGCCTTGGCAGCACGAGTCCAGACCGGCGAGGTCAACGCCCAACAGCGCCAGCAACTCCGGGAGAAGCTTTCCCCTGTGCTGCAGCCAATTCTGGCCGGACCGACGAATCATCCGCTTCACCTGGATGCCATGCTGCTGGCGGCCACCTGGCGTGATCCTGCTGCCTTTCAGGCAGCCACACGGGTGTTCGCTAACCAAGCAGCCCCGGAGGACCGCCGTATCCAGGCCCTCAAGGCGGTCATCTCCGGCGGCGGCAAAAACCGAGGTGCTCAAAAACTCCTCAAGCCTGTCGCTGAGGCCCTGGCCGATCGCGGGAGAGGGTCGATTGGCTTTCGGTCCCAAGTCCTTGCGGCCCTTGGGGGTTTGCCTGACTCCGCTGTCGCCACGACGGTGCTTCAGCAGTATCCGCAGATGGAACCCGGTCTGAAGCCCAAGGCCATCGAGTTGCTGACATCCCGCAGTGCTTGGGCCAAGCCTCTGTTGGAGGAGGTGGCCGCAGGTCGAGTTGCTGCCTCAGCGCTGAACGTCAATCAGATTCGTAAGTTGCTCTCCAGCCGCGATCCCGAGCTTGTGGCGGCTGTCAAAAAACGCTGGGGATCGATCCGCACCGATCGCAACCCTCAACGAGAACAGGTCCTTACCGAGATGCGGCAACTGATCCGCTCCACCAAGGGCGACCCTCACGCTGGTGTGAAGGTCTACACAAAACTCTGTGCACAGTGCCACAAGTTCCATGGCCGGGGATATGAAGTCGGCCCCGAGATCACCCGCAACGGAAGGGCTTCTTTTGACCAATTGCTCTCCAATGTTTTTGATCCGAGTTTAGTCATCGGAGCTTCCTATCAAGCACGAACGGTCCTGACAGACGATGGGCGCGTGATCACAGGGTTATTGGAGGAGGACAACGACCGCCGTGTGGTCCTCAAGGTTCAAGGTGGCAAACGGGAGGTCGTCCCTCGCAGCTCCATCGATGAAATGGCCGTCAGCAAGTTGTCGCTGATGCCCGAGGGCATCGAGAAACAGCTGAGCAAGCAGGAGATCGCCGATTTGTTCGCTTACTTGGTGCTCGATCGGCCTCCTACCGAGCCAGACGCGCAAGCCTTGTGGCCATTGAGTCCGCAGCCGCAGCAGACCAACGACCCGAAACAATTTGCCTCTTTGATTTCTCAAGTCGTACCAGGATTTACCACAACGGCTGTTGGCGAAGGTGGTGTGGCGATTTTGGCAGATTATCACGGCCGAAGTGGGGTGCTCAGGACCCATCCGGTCGATCGCCGCAAGCCTTGTGTGCTCTCACGGACGGTGACGATTCCGCCGAGCGCTCATGCCAAGTTGCTCGTGTCGGTGGCTCCTCACCAGTCAGGCGACTGGCGTCTGATCGTTCGCGGCAACGGTCAGCAACTGCACAGCCAAATCGTCCGACGAGGCAGGGGGGGCCGGTTCTGGCAGGACATCGAGGTGGATCTGTCGCCATTGGCCGGCCAGACGGTGCGTCTGGAACTGATCAACGCCGCCAACAACTGGTCCTATGAGTTTGCCTTCTGGGGATCAGCTCAGGTTTTTATCGACTGATCGTGTGGCGCTTGCGGTGCTTCTGTCAGTCGCCTAGCCTTGTCAGGGAGGTCCAGCCTTCAGGGCGATGTTGCGTCGCTCGGGCGTCTTGCTTGCTCTCTCCACAGGGAAGGCTGTTTCAGTACCGCTGATTCAGATCCTGCCCGGGTACCCGGCAAACGGTTCTGGATCAACGCCACTCAACTGTCGTTCCGTTTGCCGGGTACCCGGGCAGGATCTGGCGGTTCGGTGAGCCTTCCGCTGTCTCAAGTCAAGGAGTGGACCTCTGAGGCGAAGGTCTTTGTGATGGTCTCTGGCATTTCGCAGTCAGCCTGAGTTTGTGGCGCTTAGGTCGTCGTTCCTTATCGAAGATGGTTTATCGAGGATGGCTTATCGAGGATGGTTTATCGAGGATGGTTTGTTGCCCTTGCAGCAACGAACCTCCCTTGATGAGGACTTTTTTGAAGACCGCCAGCATGGAAAGGCATCAAGCCGACTTCCCGGCTCAGGGGAGTTTGGCTGAAGCGCTCAACTGCAGGATCCGCAGATCAGGCCGGGCTTCTTGAAGACGAGCGAGAGCCGCTGGGCTGAGTTGATGCTCGGAGACCACCAGCCCGGCCAACTCCGAAAAGTCAGCCAGTTCGTCAGCAGCCTGCGGGCTGAGGCTCGTCCCATGAAGCCACAGTTGGCTCAACTGGCGACAACTGCGGAGATGGCGGATGCCCGTCTGCGTCAGAGCGTGATTGTTCAGACGCAAAGTCCTCAAACCAGGCAAATTGCCAAGAGGTGCCAGTCCCCGATCGGTGACCGCCGTGTCGCTGATGTTCAACTCCTCCAACTGGCCCAGGTCAGCAACATGGATCAGGCCTCGATCCGTCAGGTTGGTTTGCCGAAGATTGAGCCTTCTCAACTGAGGGCACTGGGCCAACACACGCACCCCAGAGTCGGTGATGGCCGTTTGGCGAACCGAAAGCGAGCTCAACCTCGCCACCCTGGCCAACCAACAACATCCCATGTCCGTGATGGCCGTGCTCTCTAAGTTCAGACTTGCCAAGGCTCGCGGGAGTGAACATCGGCTCAACCCGGTGTTGGTCACCGACAGCCCGGCCAAGTTGAGCTCGGAGAGGTGAGCCCAGGCCGATGAATTCGCTAAGGTCTGAAGCCCACTGTCAGTGACAGCCATTTCCGCTAAAGAAAGCAGCTGAAGTCGATCCGAGGGCTGAAGCCGAGCCAATCCACGGTCAGTCATCAGTGTCCGCGTGAGGATCAATCGCTGCACAACGGGCAATTCGGCCAGCACTGGTGCAGCGGTGTCCACAACGGTGGAGCCGGTCAGATCCACTTCGGTGAGAAAACGCGAACGGGTCAGAGACCGTAGCCCCCAGCCGCAGACGGCTGTGTCGTGCAGCCTGAGTGTTGCGAGGGTTGGGAGGTCTGCCAACGGTGCCAAAGACCGATCGAGCACTGCAGGCCCAGAGAGCTTCACGGCGATGACCCCGCCGCCGAGTTCCGCAGAGGCATGCTCCAGGGTCCCTCCCAGTCGCCTAACCCATTCTTCGGCTGTGTCGGCATCCATAGAGAAAACCGCAGTCGCAAAGCGGCTCGCATCTTCGGGAGCCCAGTTTTCCAAAGCCCAATTCTCAGCAAGCTGTTTTCGGCGGCTTGGTGCTTAGCCGACCTCGGCTCCGGTTGTTAAGCTCTCAGAGGTGACATACTTTGAGAACGCCAACTTGGAAAACGCCAATCTTAGAACACCAGCATTTCCTGATAGGAATTGAGACGTTGCTCGATATCGGTTCGTTGGACCTGTAGCAAGCGATCGAGGCTAAAATCTTCCACGGTGAAACTTGCTGCGACGATTCCGTAGGCGATGGCTTTCTTCAAGATGGTCGGCGTAAACTCTGAGGGGTTGACTTGTGCGAGATAACCCATCATGCCTCCTGCGAAGCTATCACCTGCCCCGGTGGGGTCGAGGACCTTGGCGGTGGGGAAGGCCGGCAACACATAAGTCTGGCCGTGCCCGAAGAACATCGCACCGTGTTCGCCTTTTTTGATGATGACGAATTTGGGGCCCATCTCGAGCACGGTATGGCCGGCTCGGACCAGGTTGTCGTCGTCAGCGAGCATTTTGGCCTCGCTGTCATTGAGAACGAGGCCGTCGATTTGACGAATCAGCTCCATCAAGGGGTCGCGCTGGATCTCGATCCACAAGTCCATGGTGTCGGCCACCACGAACCGACGTGCTGTCGTCTGTTCCAAAACCCGGAGTTGAGTTTCCGGGGCGATGTTAGCCAGAAAGACAAACGGGCAATCTTGTGCTGTTTCGGGGACAGTTGGATTGAAGTGTTCCAGAACGTTGAGGTGGACCTCCAGTGTGTCCCGGTCGTTCATATTGGGGTGATACTTGCCCCGCCAACGAAAGGTCTTCCCGCCGGAGACGATCTCCAAGCCGGCTGTTTGGATCTCTCGCGAGGTGAGCAGTTCGGTGTGCTCCAGGGGCCAGTCCTCACCCACCACACCTACTAAATGAACCGTAGAGAAATAACTCGCCGTGTAGGAAAAGTACATCGCCGAGCCACCGGGGACATCCCGCCTGGTGGTGGACGGAGTTTCGATGTCATCCAACGCAACGGATCCAACAACCAGCAAACTCATAGGCAAAGAAAACCTGTTGCAAAATGAGACCAACCTTCTGAACAACTGTCTCAACCACCAGCACAGATCCAACCCCTCGCCGAGCTGGAGCTTCGGCAGGACGACCTCTGATGTAGCGGCATTATCGATGGCCTTGGCAGTCACGCAAGGCCCACCATGAGAACCAGTCTATCCCGCCACCTGGCAATCACTCCCCCGGCTGTTGTTCGAGATCTTTCAGTCAGCTACGGTAGCGCACCTTGTCTGACTCGACTGGTATCCTGCTAGAGGAGGTGCACAGTCGGCAGAGAAATCGGAGCACGCTCGGAAAGCTCAGCACAAAAGCCCCAATCCTCCCGGACGGCGGAGCGTCGCCAAACAGCCTGGCCGATCCTGATACTGGCGAGTGCCCTTTTTGGGCCTTCGGGGGACACCAAGAGGAGTCGTTGAGAATGGGCCGCAAAGCTCGGAGTTCCGCGTAAACCAGATAGGACACTCCCAGGGTCTTGAGCAGCACAGAACTGGGGACGATGAGAAAGCGATCATGAAACTGGTGACCTACCAACATGTCAGCGGACCACGACTGGGGGCGATTCGGGACGAGCAGATCGTCGATCTCCTGCAGGCTGATCCGTCTTTGCCAGCCGACATGCTCGGCTTGTTGGATCTGGGACCTGACGGGCTCAGCAGAGCGGCTGCTGCTTTGGCGACTGCTCAGGTGGCGACTGCTCCGGTGGCGACTGCTCCGGTGGCAAGAGGCAACCCAAAACTGTTGGCACCTTTGCTTCGTCCCAAAAAGGTGATCTGTATTGGGTTGAACTATGCCGATCACGCCAGCGAAACAGGTAAACAGCCGCCGCCTGAGCCGATCGTCTTCAACAAGTTTCCCACCGCAGTGATCGGGCCTGAGACGGCGATCCAGTTACCCGGGCAGTCCGAAAAGGTCGATTACGAAGCAGAACTGGTTGCGGTCATCGGCCTGAGTGGCCGGAACATCCCAGAACACAAGGCGCTTGATCATGTTGCCGGCTACTGCTGTGGCAACGACGTCTCCGCGCGAGATTGGCAGGTGGGCAAGCCTGGTGGGCAATGGCTCTTAGGCAAGACCTTTGATACCTTCGCCCCCATGGGACCGGCTCTGGTCACCGCCGACGAAGTGGGTGATCCAGGAAACCTGGGGATCCGATTTCGCCTCAATGGGACCATTCTGCAGGACTCCCGCACCTCGGAGTTGATTTTCCCGGTCTCTTCTCTGATCTCTTATCTCTCGGAAGTGATCACGCTGGAGCCAGGAGATGTGATCTTCACCGGGACTCCTGCTGGGGTGGGAGTCGCTCGTGACCCAAGGGTGTTCCTGAAGCCAGGGGATGTGGCCGAAGTCGAAATCGATCACGTGGGACTGTTACGGAACCCTGTTGCCCAGACACAAACGTAACCGGTCTCTACCTTCCGGTCGTTCTTGCGGAGCAACTGATTGGGACTCTGTCAGCTGTGGTCCTTGGCCCCCCTGAGACCTTGTTGCCCACCCCGCCTTTGTGACCACTCAGGCCTTGTGCCCACCCAGATGGTGAGCCTTCGCCACAGGCTGCAACAGTCGGGTGCTCTGGAACGCCCCAGATGTGGCCCAGTCCACACACATGTGAGTGGCCAGGATTTGCTGGCCAGAATTCGCTGGACCCATGTTGCTGGCCAGGAGTTGCTGGCCAGGAGTTGCTGGGTCGCTTGTCTCGAGGTCCTCCGGGTTGGGTCGGTGCCACAATCTGGGACAGTCGAATGATTGAGAACCAAGAAAAACGATTGCCAAGTATCCCGCTTATGAAGATTTGTGTGCTGGGTGCCGGGGCGATGGGAACCGCCTGTGCCATCCATCTTGCCAAGCACTGTGGTCACCATGTGACGCTGTGGGCTCGCCGGGCCGAGCAGGCTGCTCGTCTGCGGGCGGAGCACACCAACGCGCAGTACCTGCCTGATGTGCGGGTACCTTCGGAAGTTGTGATCACCTGTCACGCTGTTGAGGCCTTGGCCGATGCTGAACTGGTCATCGCCGCTGTGCCGACGGTGCATCTTCGCTCGGTCTTGGAGGTGGTGGCCCCCCAATTTCAGAAGCGGCCACCGATCTTAAGCGTGGCCAAAGGAATCGAGCAGGGAACCCTCTTGCGACCGACGGAGATCATCCGCCAGGTGCTCGGCCCAGGACCGGTGGCCGCCCTTTGTGGCCCGTGTCATGCTGAGGAATTCGCCGTGGGCTTGCCTTGCTCGGTTGTGGTTGCATCCACTCCTCCAGAGGCCGCTGTGGCGATCCAGTCGACGCTCACAAGCGAGCGTTTTCGTGCTTACACCAACGATGATTTGCTCGGGGCCGAGCTGGCCGCGGCCCTGAAGAACGTCGTCGCCCTGGCAGCCGGGGCCTGTGATGGACTTCGGCTTGGAGACAACGCCAAAAGCGCGTTGATCGCCAGGGGCTTGGCTGAGCTGGTGAGATTCGGCTCGGCCTTCGGTGGGAAGCCAAAAACCTTCTATGGTCTCGCCGGTGTTGGTGATCTGATGACCACCTGCTGGAGTCGCCATAGCCGCAACCGGCGGCTTGGAGAGCGAATCGGCCAAGGGGAGACCCTGCAGGAGATTCTTGCTTGCACCCAAACGGTGGCCGAGGGAGTGTGGACTTCTCGTGCTGTCAATCAACAGGCCACAGCAGTGGGTGTCGACCTCCCCATCACCAGCGAGGTGGTCCAGGTCCTCTTCCACGGTAAAAATCCCGCCGAGAGCGTCTCGGATCTGATGGAGCGATCACTCAAGAGCGAGTGGTAAACTTTCTTGCCCCGCACCAGAGGGTTCCGCATGAGCTGGTTTTATTCTGGGCGATGACCAACAGGACGAGGGAGTATGGATATCTTCTGGGGGATGGTTATTGCTGTGGTGGCCCTTGTGACGGTGCTGGCTTTGCCGTTATTTGTTTGGCCCCGACAGATTGCAGAAAGGCTTGGACGTGCAGCGCCCGAGATTTTCTTTTTTCAAAAGACCAACCAATCGATTGTCTCGCTGACCATCGACGACGGGCCAGACCACCGCACAACCCCGCAGATTTTGGATTTGCTGGCCGAGCACGACGCGCGTGCCACCTTCTTTTTGATTACCAACCGGATCCCTGGCAATGAGCAACTGGTCCAGCGGATTGTGGACGAGGGTCATGAAATCGGCAATCACATGACCCGCGATTGGCCCACAATCAAGCTCTCCGAGACGGAACTGGCCGAGGATCTCCTGGCAGCTCATCAGGTTCTCAGCAAGTTTGCCAGCATCCGCTGGTACCGGCCCGGCTCGGGTTGGCTCAACGAGGCCATCCTGCGGGCCATCAAGCCGTTCGGCTACCGGTGCGCTCTAGGAACAGTCTGGCCCTACGACGCCGTCGTGCCACTGTGGCCTGTGGCAGCGTTGTTCCTGCTGATCCACACCGCGCCAGGGGCCATTCTGGTGTTACACGACTACGGTCTGAGAGGATTTTGCACGGTGTCCACACTTCGACGGGTCCTGCCTCGGTTCAAGGCCCGGGGTTTGCAAGTTCGCACTCTCAGCGAACTAGAACAGGCAGAAGTACGCACAGTCCCAGAAGCCAATGGCTGACCGGCAAGCCTGATCAGCAGCAGGCTTACTCTTGCTCGCTGCAGACCTTCAGACTCTGAAGCTCAGCTCCCAGCATCACCGTGTTGATGCCTGAGCCGATTCCCAACAGAGCCACGCGTTCCCCCCGACGGATAAAGCCTTGCTCCAGGGCAATCGCCAAGGTCGCTGGGAGGGCGGCCGATCCCGTGTTGCCCAAAGTCTGGACGGTTGTGTAGTCCCGGTCACTCTCCAGTTGGAGCGCTTCCAACATCAACTTGCGATGAGTCAGGCCCACTTGATGGCAGATGGTGCGGTCGACCGACCCCCGATCCCAACGGAGTTCCTCAAGAAAGGGACCAAAGGCTCGTTTGCCGACGGCAATGCCAGCCTGCATCAGGCGTTCTGCGTCAGTGGTCATCAACGGCCGCATCCCTCCGCCAGCCTGATCCTCCGTGCTGCGGCAGAGGTGGTTCTGAGTGGTATCTGACCACCAGATGCCGCCTTGCAGCCGAGTGCCTGTTTGGCTCAGCCGGCGATCAACAAGCACCCCAGCCACGCTGGCTGATCCAATCGTCAGCGAGGCCATCGAATGCTTGATCTCCCCTCGCGAAAGCGAGTCGTCGTCATTCAGCGCTTGCACGGTCGCCTCCACCAGGCCACGGCTATCTTCAGTCGAAACAACCACACCCGCACCAATGACGCCCAGCTCGATCAGCGAGGCGACCTGAATCAGGCCATTGAGAAAGCCCAAGCAGGCGTTGGAGACATCGTACATCAGACACTGAGGCTTCAGTCCGCAACCAGCATGAACAAGGCAGGCTGTAGCTGGTTCGAGGTGGTCTCGGCACACCGAAGCATGCACCAGAGCACCGACTTGTTCGGTCGGCAGCGAGCTGGCCTGCAACGCGAGTTTGACCGAACGAATACTGATCTGGCTGGGAAGGGTGCCCGGTTGAAAGAGACGACGAGCGGAGATCCCGCTCATCAATTCCAGCCGCCCGGCTGGCAGCCGCAGCCGTTGATACAGAGGGCTCAATTGGTGCTCAAGCTGGTCACTGGTGAGCACCTCGCCAGGGAGCACATATCCCAAGCCCTCGAGGCAAACGTTCTCAAACCGCATTGCGTCGCTCCTATGACCTCGACTCCGCCTTCGCTTCGGAAGACCAGAACTCTGTGTTGCCCTTGAACCTTGAGCACCGCCGGATTCTTCGACTGCCAGAACTTGAACTGCCAGAGCTTGAACTGCCAGAAATTGAACTGCCAGAGCCTGAACTGGCAGAAATTGAACTGGCAGAACTTGAACTGGCAGAAATTGAACTGCCAAGGGCTCAAGCCCATTCAGCATCGAGGGTTGGGCAGATCTTTGGGCACCAATCTGAGACACACGGTGTTTCAGACCTAGTGGTTGGTTTCCTTCTGATTTGGCAACTGGTTCTCGTGGAATCGGGGGATTCACGTCCAACCGACTGCCAAAATCATAGGAAACATGGCACTAGCGGCGCGTGGAAAAATTCGGCGGATTTTTCGACAGATTTGGCTGAAGAAACCCCTGCGATCGGGCGGCCGGTCCACAACCCGGGAAAATCCCCTTCCGCGGCCAACACGCCCCAAGTGGCTGCCACCAGAGGACTTACCGATTGAGGGCCCAAAACGAGCGATCCCTGCGAATGCTGTACAGATGGCCGCACTTGCCAGAGTGAGGCTCAAGATCTTGTAGCCAGCCTGGAGCATGGTGAAAGATACCGGATGCCGCTTGCCGGGCGTGTCGAGGCCAACTAAAGTTTCCCACGTGCTCGGCGAGAACCCCAGCGCCGGGCCCCCACAAGCCTTGCCCCCACGCAAGCGAGCGAGCAGAAAGGGCGTTTGACCACCTCCATGGCGGCGGTGTCTCGGCCCCTGGAGCGGCTCTGCGAAGAGCTGTCTCACAGAGCAAGGTCAGATCCAGAATCGTCGATGGCTTGCCGGAAGCAATCCGCCGACGCTTCGCCAGAGAGTCTTCGGTCATTAAGCGTTTTCTCCGCGAGGTTGAGTGCTCAAGGAAGGGCTTCCCTTGAAGGAGTTTTGCTACGCAAGAGCTTTGCGAAAAAACGCTTTGCTTCAGCGGGCTGCACCAACAAGAGCCCCCATCTCTCCGGAGAAACGATCCGGAATTTGAGCAACTCCACCACACGGTGCTTGGGACTGTTTGGCTGAATCCACCCTTAGGGTTCTCGGCTCGTTCTGTTGAAAACGGGCTGGCGCTCTCGGGCAGCCACCAGTCAACAAGACCACCTCGACGTGGTTCGGCAATCGCAGTGGGCAACTCAGAATGGATTCGGGGACACAAGATGTGTCAAGCTCACGGAGACTTTGATGCACACGAAGCCGCTTGTCGGAATCAACGCGGACTACCGTTCGGCCAAACAAGAAACTCCAGCGTTCAGCTACCTCTACGCAGGATACTACGATTGTATCCTCAAGGCGGGTGGGATCCCGATTGTCATCCCGCCCTTGGAGGATGAAGGTGACCTGGCCCAGGTCCTGGAGCATCTGGATGGCGTTGTGTTTGTGGGAGGAGCTGATTTGGATCCGCGTCATGACGGATTCATGCTGCATCCTTCTCTCAAACTGCTGGATGAACGACGCGAGCGTTTTGATCGACAGCTGATGGATGCGGTCGCTTCACGGAAGCTTCCGACCTTGGGAGTTGGCTCAGGGATGCAGCTGTTGAACGTGTCCCAGGGAGGCAATTTGCTGTTGCACATCCCTGAGGATCTGCCTCGCGCGTTACCTCATAAGGACCCCATGGACCCCAGCCATCGCCATGGGCTGGACATTGTGCCTGGGTCGCTAATGGAGAGGGTCTACGGCGAAGGGGAGATCCGCGTCAATAGCCTGCATCACATGGCTGTTGATGAGGTTGCCACCGGGTTTGTGGTCACCGCACGTTGTCCCGACGGCGTGGTGGAGGCCATCGAAAGCGTCCGACCCGACTGGTTCGCCGTCGGGGTCCAGTTCCATCCCGAGAGCCCCTCTGCCTCGGCCCTGGACCAACGAATCTTCGAGGAATTGGTCATCGCCTGTGCAGCCGAGAAATCGCTGCCAATCCCACGCAGTCACATGCAACTGGTGGCCTGAGAGCCGGTCGTTCTCAAGGGTCTGGGCACGGAGGCCCCCAGACCCTGGGGGTACCACCGGACCCATTCTCCGTCGGAAGGGCCATGGCCCGAGTTCTTGCCAAACCACAACGCGATTTCTCGGAGACAGCCGACGCCTCTGGTGGAGAAGAGGATCAGCCAAGCGGACTCATCGGCGGACAGGGAAGTCCACAGCCCACGGATGGGCGGTTTTGCCGATTTGGTGCCCTCAAAGTCTCAGAGACAGCGATCGCCTTGAGGCAGATGCCTAACACGGCAAAGGATCACGATGGTCCGAAAAATGGATCGCTGTCCGGATGGCGCGGCTCCCTGGTGAGCCCAGCTGTCCCCCTGACCGAACCAAGCGGTGATTCACAAGATGGAGCGTGCGTTTTGTCTCGGGAACTGAACGAGCCCGTCACAGAGCAAACGCTGGACTCGAGAGTGGGGAGACCGGATGTCGCCCACCATTGCTATCGGTCAGAACCAATTGAATGAGCAGGCACGATGGATCGCCGGAATGCGGTTGGCCACCGATGGCCAGCGGCTCAGCGCAGCGTTGTTGCAAGTCCACGGCACCGGTCTGGCAGTGCAACCTCAGTTGGCCGCAACCGAAACTGCAGTGATGTCTGATTCGTTCACTCGGGCTTGGGCCCACCTCGCCTCAGGAGTTGCCGTCTCCGGCGGATCGATCTCCACCGAGGTGGGCCTGCCTGATTTGTGGGCCCTCTCCAAAGAACTTGCCAACTCCCAGATCGAGCTGGTCGCCCAGTTGCTGGCCCGCCACAAACAAGCGACCTTAAACCTCCTGGCGGTGGGCTTGGCTGATCCGGGCATGTGGTTGATGGACAATCGATGCCCGTTGGCCTACCACGCTCTTTCGGACCCCATGCGGTTTGCCGAGCTGACCGGCTTCAACGTGGTTTCCGCCTTTGCAGCCCGTGATCTGCAGAGCGGAGGACTGGGAGGTCCGGTGGAGGCGTTACCCCTGTGGATCCTTCTGCGAGATACACGAAGAAACCGTCTGCTGATTGATTTGGGAGGGACCACACGGGTGTTGTGGCTCCCACGCTACCAAGACGCCCATGTTCCCCCAGATCTGGTTGCTCTGGAGACAGGTCCCGGCACCAGATTGTTGGACCGGCTGACGGACTACCTCACCGGTGGCACCCTCAGCCAGGATTCTGGCGGCCGCCTTGCCGTGCAGGGCCAACTCGTTCCGGAGCTGTTGGAGCGGTTACTTGCCGAGTGCGATCACTCAGCCCCACCTCCTTGCTGGCACCCTTATGGTCGCCCTGTCGAGCCGGACTTGCGAGTTGTCATGCAACATCGAGGGACTGCCAGTACGGGCGATCTGCTCTGTACGGTCACGCACTTTGTCGCCGGGTCAGTCGCTCAGGCCCTGCAGCGTTATGTGCCGGGGGCTGCTCAGGCCGACCAAATCTTCCTCTGTGGAGGTGGCCAACAAAACGGATTGCTGTTGCAGGCACTGCAACAACGACTGCCTCAGGCTCCCTGGAAACGCCTCGAGGACGTGGGACTAGCCACGGAGGCCCTCGATGCCTCATCCATCGCTGTTTTAACCTGTTTATGCCTTGACCAGACGCCCGGCAACCTTCCGGCGGTCACCGGGGCGGAGGTGTCGCGTGTGTTGGGGCAGATCACTCCCGGCTCACCACGCAACTGGCATCGCCTTCTGCGACGAGCTGGGCTGATCGCCGCCCAGATGCCCTTACGTTCGGCTGCCTAACTCGACTGTTTCAGGTTGTGGCGGAGGTCCGACCTCTGGGACCCTGAGACAAGCGATTCAGCAAACCTAGCCGGCAACATGGGGGTGCAACGGGCCACATCTGGGACAGTCCAGAGCACTCGCGTGTTGCAGATTAGGGCGGAGGCTCACTTGGTCGGGACCGGAAAGGGTCCAGGCGACAACCTCTGAGACAGGCCACCTAATTGATGTCCACCAACTCGGCAGGCTGTTTGACGGTAGGCCGCAGTGGAGGAGGGAGTAGGGAGGCGAGTCGCTTTTTCACGCCATAGAATTGAGTCCGGCGTTGCCACCAGTAAGTAGTCATCACTGATTGGTGCAGGTGATAAAACTTGCGACGTAACAAGCCGACGGTCACCGGCTTGGCCTCAGCCTGATATCCGTGGCGGGCCATTTGCTGGCTGGTGATCGTTTCAATCATCCCGATTTGATACGGGGTGAGTTGCTTGCGCCATTTATGCGCTTGGGAGGGGTCCAGCGGCTTCTGCACGTTGACGTTGCCAGCGTGGAGTTCAAAATCCGGCTTCTGAGAATAGAACTCAAGCATCCTCTCTTCATAGGATTCGCCCAGGAGTTGGCAGACTTCTTCCAGGGCCTTGTGCGAATCGCTCAGCAAATCCTCATAGCGCAACTCGTAGGCGTTCTCGCCCTGCTGGTTGGCAAGGGCTTCTTCAGCTTGGACTTGATCGCGCCAAAGGCAGGCACCATGGTAGGTGTTGGCAACGTTCCACTTCCTCTTGAGATACGAGGCACACACAGCTCGAGGATCTCGGTAGATCATCACCCATTTGGCCTGAGGAAACCATGTCACAGCCTGATTCAGCCAGGGGTTGAGGCCAGGATCCTTGATCCCCCAGCGTTGTTTGCCCTCACGCTGGGCAACACACTGCATGGCCCGATGAAAGAGCTCCACCAGCGAGAGGTTCTGTGCATCGGCCGGAGCGAAGTCCTCTGCTTTGAGTTTCAGATGGTTTTCCACCTCAGCAAAGAAGGCGTCGCGATCGGGCCTGCTGGCAGCCAAAATCGGGTAAATGGCGTAAAATTCGTTGAGGATGTACAAACGACTATGCGCCGTGAGAATCTGGCCGAGTAACGTCGTCCCCGAACGTTGGGTTCCGACGATCAGAATCGGTGAGTCAGTCATAGCAGAAATGTCAAACTGGCGAAAAGCATCGCCAGATGGCCACCCAAGCTGATCCGGGCTTTTAAGTAAAAAGCAGCTTTTGATCTGCCGTGCTTGTGATTGCTTGGGTCGGTCGGGAGGGATGGCTGGATATCGTTTGGGTCGCGGCTTGACCTGGTTTTGGCCTAGCGAAGCATATCCCCACCGAGCCCAGTGGGCAATGGGATCGCCAACCCCTCAAGGTCCATGAGCCCCAGTTGCTGGGAGCTCTCCTCCAAGCCCCAGTCACCATCCAAGCTACTCACCATCCGAGCCAGCTAATAGCCGAGCCAGCTAATAGCCGGGCCAGCTAATAGCCGGGCCAGTTCACAGCTGGCCCAGTTCACAGCTGGCCCAGTTCACAGCTGGCCCAGTTCACAAAAAGCCAGAGCAGCGAGTTTCCACAGCGGAATCCTCTTCAGAAGGGAGCCAACTCTTGTCGGCCGATGCAAACACCCCTCTCCAAGCGGACACAACCTCAGAGCAGCCTCCCCAGGCAGACGCGCCCCAGAACTCGGTGCACCCTCTGGATCGGGCGGCCTGGCGTTCATGGCTTCAAGCAAATCATCAGCGAAATGAAGGGGTTTGGTTGATCAGCTACAAGAAAGCCACTGGCCAGCCCCGATTGGAGTATGACGATGCGGTCGAGGAGGCGCTCTGCTTTGGTTGGATCGACAGCAAGCCGAACAAGTTGGACCAACAGCGGACGATGCTGTGGTTTGCACCTCGCAAGGCGGGCAGCCGCTGGAGCCGGTTGAACAAACAGCGAGTCGAGAGGCTCCTGGCTGCTGGCCAGATCATGCCAGCAGGTTTGGCCAAGATCGCAGCGGCTCAGCAAGACGGTTCCTGGAACGCCCTCGACGAGATCGAAGATCTGCTGATTCCGCCCGATTTCGCCCAAGCCCTGAGCGAGTATCCTCAGGCCGCCGCCTACTTTGAGGCCTTCCCTCGGTCTGTCAAACGAGGCATCCTCGAGTGGATCGCCGCGGCCAAAAAACCCGAGACACGCGCCGGTCGAATCGCTGAGACAGCTCGCTTGGCCAACGAGAATCAACGCGCCAACCAGTGGCCCAGATAAACTCAAATGCTCCTCTTGCCAAAGGTGCCAAGCTGTTCGTTGAAGGCAGCGAGCTGGCTGTCTCCTCTGAAGACCTCCCTGGACCTGGAAGTGCCTGACCTCCTCAATCGGCCGCTCACCCTCGGGATCTCGTGAAACTCCAACAACTCAGTGATCACTGCTACGCGGTCCTGGCCGAGAAAGCCCACCTGTTCTGCGTCAATTCCGGGTTGGTCAACCGCGGCGGGGGTTTGGTCATCGACACGCAATCGGATCTCTCCCATGCCCGCAGAATGATGGAGCTCTTTGGCAAGGTCTGGCCCCATACCGCCCGACAGGTCGTCAACACCCACGAAGACGCCGACCATCTCTGGGGCAATCAACTCTTCGAAGACGCCCAAATCATCGGACACCGCACTCTTGCCGAGGAAATGCCGAAGGTGGCCAATCCAGCTGAAATCCGCTGGTGGCTCTGGGCTGTCCGCAGTGTGCTCAGCAGGGCGCTGTTGAGGTCCCTGCATCCTGGGCTGGTCGCCGCCGGAGAGCAAGTTCTGCAGGAGTTTGATTTCGCCGGGGTTCGATTGGTTCCCCCCACAACCCTTTTCGATCAACAGTATGACTTGAATCTTGATGGACTTGAGGTCCAACTCATTCACGTCGGCCCGGCACACCGCAAGGGAGATACCATCGTTCACATCCCCAAGGAACAAGTGGTCTTCGCCGGCGATCTCGTCTTCCGCCAGTGTACGCCTCTGGGTTGGGTGGGGACGTACGACAGCTGGTTTCGTGCCTTGGATTTACTGGAAGAACTTCAGCCTGAGGTGATTGTTCCTGGTCACGGTGCGGTCTGTGGGTTGGAGGGCCCCCGAGAGCTGAGAGCCTATTTGCGGTACGTCCGCACTGAGGCATGGGGCCACTTTGAGGAAGGTGACACGGCCTTGGAGGCAGCCAAACAAATCGAGTTTGGTCCCTACAGCGAATGGGCCGCTCCTGGGCGACTGTATCTCAATGTCGAGCGTGCCTACCGGGAGTTCCGCGGCGAACCACCAGATCAAGGGTGGAACATGCCCAAGGTCTTTGATGCGATGTATGCTCTGGCTCGAGCCAAAGGTCTGCCGCCAGAGTTTTAGACTCCTGGCCTCTCAGGAGCTGACCGCTGACCTCTGCAACGAAGCCAGACTCAGGCCAAGTCAGTTTGCGGGGCAACTGGCTGTTCACTACGCTAGGCCCTTATTGCTTCCCTGAGAAGTTCTCGACCACATCGGCCACGTTCCACCGGCAATCCGGGCTTCCATTGGTCGCCCTGGGTCGAAAACTTCTCTGAGGCTCAGTAGTTCAGCCTGATTCCCGTCAAGCAGGAGCATTATGGTGACCAAACACCATCAGCTCGGGGCGATCGCAGCCATCGTCGTGGTCCTCGGCCAGGCAACATTCTCTTGGGCAGATCCCCAGGATGCTCACCCGTTGCCCATCCATCAGGGGCGACTCAAGCACCAAAAGCCAGCAGATCGACGCCTCGGTTCGCTGAAAAACCTCAACGGCTACTTTCCCTTTGATGTTCCAGAATCGCCTGAGGTGTGGCAGAAACGAGCCACGCAGCTCCGCAACCAACTCAAAGTGTCCTTGGGCCTTTGGCCGATGCCGACGAAGACCCCTCTGCAGGCGGTGGTCCACTCGCCTGTCCAACGTGAGGGCTTCACCATCGAACGGGTGTATTTCCAGAGCTTCCCGGGGCACTATGTCACCGGCAGCCTTTTTCGCCCAACAGCTCCGGGCACGGAACAGCCAGAACCTGCCGACCCTGGGAAGACCGCCAAGCCTGGGAAGACCGCCAAGCCTGGGAAGACCGCTAAGCCTGCGGTGCTCTGTCCTCACGGGCACTGGTCCGACGGGCGGTTTCATCAAGCCAGCACCAAGGCCATCCGCAAGCAGATTGTCCAAGGCCAAGAGCGTTTTGAGGACAGTGGCCGCAATCCGATCGTCGCTCGTTGTGCGACCCTGGCACGTTTGGGGTGCGTGGTGTTTGCCTACGACATGGTTGGATACGCCGACAGCGTGCAGCTGAAGCATCGTCCAGGCGACCGGCCCGACATGAATACACCCAAAAACTGGGGCTACTTCAGCCCTCAAGCAGAGCTCCGGTTGCAGCACATGATGGGGCTGCAGACCTGGAACTCCATCCGCGCTTTGGATTTTCTGTGCTCGCTTCCGGATGTGGACCAGAGCCGCATTGCTGTAACCGGTGCCAGCGGAGGCGGCACGCAGACCTTTATCTTGTCTGCCATTGATCCACGACCCGCTGTGGCCTTTCCTGCGGTCATGGTCTCCACAGCCATGCAAGGCGGCTGCACTTGCGAGAACGCCCCCTATCTCCGCGTTGGCAGCGGCAACATCGAGATTGCTGCCCTTGTGGCGCCTAAGCCTCTGGGGCTGACCGGAGCCGACGACTGGACCCGAGAGATCGACACCAAAGGTGGCCCTGAACTTCGCCAACTCTACAAACTGCTCGGCCAAGAAAAGCACCTGCTGATCGCTCCGCTGGTGCACTTTCCTCATAACTACAACTATGTCAGTCGGGCCGTGATGTACTCTTGGCTCAACGGTCATCTGCAGCTTGGGCACCAGGACCCCATCGTGGAGGAAGACTTTCGGTTGCCCGCCCGCGATGAGCTGACCGTCTGGACCGCCGAACACAAACCTCCCCCAGGCGGGGCTGAGCACGAACGAACGCTCCTTCGCTGGATCACTGCCGATCAGCAGAAGCAATTGGCCACTCTCACTCCTCAAGATACCAAATCTCTAAGAGACTACCGTTCTTTTATGACAGTGGCTCTTGATACGCTGATTGGCCGGAGCCTTCTTGCTGCGAATCAGATCCAAGCCAAGAGTATCCGGACTATCTCCTTGGAAGACATCACTGTCCAACATCTGCGATTGAAGCTACCAGATTATCAGGAAGTCGTTCCGGTGGTGACTCTTGCCAAGGCAGGGGCAACCAAACCTCCGGTGGTCTGGTTGCATCGGCAGGGCAAGGCAGGGCTCTTTGATCAAGACGGACAAGTGCAGCCGGCCATCCGGCGACTGCTTGATGCGGGGCGGCCAGTGCTGGGCGTCGACCTGTTTCTTCAAGGAGAGTTTTTGGGCGGTCAACAGCCGCCGACAGAGGCTCGCCTGGTCGAGAACCCCTGGAACCATGCCGGTCACACCTTTGGATACAACCGCTCGCTGTATGCCAAGCGTGTGCATGATGTGCTGACGGTGATCTCTTGGTGCCAGCACCGCTTCAACACCCCGGTCGATCTTGTCGGTCCAGCAGGAATCGCTCCAGTGGCCGCAGGAGCTGTGGCCACCGGAGGAGCGGGCATCCGAAAGGCCAGCTTGGCCATCAATGGTTTCCGCTTTGCGAATCTCACATCGATTGCAGATGTCAACTTCTTGCCTGGTGTGGTCAAATACGGCGACCTACCTGGTTTGCTGTCGCTGGCAACTCCCAAGCGGTTGCAACTGCAAGGCGAGGAACAGATCCCGACCCTAACGGCCGCTGGCTATCAGGCTGCCGGAGGCATCAGCAAAGTCATTGCAGTTCCAGGTTCGTCCCAGGCCAAGCAGGTTCAGCAAGCGGTGGATTTTTTGCTGGCTCAAGAGTGAGGCTGTTGCTTGCAGCTTTTGGATCATGGAGGCCCCACGGTGTCATCAGCTCCGAGATCGAGAGCCACCCAAAAGCCGGTTATGCCGTCAGTTTCGATTGGCTGCAATGCACGCAGGCAGGTCGCTGTGTTGCTCCAGCCAACCGACAAACACCTTCAGCAGGTCGTTTTCACGCTCGGCCTGCAGGCCCCGAGGGAATCGATCCGTAACCGTTCACGGGGTTGAAGCGGGTTGTTGGCTGCTGTCGTTTCATTTGCTACGATCACGGCATGGATAGCAAGGACGAACTGATCGCCGCACTTCGGAAGGTGATCGCTCAGCAGGCAGCCCAGCTCCGCGAGCAAGCGGATCGAATTGCGCAGTTAGAACTGGAGC
>CAZYKP010000065.1:0-49446 GCA_964648025.1 uncultured Pirellulales bacterium | reverse complement strand
TGCCCAAGAGAACTTTTGCCCGGGGGAACTTTTGCCCAAGAGAACTTTTGCCCAAGAGAACTTTTGCCCGGGGGAACTTTTGCCCAAGAGAACTTTTGCCCAAAAAGCCTGGGATGGCATTCTCGTTTCTCCGCAGCCCCCGGAGAACCTTTGTGCCAAGATTTTCGGGCAGCCCAGTTGGGGATTGCCAGCCTCCAGAGTTTGTCTCAAACGGTGCTGAGGCCAAGAATATCAAGATTTCCGCGAACTTCTGCAGGTCAACGGGTTGGAAGTTGTACCTCCTGGCTGGAGAATTGCTTGCGAACTGATGGACTGCCGGCCCCAAGGAGTCTGCTTGCTAAGGTTGCCGTTGGCTACCTCAGAGACTGTTTGTGCGGAATCGCCTGAGGCCTCACCGGTTGCCGTGGCCTAGGTGAGGTTGGCACAATTGGAACAGTTGGTCGATGCTGTCTCCTGTTATTGGCCGGATGTGCAGATTTCCCTGGAGATCCCATCCAACCACAACTCAGCTTGCCATTGCGGGACAATCCAGGCGTTGATTTTGCTGGACACTCTCGTGTGACTTCGCCGTCGGAATTGCCGGCAAGAAGGGCTTTTCTGGAGACAGATCCAGATGAAGTCCGTGGCGGCCTCCGGATACAGCGGAACCTCACACAGAAAACGATCTTTCCCCCAAACTCAGGGCACCTGGCTCACCTGTGGGGGAAGAGTGTGAGGCAAATCATGAGCGTCCTCACTTGGTCGTCTGCTACTGAAGACACAACCAGCAATGATTTCCACTGAGGAACTTGTTGACCGACTCCGACAAAGCCGTCTGCTCTCCTCTGAGCGGCTGGCGAAGTTGGAACGGACCCTCTCCGGCTCGCAGTCGGCCGAGCAACTCACCCGTCGCCTTCTGTCGGCCAAGTGGCTGACACGCTGGCAACTGGCCCAAATTGTGGCCAACAAACCAGTTTGGGTGGGTCCCTACAAACTTCTCGACCGACTCACCACCGGGCGATCCGGCCCCGTTTATGTCGCCCGATGGCCCTATTCCCTCCCCATCATCCCAACTGCAACCCTCGCCTCCCGAGCCGCCCTGGACGACGACCCTCGTCCTGAACAAGAGAATTTTCAACCGGGTCATTTTCAACCGGGTCATTTTCCATCAGGGGGTTTCCAGGCTGGTGATCTTCGGGCAGACCTTGCCAACTTCCCAAGTGGCTCTCAACAAAATGACCCCCATCAGCTAGATGCCTTGCAAGATGGCTACCAACAAAACGTTGGCCAGCCAACCAACAGCCAGTCACCTGCTGGCCAGTATCCCAGTGCTCAACAACCCAGTGCTCAACAAGTCGTGGATTTGCAGGCGGCCAAGACGGCGGGATTGGTCGTTGTCAAAATGTGGCCGATTCACCATTTCCCTTCACAGGTCGATCGGGACCGCCTGATTTATGAGGCCCGTGCTGTTGCGGGCGTTGAGCATCCTGCTTTGATTCGCTTAGTTGATGCTGGTTTTGATCAGCACCGAGCTTGGATTGCGCGGGAATATGTACGCGGGGTTGACTTGAAGACGGCGCGGGAACGGGTTGGACCGCTGCCGGTGAGATGGACGTGTGAATGCATTCGCCAGGTAGCGCTGGCCTTGCAGCAAGGATCCCTGCACCAACTGGCCCATGGCCATTTGCAACCCGAAAAGATTCTCGCGCTGAATCCCGACTTTCGGCAGTTGCCCACGGTGAAATTGCTGGGTCTTGGGTTGTCCCATGCCCTGAGGCGCCCCCACGGTGACTTCACCGTCACCAGAGCTGACCAGCTGCCCAGCGGGGCAGCCTACATGGCTCCGGAATATGCTCTGCACGGTGGCCAGCCAACTGTCCAAGCCGATTTGTATGCCCTTGGGGTGATTCTCTTTGAGCTGCTCTGCGGCCGCTTGCCCTTTGAGGGTAACGACCTGATGAGCATCTGGTATGCGCGATTTGAACGAGCGCCGCTTCCTCCACGACAGTTTCGCCCCGAACTGCCCGTCCAGCTAGACACCCTATTCGAGCGAGCACTGGCTCGCGACCCCAGCCGCCGTCTGCAAACGCCCGGCGAGCTGGCTGCCACATTGGCCTTGTTTGGCCACGGTGAGGAGGCGACTGACCAAGCGCTTGTTGATATTTCTAGCGAGGACGATGCCCGCGACCAGCCGAACCCATTTACCGACAGTGCTGTGCTTGGGCCCTCTGCAGCAAGCTTGGCAAGCGTTTCCATGCTGGCCAGCCTAGCGCGAATCATGGCCGGTCAAACGCCAGCACCCGCCGGGACGCCTCCGCCAGCACAAGAGGGCAGCAAAGAGGGCAGCACTGCCAGTCCTGCATCGGCAGCTGCTGGGGAGAGTCCTTCCGAGGATGCGTTCTTCCGCAACAACCTGCCAGCCCCCCCGAACACTCGTAGCCCTGGGGAAATCGACAAGCCCGCGTTTGGTTCCGAGGTGGTGTTGTCGCCTCCTGCTCCCGAAGACTCCTCACATGGTGGGGATTGGCTTGGCCAGGAAATTGGCTCCAGTTCAGTCTTCGCGCTGCCTGAAGAAGACTCCGCCGATCTGACAGAGTTCGCCTCCGCCACGCCGCAATCCCCTTTCGAGCCCCAGCAAGCCACCAGCGAGCAAGCCACCAGCGAGCAAGTCACCAGCGAGCAAGTTACCAGCGAGATTTCAGCCGCGCAAGAAAGCAACCAGCTCACCGAAGACCAGTTGGGAACTGAGCAGATCTCAACTGAAGAAATCTCGGCTGACTCGTTCCCAGATGACTCGTTCCCAGATGACTCGTTCCCAGATGACTTAACGCAAGCCGAAGCTCTTCAACTCGAAGGTGCTCAGCCGGAGTCGGTTCTGAGTGAAGAACTCAGCAGCGATCGGGCAAGCCCTGCCCCAACCAGCGAGATCCAGGCCGAGGAGGCAAGTGGCCACCAGCCTCCTCTTGAGCAGCCTACTCTTGAGCAGCCTAGCAGTGAGCAGCCTAGCAGTGAGCAAACTAGCAGTGAGCAAACTAGCAGTGAGCAGGTCACAGCTGGGTGGCCAACGCCTCTGGATGGTCAAACTCAAGAGGACCAATCTGGCCAGAGAGAGGCAGACGCTTTGGAGATCTCTGGCTCGGACATTCTCAGTCCGGCTGCCCAGCAGGGCGAGTCTGAGCAGGAAGACTTCGGGGGGCCGACGAGTCATCAGTTGATCGACCCTGTCCCGGAATTGGCTGAATTGCAGCCCAGTCGATCTCCGGCGGAGTCTGGTGCACCGGTTCCCCAGGCCGGTGCTTCTGCAGAGGCTCAATCCAACGCCGATGACGAGATTCTCAACACAAAAGCTGCCTCTCCCGAGTTGGCGGAATCTGCTCGCTCGGATCAGCAGCCTGAACCCGAACACGTTGGTCTGGCCAAGGCAAGCCCAGAAGAGCTCTGCAAAAAACCGGACGATTTTCAGATCCCTCCAGCGCAAGTGTCGCGTGATTTGGAGGACACCACAGAACTCGACCTGAAGGATTTGCCGTTTCCCACCCTCGAGGAAGATTCCCAATCTTCTCAACAGGGTTTGGCTGGCGAGCCCAGTTCTCAAGACCAAACGGCCACCAATGTGTTGGAAGATGATTTTAGCATCGCCAACCACCTACGCCCCGGGACTCGGGGCTCTTCCACAGCTCCTCCCCACAGAGGGGGCTCCTCGGGTGAGCTTGGAGAGCACGGTTTCACAAGCGATCAGTTTCCCGATCAAACGGAACTCCACGCCGAGTTCGAGCCTGCTCCCTCCACCTTTGATTGGGTCGAGAGTACTTACTCGTCGTTGGAGATCTCTTTCGACCACCTTCCCAGTGGAGAGTACCACCAGGAACAGTTTGCTCGAACGGACCCCAGCGAAGACGATCCAAGCTCCTATCCGCCGGAAATCGCGCCGAACTCCCTCGAGGCTGGCCCAGAAAACCATGCTGAGAAAACGCCCGACAGCAGCTTTATGCTCTCGGAGTTTCTCAAAGTTGTCTCTGATCCCAGCGACCCCCAGACAACTGACCAGGCCACCCTAGGATCAAGCACTAGTCCAGCAAGCAACAGTCCAGCAAGCCCTAGCCAGTCAAAAGCAGGCCCTTCAGCCGCTCCAAAAGAACCTCAGCAAGCGTCTTCAGAGACTTCTGCCGAAGATTTGCTGGCTGTGGATCTGCCGGGGGCAAGCCTTTCAGCGATGGATCCCTCGGACATTCTCGGGCCAACCGATCCCTTCTTTCAGGCAGAGAATTCTTCTGAGGCTCATGTGCCCTTGGGCCAGGCACTGGGAGATCCTGCTGAAGAACACGAGCAGGACGATCGGCATGTCTCGGCCCTGTTTGATGACTTTGGGCTGAATCTTTCCCGCACCGCGGGAGAATCCAGCACGAAAGATCCGCGGGTTGGAGAATCCCACCTAGACCGCCTCATCGACGATGCCTCCCAGGTGGGCAACTCAACTGCGGACAAGCCAGGGCAACCAGGACCCGGCCAGTTAACACCCGGCCAGTTAATACCTGGCCAGTTAACACCTGGCCAGTTAGTACCTGGCCAGTCAGCATCTGGTCAACAAGCCGCAAGCTCGCAGCCCCCTGATCCAGGGTACGACGACCAGGAGGATGCCACGCAGATTACTCGGCAGTCGGATGCTGATGCTGACGAGGTCTCCAGCAATTTCGAAATCGTTGTTGGGGATTCGGCCATCGAATTTGGGTCACCGAAGGCTTCTTCGGAGGGCCTGGAGAGCCTGGAGGGCAGTTCGGAGGCCTCTTCGATGGCCTTTGACCCGACCGATTTTGATACCGCTGCCTTTAACCCCAACACCTTTGACTCGGGCGTTGGCTGGGCCAGGCGTGGCCCCTCCACGGACTCGACGGTGGAAACCTACGCAGAGATCGATCTCCCCAACGAACTGGATGCCTCAAGTCAAACCGACCATCCAGCAACCTCACTCAATGAATCGACCTACACAGGTTCTTCTAGTGAATCAGTGGTCGATCTGACGAATGAACTCTTGACGGGTTCTTCTGGGGATTCTGTCGTTGACCTGACGGCCAGCTCGGCCCTGGATTCAGCCAGCGAACGAGTTCTCGACTCAACAATCCGGGCTGGCAGTGGGTCGGCGGTGGCCACGTTCGACCCAGAGGCCATCGAGCTGTTGCGACGGGTGGAAGAGTGCGGCTTGATCACAGGACCGCGGTTGGCTGAATTTCGCCGGTCCTCGTCGATGCAACCAGGGGAGCTGATCGATTCCTTTGTGCTGGTCGATGTGTTGGTCAGTTCGGGGTTGCTCTCCCAGTGGCAGGCCAACGAGTTGGCAGCCGGTCGGACCGAGGTGGTCATCGACGGCTATCATCTGGTTGACGCTCTGCCCCCGGATGATTACGACGTCATGCGGTATCAGGGTTGGCATCCCGAGCATGGCAATGTCCTGCTGAAGGTGGTCCCGGCCGATCAGGTGCTCGGCAGTGACGCTGTTGCCCGCTTGGAACGTGATATCCGCCTGAGCCAGTTGGTCACCCAACAAGGCGACTGTCCTTGTGTGGCTCGGGTGGTTGGTCACGGCCAGACTGAGAAAGTTCACTATCTCGCGGTCGAAGCCTGCGGAAGCCGTCCTGCCGAATGCGGCCGTCCGTTGGATGAATGGCTCCGAAGCCACTCAGGACCGGTTCCGGCCGACTGGGCCTGCGACGTTATCCGCCAAGCAGCCCTTGGTGCCGAGTCCATCCACCAGGCCCAGCTGGTGCACCGCTGCCTGTCTCCGCAGAGTGTGCTTGTCGCCGGTGAGAGTTTTCAAGATCCTCCCCAGGTGAAGTTGCTCGGCTTCGGTTATGCCCACAGCGAACAGCAGAACCTCAAAGGTCCCGATATCACCCAAGTGGAAGACCTGATCGGGCATGCTGACTACCTGGCCCCCGAGCAAGGCTACGAGGCTGCCGAACTGCTGACCGCCTCACTGGCTGGCCACGAGATTGATGCCCGGTCCGATGTCTATGCCCTCGGTTCGCTGTTGTTTCGCTTGCTCTCAGGAGCGGTCGCTTTCGATGGGGCCAGCGACCAAGAAAAGATCGATCTGAAGAAAACCTCCGAGCCACCCCAGTTGGCCTGGGTGATGAGGGACATCTCCCCAGACCTGGATTATGTCACCAGCATCGCCATGTCCCGCGAGCCAACCGGCCGCTACAAAACCGCTGCCGAGCTGGCCAACGCCCTGGAGCCCTTTGCCCTCAGCACAGCTCCCCCTGGGGCCCGACCGACCCGGCCGCCGGTCTCGGTCGAAGTCCCTGACTCCTCGATGCCCGAGTCCAAAGACCGCGGTGAGGACGTTGCCAATATCTTCCGCCGCCTTCGCGAAACCGGATTGATTGACGAGGAAACTCTCCCAGCCGCCCGGCGAGCGGCCGAAGGGCTCTCCAATGGCCAGTTGTATCTCAACCGCTTGGTCGATCGGAGCTTGGTCTCTCGCTGGCAGGCCCGGCAACTCCAGGAAGGCCGCGAGGAGTTCATCCTCGGTCGCTATCGGCTCTTGGATCAGCTCAGTCAGGGCCCAACCACCGAGACCTTCCTGGCCGAAGAGCTCGCCTCCGCGCAAGGATCCAGCTTGGCCTCGCGGGTCTCCGAACCAGGCGGCCTCAAACGACGTGTGGTGATCAAGGCCCTCAATCGAGAAAGCGCCTCAGATGACAACGATGTGACCCGCTTCCGGCGAGCAGGCCGTCTGGCTGCAACCCTCGCCCACGAGCATCTGATTCCTGTGCTCAAAACCGTCGAGGTCACGGCTCGACCCTATCAGGTGATGCCCTATATCCCCGGGCGTAACCTCCGAGATATTCTCCGTCTCTGGCACCGGCTGCCCGTCGGCTGGGCCTGCGAGTGTGCTCGGCAAGCCGCACTTGCCTTGCATTACCTCGCCTCAGCAGGCGTTGTCCACCGAGACATTCAGCCCTCCAATCTTTACATCACCCTGCCACCGGAGGGCAAAGCTACAACTCTCAAAGTCCTGGGCCTGGGCACGGCGATGCCCGAGGACCGAGAGATCAAAGGAGAAAGTGTCACGCAGATGGGCGAGTTGATCGGCACGGCCGAATACACCGCCCCCGAACAGGCCGAAAGTCCATCGGCAGTCGATATCCGCGCGGATATCTATGCGTTGGGCGGGACGCTGTTCCACTTGCTCACCGGCCGACTTCCCTTTGAAGGGCCCAGTGCCGTCGCCCGACTGACTGCGCGTTTCAAGGGCGACCTGCCCCAGGCACGGCAACTTCGGCCAGAAGTGCCGGTGGAACTGGAAGCCCTGCTCAACCGGACCCTCGCCCCCAACCGCGAGGAACGCCTGGCCAGCCCGGCAGAACTGGCTGCCGCCCTGGAGCCGTTCTGCGAGCCGCTTCCCTCGGATTTGGCAGATTTGGCCGTTCGCACCCCAGCAAACACCGGTCACCAAGAGACCCGACACGAGGTCGCTTCAGGTCCCCGCTCGGTGCCCGATTTGGTCCGCGTCTTGGAAGAGACCGCCTTGCTGCCGGCAGATCAATTGGGCCAAGCTCGCAACTTGCTCCAGCCAGTGGAAGTGCTTGACAACGCTATCGACCAATTGGTCCAGCAGCAGATGATCTCGGCTTGGCAAGGCCGGCAACTCTTGGCCGGACGGCGAGAGTTCTTCATCGGCCGCTACAAACTGCTCAACCGCTTGCGTCCCTGGTGGGCCCCCGCCCGTCCGGCTGGTCCGACCTCCGAAACTTCGTCCCAGGTGGTCGACCCCGCTGACCCCCCGCAATCGGCCACCGGTGTGTATCTGGCCAGCGACCCCCTGGGGCGGCTGGTGGTTGTCAAGAAGTTCTCTCCCGAAGAAAGTGAGCAAGCCGCCGACCTCTCGCCCTGGGACCAACAGGGGGAAGCATCGGCCGCACTGGAACATCCCAACTTAGTCCAGATATTGGATGGCGGTCACGAGGGGCACAGCTATTACTTAGTCTTTGAGCACGTTCCAGGACAATCCTTGGCGAGCATTCTCGCGGCCGACACCAATGAGAACTCCTCCTCGTCTCTTGGCAGTCCGCCAGCCGGCCTCCCGACTGGCTCGGCCGAAACGACCGGTGGGCATTCCGACGGAACATCAGGACAGCTCCCTATCGAGTGGGTGACTGCCTGTATTTACCAAACGGCCTTGGCACTGGACCATGCTCACCGCCATCGGCTGCTGCACCGCAACTTGAGGCCAAGCAGCTTGGTGGTCTCGGCGACACCAGCTCCTCCGGGTCAATCTTCCCTCAATGCCTCGGAATCTCCCCAGATCCGCGTGTTGGACTTGAGCTTGGCAGATGTGGGTCGCCAGTTCGAGGCACTGGCGGCTCATCCCCACTCTGAGCCAATCCCTGGCGGCTTATCGCTGGACTATATTGCCCCAGAACAGATCTCCGATGCTAGCCAGGCAGAATGTCGTAGTGATATCTATAGCTTAGGGTGTCTGTTCTTTTACTTGTTAGCCGGGCGAGTCCCCTTCGAGGGCGGCACGGTGGCTCAACGAGCTGGGGCTCGTCTGAGGTTGCCGGCTCCTTCGGTTCGCTTATTTCGTTCGGAAGTGCCTCCGGAGCTGGATGCGGTTTTGGCGAAGGCCCTCTCCCAAGATCCCCGCCAGCGTCATCAAACCGCCGGGGAACTGGCCCGGGAGATCATCCCCTTCTTGCCTTCGACCAGCAACCGCCAAGGAGACTCCAGCCAAGCAGCCGATGGCCAGAAAACTAAGACCCTTGAACAGTTTTTCAGCTTGCTGGAACTCAGCCACGTGGTCACCCGAGACCGAGTGGCTGCCGCCCGTGCTCAGATTGCCCCAGGGGACACTCTTGAGACAGTCGGCGAGCGTCTGGTCGCCGAAGGGGTCATCACCCGTTGGCAGTACCAGCAACTGCTGCAAGGTCAGAGAGATTTCTACCTCTCCAAATACAAGTTGATGGACCAGATCGGGCGAGGGGCCACCGGAACGGTGTACCTTGCCGATGATCCTCAGCGCCGGCCTCTGGCGCTGAAGGTTCTGGCGGCCGAGCATGCTCGCGAAGGCGAGGAGATGAATCGCTTTTTGCGGGAAGGACGGGTCGCCAACGCCCTCGATCACCCCAACATCTGCGCCGTCTACGCCATCAGCCAAGAGGGCGAGCGGCATTTTCTGGTGATGGAGTACTGCGAAGGCCAGGACCTCAAAAGCTGGGTGACCGAATACGAGGTCCTGCCGATCAGCTTCGCTTGTGAGTGTATCCGCCAGGCAGGCCGGGGACTGGACTATGCCCATCAGAAAGGGGTCGTCCACCGGGATATCAAGCCGAGTAACTTGCTGGTGCGGGCCGACGACACTAACAGTTATCCCCAGGTCAAAATTCTCGATATGGGTGTGGCCAAGTTTGCCAGCGATGATCTAGCCATCACCCAGATGAACGAGATCCTCGGCACGCCCGACTTCATGGCCCCCGAACAAGCCCAAGACCCCAGCCGCGCGGACATTCGCGCGGATATCTACTCGCTGGGATGTACCCTCTACTACCTGCTCACCGGCGAGGTGCCCTTCGAGGGTGACACCGCCGTGGCCAAGTTGACCGCTCGTTTCAAACAAGATCCTCCTTTGCTCCGCTCGGTCCGGCCGGATGCCCCTGTCGAGCTGGAGGCTATCCTTGCCAAAATGCTCTGTCGCGATGTCAATCGGCGGTACCAAAGCCCAGCCGAGGTCGTCGCCGAGTTAGAACCCTTCGGGATCGATCCCCCGACAACCGGCAACTCCATCAGCACAGCCTTCCAAAGCCCCGAAGTCGAGGCGTTCTACGCCACACTGCACCGTGCTAACCTCTTCCCCACCGAACAACTGGTGAGAATCCGTCGAGCCGCCGTGTACAAAACCGACCCACGGCAGGTCGCCAAGATGATCGTTGAACACGGGTTGCTCTCCCGCTGGCAGGCCCGCCAATTGTTGGACGGTCGCACCGATTTTCAGCTTGGCGATTATCAGTTGCTGGATTTGTTGGGCCGAGGAGCTACTGGAAATGTCTATAAAGCGGGCACCCCGGGAGGGAATATCGTCGCCCTGAAGGTGCTGAGCCCCGATCTGCTCCGCAAGCCAGATGCGGTGGCTCGGTTCCGCCGGGAGATGAAGCTGGTCGCGGCGATGGACCACCCCAACTTGGTCACCGCCTACGACGCGGGACGTATGGAGGACCAAACGCACTACATCGCCATGGAGTTTGTCGACGGGCGGGACCTCAAGCATTGGCTGGCCCAGTTCGGCCCGTTGCCGGTCAACTTTGCCTGCGAGTGTATTCGCCAGGCCTCGTTGGGTCTGTCCCACGCCCACGCTCAGGGGATCGTCCACCGGGACATCAAGCCAGGCAACATGCTTGTGTTAGCCGACAACCCGCAGAGTGTGCCGCTGATCAAGCTGTTGGACCTGGGATTTGCCAATGCCGGAAGTTGGGATTTTGACCAAAACAGTCTGACCAAAGCCGACCAGTTGCTGGGCACGCCCGACTATATGTCACCCGAGCAAGCCGAAAACCCCACCACTGCCGACGCGCGAAGTGACATCTACTCCCTGGGCTGTACACTCTTTCGGCTGCTGACGAACCGGCCGCCGTTTCCCGGCGAGAATCCGCTGGAGAAGCTCAATGCTCGTCTGCGGTTCGACGCTCCCCGAGTGAAGGAATTTCGCCCTGATGTTCCAGACTTGCTCGATAAGGCCGTGGCCAAGATGCTGGCCCGCTACCCGGAAAACCGCTACCAAACCGTTGAAGAAGTGGCCCGGGTATTAGCCCCATTTGCCATGAGCACTATCGGGACCGAGGAAGCCGAAGAGGTCGAGGAGCCTGATGTCCCCGCATTTCAGTCCAGCGACGAACCCAGCAGAGGTCATTGGTTGACCCACAGCATTCTGGGGACGGCCACCTTAGTTGCAGCGGTGTTGTTGTACTTGTTCATCCAGCCACCAGCCGGACCGCTGGCTGCCGGCTTTGTGGGCTGCTTGGGTCTGATTGCCGTGGTTGTGGTCGCCCTGTCCGGGCGTGACCGCCATGGCGGTCAGAGCTCCGGAAACGGCGAATTCGATCGAAAAGTTGAGCTGTTGCATTTGATTTCGGTGGAACAGCACGCCATTCACGGCCCCTGGCACAAGACATCCAAAGCCCTGCAGAGTCCGGATGCCCCTTACGCTCGTTTGGTGCTGCCGGTGCGTGTGCCGCCGGAATATGCTCTCCGTTTGGTGGGCCGACGTTCCAGCGGGACCGCGGCCTTAGTCGTTGGTCTCGTCGTTGCCGGTCGCCAGTGTGCTGTCACCCTCGATGGCTGGGGTGGCACAACCAGCGGCTTGGGTCAGGTCGACGGTCGCCCCTACGACACCAACGGCACCCGTTACAAAGGCAGTGTGTTTTCCGAAGACCACGACACCGAGATCATCTGCCGAGTGACGCCGGCCTCGGTGGAGGTCTGGGCCGATGGGGAGCCGATCATCTCCTGGAAGGGCGAAGGCGAGCAGCTCTCGCTCTTCACCGGTTGGAGAGTTCCCGACCACCAGGTGTTGTTCGTCGGGTCTCATGCCACAGAGTACCTCATTAAGGAGCTCGAGTTGCACACCCGTAGCGATGCCTACGAAGCAGCCGAAGCCGCTGAGGAAGATGAGGAAGACGACCTGGATGCCGCTCCCCTTCCTTCTCGAAGGTCCAGCGTTCTGGCAGGTGGCTATGGGTCGCATCGCCCCTGATGCGGCCTGCTCCGGGTCTCCCCTAGGCAACTCTTTGCTTCTGGTCTTTTGACTTTTCCAGGATCCCGATCGAGCAGGGATGCTCAAGGCCAGGCCATGATCGGTCCAGCGTTGATGCTGCCACTTGTTGGTATGCTTGTACAATAACAGAAATGTCTACGACTGACCCTCGGCTTGTCTTGCGACCACCCTCCGATGTCTCTGCGACTCTCCAATATCCGTCTGGAAATCGGTGAACCGGAGCAACAGCTCCTCGGCCGGTTGGCTCAATCACTCCAGCTCCGCCAGCAAGACATCCCTTCTTGGCGGATCTTGAGAAAGAGCCTGGATTCCCGGAACAAGCAGGATCTGCACTTCGTGTGTTCTGTCGAGGTGGGTTTTCCCGAGAGCTCCGTCGAAGAAAAGGCCCTCACGCGAGCCCTCAGTCGCCGATCACCGATCCGTGTGGAGCGGTATCACGCGCGTCGGCTGGATTGGCCCCAGCCGGGGAGCAACCCCCTGCGACACCGCCCTGTGGTCATCGGCAGCGGCCCAGCCGGACTGGCAGCCGCTTACTTCCTGGCTGCCGAGGGCTACTGCCCTCTGGTGCTGGAACGTGGCCAACCCGTCCGCCAGAGAATCCGGGATGTCAAAGCCCTGGAAGAAGGTCACCCTTTAGACCCCGAGAGTAACTACCTCTTTGGAGAAGGTGGGGCAGGTACTTTTAGCGATGGGAAGCTCACATGCCGCAACTCCGGCCCAGAGGTGAAACGAATCCTCGAGCTGTTTGCCGAGCACAAAGGGAAACCATCCATTTTGTATGATTACCGACCTCATCTGGGCAGCAATCGCCTGCCGGCGGTCGTCAAAGCGCTTCGCCAAAAGATTGAGTCCTTCGGTGGTGAGTTCCGCTTTGGCTGCCGGGTGGAGGATCTGCAGATCGAGCAGGGTTGCCTGGTTGGTCTGGGAACTTCAGGAGGATTCATTGCTGCGACGGTAGCTGTTCTGGCCATCGGCCACAGCGCTCGCGACAGTTACCAGCTTCTGTTGCAGCGAGGGGTCCCCATGACACCTAAGCCGTTTCAGCTGGGCCTGCGGATTGAGCAACCACAGGAGCAGGTCAACCGTGTGCAATACGGCCGAGAGCGGTTGGAGGATGAGCTGGGGGCGGCCGACTATACGCTGATCGCTCGTGCCTCTCGGGATGTGTATACCTTTTGTATGTGCGCCGGGGGCCAGGTGATCCCCAGTGTGTCTGAGCCTGGTTACTTCTGCACCAATGGGATGAGTCTGTCTCGGCGTGACAGCCCTTATGCCAACAGCGGGTTGATGGTCACCTTGCAGCCCGAGGATTTCGGTTCGCGGCATATTCTTGCCGGAGTTGAGCTGCAGCGACGCTACGAGCAAGCAGCCTACCAGGTGGGCCAAGGCGATCAGTACCGCACGCCGATTCAATGGGCAACCGATTTTCTCTCGGGCCGAGCCAGCCGGAGTGCTCCACCGACCAGTTATCGGCGAGGGGTTGTGCCAACGGATCTGGCTGAGTTCGTGCCTCCTGAGACAGCCAAAGCCCTTCGCGAAGCCCTCTCAATTTTCAATCGCCGCTGGAACGGACGATTCCTGGAACAGGCCACGTTGGTTGGCCCAGAAGCTCGCGGAAGTAGCCCCGTCCGCATTGAGCGGGACCGTGATACCTTGGAAAGCCCCGGAGTTGGCGGCCTCTATCCAGCCGGCGAAGGGGCCGGATTTGCTGGAGGAATCATCAGCGCAGCGGTGGACGGGCTTCGTTGTGCCCGAGCCATCATTGCTCGCTATGCCTCCCTGAAAGTCTCAGCAGTGAGATAAGACCAGGAGTCTCGAGTACAACACAGGACTGCCGATAGCTGGCAGCCTGGCTTTGCCCCAGGATTTTCGGAGTTCAAAACTCACTGTCCTGGATGATTTCTCCGTCGCGTCGGTTCAGCAGTCTGCGGTGAGTTGCCAAGTCGATGGAGTAGTTGACCGGTCGTACAGATCCATCACAAAACGACATGTGGAAGGTCCCTGTGTGGGCACTTCCAAAATCCCAGGTCCTCACCAGTCCAGGACGATCCTGCGCTGGCCCAAACTCAATAAAGCGGACCGGGTCGCGTTCGTCGCCGACATAAGGTCCCTGATCATCTCCAAGGCTTGCGCCAGTCTCATAATTGTCAGGGTTGATGTATTTTTCGCCCACAAGGTAGGTCTGAGAACTTCCATCCTTGATGTGTGCGAAGGTGAATTCGCTGTGGGCATAGACGATCCCGTTCATCTTCTCCACGTCCGGCCAATAGCGGAGCGGGTAGCGGTCTCCCCTGACGAAGTAGTGGTGGATGGTCCTATTTTCGATTGGCTCCGGCCCCTCATCATAACCAGCGATCCCGATATCACCGGCGTTGGCGGCATAGTCAAGTCGGGCTCCATGGTCCAGTCGAGCACAAAGATACGGCGTCCGGATAGCTGGTTCTTGCGCCTCGTGAGGACCAATGGGATAAGGCGTGGCAGAACGGCGTGAGGGACAGTGCCAGATCTGCAGTGGTGTTTCCAAACGCTGTTTGTTGGCTGCCAGGCGTCGATCGAGATCCTCTGTGGCACTCCCCAGATCGTAAAGAGCTTGCTGCTCAAGTTGGGGGAGCAAAGAATAAGCCCAAGAACCAGGTTGATCCTTGCCAGTGCCGCGGTCAGGATCAGGGGCCCACTTCCAACCCCATCCTCCCGAAGGGAATCGCTCATGGGTGCTGTGGTGACTGATGAAGGCGAGTGAGATTTGTTTCACATGGTTTTGGCATTGAACTCGCCGCCCGGCTTCACGGACCGCCTGCACACCTGGCAGAAGCAGGGACATGAGAATCCCAATGATGGTAATCACCACGAGAAGCTCTACAAGTGTAAAACCCTGTTGCCTAGTCGCTCGGCTCATGACTTCTCCCCAGTTGCCGCGATTCGAGTGAAACAGTAACGCCGGTCGGTGAAACTTCTCACTCAAAAGATGCATCCTTACGACTCAATTGTGATTCGCCATCGGTTGCGGTTCAGAATCAGTGACGGTTTCGATCGGCTGCCATCTCGGTTAGCTGGCGTTTCGATGAGCTGGCGTTTCGATGAGCTGGCATTGCGATGAGCTGGCATTGCGATGAGTGGCCCTTTTAATCAGTGGCAGCCCGTTGAAACAGTGGTCGAAACCGTGAACCCCTTCCGGACAGTTTTTATGGGATTTCGCTCTCCCGGAGACGAGAGAATCTCAATCTGTCCTATGTTTGTAGAGGTTTATTGATTCTCGGAGAGTTTGCTGAGGGACCGAAGGCTGAAAGTCCTTGTGACGCGTGCGTGAGTCGCCCTTGATCGGAAACTCTTCTGATCCTCAAGAGCTCGCTCAACTTATCAAGCGTTCTGAGGATCATCGCTGGCCTCAGAATCATCGATAGCTGGACTCTGACAGCACTCCGAGAGTCACATATCATACCTACGAAAGACAACCCGAATAGAGCCACACTGGAGGGTTTGGGGCTCGCAGAATGGGTGGACCTCCCGAATTGGAGTGGATTGTCTTGGTGAGGGTGAATGATGGTTGTGCGAAGAGATCTTTTCACACCCCCCTGTTGAGGCAACTCTGCTGTCTTCAGGTCGCCCCGCAGTGGTCAAGTCACCTTGGAGTTCCATCACTAAGGATTGATGGGTCAGATTGCCCGCAGTTTCGCGATTCCGTGCTCTCGTGATGGTTCTGATGATCAACAGCTGGGATTCTCAGCTACTCAGCGATGACCCTCTCTCTTGTGCCCGCTCATTACTCACCAGGCTTATTACGCACCAGACTCATTCCATTTGAGTGATCGGTTCACCGCTCTCTGCCACTGTTTGTAGAACAACTCACGTCGTTGTGCGGGCACCTCAGGGTCGAACTGCTTCTGCAGGGTCCAGTTCTTCTCCAGCTCGTCCACATCAGACCAATACCCAACAGCCAGCCCAGCCAGGTATGCGGCACCCAGGGCAGTGGTTTCATTGGTGGTCGGGCGTTGGACAGGCGCCCCTAAAATATCAGCCTGAAATTGCATCAAGGTATCATTGACACTGGCACCGCCGTCGACTTTGAGAACTTCCAACGGGACGCCACAATCTCGTTGCATTGCCTCAATCAAATCCCGGGTTTGAAAGCCGATGGATTCCAGGGTAGCTCGAGCCAGGTGTCCGGCATTGGTTCCTCGAGTTAATCCTACCATCGTGCCAGTTGCGTACGCGTCCCAGTAAGGGGCTCCTAATCCGACAAAGGCTGGCACCAAGTAGAGCCCGCCGTTATCTGAAACCGTTTGCGCTAACGATTCCACTTCCTGAGACGATTTGATCAAACCGAGGCCGTCACGCAGCCATTGGACTGCTGCACCTGCAACAAAAACTGCTCCTTCCAGACAGTACGTCACCGAATGTCCGATTTGCCAACCAACGGTCGTAAGGAGCTTGTTCCGGCTTGCCACCGGCTGCTGTCCTGTATTCAGCAGCAGAAAGCAACCGGTGCCATAAGTGTTCTTGGCCATCCCAGGACGGAAACACACTTGACCAAAGGTGGCTGCCTGCTGGTCACCTGCTGCGGCGGCGATGGGAATCGCTCGGCCAAACCAGTGTGGATCCGTTTCCCCCAACACCCCACTGGTGGGCACAACTTCCGGGAGCATCGCCCTGGGAATCCGCAAGACGCTGAGCAATTCCTCGTCCCAGCTGAGCGTGTGGATGTTATACAGCATCGTCCGGGAGGCATTGCTTGGATCGGTCACATGCCGCTTTTGCCCGGTGAGCTTCCAGATCAACCAGCTATCGACGGTCCCAAATAACACTTGGCCGGCAGCAGCAGCAGGGAAGGCATCGGGATGCTTCTTGAGCAGGTGTTGGATCTTGGTTCCCGAAAAGTAAGGGTCGATGACCAACCCCGTCTTTCGTTGGACGTCGGCTTGCAAACCATCTCGCCGAAGCTCATCGCACAACCCGGCAGTCACCCGACTTTGCCAGACAATCGCGTGGTCGATGGGGCGACCGGTCTGGCGGTCCCAGAGAACTGTTGTCTCTCTTTGGTTGGCAATCCCCAAAGCGGCGATCTGGTCCGCGGTGATGCCTGCTTTCTGCACGGCCTCTCGGGCGGTGGCCAACTGTGAGCTCCAGATCGCCTCAGGGTCATGCTCGACTTCACCAGGCGCCGGCAAGATCTGGGGGTATTCTTGTTGCGCTGAGCCGATGGATTGCCCGTGCCGATTGAAAACCATCGCGCGGCTGCTGGTGGTGCCCTGGTCAAGAGCGAGAATGTACTGTTCGGTCATCGAGCTGGTCACGTGTGCAAGGTCGCATGAGGACTCTTCGGCAGTCCGCACTGCTGGAGAATGGGTCACGATCCTTGCTGCCCCGTTGACCCCCAGGCCCTTTATGAGAGAACCGCTGCTGCTGTGCAACTGTTGAGCACTCGCCCAAGTTCTTCTGTGCTTCAGTGCCCGTCATCTCAGGCCTGAGAAGAGCCGAATGCCGAATAAGGCGAGGTGGAGTGGGTCCTTGGCAGGTCCGCTTCGCCTGGCCCCGGTTGTTCCTCACAACGCCGATGGCTGCCGGGGCGGTTTTCCATCCCCATCAAAGACCACCCCAGTCAATCCGCCACCAGCTCAGACGAAAACAGCTCAGACGAAAACAGCTCAGACGCCTGTCAGACATGCCATCGCATGGCGGATGGGGATGTCATGAGGGTTGTTGATGGCTTCCCCCGGCTCGCACGCTGTTGACCTCGGAGCCAGGCCCCAGGGGTGCGGCACGATGTCGCATGCATGACGCAGATCAGCGTGACCTTGGGCGCTGAATCTGCACGGTTTTTCGAATAACGATCATTTTTTTCTCGCAAATCGAGACGCGATTGACTAATTTCACATTATCGTCACGTCAAGCACACGAAAAACAAACGAACTCATCGTTCCCCCCAGCCCCCGCCCCTTTGGAGTCTCCCCAATGAATTCTCACGATCGAATGACGTGTTCTTTGAGTTCTCCCCTCTCACGGATCGGTGCGAGCAAATTCGCCAAAAGTGTTTTTGCTCTGGGGTGTGTGGCACTTGCCGGACTGTGTTTTGCCGCATCGAGCCATGCTGCGGTCGTGGTTGACAGCACCCAACAGTTTGAGATTGCCTTTCAAACCAACAGTGACCCACAGACGGTGATTCCCGCCTTGGATGCCAGCGAATCGGACAAACTGGTCGTGGTGGTTTCGACCGAGCATGGTTTCAACAACTCCGCCGGCGAGGTTTTCGACGTCACGTACAACGGCATCTCTCTGACCGAAGCGGTGCAGGAGACCGGCGGATCGGGCTCGGATCCCGGGCTTGGTGCCACGGCGATCTTCTTCCTCGACGATCCTGGCGCTGCCGGTCCTCTTGCAATCACTGCCGCCAGGCCCAATGGCGGCATCGGCGCCGTTTATGCCTTGTCCGGCACCCTGCCGGGTGTGGGTGCGACTGCCAGTGCCTTGTCTGACTCCGTCGACATCACGACCACGGCTGCCGATTCGCTGGTGATCGCGACGCTCAATAATTCCGGCGATCCCAACTTCGTCACACCTAGCCCCACCGCCAATGCGCCTCTCACTCAGGTCAGCAGCGGAACTTGGGGCGGTGGCCGCTTTTGGGGTGGCCAGGCTTCGGGCTACGTGGAAATCGCCTCGCCTAGCACTACGCCGCTGTCGTTTACCACTTCCCCGACATTGAATTTGAGTATCGCTGCTGCTGAGTTCCAAGCCGACCCGATTCCCGAACCAGGATCGGTCGCTTTGTGGTCGCTGCTGGGCCTGGTAGGCCTGTCTCGCCGAGGCAAGCAGTAACAGCCGACTCGCCTCAAGCAGAACAATCCCTGAGAACACCCGCACGGTTCGTTGTCGGACCGCAGCGGGTGTTTCTGTTGTTGCCCTCCGAGTCGCTTGAGCAGAAGATCTTCAGCATCGTTGGCAGTCGCTGCGATCTCTCGTTTCCAACTGGAGATCACAAAGCCTCAAGGGGAACCTCAAATCGACCAGCCCGACTCTGTTGATCCTCGGAAAGGTTCCCAAACCATCCCAGGTAGGAAGTCCTGACTGTGCGGGCTTCTACCCCTCGCCCTTAAGTCGAGAACTCCCCTGAGCCTCAATCGTGGTTCGAGAAGAGGGATACTCCGCCTACAACAGCCACGATAGCCACGGTGGATACGACCATCGGCGCAAGTCCCAAGATCCGTGACGCCAGCGGAAGCCGCTTCCAGGCCAATGCCGTGATCACAACCGCCGCAACACTGACCACCAACGCGACCAAACCTAACAACAGAAACCTGCCAGCGGCGACTCCCACAGCATGCAGGCCCTGCAGTCCGCTTGCCGCAAAACGCGGCACGGTGATCGCCGCGACCGTGACCACAGCGTTGACCCTGGGGTCTCTCTGTCGGGCAGTTCTAGGCCCCGCCGGTAAGCCCGGATTGCCGGGGATTGGCAGTTAACGCGGTCAAACACTTTTCAGGAAATCAAACGGTCGCTCCTGGTTTTTTGCCAATGGCACCCTTGGCTCGCAACACCTCGATCAGTGGCAGCCTGGCTGACTCGACCGACAAAGCGGAAGAGTTCCACGGAGCCGAAGTTGACCGGTAGTATCCTGCTCACCGGGTCGCTACACTCTAGAAAATTTTCTTTAGAAAGCTTGGACACACTGGGTGCGGAAACATTGACGTACAGCTCCGATGACTCGCAGGCGTTCATTGAAGTTCAAAATCCCCAAATGGCCGTCCCACAAGACGCCCCAGAAAGCCCTGAGCGTTCTCGTGGTGCTGCTGATCGTCTTGGGCGTGTTGCTCAGCCGTCAGTTCGGCTGGGAATACCAAGAGAAGCCAGACCCCCGGCCCGCGACGCCAACTCAAGAAGGGGTGTATCCGGTTGTTCGGATCAGCGACGGCGATACCTTGGTGGTCCGAGACCGTGGGAAAGATGTCCGCATTCGGCTCCACGGAGTCGATACGCCGGAGACACGCCAGCGTTTTGGGCTGCAAGCAACGGCCTTCACACTGAAAACCCTCTCTGAGGGAAAAGTCCGCATCCGACCCATTGACCGTGATCGCTACGGCCGCATCGTTGCAGAGGTGTATTTACTCGACGGGCGAAACCTCAGCGATGAGATCATCCGCCAGGGCTACGGGTGGTGGTATGAGCGTTACGACCGGGGTAACGTCGAACGTCGGGAGTACCAGGCTCAAGCCCGTCAGCAGCGGTTGGGTTTGTGGGCTGATGATCATCCGACGGCTCCGTGGGACTGGCGGCGAAAACGACGTTGACCGGCGGGAACCGCTCCGCGTGCTGATTCATTGCTCTGAAGCCCCCTTCACAGCGGGCACTCTTGACGCCGGGCACTCTTGACAACTGTTCAAGAAGCATCTTTGACAGGATCACTTGGCAACCGACCGTTTCTCACATCCGAACTCCTGCTATTGAGGTTTGCTGATGATGACTTGCTGTCCTTATCTGTCTCGGGGGCTTTTTGGTATGGCCCTGGCTGGTGTTGCGATGGCTTGCTGGTCGTTTTGGGATGCCCCTGAGGGCACGGCTGTTGGATCCCCACCAGCCCAAAGGGTTGTGCAAACAGCAAGTGCTCAGGCGGCAAGTGACGATCCAAGCGAAACAGCGGAGTCAGGCAATCCCTTCGCCCGTCAGACGATCGATTTAGGGATGATCGTTAGTGATATCGAACAGAGTGAGAAGTTTTACACGCAGGCGATTGGCTTTCAGAGGATTGGCGGTTTTTCGGTCCCGCCGGAGTTGGCCGGAGGCAGCGGACTGACCGACAGCAAGCCTTTTGATGTCCGCGTGCTGGCCTTGGGGACCGACGAGACGGCCACCAAGCTCAAGCTGATCGAGATGCCCGAGGGCCAACCCGCCTCGGTGAAGAACAGCTTCATCGACTCCTCGAAAGGCTATCGTTATACCACTGTGGTGGTAAAAGACATCAACGCAGCAATGAAGCGGCTTAAGGAGGCTGGCGTCCAGCCGCTGGCCAAGGGACCAGTGCTGATTCCCGAGTCGATCGCCAAGGGAGTGTATCTCGCGGTCGTCCGTGACCCAGACGGAAACTTCGTCGAACTGGTTGGTCCTAAGAAATAACCAACCGGCCCGCCAAAGACCCCGCTGGATTCTGCAAGGATTCAGGCCCGCCTTTCTCTGACCCAGCCCTTGTTCTGATAGTCGATCTGATGGCCTGGGATTGTGGCTGCCGTTGGTCTGAGTGCTCTGCTGGTCGAGGGCCCAGACCAATGTCAGTCCAGGATTCTCCAAAATCCTGAGCCGAAGATCCCAGAGACCACCTCCACAAGTGTGCTTAACTCTCCCAAGTGACCGACTTGGCCCCATCGACGACTCGCCCGATGATGTAGCTCTGGTAGCCGAGGGCCGCTAACTGCTGGCGAATGCTCTCGGCATAGTATGGGCTGACAACCATCACCAGGCCAATACCCAAGTTGAACACCCGTTCCATCTCATCATCGGCGATCTCAGCCAGTGATCGGAGCCAAGGGAACACCGGAGGGACTGGCCAGCTCTCTCGTTGAAGGATGACTTGCCGACCTTCAGGGATCACTCGAGCTAAATTTTCCCGCAGTCCTCCTCCGGTGATATGAGCGATGGCGTGGACAACCTGCTTGACTCGGTAATGCTTGAGGACCTGGCGAACAGCAGTAGCGTAAATTTTGGTAGGGCGGAGCAAGGCCTCCCCGACGGTTTCCCCCAGAGTTGGGATATCATCGTGAGGGTTCAGGCCGGCGATATCGAAGACGACCTTGCGGACCAGACTGTAGCCGTTGGAGTGCAATCCGCTGGAGGCCAATCCCAGCACGGCATCCCCGGCGGACATGGAATGACCGTCGATGAGTCGCTTGCGTTCAACGACCCCGACGCAAAAGCCTGCTAGGTCATAATCGCCGGGGGCATACGTATCGGGCAGAATGGCGGTCTCCCCGCCCAGAAGAGCGCAATCGGCTTGTAGGCAGCCGGTCGAAACCCCGGTGACGATTTGTTCCAGCAGGTCCGGGTCGTCGCTGGGCATGGCCACATAGTCCAAAAAGAACAAAGGCTCCGCGCCACAGCACAAGGCGTCGTTGACGCTCATGGCCACCAGGTCGATTCCCACGGTATCGTGCCGTCCCACCCAAGTGGCCACCTTGAGCTTAGTTCCCACCCCGTCTGTGCAACTGACCAACACAGGATCCTGGTAATGGCGAGCAAACAGCGGGCTGGGAAAATCCAAACGGCAAAGGCCGGCAAAGTGCCCCTCGGCCGGGAGCACCCGGGGTGAATAGGTCCTCCGTGCCAGGCGTCCCAGTCGCGAGATGCTCTCTTGGTAGATCTCCAAATCGACCCCGGCATCCTGATAGGTCACCTGAGGTCGTGAGACCGTAAAGTCAGCGTCGGACATGATGGATTCCTGCGGAGTTTCTTGGCCGCCGAAACGGGATTCCGCCCCAAGTCGATCTTGGTCCTCCCCGGTCGGCTGTGCGTCTGCTTGACTGTCTGTCTGCTTGACAGTCCCTCTGGTTCGGTTTGCGGAAAGGGGGTCCGGCAGCTGTTGAGACAAGGCGAGCGTCCGTTCCCGCAGGTGCAGCTCGCAAGTACAATTCCATCAGCGTCAGCAACTCTAGCTGACAAGTTGTCTATCCGGAAAGAGTCTGGGCGTTTGTCCAGAAGCCTCCCAGCCATGGCAAGCTAGCACTCCTCACCACAATGAGCAACACAAGCTTCACCCCGCCGTCTGGCCCATCGGGATGGCCTTTTCGGGAAGACGTCGAAGTCAGCGGGCATGTTCTGGACAGTCTGCTTCTTCCCAAGATCCTGGATATCATCAACCGGGATGGAGGGACTTTTCAGATCAAGCAGATCAACATCGGGCAACAGAGAACGGACCCGAGTTACGCCTTGCTGGAAGTCAGAGCCGAGAGTGAGCAACGCCTTTCGGAGATTTTGGACGAAATCGGCGACCATGGCGCTGTGCCGGTGGCTGACCGCGACTGCCGCTTGGTGACCGCTGATTTGGACGGCTGTTTCCCTGAAGGATTTTACAGCACGACCAATCAGCGAACGGAAGTCCGGCTGGGCGGCCGCTGGGTCGGCGTCGATCTGCAGGAGATGGATTGCGGGATTCGTGTCACTTCTACCGCCGACAACAGTTCGGCCGATCCTGGGTCCGATGGTGCTGCTGCAGAATCTTCCGCACCGGGCTCTTCGGCACCAGGCTCTTCGGCACCGGGCTCTTCGGCACCGGGCTCTTCGGCACCGGGCTCTTCAGCACCGGGCTCTTTAGCAAAAGACGCGTTCTTGCAGGCCAGCTGCGTGGCGATGACCGATGTGCAAGCCGGCGATCAGATTGTTGTCGGTCACGCAGGGGTTCGTGTGATTCCCGAACAGCGGGATCGAGACGAGCGGAGGCTGTTTGAGTTTATGGGCAGCGCCGTCAGCACGGAAAAGCCCAAGGGAGTGCTCATTCGACAGGTTGCCCATGAGTTGGTCCGAGCCCACCGAGGGGAAGGACAGGTCTTGGTGGTTGGTGGTCCTGCGATCGTGCATACCGGCAGCGCGCCCTACCTCTGCCGGCTGATCCGCGAGGGCTACATCGACAAACTGTTTGCCGGCAATGCTCTGGCCACTCATGATATTGAAGGAGCACTTTTTGGGACCAGTTTGGGCATCCATCTGGACCATGGGCATGCTGCTGACCATGGCCACGAACACCACCTGCGAACGATCAACCGCATCCGCCGGTGCGGGGGAATCCAGCAGTCCGTTGAGCAGGGGGTACTCACGCAAGGAATCATGTATGAGTGCGTCAAGCAGAACATTCCGTTCCTGCTGGCCGGCAGCATCCGCGATGATGGCCCGTTGCCGGAGGTGATCACCGATGCCGTCGAAGCCCAACGGCAGATGCGTCAAGCAATCCGCGGCGTCAGTTTCTGCTTGATGATCGCCACGACGCTGCACTCGGTCGCCGTCGGCAATCTGCTGCCAGGTTGGGTCAAGGTCGTCTGTGTGGACATCAATCCTTCGACAGTCATCAAACTAAGCGACCGCGGCAGCATCCAAACAGTGGGTTTGGTCACCGATGTGGAGCCTTTCTTGCGGGTGCTCGTTGACGAAGTCGAGGAATTAGCAGCTCACGAAAGATAGCCAGGCAACCGCCCCGCCGATGGTGCCGTCCGCCTGAGGGTCTCTGGGTCTTGCCGTTGGGGCCATGTTTTTTAAGACTTTTTTGGCAGCGTTTTTAGGTAGTTTTTCGTGTTCCTGCTTTCTGAGCGAGGCCAAGGATGACCCAACCTGAGCGGTCAGCGGAACCTCCAGCAGAAGAGGCATCCATGTCGCAGCCAGCTGATGGGCAGGCCGATTTATTGGGCCTCAACGTCTCACAGGGGCGACACATCCTGATGTGTCCGCCAGATTACTACGGCATCGAGTACGAAATTAACCCCTGGATGGACCGGCGTCGCCCGGCGGATCACCAAATGGCCGTTTCGCAGTGGAACACCCTGCGAGCGACCTTGGAAGAAGTCGGAGCGATCATCCATATGCTTGCCCCGGTGCAGGGTCTACCTGACTTGGTCTTTACAGCCAATGCAGCACTGATTCACCATAAGACCGCCTATATCTCTCGATTTAAGCATGAGGTCCGTCAGCGGGAGGTTCCCTACGACCACCAGTGGTTTCTGCGGCATGGATTTGCCGTGGCGGACTTGCCTGAGGGGATCTTTTTCGAGGGAGCCGGCGACGCGTTGTTTGTCGGCGAAACGTTGGTTGCTGGATATCGCCAAAGAAGTGATGCACGAGGCCACCAGCATCTGGGCACGTTGCTTGGGGTCCGCGTGATTCCTGTGGAGCTGGTGGACCCCTACTACTACCATATCGATACCTGTTTTTGCCCGATCAGTCCAACACAGGCGATTTGGTATCCCAAAGCTTTTGATGACTACGGCCGGCGAGCCATCCGCGCCAATGTGCCTGAGTTAATCGAGGTGCCCGAGGATGAGGCTCGACGGTTTGCCTGCAATGCTGTGGTGGTTGGCCAGACAGTCGTTGTCAACACAGGCAGCCCAACCTTGCGGGATCGGCTCAGTGCCGCCGGATTTCAATCCCGAGAGTGCCCGTTGGATGAGTTCGTCAAGGCCGGTGGAAGCGCCAAGTGTTTGACGCTGCGGCTTGATGGCGAAGAGGCGGCTGGTTGGAGAGCCCAGCACTGAGAAGATCCTCACCAGAGATTGTCAAGCTCAGCTTGACAGTCAGGAAAGGACCGCAGATCAAGCAACCATGCGGTTGCGACGAGCGCGGCGTTCGGCACGGAGTCGGGCGCGGCGACGGGCGTCACTCGGCTTCTCGTAATATTCCTTGCGACGCATCTCTTTTTTGATCCCGCTTCGCTCTACGAGTTTGCGGAATCGTCGCACAGCCTCCTGAATGGATTCTTTATCCCGAACACGCAGCTTAACCACCAACAAACCCTCCGCGGTGTGGAATCGTTGCCAAAACACCCCATGCGTTTTGATGTCGCCAAAAATTCAGTATAAGGACAGATTCCCAGCCAAGTCCAGTGGGGCTTTCTCCACGTTCGCACAACCGGTCTGAGCGTCAGGAAAGTGGGAGGCCAGAGGAGTCGAGTTGGGCAACGATCCTCGGCGGACTGCCCACGCCCGCGGGTGGATGTCTTAACCGGTGGATGTCTTAACCGGTGGATGTCTTCACCGGTTGAAGCCTTCAATGGCTGAAAGCTTCCGCTGGATTCGGTCTGCAGGACCAGTGGGCTGACCACCCACTTTCCGAACGCTCACAGGCCACGACCAGCCCAAGGGGCGACCTACCAAAGCCAACCACAAACTGCCAGCCGGCTCATCGCGTCGATGCGAGTGATCTGCTCGGACTAGCTAAAAAATCTGATATTTTACCGGAGGTAGTTGAGAAACAACTCTGTGATCGACCCTTCAAAGTGGTTCTCAGGTGTGTAGCGGCCGACTGGTTTGGTCAAGTCGGCTCCGATCTGGATGGAGTCCCCAGGTTCAACTTGTAACATTCCAGGGGCTTGGCCGCGGGAGACCTGCTTGTCGACGGTGAGTTGCATGGAGCCGCTGGCCTGCCAAAAGGCCTCAAAGGAGTGAGGTCCGTCTCCAAGCGGTTGCTTGCTGGAAATCACCGTCCTCTGCCAATTCACGCAGGTTGCAAAGTAAAGCTTCCCTCCTTTGAGGTAAACGCTGTACCCCGACTTATCTCCGCCGTGTGCCAGAATCACACCCTGCTGCGCTTGGGGCTCAATGGTACCTCCCAAGCGAATCCAGGCGGCTTTGCTGATTTTGGGGGCTCGTTGCCGAGGCAGTTCCAGACAAGCCTTGCCGTTGAAGTGCCAACGGCCGTTTTGGTCGAGAGTGACCCCACGATTCTGAAATCGCAACAGCCGCTTGTTCACCGAGATCGACAACGACGGAGTTGGTTTACGGGGGGTGACTTGATCGTCGAAGGCCAAACCGACGTCTTGGGCCCAGACTTTGATCTTGGCCGTCAAGGCTGCGACAAGCTCAGGCTGCTGATCGAGTAAGTTCGTTTGCTCGCCGGGATCCTCCGCCAAGTTGAACAGTTGGGCCTGGGAACCATCCGGGTTGATCAGCAATTTCCAGGAGCCATCTCGGATGGCAAAACTGGGGCTTTGATGCTCTGGATGGCCAGGTCGCAGGACTGCATGCGGGGGCCCGTACTGCCAGAAAAGAGGCTTGGCCCGAGGGGAGGGCCGGCCCAGCAACACCTCACTTCGATCCAGACCGTCCAGACCCTCGCCCGAGTCTTTTTCACGCCCAGCAGAATCAAGCCCAGGAGAATCAAGCCCAGGAGAATCAAGCCCAGGAGAATCAAGCCCAGGAGAACCGAGCCCAGGAGAACCGAGCCCGGCGAACTTGCAAAAGGTCGGTGAGAGGTCGATGCCGCAGAGGACACTGCGTCGGTCGATCGCGCCGGCGGGGATGGTTCCTTTCAGCCGGGCGATCAACGGCATCCGAATACCTCCTTCGAAGAGCGACCATTTGCGTCCAAAGAATGGACCAGTGGAACCTGGGGGGCGACTGCCTTGACGATAGTAGCTGGGCCAATCCGTAGGGCCATTATCGCTGGTCAAGACAATCAGAGTATTTTCGGCCAAGCCCAGCCGATCGATCTCAGCAACCAGGCGTCCGACTTGCCGGTCCAGTTCCTGAAGCACTGCAAAGAATTTTCGTTCCCAAGGGTTTGTGGTCGCGTTGTCCCAGGGTTTCTCGCTTCCGGGTTGGGGGACATGCGGGTCATGAACGTCGTTGGGAAAGAGGCGTACGTAAAATGGTCGATCTTTGTGGCGGCGGATGAAGTCGATGGCCCGGTCGGTGTACTTCTGGGTTTTCTCCCAGCGTTTGCAGAAGGTGATTTTCCCCCGGCCCAACTTGACGCTTGAATTGTTGGGGTTGCTCAACAGCCGGTCTCCCAGCCCTTCAAAGGCAACCAGGGACTCGTCGAATCCGTATTCCTTCGGAAGTGGGGCATCGTCGACATCACGTCCGCCACCCATGTGCCACTTGCCAAAGTGAGCCGTTGCGTACCCGGCTGCTTGCACCTTTTTGGCCGTCGTGGGGGCTGCTTGGTCCAAATAGTCACGCATCCGGCGACGCTTGTTGGCCGCCCGTGAGTTCAAGTAAGAATAAATCTTCCACCGTGCCGGATACTGGCCAGTGGTCACCGCCACCCGCGACGGTGAGCAAATCGGTGAGTTCACGTAGAAATTCGTCAGCCTGATCCCTTCTTCAGCAAGCCGGTCGATGTTCGGCGTCTTGACATGTTGATTGCCAAAACAACTCAAATCCCCATAACCCATGTCGTCGACGAAGATAAACACGATATTCGGCCGCCGGGAACCTTCACCAGCGTCAGTACTCCCCAAGCAGGCCTGAATCACACACACTGGCAACACACACGCTGGCAACACACACGCTAAGGGCAACCTTTTTAAGGGGGCACGCCTGCATGGACTGGCATGCGAGGGTGCTCGCGTGATGGTCAAACCGCTGGGGTTGGTCTTTTTCATGACAACCAGTCTTCGCGTTTGGTCTTGGTGTCCAGTCGTGGCAGGGACACCGAGTTTCGCCTGGTTCGGCTATCTGATTGGGATCATTTGGTTGGGTCCTGCTGGAGCAATGTTGGGCTCGCCAAAAGGCTGGCGCAATCGAGAAGAGAACGACTCCTCCAAGCCGTCGGCCTCTTGAGAGTTTCCGCTGACGCTTGTCTGCGACCATTTACTGAGGATCGCCGGAGATTCCAATCCCAGAACTTCTCAGGGAACCCTTTTGATGACCAAAGACATTATTTTCCGGAAAACCGGGGCAGAGATTAAGGAGTCTGTTCGCAGGCGTTGCCAGCAGCTTCAGCAAAGGCTCAACCGCCGCAATACGGCCTTAGCTGAGTTTTTGCAGAACCCGGAGCTTGTCCGAAGCTACATCGTTCGGACAGCCGGTGGGGGTGTCAATGTCCGCTACCATCAAAGCGAGCCCATCCTCGGGCCTTTGGACATCCCTGGCGAGCAGATTCAGGAGATCCATAAAATCGCCCAGAGAATTTATGAGTTAGAACAAGAGATCCGACGTTTGCGGCTAATTCTTGCCCATTTGGATGAGGAGGAAGATTTTAAGCTGCAGTTTGAGCAATTGGTCAGTTACGGGTTTGAGCCTGACCCTGAGACGGATTCCCAGCCCATGTCCTCATCGGCCTCGCCAGATTCCGCCGGCTGAGGCAGTTCGCACATTGCCGACTTTTGCGGTTCTCACCGATCGGAGCTTGGTTGAGAGAGACCTGGAAGAGGGCTTTGGCCAGAGAGCCAGAGGTGGGCCTTTAAAATCGTCACGCAAGTCGGCCCATGAGTGATCCGGCCATCAAACACTCCCCCGAGGGCTTCGCTGAAGGACATCCTCACCTGGGCGATGTGTTCGGTCCCCTCGGGATCGTCTTGGACGAACTCCAGATCCTCAGCCAAATACAACCGAGTTGGCGAGGCCACAATGGTGGTAAACGGGTCCAGTTCCCCCAACGGTGTCCAACGCTTGGCAAGAATCCCCAACTCTTCCTGGAGTTCGCGTTGTGCCGCAAGATCAGCTGGCTCTCCAGGCTCAATCCCGCCGCTGACAGCTTCCAGAGTGCGGCGGCCCACTGCGTAGTGAAATTCATCAGTCAAATAGACATGGCGATCTCGATCAACCGCCAGCACGCAGATGCCTCGTTTGACCTCGATGACACAGTGCGACCCAGGTTGCCCATCTGGGCGAATGACCTCATCTCGGCGGAGAGCCGTCCAAGGATCACGATAAACCTCTCGGCTACTGAGGATCTTCCACGGTCCGTGATCACGCATTGCAAAACGAAGGAAAAGGAGGATTTCAGGAAGGAGTGTGCTTTGGGAGGGATCAACCGGAGGTTCGTTCCGTCATTCGACAAGTTTCGTGCAGAGGCTGCCGAAACCCGTTGCTTGCTGGCTAGTGTAATCCTCAGGTGGCTCAACACACAACGAACGGAAACAAAGCGCCAGCTGGAAAAGAAGTTCCTCCAACTGACGCCTGAGGAGAGCTTTGTTGAGCGGAATCACTTTCAAGCCCAGAGCTTTCAAGCAAGGAACCTGAGAAGCTGGTCACCAGAAAGCAGGCCCGAATCAACAGTGGGCTTGATTCGACTGTTCCAGATTGTGGCAGAGGCCCAACCTGGAGGGCCCTCGACAGATCCATGCAACAACATAGGGGTGGGCAACGGCCACATCTGGGACAGTCACTTACCGCTTCAGCACGCGGGCCTTGGCTGCCTGGATTAACTCCTTGGGGGTGACCAGATCGTCGTTGTTGCGATCGATGGGGTCAAAGAGTTGCTTGGCTTTTGCGTTGCTTTCGACTTCGCTGCGGTCGATTTGGCCGTCCCCGTTGGCATCAAACTGATCGAGGATCTTCTGTACAAAAGCCGGTTGCGCGGGATTGGCAGGTTTGTTGCCAGCATCGTCGGGGCTCTCAGAGGCATTCCGCTGTCCAAACCGCTCTCGCAACCGCCGCAGCAGTCCACCACCTTGAGAGGATTCCGCTTCGGCCAAAACGTCTTCTCGCTTGATGCCCACCTCAAAGTAGCCAATCATCATCTCATCCCACGTTTGGTCTCCCCAGCGGACCCATTTGGCTGGGTTGGGGTTATTGAGGTTCTCTTCGCTGTTGTCGAAAACGCCGACGATATGCATCTGGCTGCCGGCCGGCAGCGGAACTGGCTTGGCAGCTTGGTAGGAGTGTTGCCAGTTGAAGTCATACTGCGGCACATCCAGCAAAGTGAGCCTCTCACCCGAGGGTTTCTCAAGGACGTAACGAAAACTGGCACCACGAGTGTGCATGTGGGGCATCAGGGCCACCAGCATCCGGTCGTGAGGGAAAGGGCGGCCTGATTTCTCAAACTGCTGATCAGATTTGTAAGGAGCGATCCGCAATCGGTTCTGCACGACCTTTTCGGTGCGAACCTCATGAGTGATCTTCTTCGGATCGGCAAAGATGATCCCCACCCGGCTGCGGTCGCGTTGAGGGCTGCCGTTGGGCGTGTAGTGGACCTGGAAGATCAGCTCACTTCCGGCAGGAATTCTCTTGGCCATCCCAGGTGGAAATGTCTGGGCTTGAATGCCCGGCACGTAGGCCGCGAGAAACTGCATCCGCCGCTCATCCATCCGCGCCACAGCAGAAGGCGGCTTGACAAACACGATGATGTGGTGAACGACTTGCTGAACACCAGGAACGACCTCGGCTGCAGCCACCCAGCGGTCCTCACGGAACTTGGGGTTGACTCGGAAGTACTGATAAGGAATGACACCTTGCGATGCAACGGGATAGCTGGTGGGCATTTCCACGATCAGATCAGGCCGACGAGGAAGCTGCCACCCATTGAGGAACCGTGTAGGGCGGGGCGGTTGATCAGGACCACGGGGAGCACCAGCTTCTGCCCACTTGTAAAGCAACTGTTTTTCTTGTTCGGTCATCTCCCGGGCATTGGCAAATTCGATCTGGCTTTCAGGTCCAGCGTGCCAAGGAGGCATCCGTTGGTCGTGAACAACCTCTGCGATGGTTTCTGCCCAACCGGCCACTTCCTCATAGTCCAGCATGGCAAAGGGGCCGATCTGCCCAGGTCGGTGACACTCCACACAATGCTTGTTGAGGATCGGCGCGATATGTTGGGTATAAGTGACTTGTGCCTCCGGGTCGATCGCCCGGCGCCGCCCGATCAGACAACCAACCGCTTCTGTGGTTGGTTGGCTCACCGGTTGGCCTGATAAGAGCTCCCCCAAAGCCTCGGCCAGATCCGCACGGGTGACCTCCGGCCGGATATAACCAACCCCGTATTGGTCATCAATCCGCCCCCGATAGCGGACCACCCGTTGACGGTCCAGTACGAAGACCTCAGGTGTTCGCTTGGCCTGCAGCCGGTCGGCGATGTGATTGCTGAGGTCCTTGAGGACGGGAAACTTGATTTTGTGAAGCCGGACATAGGCCGCGATTTCCGCCAGGGAATCCTGTTGATTACTATTGATGCCTAGGAAGGCTACTTGGCCGGTGTACTTGTCAGCCAACTGCTGGAGGCGTGGTCCATAAAGTTTGGCCAGGGGGCATTCGGTTCCCAAGAAGGCAACAACGACGATCTCTTGGGAGAAATCACTCAGCCGAAAACGCTTCCCTTGAGAGTCCGCCAGCACGAAGTCCCCAACAGTCTGGCCAACAACAGTCTGGCCAACAACAGTCTGGCCACCTGATGCCTTCTGTTGAGAAGACCCTGGTTCTGACAGTTGTCTTGCCAAAACTTGACTTGTCTGCGAAAGGCCTAGCACGAAAAGTCCCAATAAAAAAATTGTGGGAATCCATAGGTAGCCATATGTATTAGGGTAATTAAACGTTTTGGCCATAATTGCATTTCACCAAAGGCAAAGGGTGAGGCTCATCGCTTTGACTTAAACCTCTTCCAAGGGGCCGAAGTTTCGCCTTGGCTGAGAAGATCGGATGACTGTCAGGGGGAATCGTCGGCCCAAGCAGTGGCCAGCTGCTGGAAAACTCCGGCAAGCCCCCTAGGCGTCCCCGGAAGAGTTGGTATCTTTACCTGAACCGGCGCAGCACGCGGATCCCTGCCAATGGTTCCGTTTTGCCGGTCTGCAAAAATTCAACCGAGTTGACCAACCATCACAAAAAGACTCGGCAGGCCGTTGACCGGCCGAGAGATGGGAGGTATTTTTTCTTTCCCACTTTTCGGCACAAAAATCGCCGGGGCAACCAGTTGGACTCCAGGTGAGTTTATTTTCTGTAAACTTCGCTGGAGAACTGTGTGTTCGGGTTTGAGGTGTTGAAAAGAACAGTGCTTGCGGAGCGATAAACTGTGGCAGGTGGTGGGGCGGAGATCATCCGCATTCGAATGGAGAGTTACGATCACACGGTGCTTGATCAAAGCGCCGCTGAGATCGTGGACACCGCAAAGCGGACGGGATCGGAGGTCCATGGCCCAATCCCACTCCCAACCCGCATAGAACGCTACACTGTGCTGCGGGGTCCGCACATTGACAAGAAAAGCCGTCAGCAGTTCGAAATCCGCACGCACAAGCGGTTAATCGACATCGTCCAATCAACCGCCAAAACCATTGAGGCACTCAACAAGCTCAGCCTTCCGGCGGGCGTCGACATCAAGATCAAGGCAACAACCAGCGGTTGATTTCCTCTGCGGAGTGATTGGTCACTGGCTGTCAGGAGTGATCACCAGCTGAGCGTTGTTCGCAACATTCCCATCAGGATCGTTAAAACTATGAGACGGAAGCAACTCGGGTAAGACGGGGCTGACAGGGTCACCTCCCTTCTGACCCTTATTCATAGATTCTCCTGTTGAGACTCTATGAACAGTTCTCGATCTCCCAGGTTGCAAGAAACGCTTGAGGAAGAACCATGACCCTTTCGGAGCCCGGCCTCCCTTATGTGGAGGGCGAGAAAACTAGTCATCTTGCCTTCACCATCCCTGGGGCTGACTTAGCTTCACAACCAACGAGGGGTGCATCTAGGCAATGGTTCCTCAGCGTCTCAGCCCAACACCGTGTTGAGGACACAGTTTCTCAACAAAGTCTTTGGTGTTGCTCTCTGTCCGATCTCTTCGCCAAAAGCTTTCCAACACTCAGGAAACCTGGCTGCTTTGAATTCAGCTAGGGGACTTCAGGGTATTTCCGTTGACCAACTGATCTGTCGCCCTGGGACCTCGGGTGGCCATGTGTGGGTGAGGTTATGACCGCCGTCAAACTGCCGATTTACGATGCCGACGGCCAACAGGTGGACACCTATGAGGTGGACACTGAGCTGTTTGCCAAGCAGATTAACAAGCAGTTGTTGCATGATGCTGTGGTGATGTATCAGGCCAACCTACGCCAGGGGACTTTTGCCAGCAAAAGCCGAGGTCAGGTCGCCGGGACAACCAAGAAAATGTACAAGCAGAAGGGGACCGGCCGTGCCCGGGCAGGTTCCCGGCGAGCTCCCCAGCGTCGAGGCGGCGGCCATGTCTTTGCCAAGAAGCCTCGGGATTTTAGCTACAGGCTGCCGATTAAGGCTTTGCGAAAAGCCACTCGCATGGCGATCGCTAGCAAGATCGAAGATGAGCAACTGGTGGTGATCAACGAGTTGGACTTTGATGTCCCCAAGACTCAGCGAATGACCGCCATCTTCAGGGCACTTGACCTTCATGACAGCGTGTTGGTGACCACTGCCGAGCATGATCCGGTGATCTACAAAAGTGCTCGGAACATCCCACGGGTGACTGTCCAGCGAGCTTCGGATCTCAATGCCCTGACGATCCTAACACCCCGGCATATGCTGGTGACCAAAGCAGCCCTGGACTGGATGTGTCGGCAGGCTGAACAACCATTGAAGTTTGGCCGGAAGGTTAAGTTCGGATTCGCCCAGAGACCCGAAACCGAAGAACCAACAACACAAGAAACGCCTCCAATCTCGGAGGCAGTTGCCGATCAACCCTCAACCTCGGAATCAGAGGCCGAGGCAACCACCGACCCAGAGCAAGAGACAGCCAAGCCAACAAGCGAGCAAGCTCCGGTCGACCAAACCAAGAACCAAGAAGAGCCGAAGGATCCGGCTCCCGCCCAAGAGTCGGAAGGGACAGAATCCCCACAGCCAGAGAAGGAAGACAGCTAAGACGGCTTGACTGCTGAGACACTGGCTCAAAGAAACACTGGCCCAAGAAACACTGGCCCAAGAAACGCACCTCAGGCGGTCTGCGGCAGGCTCCGGATCCGAGGTTACCGGTTGTGGTTTAAAGGAAGGCGATTGTTATGCCAAGACATATCCCACAAAAAACCAGCATTGTGCTGGAGTCGCATCAGGTGATCCTCCGGCCGTTGATCACCGAGAAGAATATGTCCCGCAGTGAGCGGTACAACGCCTACGCCTTTGAGATCAATCGGTTGGCTACCAAGCTCGACGTACGCCGGGCAGTCGAAGAGCTCTTTGAGGTCAAGGTCTTGGATGTCCGCACCCAGAACCGCAAAGGCAAGACGAGGCGGTTTCGTACTGGGACCGGCCATACACGGCCCTGGAAAAAGGCAATCGTGAAACTGCATCCAGACCATCGCATCGATTACTTCTAAGACGATCTGAGCAGCTCCTGCAGTCATCGAAGCAAGGGTTGGGCAAACAACCACCCTCAAGGCACACAAGCACAGGCACGCTTCCCAACGACGATTGCCAAACCGCAAATCACACGACCAATTGAGTAAGTTGGCCTCATGGGAATTCGAATCTATAAACCGACCTCGGCAGGCCGCCGCAATGCCTCGGTGAGCGATTTTGCTGACCTGACGCCAGGTGCCAAGCCCGAGAAGAGCTTGCTTCGTCCAAAACGCAAGACCGGGGGACGCAACAACCAGGGGTTTATTACCGCTCGTCACCGAGGTGGTGGCCACAAGCAACGTTACCGGGTGATTGATTTTAAGCGGGATAAGGACGTTGTTCCTGCCAAGGTGGCCAGCATTCAGTATGACCCTAATCGTTCGGCTCGGATCGCTTTGCTGCACTATGTTGATGGAGAAAAGCGTTACATCCTCTGCCCGAAGGGTTTGACAGTGGGCATGATGATCGTCAGCGGTCCTGATGCGCCTCCGACGTTGGGGAATTGCCTGCCGCTGAAGAATATGCCTCCGGGCACCATCGTGCACAACATTGAGATGCAACCGGGACGTGGCGGTCAGATGTGCCGTTCAGCAGGCACCAGTGCGGTGTTGGCAGCCCGAGAGGCCGGATGGGCGCAGTTGAACTTGCCCAGCGGTGAAATTCGGCGTGTGCCTGCCACCTGCCGAGCGACCATCGGCGAAGTCAGCAACAGCGAGCATTCGGGCATCCGTCTTGGGAAAGCAGGCAGGAAACGGTGGTTGGGCCGGCGGCCGCACGTTCGAGGGACAGCGATGAATCCTATCGACCACCCCCACGGTGGTGGCGAGGGTCGCAACAAGGGTGGCCGGAACCCGGTGACCCCGCAAGGGAAGCCAACCAAAGGCGGTCCCACCAGAAACACACGCAAACCGTCCAATGCCGCCATCGTGCGGCGAAGGCGGAGTCGCCGATACGGTCAGCTGAGGCTGCCCGGCAAATGATCCTGGGCCGTTGGTCTGGGCCAGTGTGCTCGCTGAATGGTTATGTTGGTGAACTTGAGAGTCGCTGATTGTGAGATCCACGTTTGGGCTGTGAGAAGATCATGAGCCGTAGCAGTAAGAAGGGATTATACGTTGATCCTCGTGTCATGGAGAAAGTCTCCAAGATGCAGGAAGCCGGCAAGAACGATCCCATCAAGACGTGGAGTCGGGCCTGTGTGATTCACCCTGATTTTGTGGGAATCACGTTTATGGTGCACAACGGCAGGCAACATGTAAAAGTCTATGTGACAGAAGAAATGATTGGACACCGTTTGGGAGAATTTGCTCCCACTCGGACATTCCGAGGACACGGCGGCAAGGGCAAGAGGTAGTTGCTGAGAGCTTGCAGGGTTTCAGGCCGGGGGAGGTGACTGCCTTCGGAAAATTCTTGCTCGGCCAAACCACGCAAGCCGTCGGAACGACCAGCGATTTGGCAGCTGTTGATCGACCAGCCTTTCCGCTGCGTCGGGCGAGGCCGGAGCAGCCAAGGTTTTCCTCAACCTCAGTAGTTGCACTGTGGCCGTTGCCCACCTCTATGTTGTTGCATGGAGCTGTTGAGGGCCTCCAGGTTGGGCCTCTGGCACAATTTGGAACAGTCGAAGTAGGAGCCAAACCACAAGATGCTCTCGGGTTTGCCGGATCAGTGGCTTTGTCAGAAGATTCGTCGGGGATTTGCCAGCTATGCCTTACCGAGCTAGCCACCGCTTTGCTCGTATGAGCGCCCAGAAGGTCCGTCCGGTGGCTGACCTGATTCGGGGAAAATACGCCGACGAAGCGCTTGAGTTACTCAATTATCAGCCGCAGCGAGGAGCAAGGCTGCTGGAGAAAGTCCTCCGCAGCGCGATGGCCAACGCCTCCGACCGAAAGGTCGCCGACGTCGAGGAACTGATCGTCACCGATGTGCGTATCGACGGCGGCCCAATGTTCAAACGTTGGCGGCCCCGCGCTCGTGGGGTGGCTTACCAAATCAAGAAACGGATGTGCCACATTCATGTGGCCGTCGAGACACGAACCGTCCTGGCAGCCCAACTGGCTGAGTTGCGTGACGAGCAGTTCCAACCAGAGGATGCTGTTCTCTCCACGCCCGCAGCACAAGCCTCAACCGCAGCCCCAGAAGAAGCTCCAGCGACTCCGGCTGACGAACCTCAGCGGGCAGAGGCTACCAGCCCAAAAGGCACAACTGCAGAAGGCACAACCGCTCAGCAAAACGCCACTGAGATAACCGAGCCGAGAAAAGCTGAGGCACAACAAGCTGAGGGGACCGAAGCTCCGGCTGAGCAACCGACCGCCCCCGAGAAAGCCGACAGCACTCAGACAGAAGAAGCTGAGCCTGCCAGCAAGCCAGCAGAGTCCACCCAAGCTGCCCAAGTCAAAGACACTCAAGTCAAAGACGCCCAAGTCAAAGCCGAACCAACGGAATCGACTAGTTCCGAGGATGCTTCGGCCACGAAAGACCAAGAGGCTGAGAAGACATCAGAGGCTCAGGCCGACGATACCCGAGCGAAATCGGATCAAACAAGCGAGAGCGAGAAAGGCTCCAGCGAACAGGACACAGACGACACAAAACGTAAGGAGTAACTCGGCGCTGAAACTTTCCCAGCTCAAAAAGTCACATGCCTGCAGCTCTGAAGCGACCAAGAGCACATCCGAAGGCAGATGCTGGACCAGCCCACTCAAAGTATCGAAATCAAAGACTTGATTGGAGACAGATGGGACAAAAAGTCAATCCAAACGAGTTTAGAACTGGGGTCATGAAACCCCAGGTGAGTCGGTGGTTTGCCTCCAAGAAGGATTTTCCCGAGCTCCTGCAGGAAGACCACCAAGTTCGAAAGTTCATCAAAAAGCGTCCTAACTTTCGCGGGATCTCCAAAATCGAGATCGAGCGAACCCGCGATGAGGTCAAGGTCATCCTTCACACCGCCCGTCCTGGGGTGATCATCGGGAAGGGTGGAAAGGAAGTCGAACGGCTTCAAGATGAGTTGCAGGCGCTGATCGGGCGACGGATCAACATCAAGATCGAGGAGATCAGCCGACCGGAAATTCAGGCCCAGTTGGTTGCCGAGGACATTGCCGAGCAACTCGGCCGCCGGGCGAGTTTTCGCCGGACATTGAAAAAGGCCATTGAACAGACGATGGATGCTGGGGCAGTGGGGGTGAAGATTCAGTTGGCCGGGCGTCTGGGTGGAGCAGAGATGGCGCGCCGAGAGAAGCAGATTGCCGGCCAACTGCCGCTGTCGACCTTACGAGCGAACATCGACTGGGGATTTGCCGAGGCCCGCACACCTCAGGGACACATCGGGATTCAGGTGTGGGTCAACCAGGGGTTTTTTGACGAGGGTGGCTGATCATGGCGTTGATGCCCAAGCGAGTCAAACACCGCAAAGTGCAGCGTGGCCGCATCAATGGCAACGCCACTCGCGGGAACACTGTGAAGTTCGGTGACTTCGGACTTCAAGCCGTCGAGCCCGGCTATATCAGCGCCCAAACCATTGAGGCCGGCCGGATCGCGGTCAACCAATACATCCGCGGTGAGGGAAAGCTCTATATCCGAATCTTTCCCCATAAACCCATCACCAGCATCCCGTTGGAAACTCGGATGGGGAAGGGTAAGGGTGAGCCCGATTTCTGGGCGGCGGTTGTCAAACCTGGCACGGTCCTCTACGAGGTTGCTGGTGTCAGCGAGGAAGCTGCCAAGCGGTGCTTTGCTCGTCTGGCTCACAAACTTCCCGTCGCCGTGAGGATGATCAAGCGACGAGCGATCTAAGACAGTGATACCCAGAATTAACTGGTAGCATAATTGACTGGGCGAGTGAGCGTCTCAAAGTCAACGGGAAACAATCAGTTTCAGGGAATTTGTCGGGGAGAGGGAGAGTGGTGATGAAGGCCCACGAGCTTCGGGAGATGAGCGACGAACAGCTCCTGGCCACTCTCAGGGAAACCCAGGAGTCCTTGTTCCGGTTGCGTGTGCAGTCTCAAACCGAACGGTTGGATGCACCCAGCGAGCTGCTGAAAAGTCGCCGATTGATCGCTCGCATCAAGACCATTCAGACCCAACGACTTAAAGCTCAGCAGCCTGACCCATCTGCAGAACAACCAAACGGAGAACCTGCTGCGGAAGCTATCCAGCCAGAACAACAACCAAAAGACAGTCCAGCAGCCACACAAACGAGCGGACAAACCTCCGGTTCCAAAAAGGGAAAACGGAAAGGCCGGAAAACCGAGGATAGCACAGCCGGGTGACCTTGAGCGTGTTGGAGCCGTGAGGCTCCGAAAAGGTTTTGACTGAGGGAGGCTGATTGCCTTTGGGGGCAGCCAGAGGCTGACTGGAGGCCCGCTCAGTGAGGATTGTTCGCCGTGGGTCTCTTTGGATCTGTCAAGCACTTTTCCGAGAATCAAGAGTCGGTAGTCCCCCTGTGACACTGGTTCTGGGGTGTGTTGGTTCTGGGGTGTGGTGTCTTGGTCACGTGATGTCTCTCAAGTGAGTCTCTCCCCGATTGATCGACGGTAATCACAAATATGCCCAAGCGTGTGTTCACCGGTGTTGTCACCAGCGACAAGATGCAGAAGACCCGCCGGGTGGAGATCCAACGGTCGGTGAAGCACCCGAAGTACAAGAAGACCGTTCGTCGGCGAACCGTCTGCCACGTTCACGACGAAAACGAAGAAAGCCACATTGGCGATACTGTTGAGATCTGCGAGTGCCGGCCTCGCAGCAAGAACAAGACCTGGGAGTTGATCAAGGTGGTCGAGAAGAGCCGGCTGGTCGACGTGGTGGCCATCCGCGCTCAGCAACGAGCCGAGGCGAGAGCCGAGGCGCTTGCCAAACAAAAAGCCGCTCAGGAAGCCAAGGCCGCTAAGAAAGAGGGCCGACAAAGCACAGAAGCCAGCCCTAGCGAAAATCCTGACAAACAGTCTCCAGAAAGCGGAGACGAATGAGCCAACCAAGAGGTTGAGAGACCCAAGAAGCTTTCCAAGAATCAAATAGTCCTTGCTAAGACGATGCTGCCATGATCCAGATGCAGACTCGGCTCAATGTCGCCGACAACTCCGGGGCCAAAGAGCTGATGTGCTTCAAGGTCCTTGGCGGCAGTAAGAAACGTGTTGCCGGACTGGGCGATATCATCATCTGCAGTATTAAGGATGTTGACCCCAGTAGCGACTATAAGAAGGGCACCATCGTCCGGGCGGTGATCGTCCGCTGCAAAGCGCCCACTCGTCGGCCCGACGGCAGTTACGTGAGGTTTGACAGCAATGCTGCGGTGATTGTCGATAAGGACGGCAACCCTCGTGGAACCCGTATCTTTGGGGCGATCGCTCGGGAGTTGCGGGAACGACAATTCATGAAGATCGTCAGCTTGGCCAGCGAGGTGGTCTGAAGGGCACCCGAGCATCAGCTCCAGCTGAACCAGCCAGGCTCAACCAGCCAGGCTCAACCAGCCAGGCTCAACCAACCAGGCCCAACCAACCAGGCCCAGTTTCGGCGATCCTTTGGTACGATACGGTTCTGAGAACTTCACTTGGAGGAGGTCAGTCGCGTGCACATCAAGGTTGGCGACGAAGTCGTCGTCCTGAGCGGCTTTCATCGCGGCGAACGCGGTAAGGTGCTGACGATCCTCCGAGACGAAGGCAAAGTGATCGTCGAGAAGATCAACTTGGTGTTCAAGCACGTCCGCCCCAGCCAGAAAAACCCCAGGGGAGGACGGCTGAGCAAGGAGATGCCTATCGACATCTCCAATGTTATGCTTGTTTGTGCAGGTTGCTCTCGCCCGAGCCGAACTGGTATTCGTTATGCCGAAGACGGCAGCAAAGAACGCTACTGCAAAGCCTGCGAAACTGGGACGGTGACGATCTCACCACCTCGGAAACGCTACGCTGGGCAAACGAGCTCGTAAGCCAATTCAGAGCTTGGCTGTCTGAGCCTGTCTTCGACAACGGAAAGCTGGACACAAACTGAGCCAAAACCAGACAAGAAGCCGACAAAAGTTTGTTGCACTCAAGGGTGAACTGACCAGGAGTTGTTCGGTGACGTCCCGGAACAACCCTTTCCGGATTTGACCGTCAGAGAGAACTCAACCATGGCCACCAAGGGCGATCAGTCTGGCAAGCCAGACAGTGCGGAAAACCCCAAGAAGGGACAGGCCAAGAAGTCTGGCCAGCATGAGAAATCCAAGGCCGACAAATCCGAGGCTGGGAAGTCCAAGGCTGAGAAATCCAAGAAAGAGGAGCAGGATACTGGCCCAGTGGAGGTTCCCACGCCTCGACTGATGCAGAAGTATGAGCAAGAGGTTCTTCCGGCTCTGGCTAAGAAGTTTAAGCGGACCAATCGGCTGTCCTTGCCCAAATTGGAGAAGATCGTCGTCAGCATGGGCGTGGGAAGCGCAGTCAGCGACAAAAAGCATCTGGAAGAGGCCTTGGATGCCTTAGGGCAAATCACAGGTCAGAAGCCGATGGTTTGCCAGGCTCGCAAGAGCGTCTCCAACTTTCGACTGCGTGAGGGCTACCCCATCGGTTGTAAGGTGACCCTGCGTGGCCGGCGGATGTTTGAGTTCCTGGATCGCCTCATCAGCATGGCTTTGCCGCGAGTTCGCGACTTTCGCGGGCTCAATCCCAAGGGATTCGACGGCCACGGCAACTACAACATGGGATTGACCGAGCAATTGGTCTTCCCTGAACTCAACCCCGATAAGTTTCAACGCCCACAAGGGATGAACATCGTTTTTGTCACCAACATCGAAAGCGACGCAGAAGGCCGTGAGCTGTTAACCTTGCTCGGCCTCCCCTATCAAACAGAAGCAGCCAAGAAGGCCGGTTAAGGAAGTCCAGTTAAGGAAGTCCGGTAGTAAAGGTTCCGGAGTCAATTGGGCCAAAGCAAGTCCTCCAAGAGGAAGCTCTCGGGACGATTCCGTGTCTTTATTCATGTTTGTCTTTAGGAAAACTAATGGCCAGTAAGAGCAAGATCGCCAAGGCGAACAAAGAGCCAAAGTTCTCCACGCGGGCTGAACGCCGCTGCTGGCGTTGTGGTCGTCCGCGAGCGGTCTACCGCAAGTTCGGCATCTGCCGGATCTGCCTCCGCGAGTTGGCCGGTGCTGGCATGATCCCTGGGATGCGGAAGAGCAGCTGGTAAAATCCCCCCACGGGTGAATTTGGCTTGAGTGAGTCCGGCCAGTAAAAAGTTTGGCCAGTGAAAAGTTTGGCCAGTGAAAAGTTTGGCCAGTGAAGAGTTAGGCCAGCCTTTGAGTGTTGAGCCAGCCGGAAAACTCAACCGGAGAACCCCACCGGAGAACGTGGAGTGAAGGTGTTCCCAAGCAGGAGCGTGTGTGTCGAGGGCTTGATGTCGCCATGATGACCGACCCGATTGCTGATATGCTCACCCGAATTCGCAACGCCGTACGGGTGGAACGCCCTTCGGTGACGATGCCTGTTTCCAAACTGAAGCGGGGCATCGCTGATGTACTGGTCCGTGAGGGCTACATCTGGGAGTGGCGTGAGGTCGAGACCGAGGGCAACCGCAGCAACGATTTGGAACTGACCCTCAAATATGGTCCCAACGGTGAACGACTCATCCGCCATATCAAGCGGATCAGCAAACCGGGATGTCGAATTTACAACTCCGCGAAGGATCTCAGGCCAGTGCTCAACGGATTGGGTATTCGAATCATCAGCACCAGCACCGGAGTGAAGAGCGACCGTGAGGCCCGCAAGGACAATGTCGGCGGTGAGGTGATCTGCGAAGTCTGGTGAGATCTCTGCTGAAAGATCAGCCAGGCTTGGTGTCTCCCAAAGGTTGGATTTCCTATGTCACGTATCGGAAAGAAACCTATTGATATCCCCGCTGGAGTCACCCTCAGCGTGGCCAACGGCACGGTGACCGTCGAGGGCGCCGGGGGGAAGAAACTTCAGTACCAATTCCGCCCTGAAGTGACTGTGGCCGTCCAGGACAACAAAGTCACCGTCACACGACAAGACGACGAACGAGAAAGCCGTGCTTACCACGGACTCACCAGGGCGTTGATCCAAAACATGATCGTCGGCGTGACTCAGGGATACGTCAAAAAGTTAGAGCTGCATGGGGTGGGTTACGGAGCTGATCTGAGGGGCAAAGCACTGGAAATGCGTGTTGGATTTGCCAACACCATCTCCGTGGCGGTGCCTGAGGGCTTGGAAGTCTCTGTGGCCATGGAGAATGCTCAGCCGCCAAGAACTGGGCAGTGCCAAGTGGTCACCGTCAAGGGAATCGATAAACAATTGGTGGGGCAATTCGCTGCCCAAGTGCGGTCGGTCAGGAAATGCGAGCCCTACAAGGGTAAGGGAGTCCAATACGCCGGTGAGGTGATTCGGCGTAAAGCCGGAAAGGCCCAAGCGAAGTAACCCCATTCAGAACACGCGACTGCCCACAGCCAAAGCAACTGCCCACGGGACTGCCAAGAGCAGCCGTCCCTGGAGATTGGATTTGCTGTGGCCGTCGCCTCCCGAGATGTTGTTGCCTTTGCCTTGGAAGCTCCAACTGGCTCGAGATCGACAATCAAGTGACTGGTTATTGCTGGAGAGTGTTTGAGGGGCGGGATCATGGATCACCATCGAGCAATGAACAAACAACGCCAGCGACGACGGATGCGAGTCCGCCGGCCGCTGCGTGGTCGCCCTGGACGGCCACGGTTGAGCGTTTACCGCAGCCACAAGCACATCGCCGTGCAAGTGATCGACGACGACCAAGGAAAAACCTTGTGCGCAGCGAGCACCACAGAGCGGGCTCTCAAGGAACAAATGAACTACGGCGGCAACCAAGATGCTGCCACAGCCGTTGGCAAGGTGATTGCCGAGCGTGCTTTGGCCGCCGGAGTCAAAGAAGTGGTCTTCGATCGTCGCGAATATAAGTATCATGGACGAGTGAAAGCTCTGGCTGAGGCCGCTCGCGAAGGCGGGCTTGTGTTCTAACTCGTCCAGCCTGCTGTGAGGCCTCGCAGCGCCGGTCGATGTTGCTTCGGAAGGCCGTCTTCACACCAATTCAGCAATCAGAGGCAAGCTTTTTTCAGGTCGCAGCGAGAACGATCGTGGCAAAATCGGGTGGAAAAGAAGAAGGACGGTCTTCGGACCTCATCGAGAAGGTGGTCAAAATCCGCCGTTGTGCCGCTGTGGTCAAGGGTGGTCGGCGGTTTAGCTTCAACGCCCTGGTTGTCGTCGGCAACGGCCGTGGGCGGGTTGGTTGTGGCTACGGCAAAGCCAACGAAGTCCCTCCCTCGGTCGAAAAAGCCGTCAAAGACGGAACTAGGAATATGATGAACGTGTTCCTGCAAGGAGGCACCATTGCCCATGAGGTCAAAGGCCGCTACGGCGCAGCCAAGGTGGTCCTGTTGCCTGCTAGTGAAGGAACCGGGGTGATCGCCGGCGACAGTGTCCGCAGCGTCTGCGTGGCCGCGGGCGTTCGAAATATTCTGACCAAAAGTTTTGGCAGCAATAACCCGGTTAATCTCGTCAAGGCCACCCTCGACGCCTTGTCGAAACTCCGCAGCCGAGAAGAAGTCGAGACGCTTCGGGGAGTGAGCCTGTCATGATGCTTCACGATGTCAACGACGGGATCCACAAGCACCGCCGCAAGAAACGGGTGGGCCGAGGTCCAGGAAGTGGGCATGGAAAAACCTCTACTCGAGGGACCAAAGGCCAACATTCCAATAGCGGCTACGGGAAATACTCTGTTTGGCAAGGTGGAACCGAGCCGTTGATCCGCCGGATTCCGAAACGGGGCTTCAGCAATCTCCGCTTTGCCAAAACCATTTTTGCCATCAACGTCGGCCAACTTGCCCAACTGGTGCGGCAGGATCTCCTCCCAGGCGGTGAGGTCTCCCCAGAATCTCTCAAGGCCGCTGGTGTGGCCAAACATCCCTACGACTACCTCAAGATCCTCGGCGACGGTGAACTGGAAGAAAAGCTTACCGTCTCTGCCCATAAGTTCAGTAAATCTGCCAAGGAAAAAATTGAAAAAGCCGGCGGCCAAACAGTGGTCTTGCCGCAGGCTGCTCAGGTGGTCAAAAATAAACGGAAGTCGGAGAACGCATAATCTCTGCCCAACGCGTGCAAGTTCTCCACCGTGACAAGCTCACCTGAGAGTAATATCCGTGACCCAACCAATCCTTGAAGTTTGCTTAGGTGAGTTCGCCCCATGACCGATTGCCAGCTCCCAGGCAGTCGCGATTTGCCAACGCACACATTTGCCAACGCACACATTTGCCAACGCTCACAAAGACCAAAATTCGAGCCAGAAGATCCCTAATTCAACGGATGGGAAGATTTTTGCAGAGGGAGATCGCTCCTGCCCAGACGGGTCTTAACCGAACAAGTTTCAGTGCGTAGGTCGTTAGGCAGGGAACAGGGTTGGCTGCCGAGATCCAGGCCACACTGAAGCCCCAGATGTTTCAGACGAAGACAGGCGACCGGCCAAGGAAATAGCCGGTCGCTCGATTTGTAGGTCAGTCCGAACCAGTTCAATCAGCTGGCTCGTTGAACTGGCTTCTCCAACCAAGAGTGAGTTCGCCCAATCGGAAGGCTAACGGCTGCAGGGAACACGGAAGTTCGAGGCTGCCCCCGAAAATCTCGGCAAGCTGGTGTTGTTTCTGACTGACGGGCGATTGGGGCGAGCAAGAGCTTGACTTGGAGAGTTTGCCGGGCCCCAGCAGAAGCCTCAGAGGCTTTGTCGATCTTGATGAGGACGCAAGCAGGTCGAGTCGGCCGGTGACGGAAGGACACCACAGACGATGTTGGAAAAACTGCGGATCATCTTCACCATCCCCGAGTTGCGGTGGAAAATCGCTGTCACCCTCGGGTTTTTGGCGATTTACCGCATTGGATGGCAGATCCCCCTGCCCATTACCGATCAGTCGGGGATGCAAGCCTGGGCCAACCAACAAACCGGTGTTCTCGCCCAGGTGATCAACCAGGTCGCTTTGTTCAGCGCCAGCAGCCTGAACCAAGCGACGATCTTCGGCCTGGGGATCATGCCCTACATCTCCGCCTCCATCATCTTCCAATTGTTGGCCAGCGTCTGGGCCCCCTTAGAAGCCCTTAAAAAGGAAGGCGAAGCTGGCCAGCGAAAGATCAACGAATACACCCGTTATGCCACCGTGGTGCTGTGTGTGATTCAGAGCATCGCGTTTTTGCAGTTGATGCAGAGTCAACAGTTGATTCGCGTGGAGGTCTCCATCGGCGATAAGGCGACACTGACCTGGGGTTGGTGGCTTTTGAGTATTCTGACGATGACCACCGGAACCATCTTTCTGATGTGGATTGGTGAACAGATTGATGAATACGGAATTGGCAACGGAATCAGCTTGTTGATTATGGCGGGGATTTTGGCCGACATGCCAGGGGCGGCCCTGGATCTCTGGCAGCAAGCCGACCGCACCCTAGGCTCAGCGATGGGGCCAGACCGCATCCTTTTGCTAGCGATCCTCTTTATCTCCGTTGTTACTGGAGTGGTGCTGATCACGCAGGGGCAGCGGAGGATTCCCACCCAAACGGCAAAGCACACCCGAGGCCATCGTGTTTTCGGCGGTGGGCGGCAGTATCTGCCCCTGCGAGTCAATCAGGCTGGGGTGATGCCGATTATCTTCGCCAGCAGCCTGTTGATGCTGCCGCCATTGATCTTCACCCAAGCGTTGTACTCTCTTTACCCCTGGGAGGGATTCCAGGCCATTGCCAACTGGTTCCAGCCTGGGCCTGGCTTTGTGTACAACGTGACCTACGTGGCGATGATCTACTTCTTCTGCTACTTCTGGACGGCCATTGTTTTCAACCCCCAGGAGATGGCAGATAACCTCAAACAACATGGCTCCTTCATTCCGGGCTACCGCCCTGGCAAACGGACAGCCGATTACCTCGAAAAAGTCATGATCCGGATCACCTATGTCGGTGCGGGCTTTTTGGCACTTGTGGCTGTGTTGCCGACGATGGTTGGCAGCTGGGCGAATCTGAACTACAAGGTGGCTCAGTTCTATGGCGGGACCGGATTGTTGATTGCTGTGAGCGTGGCCTTCGACTTGGTGCAAAAGATCGATAGCCACCTGGTGATGAGAAATTACAGCGGTTTGTTGGACCGCTGAGCGGGAGTGGAACTCTCCCGGGTCAGATGATTCTGAAGCTGGTTCAACAACTCCCAACGTCCAACCTGTACTGGCCAATGCCCCAAGCCAGGCAAGCTGAGAGTGCGGCAACCAATTCGGGGGTTCTCTGACTTGGTCGATTTCCAAGTCGGCCTCCCCGAGAAGCCATGGACGGCAGTGGTGATGGAACAACCACGGACGGGACCACTGAGTCTTGAAGTGGAAACAAGACTCCCAACCAAGGCCCAAGAACGCGGGCGTGCGGCCCGTCCCTGAGTACTTCCCAGTTATCCGAAGGTCAAAGAGCAGGACCATCCAGCATCACTTGGGATCGATTCCTCTCAGATCGATCCGCTGAGGTCGATCCCACTGAGATCGATCCCACTCAAGTGGATGAGGACTGCCTGATCCTCAATAGACGTTTTGCCGGACTAGCTCGCCGAAGAGTCAAATCCGCAGCGATCGTCCTGACGAGGAGTTGCCGAGGGGGGAATTGGCTGGCAGTGGTTTTCCTGCCAACAAACCCAAGCTGTAGTCCATCAGAGCGGCGATCCTTCTCGAGATAACCCCAAGGAGAACGCAGGCCGAACCGCCTCCTGCGATGGTGTGTCAATAGCCATGCGGATTGTCTTCCTAGGGCCCCCCGGGGCCGGCAAGGGCACACAAAGTCGACATCTGGTCAATTACCTGGGGGTGCCTCACATCTCCACTGGGGAGATGCTCCGTGCCGAGGTCCGCGCGGGAACTCCAATTGGGCAGCAAATCAGCGACGACATGCGTGGCGGCCGGCTGGTTCCCGACGAATTGATCATCGAATTGACCAACCGCCGTCTTTCACAATCCGATTGCGACTCAGGCTTTTTGCTGGATGGTTACCCCAGAACTCCAGATCAAGCTCAGGCCCTTCAGGAATTCCTCTCAGGCTCCAATCTCTCCCTGGATGCGACCCTGGAACTCCGGGTGCCCGGAGAGGAGTTGCTCCGTCGGCTGGTCGCCCGAGCAGAATCCGAAGGCCGAACCGACGATACCCCCGAGGTCATCCGCGGCCGACTCAACGAATACAGCCGTCGGACCGAACCACTGGTCGATTTTTACGGCCAACTTGAGTTGCATTACCCCATCGATGGCATCGGCTCGCCCGAGGAAGTCTTCGGACGAATCACCAACATCATCGACCGACTCCAGCAACACCGCAATAACGGTCGACCCTGAGTCAACATCAAGAGATGATTTGCTCAGAGCTTGAGGACTGAGGCTGGTTGTCACCAGAAATTGTTGCCGATGCTGGAAGCGACAGCCGGAGTTGAGTTCCCTTCGCCGGAGCAATGGAACTGACCAAAAGCGGCGAAGAGGGAACGGGCGACGGCCAGATGTTCACAGCCTTGCCCAGAGTCAGTTTGCTCTCAGTGTTGTCCCTCAGACGCCGCCGAGATCCGATTGGCTGCCCATCAACCCGGCTTTCCCTTGTGGAGAAATCAGCCACGCAGGGCTTGAAGCCCTGGGTCGGTTATGATTATCTTTTGTGTTTTGCCGAACGAGCTTTTCGCGTCAACAAGTTTCCTCACAAGAACTCAGGCGTTCTTCTGACACAGTTTCGCCTCCAACAACGTTCACTGGAAAACCATTTTCGCCTGCATCAAGCAAAAGCTTTGGTGTCAACGAAAAGCTTGCAGGCGAAGCTGACAAGCTAGAATGGGTCCTTCGAAGGGATTGTGCCACAGAAGAGGTATTTTCTCTTTGAAGAGGCTGTGTTTGCACTCGGCAACACTGAGAGAGATCAATCCATCGAAGATGGCCATCTCGGAGGAGCGACAACGATGAAAGTCAGAGCAAGCTGCAAACGTATTTGCGATCACTGCAAGGTCGTCCGACGAAAAGGTCGCCTTTACGTGATTTGTTCCAGCAACCCTCGTCACAAACAGCGGCAGGGCTGAGACGTTCTCTTTGTGATTGGCTGAGCCGCTTGGCTTGTTGTTGGGCCAGTTGTCATGGGGGCCAGTTGTCATGGGGGCCAGTTGTCATGGGGCCCATTTTTCATGAGCCCAGTTTTCATGAGGACATCCTGCTGTTGGCCCATTTTTTGTTGGCCCATTTTTTGTTGGCATTGCTGATCCTCGAGCTCGATTCTTGCGGATCTCAAACGAAGCTCCCGAACTGATAGGAACCCATGCCGCGTCTGCTAGGCGTTGACATCCCCAACGACAAAAAGACGGTCATTGCCTTGACTTACATCAAGGGGATTGGACCTTATCTGGCTCGTGAAGTTTGCCGAGAGGCTGACATCGATCCAGAACGCAAAGCTCGAGAACTGGCCGAGGATGAGATCGCTCGGGTGGCCAGCCTTCTGGACAGCCAGTATGTCGTGCTCGGTCCGCTGGATCGACAGATCAGACAGAACATCGATCGACTTAAAGGCATTGCTTGCTACCGGGGGCTCCGCCATAGGAAGAGCTTGCCGGTTCGCGGTCAACAGACCCGAACCAACGCGCGGACTCGCAAGGGTCCCAAAAAGACCGTGGCCGGAAAGAAGGGCGTGAAGGACCTTCGGTAAGTGACAACCTTCGTTGGACTGTCCCAGATGTGGCCCAGCTGACCAAGATGTTGTTGCCTGGATTTGTTGAGGACCCTCCAGATTGGGCCTCTGCCACAATCTGGAACAGTCGAGGTAGTTGGACTGTCCCAGATGTGGCCCAGCTGACCAAGATGTTGTTGCCTGGATTTGTTGAGGACCCTCCAGATTGGGCCTCTGCCACAATCTGGAACAGTCGAGGTAGTTGGACTGTCCCAGATGTGGCCCAGCTGACCAAGATGTTGTTGCCTGGATTTGTTGAGGACCCTCCAGATTGGGCCTCTGCCACAATCTGGAACAGTCGAGGTAGTTGGACTGTCCCAGATGTGGCCCA
>CAZYKP010000064.1:0-50596 GCA_964648025.1 uncultured Pirellulales bacterium | reverse complement strand
CATGGTGCAACACGATCCAGGTGGATTCCGGTGCTTTTCGGACAGACTGTCAGAGGGAACTCGACCCTCGGATTAGTCCGAATGGGGGAGATCCCCGTGTCCGGCGATTCGGGGTACTTTGCACAAGCTGGCGATTCTTTGGCGACAATGGGGCCCATCATGGCGGATTCGGCTGAGGAAATCCCACTTGAGGTAGATATCCACACGGTCAAATCGCTGCTCGACCGGCAGGAGGAGTTCCTCCTGGTGGACTGTCGCGAACAGGATGAGTGGGACACTGTTCATCTTCCCCAAGCTCAACTCATTCCTCTGCGAGAGCTTCCACAGCGGGTCAGCGAATTGGAGGGGCACCGCAACGGGCTGATCATCGTCCACTGCCACCATGGGGGCCGAAGCCTGCGGGCCACCAATTGGCTCCGCTCACAGGGTTTCCCTCAAGTGCAAAGCATGGCCGGTGGCATCGATCAATGGGCTGAGCAAATCGACCCTTCCTTGCCGCGGTACGAGTAGACTCTTGCCTCTCAGTTCAACCAGAAACATCTCCGGCGAACTCGCTCTGCGACATTGTGGGCATCCGTTAGGATGAACCCCTGCTTTTTCCTTTAAACGGGCCGGTCCACCTGTCACCTCTCCAAGACGGGAGCCAACCGCCTGTTCGCCTCGGATGTTGGCGGAGAAGTCCCGAGCCCACCGTGAGCATCAGAAAAGACGCCGGGCAGCCCGCCGACCCTCTCCAAGCCAACGGCATAGCGTACCCCGTTGGTCCCGGAGGCAAAATCCAGTGGAAGGGCTCAGCTCCAGGGTGAGTGAACCGCCAGCCGACTGGCCTCGGCAGTTCGCCGAGGACCGTTGCTCAACTCGACGACTCTTTTGGCCCACTTTCCTGACATTCACAGAGGCCCAGGAATTGGTCTCGAGGGTCTTGCACGTCACAGAGAGTTTGCCACACTGGTTGATTGAACCTCAAGCCGAAGTGGCGGAATTGGCAGACGCGCTAGATTCAGGTTCTAGTCCGGGTTATCCGGGTGGAGGTTCGAGTCCTCTCTTCGGCACCTTGTCAAATATGGACTTACGGCACATCACTCACAGTTGGCCGTGAGTCCTTTTTCCTTGGGTGACCTGCCTTTGACCACAATCTGACAACACCTGAAGCTCGTGTGGCCTCTTATGGCATCACTCAGGAGGACTTCATCAGGAGGACTGCAAAGGGCGAAAGCACAGTGTGTCTTCGCTTTCACGGCCGCCAATGCCAACGCTGCCTGAAAACCTCCGACCCAAACGCAGCGGAAGCTCCCCTCTGTCGAGTCAAGGAGACGCTCCGCCTCGTCCACCAGGGACAGTTGACACTTCCGCACGGCGTGGACCCTGCCGACTCGGTGCTCATCACTGGAACCTGACGAAACCTCCGCTCAGCCATGCCGGCTTTTCTGGGCGAACGGATCGTTGAAGGCCTTTCCACTCATTTCGACGGCGACCCGCGTCTCTGCTACTCGCTCACCTTTTCTGTGAGAAGCTTTCGGATATCGCTCAATTTCCGGGCAATGGTACTCCGGGAACTATCCAGCGATCGACCGATCTCTGGATCGGTCTACCCTTCCAGCTTCAACAGCATGATGACCCAGAGGGTGACCTCGGGCAATGGATCGAAGAGTCGTTGAAGTTCTTCGCATTGTTGAAAAAGGGAGTCAGGTTGTGCTAGCGGATCCACGAAGAGTTGCTCCAGTGCGACCTGTTCGGGTGCCTCATCGACATGCCGGCCACCATGGACGGCGGCACGATGGGATGGTGTCATCACTCCTTGGCTTGACTGCGTGGGAGCGCTTCGGCGATTTGCTGTTGTAAGCGACTGAGTTCCTCGTCGCTGAGTTGAGGATCGCCAAGTTGGACCGCTAGAATCTGCCAAGCAGCCAGACCACAGCCCTGCCAAAACTTTCCCGGAAGCTTCCAACCGCCTGTCGCCAGCGTGTGGGTATCCACGTGGCTGGAGCGGACATGCTGAACGCGGTCCAGATTGAACGCCTGGGAAAGATCAATGCCGACCAACAGAGTTCCATCCAGGCGGGCGTCGGAAAAATCAGCGGCCTGGAGCCTTGTCTTGGCAAGCTTTGTACGAACCAGATTGGACTTGGTCAGGTTGGTCTGAGTGAGATCCGCTTCGGTCAGGTCGGCCTCAGTCAGATCGGCTTCCGATAAGTTACTTTGAGTGAGGTCCGCTTCAGAAAGATCGGCACTGGTCAGGTTGGTCTTGTTGAGTTCTGTCTCAGCCAGGGTGGCACGGAAGAGCCAGGCCCCGGTGAGATTCGCCCGAGTGAGATCGGCAAAGGTGAGATTGGCCTGGGTTAAATCCGCCTTGATCAACATCGCGTCGATCAACTCGGCAACCAGCAAATCAGCTTCGTTGAGGTTGGCTTCGGTGAGGGTCGCCCCGCTGAGATTGGCATCAGGTAACCATGCTCTGGTGAGATTGGCTCGGGTTAGATCTGCCGAACGCAGATCGGCCCCCAAGAGCATCGCCTCACTTAAGTCGGCACCACCCAAATCTGCCTCGGTCAGGTCGGTGCCGATCAATTCCGCGCCGTTGAGTTTGGCATTGCGGAGGTTGCCCTGACTCACACAGGCCCGAGTGAGGTTGGCCTGCTTTAGATCAGCAAAGGTTAAGTTCACCTCAGCAAGATCGGCTTCGGTCAAGTTGGCCTCGGTCAATTGAGCAAGATTCAGCCTGGCTCCGCAAAGCTTTGCCCCTCTGAGATCTGCGCCAGATAAGTCAGCATGACTTAACCAGGCGTTCACTAAATTGACCCCTTGCAGGTCAGCACCAGCCAACGGGAGCGGCGCACGGGGGTTATCCTGACGCCATTGCCTGATCGCTTCAGATCCTTGCTTGACAACCTCGACTTCCTCGACTGTCCCCATCACCTTCGCCTTTGAGAGACCCTGAGAGTCTGGCAGGATTCGTTCGGATTGCACTCCGGCGGTGAACTCTCCAAAGGGCGATGATCACCTGCCGATCGGTTCGGGGCAAAAGCGTTGCCAGAGAGAGCCATCCAAGCCTCAGCTGCAACTTGGCGTCCTGCCCAATCAAGATTCCCGAGGGGATGACCCCGCTGGGTCAGGGCTCGACCGAAGAACCTCTATTGTTCATCGCGGCAACTGGGAGTGTCTAGGACTCATCTCTCACAACCGCTGCTTTCCAGAAGATCTCTGGTCGATGTCCCTTGGTCGGCGCCTGGTGCTTTCGAACTCCTGAGAGTGTAGCTCATCCTGAGGAGCTGGGCTTGCTGGAATTTCCGTTGGCAGGGGTCGTTTTGCTAGGTTTCCCTCCGCCGGGATGCATCTTGCTGGGGGGCATTTTTTCGGTGAGATAACGGGCAAGCAACTCACGCAGGTGACGGGTGGTGCCTGATCCCTCACTGACCGAATGGGATCGATTGGGGTAAGCCATCATCGTGAAGGGCTTGTGGTGGCGGACCAGCTCGTTGATCAGGGCTTCGGTAGCCTGATAATGACAATTGTCGTCGCCGGTTCCATGGACCAACAGGAGGTTTCCTGTCAGTTGATGGGCGTAGTTGATCGGAGACCCTTTGAGAAAGCCCTCTGGGTTATCGCCAGGCAGCCCCATGTAGCGCTCTTGGTAGATCGTGTCGTAGTATCGCTGGTTGGCCACCGGGGCCACTGCCATAGCGGTGTGATAAAGTTCTGGATACTTAAAGATGGCATTTAAGCTCATGGAACCTCCCCCACTCCAGCCCCAGATGCCAACGCGTTTGGGGTCGATGAAAGGCCGGTCCCTGAGCACCGCCTCCAGCGCGGCAGCCTGGTCTTGGGGTGCGAGGATGCCAATCTGGTGGTGGACGGCTTTTCGCCACTCTCTTCCTCGCGGGGCCCGTGTGCCGCGGTTGTCAAAACTCATCACCACGTACCCGTGTTGGGCAAGCATCGTGTGCCAAAGATAATTTTTTCCACCCCATCGATTGACAACAGTGGTGCCGGCAGGCTCTCCATAGACGTAAATCAGCAGTGGATACGTTTTGTCCGGGTCGAAGTCCGGCGGCTTGATACACCAACCATCCAAAAGCACATCCCCCCCAATATCAACGCGAAAGAATTCGCTGGGTCCTCGCCGCAACGAACGGAGAGCCCGACGAATCCGCTGATTTTTTGCCAACATCCGGATCCGGCGGTGATCCGGCAGGCTGATCAGCTCGACAGGTCCCGGTGTCTCAAACGTGGAGTGGCGATGAATCGCCCACTTCGCATCTGGCGAGATTTGGTAACGATGAGTTCCGGTGCTCTCTTGAGGAGTCAATCGCTGCAAGGACGTTCCATCGATCCGCACCCGATAAAGAAATCGCTCGGTCGGGTTACCGGGGGCGGCAATGAAATACAACCAACTTCCCTGCTGGTCCATACAAAGGAGTTGCACCACGTCGAAGTTGCCCGGCGTGGCCAATGTGACGCTCCCATCCTGCAGAGAGACCAAGTACACGTGCCGCCACCCATCGCGCTCGCTGATCCATGTGAACCGCTGCCCATCTGGATGGAACTTCAGCTCATCATGGACGTCAACCCAGGCCTGATCTTTTTCGGTCAGGAGAAGCCGAACAGCCCCGTTCTCCGGGTCGGCCAGAAGAATCTGCAGAGTATTCTGCCGACGGTTGAGTCGCTGGAGAAGAAGTCGAGGCGGTGGTTGCTGTCCTGCTTCGGCTTGAGGATCGTGTTTCAGGGGGATCCAACTGATCCGTGCGATGTAGTGTTCTCGCGGGTCTCCAGGAATCGATAGGGGCGTCGTCTCTCCCGTATGGAGGTCGACGACCTTTACGGTGCAAGCCGAGTTGCGTTGGCCAACTTTTGGATAGGGGATCTGACGGATCTCGGGGTACAGTGAGTCGGTGTTGTTAATCAGGGGGAACTCGCGAACTCCTGTGGAATCGAGATGCCAGTAGGCCACAAAGCGGCCATCAGGGCTGATGCGAAACCCGTCGCGAAGGCCAAACTCCTCTTCGTAAACCCAATCAAAAGTGCCGTTGATGATCTTGGGGGACTTCGAGTTCGTCAGAGCAACGATGCCTCCATCTCTGAGATCCTGCCGAAAGAGGTTATTGTTGCTCACATAGATGACGTAGCGTCCATCTGGGGAGAATTTGGCGAACATCAGACTTGAGGGGCGAACATCCGAGCCACCCACTTGAATCAACTCGCGGCTTGCGCGGTCCAGGACCCAATAGTCCCCCCGGGTCTTTCTTCTCCAGACGCGTTTGGCGTTGGTGTAGATCAAGACCAAGGATCGATCCTTGGAAAAAGTGTATCCGTCGATGGACAACGGACGCATCCGGCCTGGCGGAATCAAGTGAGCCGAGGGGACCAACACATCCTGCTGGCTCGATTTCGGAGACCAGGCCACGATCGCCTTGCCCGGTTGAATTGCCTGCAGTGATTCCAGGGTCAGATAGCCGGAACTATCCTTCAGCCAAATCGCGGAGAACGAGTCCGGTTCAAACTCATCGGAGTCGTAAATGCGTTCCACGGTTAACTGCGAGGGTTCCTCCTCAGCTGCTGACAGCTTGGAGGGGGTCACCAGCAGGGCAAGCAGCCCCACCAACAGCATCACGATCTTCATGACAGCTCCCAAACTGGGGACCTTGCGGGTTGTCTTTATCTAAGTCAGCCAATGCGTCCAAGCGGAGCTCTTCCCGCGGCAATCCTTCCAGCAGCTCAGCGCAAGGGGACACTCTGAAAGGGTTACGTGGATTGTGGGCTTGTTGGGGATTCTCAGCCTGCAATGGGATTCCCAAGTGTGCGGGGGTGATCTCTTGGACGGCCTCGGGGTTCCCCAGGCGAGCCGGCAGTTAGATCCCTGTCGCCAGCCCGGGCAGGAATGCGGGGTGACACCTTTTTGCCCCCAGGAAGATGGATTCTGAGGATTTGTTGAGGGGAGGTTCGACAGCTGTGGGGTTTTTCGACATCATAGCAGACCTGGCTCCGACCTCCCACGCCAGCCGTTGCGGTGGGCGAATCGTCTGAACCCGCCCAGTAGCCCGGCACTGACGAGCACCAAGAAAACAACTGAGGATCTGATCCCATCATGAGCGGCGATCCAACTCCTGCCCAGCCAGCCGAGCCAGGGAACCTCTTCGGCCATCCGGCCGGGTTGTACACGTTGTTCTTTGCTGAGCTTTGGGAACGGTTCAGTTTTTACGGCATGAGGGCCTTGCTGTTTTTGTACATGACCAAGCGTGCTTGGGGTCAGTACTCTGATCCCGATGCCACTGCAATCTACGGTGCGTATCTCGCTTTGGTCTACATGACCCCGTTTTTCGGGGGGTACTTGGCCGATCGTTTGCTCGGAGCTCGCCGCGCGGTCGTCTTCGGGGGCTTGCTGATGGCCGCCGGTCACCTGCTGATGACCCAAGAACAGCACCTGGCGTTTTTCGGGGCGTTAGCCTTGCTGATCTGCGGAAACGGCTTTTTTAAACCCAACATCTCAACGATGGTCGGCTCGCTTTACCCACCAGGCAGCCGGAAGAGAGACAGCGGTTTTACGATCTTTTACATGGGAATCAATCTGGGCGCCGCCAGCGCGTCGCTGCTGTGTGGGTTTGTGGGCGAGACCATTGGGTGGCACGTCGGATTTGGGCTCGCAACCGCCGGGATGCTGACTGGTTTGATGGTTTTTGTAGCTCCCCGGTGGCTGGCCCAATTGGCCATCTTAGTTGGGGTCCTGGCCACGGCCTGGGGGCTCTTCGTCTTTCAGCCAAACAACCTCTACTCAACAGCTGTCAGCACCGCCCTGGGCGTGGCCCTGATCGCTGCAGGGGCGGTAGCTGTGGCGGGCCTGGGACGCGGCGGGCTTCCCGCAGATCTTGGGGCCCCACCGGATCGGCAGCGATTGACCAAACCAGTCTTTGGCGTCCTCACTGCCGAGTGGTCCGTCTACCTTGGCACCATTGTGGCGGTGGGGATCTTTATGCTGTTGGTCTCGGGGTTTGCACCCTTTGGCGGGCCGCCAAGGAGCTTGCTGGATTATCTGCCCCAAGAGACTGTCAAGCAATTCCAGGAAGGCAGTAGTCAAGGGATGCGAGCTTTAGGAATTGTGCTAAAACAAATTGGCACCCCAGCTGGCCTGTTTTTATCTTTAGGAGTTATCGGTGCCTTGATTTACCTGTTAAGGGAGGCCAGCCTGCTTGAGAAAGTCCCTCGACAAAGGCTGTACGCGGTGTTGATCCTAATGTTCTTCTCGATGCAGTTTTGGGCGTTCTTTGAACAGGCCGGGAGCTCGTTGACCAATTTCACCGACCGCAATGTTGATCGAGTGTTCCAACAACAAACGATCACAGCCGAACAAGTCGGCACAACGATCTCCATCCAACCCACTCAGGAACAACTCGGCTACTCCAACGGCGATCGGGTCTTCACCCTCCAAGACCTGAACCAACTCCGGAAAGATCATCCCGATGATCGCGACTTCCAGATTTCCTGGACGGTGGCCTCCGATAACGTTGGCATGGGAATCGCTAGCCGAAATGATGAAATTCCCGCCAGCACCTTCCAAGCAGCCAACCCCATCTTCATCCTCATTTTCGGGCTGGTCTTTGCGGCACTTTGGGGAGTGCTTGCCATCTATGGGCTTGAGCCTTCGACGCCAGTCAAGTTCGCTGGGGGCTTGCTCCAGCTTGGTCTGGGCTTTGCCGCGCTGTGGTGGGGAGCCCAGACCGCCGATGACCGAGGGATGGTGTGGCTGGGATGGTTATTGATCGGCTACCTGCTGCACACAACCGGTGAATTGTGCATCTCGCCTGTCGGGCTTTCGATGATTACCAAACTCACCCCCGGCCAACTTGTTTCGACGGTGATGGGCGGTTGGTTCTTGGCAACCGGATACGCAGGCTTTGTCTCAGGCATCATCGCTCAGTTCGCTGCCGTTGGGGAAACCGCCGGGGCAGACCAGGCTGGCTTTCCCGTTCCAGCTGAGACCCTCCACATTTACGGAGACGTCTTTGCGAACATCGCCCTGTGCGCGATCATTTCTCCCTTGATCCTGCTTGCCCTCTCACCACTCCTTCAGCGGTGGATGCACTCAGATCAACTCGGCAGAGACCAAGATTGGCAAGGCCCCTCCCAGGCCGAGCGTTGAATGCAAAGCAGCTTTGCCAACAGCAAGCAGGCAGGCCCCATCAAGGCGACACAACCTATCAGCCAGAAGCACGCCTCTGGAGCTGCCGACGAATGCACTGCCAGCGACGACGCAGAAACAACCTGCCCCGAAACAACCTGCCCGAAACCAGCGACCCGAACGGCAAACTCAGGGTTGCCGGTCAGCGGCAAAGGGAGCTGGCTGTCCACTGAGTTCGCAGAGGGCATTGCGAGCTGCTCGCTGCTCGGCCTCTTTCTTGTTGCGTCCCCAAGCTGCTGAGAAACGCGTCTCGCCGATCTGGGCTGAGACTTTGAAGGCCTTGCTGTGGTCGGGCCCTCGCTCGGCAAGCAGCCGATACAGAGGTGTACTGCCATGCTCACGTTGTGCCAGTTGCTGGAGCTGGCTCTTGTAATTGACCCCAGCACTGTTCTCAGCGACGGCCTCGATTTCATCGCCTAGGCTCGTGGTGACAAAGGCCTTGGCCACCTCCCAACCCCCGTCCAAGTACAACGCCGCCACCACCGATTCAAACACATTGGCCAGCAAAGACTGCGGGAGGGCCCGGTGAGAATGCATCCCCTTGCCGACAATGAGAAAGTCACCAAGTCCCAGTTGACGGGTGATTTCAGCACACGTTCGCCGACTGACAACCGCAGACTTGATCTTGGTCAACTCTCCTTCGCGAGCAGTGGGATACTTGCTGAAGAGATACTCGCAAACAACTGCCCCCAAAATGGCATCGCCAAGAAACTCCATCCGCTCATTGGATGCCAGACGATGAGCGGCACCCGAGGAGTGAGTGAGAGCCCAACGAAGCAGGTCCACATTCGCAAATCGATGACCCAGGCAGTCTTCACACGCTCGAAGTCGCTCCTCTTGTGCCGCAGTGAGCTCATCGGCACCAAGGTAATCGGCCGGATCAGGTTGTGCCGGATCAGGTTGTGCCGGATCACGTGAGCCCAAAGGGGAAGGAAAACCCCATTCCACATCCCCAGAAGGTAATACAACCAATGACTCATCGAGAACCACCCAGCCGCTGGAAACCTCCGTCTCATCCCAACTACCCGAGCTTGGGCTGACAAGCGTTTGCCCAAAACCCTCCGAATGCTGGCCAGACGGCAATTCCAGGTTCGGTGAGTGACTCGGCCCCAAGTCCATCACCGAGGGCAACAGGTCCATCGAACTCGGGATCCCGACAATCTCCCCGCTGGGCTCTTGCTCCAAATCCCGTATCGAGGAAGGATCTCGGAACTCGAAAGACCCACCCACCTCACAATCGGCTGCTGACGGGGCGTCTGCCTCAGCAAAAGAAGTCTCAGGCCAGTGAGAACCTTGCCATGGCGATGCCAACTTCGGTAACTCCCGCCCCTTGGATTGGCCGTCAGTTGATTGGCCGTCAGTTGATTGGCCGTCAGTCAATGGTTGGTTGGTTGATTGACACTCGGTTGGTTGACAGTCAGGTGATTCGCGGTCAGGTGATAGGCAGGCGGGTGATTTGTGTGTGGATTGAGGTGAGGGCCGGACCGGCGGACGGGAGGGCTGTTGAGTCATGGAAAGGTATTGTTCCTGGGCATGATCCAGAACACTTTCTAACTCTAATTTCCTGCTAGGTTTTTGTCAATTAGGAGTCTACAACTCAGCCCATCGCCCGCCAGCTCCCCTCGTGGGAGATGCAACAGGACACTGCATCAGCTGGGTGCTCAAAGTCAGAACTGCTGGTGGTTTGGGATTCTCGGCGAGGTTCTCAACCCAGCGAATTGGCATCGGGGACGATCTCGCCTGACCGGGCGTCGGCCTGATCCTTTGACTTCTGCGACCTTTCGGAGTTTTGGAAACCTTGGAGAGGATTTAGGGGTCTGGTGAGTTAGTTGGCTGCACAGCTGGGCCGTGGATCTGCGGGGTATTCTCGAGCAGGGGCTGCTCAAGACGAAGGGAGCCAAACAGGAGGTCGTCGTATTCGTTTTCCCAAGGTCCTTGCCCGGGCTGTTGCCGCAGACGCAAAGTGTTCTTGCCCTGACGGAGCACTCCTGGAGGCACCCGAAGCCGGACAACCCGGGCACTGTTGAATGTCCTCAGGGTTTGATTCTGCGGGGTGCGTTGAGGGCTCCCCCCTGAGGCAACCTCGGTAGGAAACAGTCGGACGATGCCGAACTGGCCAGAGGTCTCCTCCAACCGCGCTCGATTGAGTGTGCCCAAACTGTGACCGTTGAGGAACACCTCAGTAATCAATCCTCCTGCGAGCAACTGCTTTCGAAAAGGGCCCAGAGGAGTTTCCAAAGACAGTGTTTCCAGGACAAGCTCCACCGGAGCGTTGTTCGACGGAAGGCGTTGCAGCGAAACGGGGATCGATAAGTCCGTTCCGTCGGCGGCCTCGATGGCCCAACCGACGCGGGCTTCATCACCGAGATGCCAAGGGCCTGGTGAGAACGTCCATCTCTGCTGCGTCTTCAAGACCTCCACACGTTGCAGGCACTCCCAGGCGATCTCCAGCTTTCCGAGGTGAGGATGGAGCATCGTCAACGAGTTCTGGTTCGCCTGTTGCCAAAACCCCGTCAACCGCAGTGGAGCTGCAACACCACCAAACCCAGGCCAGAGCGGCTGGACAGCCGAACGCCGGAGAACAACTCGCACTAACCAACCATGATTGACCTGGCTGGGGGTCGGTTGTCGCTGCATCTCGAGAGCGTGGACTTGCTCCCAACCGATTTGGGCCTGTCCAAACGCCCCGTGCACTTGGAAAGTTGGTTTCGTCCTGGAAAAGTCCTGCCTGACAAGGTTCCCGTGGAGACGGTTGTTGCCCAGAAGAGTCAGACGATCTTGGGGAGTTCCTCCTGGAATCGGGACCTCCAGAGAAGGCCCAAGCAGCCGCAGCTCTGCGATTATCGTGGCGGACCGCACCTTGGGAGGCTGCTCAGCCATTGGAGCCCGAAGGTCCTCCGGAGGGCCAAGCCCCTGTTGATCGTCCCCCAAGCGGCCCACCAGAGCCACGCTCACAGGAGGCTTGTCGATCTCCACGGTTGCCAGCATCTGACCGCTGAGGGCCACCCGCAAGTGTCGACCTTCCCAACTCACCGCCAACACCTTCCAGCAGCTGCCCCCAGGCAGCGGTAGACAGGAGATCTGCCGGCGAGGTCCATCCTCGCAGGACCGCCAAAGGCTTATCACCCCATTCTTTTTGACTGCCTGGAGGACAACTCCCAAGCTGCTCTCGGCAAAGCGGAGTCGAAGTTCCTGAAACACAACCCCTGTTTGGGGAGGAGAAACACCCCCGGACTGAGAAGAGCGTTTGTCAGGGCTAGGAGGGGGATTTTCAGTCTGAGAGAAACAAACCTGCAGTTCCCCCTGATCGAGGTTCCTTGGTAAATTCTGTGACCAATACGCAGGACTCTGGCCCAAACGGGCAAGCGGCGTCGGAATCTTCCACAATAAGGGCCGCCCATAACCCGGAAGGATTGCTCGCACTGCCCCTCGTGGGACAGAGCGAGCACGGGATCCATCATTGCAAAACGGCAATGGGGTCACGTTCAGACCTTGCTGGGAAAGACCAGTCCAGGCAACTGGACAGCAGTCCCCGTTATGCAGCATTAGCAACGCGTCCGGCAGCCTTGGCTGCTTCTTGGCACTCGATGTGCAGCCTTGTGAAGCGATCCCGACTTCGATCGTTCGTATGCCATTGAGAGTGAGCAACCGCGTTCCGGAAGCGGTGATCAGACTGAAACGGCAGGAATTTGTGGAGATGTTCGGTGGATGTTGCGGGAGCTCTTCCGTTTGTCTGTCCAGTTTCCCGGGACCCACTCGTCCGGGCAACCCGCGAACGCTGCTGCCGTCATGAGTGTGAACGGTCATCCACAGACGATCTCCAGGGTCGTTGGCCAGGCCAACCTGACTGACCATGACATGCAGGAAGCTGGTGAGGAAGGCAACGCAGCAACTAGCCCCGAAAATCGGCCGGGCTTTCCCGTTTTGGTCCAAGGGTTGTGTTGTCCGTCGGAAGAAAGGATCGGGATTCATCCGCGAATTCCAGGGTTAGGACCCGCTTCAAACATCTGCCTTCAGTAGGCAACAGTCTGGACGGGCTCACTGATTGCCAGGAAACTCGGCGAGCACTCAGAAACGTCAGGCGAAGGATCAACCGGTCGTCTTTGGTATCTCTCAGAGATTCTGCCGCAGAGAGGCCAGTGGAGAAGACTCTGCGGAACTCGGATGCTGCCGGAGGTGCCTCCCGATCACTCGGAAAGGACTTCAACATGCCTGGTTTCTCCCAGACTCTGCTGAGCCGTCCTCGGAGGCGTGCTTGTGCCGGACCAGTGTGCCAACAGCGGTGAGAGTTGTTGGGGTGACGCAGACTTTGGCGCTGCTCTGCGATCAAGCAAACATCTCAGGAGGCTTTCGCCGCGCTGGGTTATGGTGACCTTGCAGACCGCAAGGATCGAGGGCGGACGCATCTCACCCCCACCGACAATTTGCAGACCAACACCTTGGTGAGGCCGAGAACAGGTTCAAATGGATGGGTCGAGGCGTGTGCAGTTCTCCCTGTCGGTGCGACTCAGAGGCTGTCAGAAGGGCGAAGTCGGCCCGAAGTGTCAATGTGAAACTTTTGGAAGTGGCTCGGGGGAGCCAGTAATCGAGTTGTTGGGGGCCCTCAGCCGTTTTATAATTTTTAGAAGTTAGCGAAATCATCCCCAGCTGTGTAGGTGTCCGGTGGCCAAGCCCAAGGTCCTGATTGTTGACGCCGCAGCCAGCAGTGAGCAACTCCTAAGCTCGCTGTTGGACCGGTATGAACCGGTGCCGGTGAAGAGCATCTGGCGCGGGCTCAAGCTGTTAACCAGCGAGCCCTTTGCTGGGGTCTTCGTCGGAGAGGACCACATCCATGGGGCGTTGCAAGCGGCGCGACTATTACAGAACGAAATGATCCTGGATGGTTTGCCCGATGGCCTGATGCTGTTGGATTTTGAGCAAACTGTCCTTTGGGCCAACGCCACAGCTCGGAATTGGCTCACGCCCAAACCGAACAGCACGGATCCAAGCTCCGACAAGGGTGCTGCTCGCCTGTGCGATCTCCTGCCGACACTGCTGCCTTATGAGACCGACCGGCGAGCCTTCGAACAGGCGGTCAATCAAGCTAGAACTCAGTCTTGCCAAGTCGCTCTCACTGTTGCAACTCCCCTGCAAACTGGCGGAAGGGTTCAAGACCGACACCTTCAGCTGACCATCACTCCAGTGCGAGACGCACCGTTTCACCAAACACTCGGGCACACTCCCCCAGCTGACGGTCCGTCTGAGCATCTCGACCAACAGCAGCCGGTTGTCACTCCGGCCAGTGATCGTTTGCAGCCCGGCAGTTTGCACCTCGACAAGACTTCTGGGGATCAGCCGGGTCCGCCGCAATCTGCAGAATATTTTATCGTGGCCGCTCGGGACATCACTGTTGAGGTCGAGCAGAAACAGAAATTAGTGGCCATCCACACCGCAGGGGCGGAACTGGCTGACTTGACCGCCGCTGAAGTCGCTGAAATGTCCGTGGAGGAGCGGATCGCCCTGCTGAAGGAGAATATCCTCCGTTTTGCCCAGGATTTGCTTCACTTCGATGTCATCGAAGTCCGCTTGCTCGACCGGGAATCCGGCCGCCTGGAGGCCCTCCTGAGTGTCGGGATGCAACCTTTGGCCAGCGAACGACAGCTCTACGCCGATCAGCTGAACAACGGGGTGACGGGGTACGTCGCGGCTACGGGCCGAAGCCATCTCTGCGACGACACAAGCCGCGAGCCGCTCTACCTCGAAGGCTGCAAGGGAGGCCGCAGCTCGATCACCGTGGCATTACTCTGGCAAGATGAGGTCATCGGCACCTTCAACGTCGAGAGTCCGCAGCCTCAGGCCTTTAGCAAAGATGATCTCCTGCTGTTGGAGATCTTTGCCCGCGACGTCGCCCAGGCATTGCACACCTTGGAACTGCTGGTGGCCGAGCGTGCGGTCTCCACTGCCAAGAGTGTCGAGGCCATCCACGGTGCCGTCGCGCTGCCGATTGACACCATTCTCAATGACGCGGTCACCGTCCTGGAAAGCACGGTCGGCCAGCCCCCTGAGCTGGTCGAAAGATTACGGCGAATCGTCAGCAACGCCCGGGACATAAAACAGGTCATCCAAGAAGTAGGCCGCAGGATGGCCCCCACCGAGGCCCTGCCGGTCTCCGCAGACGGTCACGATCGGCCTGCTCTCCAAGGCAAGCAGATCCTGGTGGTTGATGCCGATGTCGAGGTCCGCACTCAGGCCCACCAAATGCTGGAACGCTATGGCTGCGTCGTTGAGACCGCCCACGATGGTGGAGAAGCCGTTCGCATGGCTCGCAGCCGAAGCTATGAGGCGATTCTCTCAGCCATCAAGTTGCCGGACATGACCGGACATACCCTGTTGTTGAGACTCCGCGACCTCCTCCCAGCAGTTCCCCTCGCCCTGATGGCGGAATTCGGCTACGACCGCCACCATACTATCCTGAAAGCCCGCCAGGCCGGAGTCCGTTGGTTTCTGATCAAACCGCTGAAGCTGGAACAACTTCTGCATACCGTTGAGCAACTCGGCGACGTGCCCGTTTAGTGTGTCTCGGCTTGTCCAGCCAGCAATTCCAAGGCTGTCGGAAGCCAGCCGCTGCTCCAGTGATGCCGATGTTTTGGTTCCCCTCGGTCAACGTGAGGGATCGCATTTCTTTTCATCAGGTGCGTCGATGCGAAGAACTGGACGGTGAAGAAAGGATTTGTGTTCAGCGGATCGTTGGGCCAAGATAGCCTCCTGGGAACTCGCTCTGCGCCCAGTCACGCCTCCCCCCCAGCTATTGCCCAGTACGATTGAACCAGCACCATCCCAATGGACCAAACCACCTGACCAATCACCCACAGCTTGGCCCCAGGGATGGTTGGCCCCAGGGATGGTTGGCCCCAGGGATGGTTGGCCCAAGGGATGGTTGACCCCAGAGCCGTGGGCGTGATGACTGACGTCCGCGATCAGTTTCCTGCTGGGGTGTCCAACTCTCTCCATCTTCGGTGAACCCATGTTGAGCATTCAAGAGACCACAGGAAGCTCCGATTGTTCTGGAGTCACACGTCGGGACTTTCTCAAGGTCGGGGCTTGGGGCTTCGGGGGGCTGTCGCTTCCGAGTTGCCTGGCTGCCGAAGCTCAAACGGGGTCGACTGCCCAGCAGGCCTATCGCGGCAAGTCGGTGGTGATCTTATTCCTCAGTGGTGGGGCCAGCCACATTGAGACGTTCGACCCCAAGATGGACGCCCCGGTTGAGTTTCGCAGTGTCACTGGTTCCATTGCCTCCGCCGTGCCGGGCGTGCACTTTGGCAGCACCTACCGCGAGATGGCACGCCGCGCGGACAAGCTCGCTGTGGTCCGCTCCTTTGCCCCGCATCAAATCAGTGACCACGCCAGGGCCATCAAGCATCTGTTGACAGCTGGCTCCGAGCAAGACACCAGCATCGGCAGCCGCTTCGCGAGGTTTCGCGGGACCAGCGCTCCCCAAACGGGAATGCCCTCTTACTGTACGCTTATTGAAAACAACGAGCCAGATTCTCAGTATCAAGAGGATCGCCAACGCATGCGTATTGGCAGCGCCGCCGGCGATCTGGGGCAAGCTTACGCCCCTTTCGACCCCGGTGTTGGTGGGAAGCTGGCCGAGAGCATGGAGTTACGCTTGCCGGTGAGCCGGCTGAACCACCGCCGCCAGCTCCTGAAATCCCTGGACCGCTTCCGCCGTCTAGCTGATGGCGACGGCTCCCTGCAATCGCTAGACTCCTATCGCCAGCAGGCCTTTGACGTGATCCTTGGTGGCGGGGTGCAGAAAGCGCTGGATCTCTCCAGTGAGGACCCCAAGGTGCTCCAGCGGTACGACACCAGCGGTTTCCAAGTCGGCTGGACCCGCAAACGGAAGTCCACATTAGGCCATCGAATGCTGCTGGCTCGGCGATTGATTCAGGCCGGTTGTGGGTTTGTCACCGTCGGCAGTGCCGGTTGGGACAACCACGCCAATGGCAAACACCCCAACGTCTTTGATGGTATGAATCTGTTGGGACGGCCTCTTGATCAGGCTGTCGGTGCTTTCTTGGATGATCTCGACCGTTTAGGGATGACCGATGATGTGCTGCTGATTATCACCAGCGAATTCGGCCGCACACCCAAGATCGGCAAAAAAGGCGGACGTGAGCATTGGCCCGGGCTCGGACCGCTCGTGCTCGCAGGCGGCGGGATTGAAACCGGACAGGTCATTGGCGAGTCGACTTCCCAAGCCGAACGGCCCAAAACAGAACCCCTTGGTTATCCGGAGCTACTTGGCACCATCTGGCATACCCTCTTCGATCTGGGACAACTGCGACTCGATCCGTCTCTCCCTCGAGGGTTGCTCTCGGACCTGGAAGGACTGCGTCCTATCCCCCAACTGATGAGTTGAGTCTGGGGCTTCTTCTTGAAGTAGCCAGGAGACCGGTGGTTCGTCTGCAGGCTATCCGCCTTGGGTTGGTCAAGACGCTCCCGGACCGCAAGGCAAATGTCTGGGAAAGAGCGACCGCAAGCCCTCAAGACAATCCAGGAGGGCCTTATCTCTCCAAAACGCCAGCGGTTCTCGGCTGCAAAAGCCTCTAGCAATCCAGTGGGCTGAAGGGTCGTTCTGGGAATTTACCAACTCGTCTCAGGGATTTCTTCACCCCCGGCAGCTGTGAAGAGCCGATAGAGCACCTCGGCTTCGATGTCGTCTTGCAGGAAGGAAAGGCGAACATTGGCAAAGCCAACAAAGAAGCCTCCTACGTGCATGCCCCCCAAACCGCGTTTGGGGTTCTTAGGGTCAATCGGCAAGTCGGCCGGTTTCGTCCACGGCACGGCGACCTCGTCACTGGCCTCCACCAGCAACACAGTGTGCCTGGAGCCATCGGGAATCTTATCGAGGTGGGCAGGTTTGCGTTGGGGATCATTGATCAAGCCCTTCCCGGTGGGCCGGAGCATGCTGGTCAGGGGGGAGTCGGGATCCAGTTTCGAAGTCGGTGAACGAAAGGCACTCGGCATCCTTCGCAGCAGAGTCTTGTTGTGTTCTGAATCCCAAGGTTCGTCGAGCTTGAATCGGTCGTAGAGGGCCTGCTCCTCGAGATAGGGTAGCACGCGGACCCGCCAGGAAAGTAGAGGTTGACCGGTCTTCGGATCACGGATGTCCCCAGGCAACAGCCCATTGCGGTTGCTGGCGTGATTCAGCATGGCGAGAAGCAGCATTCTCAGGTGGTTGGCTGCCACAGCCCTTTGGGCCTGGGCTCGGACTTGTTGGACCGCGGCCGCCAGCAGCGTGGATGCCACGAAGACAGGGGTCGTCTGCCCAGTCACCTCGATACGCACAGAGAGGGTGTTGCCTTGGCGGGTCGTTTTGGGCAGAGCCAGGTAGGCTTTTTGAAGTCGTTTCCTATAAGCCTCGATCGCCAGGTCAACAGGCGTTGGGTTGGGCGGGCGGTTCTTAATCAGTTGTTGTTGCAGGGATTCGCCAACCACGTTTTGGTAGAGCTCCAGTAATTCCTTGATCTTACCCACTCTCTGCGGGTCATCAGCGACAAAGTCGATGCCGAAGATCTCTTCGTCGTCAGTACGTTTCAGACTCAGCTCGAGGCTTCTGGTCAAATCGATCGCTTCTGTCAGACGCTCCGCCCCTTCAGGGACTTCACTCTTCAGTCGCTGTAGCTCCATCATCCTATTGGCCGCTTGATGCAGGCGTTTCCTGATCGGCTCCACGTGGAGAATCATGCGGGCGTCTGCCTTTGGATCAGCGTTGAGCAACCGCTGCTTGAGAAACTGCCGATAAGGCTCACTCGACCGATCATGAGTTTCTTGGGAGGCCGCCAGCATCTCCGCAAGCGAGTCCTCGGATCCTAGCAAGATCGTCTGATCGTCAGGGAAACACACCCTTGTTTCGTTCTGGAAAGAAGGCATTGGCCATGACTCAACTCCCTGGACCAGACGTTTCCCCGTTTCCTCAGTTTTGGCCAGGATCGTCTGGCGGTTGATTGGCTTGCCGAAACACAGGACCGCGGCGACTTGTGGCTCGGACTGCTGCGGGTTCTCAAAATCCTTCGGCAGCCGGACGATGACCATGATTTGATCGATTTTGGCCGGATCAAAGCCTAGCGTCTCCAGACCAGATCCGGTGACCATCTCCACCGGATAGTACCGATCGCGGGCACGCTGGAGAATGCGTGCCGGGAAGCCAACGACCACAACGTTGATCGCCGGGGGCAGATACTTCACCGGAGGTGGTTTTCCACAATGACCCGGAACTGACCCAGTCAGAATCACGACCAATGCCAGTGCCAGAAGGCATAGCGGATAGGCGACGAGTGGAACAAACCGATGGTTCGTTCTATGCATTGATTCTGCTCCCCTGAGAGATGTGCGGATCCTACGGGACCTCCACCGTCAACCGATGCGATGTTGGCGAAGGCTGTGGGCCATCGTAAGTGTGATGAGAACAAACCAAGAACACGTTACTGACCAACGAGATCGCCCGCCGCGCGGGTGAATAGGCGATACAACTGCTGGGCGTCGATGTTCTTGTCGATGAAATGGACGCTGCCGTCAGCAAAGCCGGCGTTGAAACCCCCTGGGTGCATCTCCCCGAGGCCCCCTTGTGGTTTGTTGGGGTCGACCTGCAGATCTGCTGGCTTGGCCCAGGGGACTGCCTGATCGTCGTTGACCTCCAACAACCAAATAGTGTTGCTAGTGCCGTCACGGAACTTTTCGATGCTTAGGTTCTTGGCTTCGGGATCATTGGAAAGGCCTTTGCCGGTTGGCCGCAGCAGATTGGTCATCGCAGCGTTTGGATCCAAACGAGAACTCGGCGAGCGATAGACCGGCACGCTGAATTGCGTGAATTGTCGGTTGTGCTCAGAATCCCAAGATTCGTCGAGCCTGAGCAAGTCGTATAGGGCCTGCTGTTCCAGGAAAGGCAGCAACCGAACCCTCCAAGAAAGGAGCGGTTTGCCGGTCTTTTTGTCCAAGATATCTGCGGGCCACTTTCCGTAAGCAGCATGATAGTTGTGTGCTGCCAACATCACCTGCTTGAGGTTATTGGCCGCGTGCATCCTTCGGGCAGCAGCTCGAACTTGCTGCACCGCCGGTAGCAGAGCCGCGACCATCAGGGCCGGTTTGGCAATCCCCGTTGTCTCGCTCTGGATGGACAACTCCATCCCTTGACGCTCCATGGTGGTCAAGGTGGACTGCGCCTGCTGAACCCGTCGTACATAACGTTCCATGGCCAAGTCCACGGCAGTCGGCTCAGGCGGTCGGATTCTCGCCAGTTCTGCGTCCAGGGAATCGCTCGCCAGTTTTTTCCATAGTTTTCCGAGCTTTTCCAGTTCGACTGCTGCCTGTGGATCATTGGCTACGAGGTGCAAAGCCATTTTTTCTTCGGTTGGGGTCATCGTGACAGCGAGCTCAACAAGCTCTGTCAAATCGGTGGCCTTCTTGAATGCCGGAATGTGGGGAAGGAGTTCATTGCGCTGACGAGCCTCCTGGATCGCCCGCTCGGCCCACTGGTTCAAGGTGGCCCGGATTGGTCTCACCTCGAGGATGGCCTGGAAAACGACTTGGGGTTGGACCTCCGCCATCCGCTTCTCCAAACGACCACGTGGCTGGGCGGACCGGTGTTTGCTCGCGGTAAGCATGTCCTGGAGCAGCTGGTCCGTCCCGACGAGGATCGTCCGTTGATCAGGGATGGACAGGCTCGGTGCTCCTTGATTGATTCCGGTTGGCCGCCAGAGGTCCAAGCCTTCGACGCTGATTTTCTTGGAGTCCGCCGGCTGTTTGGACAAGAACGCTTGGATGTCCAGCGGGCGTTCCAAGGAGAGGACCGCAGCGAACTGCGGCTCGGTCGGCTTGGCGGGATTGAAGTCGGCCGGGAGGCGGGCCACGAACAGGGCTTCTTGGATCGCCGCGGGATCAAAGCCCACAGTGTCCTGGCCAACCGCCGAGATCACTTCGACAGGGAAGTGATGCTGGGCCAACTGCTCGAAAACACGACCGGGCAGGCCCCGAATGACCATAGGAACGTCATCGGGCAAATACTTCATCGTAGGCAGTTCCGCTGATTCGCCCGACTCAGCAACCACCATCACGCCACCAACAACAAGCAGCATGCCAACAGCAACCCACCTGAAGGCATGGTGGTGATCGTTCGAGCAACGCATCTTCTGGTCTCCTGGGAACTCCACTGAAACAACGACCAACCTCAGCCACGGGCATTTCGCCGTCAGTTGACAGCGAGCTACTATTTTCTGAGTGGGGAGGATTTCCTCTCGAAGCGTTGTTTGTCGCCTTCGCGTCGGTTCTCAAGTTCGCGTTGGAACTCAAGTTCACGCTGTTGAATCTCGAGTTGAACCTGGCGAGCCTCATGCCGCGCGGCTTGAATCCCAGGGACGGTCAGTCCTACCAGCATGGAAATCTGTGGGAGGTTGGGCTGAAATTGGATTTTGGTGGTCAGGGTGCGGCCGTCTCGACTCGGCATGAGCAAGTTGATCAGGGGCTGGCGAATTCGCTGAAGATACTCGCCCATCGCACGCTCTAGGCCCTCGCCCCGGCGCATTCGTGCCAATTGGCCGTCGAGCATTTGCTCGCCCAACTGACGGGCCTGTTTCAGGAGCGATTCCAACTCCCTGGCATCGGCCTGGTCTTTGCACAGATGCTGCAAGGCCAAGGTCGTTGTGGACTTGATCGTTGCCCTGAACTCAATGGCTTCGATGAGATTGGGGACTTCCTGAAAAGGCTCGAGCTGAGGGGGGATATCATCCCGAAGGGTCCCAATCACCCCGGCAATCATAAACCGCAATGGCATCATGGCGACAACGGCCAAGATATCAGCGGAGTCATCTTTCTGGGCCAGTTGTTTGAGCAATGGACTGTTGGTTTCTGTGCCGTCGGTGGTAACCATCATTCGAAGGGTCCATTCGGTGGCCACCAGCAGAGTTTTTTCGTCAGCCCAACAAAAAGCTGGCAGAGCCGGCAGTTGCGAGAAGCGTCGGTCCTCTCGGGGCAGGCGGGCGACCTTGAGGCGAAAGCCTTGATGGGTTTTTTCTTCCAAGGGCAAGGGCAGCTTCTGCAAAGCGATCTTCTGGTCGACCGGCTGGGCGAAGCGAACGATCATGCCGTAATCGACCGGCGGGTTGATCAATGGGTTGAACACACCAAAGGCAATCACCTGCTCAATCTGCAGGGGATCGAATCCGAGCTCTTGCAACCCTGCCGCCTGGATCACCTCCAAGGGCATCAGCTCAAACTCCTTCCGGTCGAACATCCGTTTGGGATGCACCACAAAGGCAGCAACCGGGGTCGTCGGGATGTACTTCAACGACAATTTTTCGGCTGCCAGGACGGGCCGGCCATTGCACAACCCCAAGAGCATGATGCCCACAATCAGGGCGAAAACCCTCAAACGATGTCTCAACAAGCGAGTTGTCAGCAAGCGAGTCTTCATTCCAATTTCCCCTGAAAGGAACTCGGCCCCGGCAAATCCACTCCCGTCGTTCCAACGAAGCCAATGGAGTGGGTTCTTTGCCGAGAGTTCATCCTGTGGCTGAAAGAACAGCGAAATCTGAGTCAGCTGCCGGAACGCCGAAAGCTCCCACGAAGTGACTGTCCGAAAAGTGTCCCGGCACAACGAGGATTCGTTGCATCAAGACTTGTTAGCCATCAGCCCTTATGCCTCCGCCACGAGCTCGGACAGACTCGAATTGGACTGTCGAGGATGTGGCCATTGCCCAGCCACATATTGCTGCATGGAACTGTTGAGGGCCCTCCAGGTTCGGCCTCTGCCACAATCCCGAACAGTCGCACTAAGACACGATCGTGATCGGTTGGAACCGGCGGGGAATTCCCCAAAAGGTGTTTCCACCAAGCAAACATGGCTGGGCGGTTCCCTCCGCCGTAATCAGCCGGCAGTATAGCGGCCTTGCACCAGCTGCAACAGTTTCCCCAGCCTCAGGAATTCATCTCGATCCTACGCTTGCGATTTTTATTGCCCGACCATGCTAAACGACTGCCGGGGCTTGGTGTTCGGCACGCAACTTGGCACGCTAGGATGAACCGGGGGACGATTCGCCTGGGAGCTCCGGAAACTCCGGCCTCAGGGAAGGTCGACCCGGATTGCCTGGTGGCAAGTTTGGTCCAAGACAGTTCAGGCAAGCCAGAGTCTCCAGCGGTGGCAGCATTTTCCGGGCCGATGGTGTGTCACATTTCCGAACCGAACAGGCGAGGCGATCGTGGAACTTGATGACGAGGTTTGTTTGTGCTTCCACGTGACCAAGCGGAAGATCCTCAACCACATCCGGATTCATCAACCACGCAAGCCCAGCCAGCTCTCCGAGTGCTTCGGAGCAGGCACCGGCTGCGGTTGGTGTCGCCGCTTACTGGTGCGTTACTTCGACCAGGCCGCTGCCGAAGGGGTCACTCAGGCCGAAGCGGAACCGAGCCCCCAGGAATACGCCGGATTGCGAGCAAAGTACATCCGCTCCGGCGGCGGAACTCCGCCTCCAGGGGCCACACCCCTCACCCCTGAGGAATCATGACCCCCTCTTTTATGGGATAGCACGAGAGGACGATGCTTGAGATCACCGCTTGAGATCACCGACTCGTCACCTTGGATCTGGCAACTGGCATTGAACAATTTGAGGCCAGGCCGAGTGGTTTTCGGGGGAACGAGCTCTTCTCGAGGGTTTGTGGGCTCAGACAAGAGCTCATCGTTTTTGGTGATCACCCAACTGGTTGGGGCTGGTTCGCGCCTGAGGTGCTGGCCTGTTACAGTATGATGAGGGCTGGGAAGGGGTGCTTGTTGATGGTTGGTGGTAAGGCTGGAGACCATCGAAGCGACTGGACCAGCATTTGCACCGAGAGAATCCTAGTTGCCGTTGCTGGCCATCTCTGACCAACGACTGATTGATGACGACAGTTCAAATTGACCAGGTTCGATTGCACCTGAGTCAGCCGCATGCCAGTGAGGGGGAGTGGATCGGCCAGGCCGAGATCCTGCGGCAGCTGCTGGCCTGCTGGTTAGTTGTGGATGAAAAGGATCTGCCGCTTTCACCGAGGTTGGTGGGACCGCCGGGCATTGGCAAGACGACCTTGGGGGCAGCTGCGGCTCTGGCTCGCCAACAGGAACTCTATATTTACCAATGCACAGCCGATACGCGACCGGAGGATTTGCTCATTACTCCGGTGTTGGCCGAGGATGGCCGGATTGCCTATCACGCCTCCGCCTTGGTGACGGCGATGATCCGTGGTGGTGTGTGCGTCTTGGATGAAGGCAACCGGATGAACGAAAAGAGCTGGGCCAGCCTGGCCCCGCTGTTGGATCACCGTCGCTACGTCGAGAGCATCGTTGCGGGAATTACCATCCCGGCCCATGGCGATTTTCGCTGTGCTGTGACGATGAACCAAGACGACAGCACCTTTGAGATTCCCGACTATATCCTCAGCCGATTACAACCCACTCTCAGTTTGGGTTTTCCTTCGCGCGAGGATGAGTTGGCAATCCTGCAATATCATTTGCCCTTTGCCGAAGCAGAGATGTTGGCCTTGACCGTTGAGTTCCTGCAGGAAGCGCATGCGCTGAAATTGGATTTCTCGCCACGTGACGGGATCAACGTTCTTCGGTATGCCATGAAGCGTCTGGCTCAACATCCAGACCACCCCATCTCCAAAGACACTGCCTGGAGAGAAGCTTTAGAGTACTGCTTGGGGTCCGAGGCGCTGGATCTGCAGTCCATGGCTCAAAGACGTCGGCAATCCCTCGGCGGAAGCTCGATTCCCCTCGGACTCGGCGATTTCTTCCTTTCACCTAATGACCCGCTCAACCCAGACTACCAGCAGGAAGACGAAGACGACGAAGAGCCAGGCCTGTGACCTCGGGCCACGAGGGTTGATGCTCAACCCAGTGACGCCCTTGAACCTACGCCCCAAGATAAACTTCTCGACACAAACGCCTCGACACAAACGCCTCGACACAAACGCCTCGACACAAACGCCTCGGCACAAACGCCACAACACCAACGCCTTGAAAGCAACGCCTTAACATCGGGCGAACTGCAAACAGTTGGTTGCCCGGAGGTGTTGCGCTGAGCACTTGAAAAGTCCCATGAAAGCCGCATTTATCCAACAACCCGGCCCGGCCGAGAGTTTGACGTACGCTGAGTTTCCCGCTCCTGAGCTTGGGCCTCAAGACGTTTTCGTGAAAGTTGCTGCCGTTTCGGTGAACCCGGTGGATACCTATCTTCGCGCCGGGCTGGTCCAGATGCCCATTCCGCTGCCTTACATCGTCGGCTGTGATTTGGCCGGAACGGTGGATGCGGTGGGTCCGGAGGTCAGGTCCTTCAAAGTCGGCGATCGAGTTTGGGGGAGCAATCAGGGGCTCTTAGGCCGCCAAGGTACCTTCGCCGAGTACGCCGCGGTCCATCAGCAGTGGCTCTATCCCATCCCCGTCGGCGTGGATGAGAAGCAGATGGCAGCCATAGCCTTAGTGGGAATCACAGCCCATTTGGGGTTGCTGGCCCATGCTCATCTGCAAGCTCAAGAAACGATCTTTGTCGTCGGGGGCTCCGGCGGTGTGGGATCGATGGTCGTTCAAATGAGCAAGGTTCTTGGGGCCCATGTTGTGACCACCGCCGGAAGTCCCGCTAAGGCTCAGCGATGTCGCGATTTCGGAGCCGACGAGGTGATCCTGTATCGGCAGGAATCGGTCGACCAGCGGCTGAGCGAACTTTGCCCCGAGGGTGTGGATGTCTGGTGGGAGACCACGCGAGAACCCAATTTTGAGGCAGCTGTACCCCACCTTGCCCCTCGAGGGCGGTTTGTGCTGATGGCCGGGCGTGACGCGCGTCCGTCGTTTCCAGTGGGCCCATTTTACGTCAAGGACTGCTCGCTGCATGGCTTTGCCATGTTCAACGCCAGTGCCAATCAGCAACAACGGTCTGCCGATGACATCAATCGCTGGGTCGCCAGCGGAAAGCTGGTAGCCAACATCGATCGAGTCCTTCCCCTCTCTGAAGCAGCTGCCGCTCATCAGCTGCAAGAAGACGCTACCATCCACAAGACCGTGGAACTGGCCGGGAAGATCGTATTAGAACCCGCCGCCTCCTGAGACAGGCTCACCGAAACAACTCTTGCAAGTTGAAGAAACTGCGGCGACAATCCCCCCTTGTGGGAGTTCAGATGTGTGCCCTCACGGGCCGGTCTGATGCAATCACAGAAGGCCCGACTGCTGCCTTCGGAAAATTCTTGCTCGGCCAAAACACACAAGCCGCCGGAACGACCAGTGATCTGCCAGCTGTTGATCTGCCAGCTGTTGATCTGCCAGCTGTTGATCTGCCAGCCTCTTCACTGTGCCGGACGAGCCAAAATTTTCCTCAACCTCAGTAGGGGCAGACGGAGGCCATCATCCGCTCACAAGCCCCCAAGTGATCTGGGTCGTCTCTTTTGGACCTCCTCCAAAAGAATCCCAATCACTTGCCAGGTGTTCTTCCCACCAACCCTCAGAACAAGCACACAACCGACCTTGTGTTTTTGGTAATCCGTTCGAAGACAGCTTGGAGCCGGGAGCATGCCTTTCTGCTGTGGGGGTCAACTCTTGTTTGTCCTCAACGCGGAAACCACTGCACAGACTCATGGCCTGGAAGCCTTGCCGCAGACTGGACGAGGCAAGATGGTCTCCAAACTCAGTAGTTGGACTGTCGCACATCCGGCGGTGATCCCGCAGGAGTTGTGGCATGGGCTCTTTTCGGTCGCAACCGGGTGAGCCTCCTCCACAATCTGCAACAGTCGAGGTAGGAAAGAGCCTCAAGCGACGGAGTGCGTTTGGTTGCCGATTGTCGCCCCGACCCATCGGCAACGCACAAGTGTCTACTCCTGCGTCGACGCTCCGTGCTTGGCATCGTTGAGCTGGCGAGTCTCCCACCTGAATCATCAGGCTGGGTCCCCAATTGCCCCCTGGAAACTCTTGCAGAGGAACCCTGTGATGAAACGTCTTGTGGTTTGGATGAGTTCTGTGCTGGCTGTCTGGTTGTTGAGTTGCACCTCCGGTTTCGCAGCAGCGATGCCGGAGTTCTTTGTCCTCAACACCGAAGGTGGCCCCAGCTTCCGCGGCAACATCGATCGCATTGACCCAACCGGTTCGACTCGAACCAATATCCTGGATGTCGAGCCGTTTCCGTTTACCAACATTGGTGACTGGATCGGTTTTGCCACCGATGGAGAGCATTATTATTTTCTCAACACCGACGGTGGCGGGGCTTTTCCCGGCAGAATCGACCGAGTCAATTTGGACGGCACCGGGCGGACCACCGTCGCCGATGTCGCGCCTTCCGAATTTAACAGCATCAACGACTGGCGGGGATTTGCCACCGACGGGGACTTCTTCTACTTCCTCAATACCGACGGCGGAGGAGATTTTCTGGGGCAAATCGACCGGGTCAATTTCGACGGCACAGGGCGTACCACCGTCGCCGATGTTTCGCCGACCCCTTTTAGCAATATTCTTGATTGGGAGGGCTTCGCTACTGACGGGGAGTTCTTCTACTTTCTCAACACAGGTGGAGGGGGGGCTTTCCCAGGACGTATCGACAGGCTCGCCATGGACGGAACCGGCCGAATGGAGACCCTCGATGTTGCTCCCAGCTTGTTTAACTCCATTGGCGATTGGCGAGGCTTTGCGGCGGCTTCTGTCGCTCCTATTCCCGAACCCTCCGGTTGCCTGGTCTTCTGTCTGACAGTTTGCACCGTCTTGACTCGTTCCCGACGCCACCGCTGAGGCTCAGCGGTTCAGCTGCCCCCGCTGAGATGGGAGGGTGATGCTGAAAACCGACGCTGCTTGCCCTTATTGCCCGGCAAGGATGCCATGGGGCACTTCAGCAACCAAGTTGACCTCTTAGGTGTGGCCGACCAGACTCTGAAACTGTTTCTCGGAGATCCACTGGATCAATGCCTCGCCTGTGCCGTTGAGTGCGAGGGCCTCCTCCTCAACGGCGGTGTATTCCCCCGGCTTGATCCCGGCGACCAAATAATTGACTTCCGAGTGAGGCGAAGGCGACACTTGTCCACCTTGAGATTGAACCAGCGACACGGCCTTCTCACGGCGGCAAGATCGCAGACGCCCCACAAACAAAAACGTCTGGCCGGCCAGCGGCTTTTTGGAGGCCTTGCCAGTTGAGTTCCCGTCGGTCGACCGACTCCGGTTGCTCTGCTTCTTCTTTTTGGCCATTGGTCTTCACCCCAGGTCCATACCCTGGTGGGTATCGTACCACTGCCAACCAGACTCACAACGGTCTTGAGGCTGCTGAGCGTGCTTCTGGCACCGCAACGTCTGACAGTTCAGCAGTGGTAGAATTGGGCACCCTCGCCTGAGCGTCCTGACTGTTGCTGCCGCTGGTTTCGCTCTCACGACCGCCGAGTTCCAGGTTGTCTTGAGTACGGGGCGCATCGAGTGCAGGCCGTTTGAAAGGACCAGGTCACCGGAGGTGCTCTCACCAAGACTCCGTCGAGAGATCGTGCTGAGGTTGCTGACAGGCGGCCGGTTGCGGTCAAACCAAATGACAGTCAAGATCGGTCAATGACCAGCCCGCTCTGCCTGGCCTGGTGATGATCCCGGCCATCCCCAACCTTCGGGCACTTGCTGGGCTTCGACGCATCCACCATCAGTCGCCTCTCCATGACAACAAGTTCTCAACAAGCAACACATCCCTTTGCCACAAACGGGGATCAGTCGGTACCCCACAAAGAGTATACCAGTCGACTGGAAGCTCGACGGCAAGAGGTTCAGGCGGCCCTCAGACGAGAGGGCGTTTCCGGCAACCTCCGCCTGCTGGCTTTTGCTGGTATTCTTCTGGTCGCTTATCTTGTCTTTGGACCTCTGAGCAGGGTTTTGGATTGGTGGGGATTGTTGGTCATCGCCGCAGCGGTGGCTCTGTTTTATGGAGTTGTGTTGGTGCACCGCCGTGTGGTCAAAGACCTCACTCGTTCGCAGACGGCGGTTGCTTATTATCGCCGTGCGTTACGCCGGGTGGACGACCAGTGGTCGGGAACGGGGCCGACGGGCGTCCGTTTTGCCGAAGCAAGCCATCCGTATTCAGGCGACCTTGATGTTTTTGGGACCGGCTCGCTCTTTCAGTTGCTCTCAAGCGCACGCACACCAGTGGGAGAAGAGGCTCTGGCAGCCATGTTGCTGCGGCCCCCTCGCGAATTGTCCACTGTTGAGGCGCGTCAACAGGCAGTTTTGGAACTCCGAGACGCGATTGACTTAAGGGAACAACTGGCTGTTCTTCCGACGACCGACTTTCGCTCACTCAATCCCCAGGATCTGCTGAGCTGGGTGCAGGCCCCGCCCCGATTGACGGATATCATCCGCCCTTGGCTGGCTGGGGTGTTGGGACTGCTGACTGGTATCACTCTGTTGGGTTGGGGTCTTTGGGGCTGGGGCTCGGCTCCATTCGTCTTAGCACTGATTCCGTCGGGGATCTTGTTGGCAACTCTCCGCAAAGATCTGATCTGGCTGGCCAAGAGTTCCGAACGGGCCCTTGCCGACCTTGAGTTGCTGGCCGATGTGCTGGCTCTGCTTGAGCGGCAGAAGTTCACCAGTCCGCTGCTGCAGGAGATTCTGCAGGAACTGCAAAGCGGGGACGGCCGAACGCCCTCCCAAGAGATCAGCCGGCTCAAAGGGCAGATGGAGAATTTTCAGAACTCGCTTCGCAATCAGATCGTCGCCCCGGTGGCGTTTCTGTTTTTGCTGATTGTGCACATCCTCTACGGCATTGAGCGATGGCGGCACAGGGTCGGCCCTCAAGTGGAGCAATGGCTGGATGCGACGGGGCGTTTTGAGGCCTTGTTGTCGCTCAGCGGCTACGCCTATGAACGACCCTTGCAGGTGATGCCCAGACTGCTGGAAACTGGTCCGTTCTTTCAGGCAGAGTCCTTGGGACACCCTCTGCTGCCGGACGGCGGGTGCGTCCGCAACGACATCGTACTCAACGGAGAACCTCAGTTGCTGCTGGTTAGCGGCTCGAATATGAGCGGCAAGAGTACATTGATGCGTTGTCTTGGGCTCAACGCGGTGTTGGCCTTCGCAGGTGCCCCAGTCAGGGCCACCTCGATGGATATCTCGTTGCTGCAGGTCGGAACGGCCATGCGAGTGCAGGACTCGCTGCAGACGGGCACCAGCCACTTCTTCGCTGAGCTCAAGCGAATCCGTTCGGTGGTGGACCTTGCCAGCGGACCGTTGCCGCTGTTGTTCCTCTTCGACGAAATCCTCCACGGCACCAACAGCCACGACCGGCTGGTTGGGGCCGATGCGATCATCAACCGCCTCTTGGATACCGGTGCCATCGGGGTCGTCAGCACCCACGATTTGGCTTTAGCAGAAATTGCGAACCGGCGTGGTGATCAAGCTAACAACGTTCACTTCGCCGACCAGTTGGTCAATGGACGTATGACCTTTGACTACAAAATGCGGCCGGGAGTTGTGCCTAAAAGCAATGCCCTGGCATTAATGCGGGAGCTGGGACTGGAGGTCTGAGTGCAAGACTTGCCTTGGTGGCGGATCCTCGTGCAGCTGGCTGTTGTCAGCATCGCCAGCATCTCCGCGGTGGCGGGCCGATTGCCAACGCTGCGAATCGTCGCGGCATGTATCGGCACGATGATCTTGTACGGGATTCTCCAAGACCAGGTGACTGTTCGACTCTGCCCAGCTTATTTTCGCATCGCTCACCAGCCGATCCCCGGCCTGACCGACCCAACGCTGTTGGGGATCACTTGGGGCTTTTTGGGTTCTTGGTGGGGAGGGCTGTTTTTCGGCCTGGCTCTTGCGGCCACAGCCCGAGCAGGGACCAATCCCCCTCTGACCTCGGGGGATCTTCTGGGCCCACTGATTGCGTTGCTGTGCGTGGTGGCTTTGGGGAGCCTGAGCTGTGGGCTGACCGGTGCGTATACCGCAACGGTCCTCCAACTTTCCCTCGGAGGACCGTGGGACCAACTGATTGCAAAGCGGGAGCGCTTTTGGATCATTGTCGTCGCCAGCACCCATTTTGGCAGCTACCTTTGGGCGAGTCTGGCAGCAGTCGGTGTTTGTCTGTGGGCGGCCAAGAAGCGCAGCGCACTGGCAGAAAGGTCGCGCCCTGGCAGGTAGCCTAGCGAATGATGATATCCTTGACGGTCATGCCGGAGGGGATCATCGGCAACACGTGCTCTTGATAGGGGCAGAGCACATCCAAGACAAAGGGGCCGTCGTACTCCAGCATCTCGGTAATCGCTTCTTTAAGATCTGCGTTCCGGGTGACCGTGGCTGCCCCGCACCCAAACCCTTTGGCAATTCCCACAAAATCCGGGTATCGGCCTGAGAGGGCTGTGGCGTCGCCGGCACCAACGGCCTCCGGGTGGTCAATCGGCCCGAGGTAAGTGTGGGCTCGATTGCCAGCATGAAAGCGGTCTTCCCATTGCACCACCATACCGAGGTGCTGGTTGTTGAGCAGGAGCACCTTCACGGGGATCTTTTCGCAGTGGCAGGTCGCCAGCTCTTGGATGTTCATCTGAAAGCTGCCGTCACCGTCGATATCGACCACTAAGGTCTCGGGATTGGCGACCTTGGCGCCCATGGCCGCAGGCAAGCCGAATCCCATTGTCCCCAGACCGCTGCTGGAGAGCCACTTGCGAGGCTGTCGAAAGTCGAAGAACTGCGCCGCCCACATCTGGTGTTGGCCCACACCGACTGTGATGATCGGATCCTGATCCCGAACAAGCTCATTGAGCACGCCGATGGCATGCTGGGGCAGAATTCCGTGATCCCAGGTCCGATCGTAAGACAAGGGATGTGTTTCTCGCCACTGGTTGATTTGTTCCCACCAGCCCGAGATCTCCTCAGGCGGCTCGACAATCTTGTTCAGTTCGGCCAAGGCCTCCTTGAGGTCGGCGTGGATGGGGATGTGTGCTTCTTTGTTCTTGTTTAACTCGGAGGCATCAACATCAACATGGACGATTTTGGCGTTCTTGCAGAATTCGGTTAACTTACCGGTCACCCGGTCATCAAATCGCACGCCTAACGCCAACACCAAATCAGCCTGGTCAATGGCATAGTTGGAATAAACCGTACCATGCATCCCCAACATACGGAGACACTTGGGGTCATCCACCGGGTAACAACCCAAGCCCATCAACGTGCAAGCAATGGGGATTCCTGTCTTGTCGATGAACTCTCGGATCTCAGCGCTGGCCCCGGCAGTGATGACTCCACCACCGGCATAGACAATCGGCTGGCGTGCCCGCTTGATGGCAGCAGCCACCTGACGGAGTTGTTGTGGTTGCGGAGGAGGCACCACTCGCAACTGATAGCCCGGTAACTGCATCGGCGGGTCATAATCGGGAACCAACTTCGCCTCTTGCACATCTTTGGGCAGGTCGATCAACACCGGACCCGGACGCCCGGTCGTGGCGATGTGAAAGGCCTCACGCACCACTCGTAACAAATCCTCGACGTGAGTGACCAAATAGTGGTGCTTGGTGATCCCACGGCAGATATCAACAATCGGTGTTTCTTGAAAGGCATCGGTCCCGATGACCGGGGTCTTCACCTGTCCGGTCACCGCAATGAGAGGGACGCTATCCATCCGGGCGTCGGCGATGGCAGTGACCAAATTGGTGGCCCCGGGGCCACTGGTCGCCATGCAAATTCCCGGCTTTCCTGTTGTCCGAGCGTACCCTTGGGCTGCAAAGGACCCGCCCTGCTCGTGGCGAGGCAAGACAGTGCGGATGTGGTCTCGGAACTTCGTCAAGGCCTGGTGCAGAGGCATGCTGGCCCCGCCGGGGTAGGCAAAGACGACTTCGACACCATGATTGACCAGACTCTGCACGAAGGCGTCGGCCCCGCTAACCACTTGGGTCGATGTCTTCGTTGATTCCAGGGTTGTGGAAGTCGGCCGATCAAGGGTTCCAGACACGGGTTTGCCGTTGGGTTCGCGGAACGGTTTTCGGAAACGATTGGGGCAGCCTCAAAGTCAAGCCAACAAGCGGTTTTTGCTGCCGGTGACCTCCCACTGTACGCCAGAGCTCGCTTTTCTTCAACGCATGCGTCGGCGGAAACTCCCAGAAAGCAACCACCACCGGGCTCGATCTCTCCACCGCAGACACCAGGTGCGGTTCTTGGGCAAACCCGCTGGCCAGCAAAAATGAGAATCCTCGAGCTTCCCCGAAATTTGACTTGATGCCTCCTATCAAAATAGTATCGTTGGAGAGTGCCCCCCCAATTGACCCACCAAGACAACCAGGGCAGACCGAAGGAAAACCACACAATCACACAAACAGCACCAAGAGGACTTTGGTGCCGGGAACAACACACCTCCAGGAAAGAACATCCAAGAACAAAACATCTTCAGACCAAGACCCGGGCCGAGCCAAACCAAGAGCCTTTGGCTTTTCTCAATCAGTTCAATTCGCAGCGGACGATGGCTCTCGCTGGCCAGCGTCATCCACGGTCGGCACGGTTTTTCCGATTTTTGACACGACCTTCACAAAAGCCAACGATCCGGAGTTCCTCATGACGGCTTGTCACCTGCGAAAGCCTTGGCACCTGGTCATCTTCTTGGCCGCCCTTGCCTGGAATGGGAATGGTCACTGGTCCTGGGCGGCGGTGGAGTTGTCCAACGTTGAGCGGGATGTCGAGGCCAACGCATTCAAGTTGGGAATGACCGACACGGATGCTGCCAGCGTGATGACCCCAGGACCGACCAATTTGGGGCCTGTCACCGCTGTACGAGAAAACGCGACTTCACAAGCCGAGCAGATCTTCGAATTCTCTCAAACCGGAGGGATGGCGAGCCTCTCCTGGCAAACGACAGCCCAAGCCAGCGTTGGAGTTGGCCTTGGACAAGCGGAGGCGGACTCCTTCAGCAGAATGGAATTCGACCTCACTTTGCTCGGACCTCACTTGGTTTTGGAGGCCAGCCTCTTCCCGATCTCGGGAATCGCCACCAATGGCCCGAACATCCCCATGACCTCGCTGACAGAAAACGCCACCGGGCCAAGCGGAGCCTTCAACCTCAATGGTCTTGCTGGAACGGTCCTGGCAGCTGGGCTTTATACATTTGACGCCCAGGTGACCGCCGCAGCACTGAAGACTTCTGCAGAGGAACAAGAGGTGTTTGCTGATGCTGCGGCTTCCATCCAAGCCCAACTCACGCTCAGGGCAATCCCAGAGCCCGGCAGCTTGGCTCTTTGGGGAATCCTTGGTGCACTGCCGATCGCGACTCGACGGGGTCAGTTGGTCCTGTAGGTTTGCCGTGTCCCAAGCCGCCGTCTGGCCGCTCATTCCGGGTGACAGTCGGACTTCGGCCTCCAAGACAGGGCGTGGCTGCGGGAGTTTCACCACGGAAGACGGTCGAGATCGACATTGCCGCCGGTCAGGACGACCGCCACTCTCGATATACCCGAGAGGGCCCGAAATCGCTCGCTGAGCACCACCGCTAAGCTCACCGCGGCACTTGGCTCGACGACCAGTTTCGCACGCTCCCAGAGCAGCCTCATAGCCTCCACAATCTGCACGTCGCTGACGGTGATCACCTCTTCGACATGATCCCGGATGATCGGCCAGGTGAGTTCCCCCAGCCCCGTGAGTAAGCCGTCTGCGATTGTCTTGGGCACGCCCGGCCGAACGAGCGAGCCGGAAGCGAATGACCGCGCGGCATCATCGGCACCTTCTGGCTCGGCCGCAAAAATCCTGATCTTCGGGACAATCCCTTTGACCGCCGTACAAATGCCGCTGAGCAGGCCCCCACCCCCGACCGGAACTATCAGCGCCTGCGGCGGACCCCCTTGTTCTTGGGACTGCTGAAGGATCTCCAGCCCAACGGTTCCTTGGCCAGCCATGACCTGGGGGTGATCGTAGGGGTGAATGAAGGTCGCCCCGGTCTCGGCCTGGATCGCTTCAGCGGTCTGCTCTCGGGCTGCCAGGGTCGGCTCGCACGAGACCACCTCGCCCCCATAGTCCTGCACCGCTCGTCGTTTCACGTCGGGCGCCGAGGTGGGCATCACGATGTGAGCCGGGATGCCCCTCATTTTTGCGGCGAGGGCAACCGCTTGGGCATGATTGCCCGAACTGTGGGTGACGACACCCTGGGCAGCCTGAGCGTCGCTGAGTCGGCCTACCGCGTGACAGGCTCCTCGGAATTTAAAGGCCCCGACTTTTTGGAACTGTTCGCACTTCAACAGGATCTCGCAGTCAGCCAGCCGATCGAGGGTCCTGCAGCGAAGCAGGGGTGTTTGATGCACCAAACCGGAGATTCGCAAGGCGGCTTGCTGAACGTCTCTCAGCGAAATCGCATAAGTCGCAAGGGTCATACATTCGACACGCAAAGTTCGTTGGCAATTGGCTGCTTTTGGTGGTTTTGCCTTTGACCCAAGAGCCATCACAACCCGGCTGAGGCAAGCCAGCGGCGTCGAGAAGCCCGGCTCTGGAGCTTTTGCCCACCACTGGTCGCCGGATTATGCTGGCGTAAACTGACCGCGGGTGCCAGAGGATGCTCTTGTTGAAATTGAGGCTTCCGATGAATCAAACGGACGACCCATCTCGACCCTCACGACGTCAGCGGATCGAACAAATGCTTGCCGAAGATCCGAATGATGTGTTTCTACGTTATAGCTTGGCTTTGGAGCTGGCGAAGGAGGGCGATCGCGAGGGATGTCTTCAGCGGTTGGAGGCCCTTCAACAGGATACCCCCCCGTACGTTCCTGCGTTTTTCATGGCAGCTCAGCAGCTCTCTCAGGCCCAGCGATTTGGTGAAGCTCGGGCAGCCTTGCGTGCGGGCATCGAGCAAGCCGAATCCCAAGGCGACGCTCACGCCGCTGGAGAAATGCGGGAGTTCCTCATGTCACTTAACGCTGAGGGTGAGTGACCGGCCGTTTCGCTGCTGCTGCAGACAGATCGAACTGCCAGGCATCCACCGGGTTCTGCAGGTCAAACGACAACTGCCCGGTCGTGGGCCTGCTTCGATTCGGGATGGTCCAACTCAGGAGTCGATCGATGTTACGTCGAGAAACCACCGTTTTGATTGTCGGTGGGGGCCTATCTGGTTTATTGGCCGCACACCGCCTCGGTCAGGAGGGGGTGGCGACCTTGGTTTTGGACAAAGGAAAAGGCCTTGGGGGACGGCTGGCCACCCGACGGATCGACGACGCTGTTTTCGACTCTGGAGCCCAGTACTTCACGGTTCGAGACGAGACCTTTGGAACACTCGTCGAGAGTTGGAAAGAAATCGGCTTGGTGCGGGAATGGGCCAAGGGGTTCCCGACATCCGCTGGGGACCCTCCCGGTCAGCAATTCCCTCGGTACGTCGCCCAGGGTGGTCTGCGGAACCTTGGGAAGCATTTGGCAGCCGGACTGGATGCCATCGCGGGAACGACTGTCCAGAAGGTGCAGCAGGTGCAGGGCCGGTGGGAAGCGTGGACTGAGGAGGTTGTTTATGTTGGGAAAGCGTTGCTGCTGACTCCGCCAGTTCCTCAAAGCCTGGAGTTGCTGGCTGCCGGGCAAGTCGCTCTTGCACGCGAGACCCAATCCGCCCTGGAGGCCATCCAGTACGATCCATGCCTGGCCGCGCTGGTCAGTCTTTCTGGGCCAAGCAGAGTTCCCTCGCCAGGAGGGATGTTCATCAACGAGGGCATTCTGCGGTTCATCAGCGATAACGCCCAAAAGGGGATCTCTCCAGTCCCGGCGGTGACCTTGCACGCCACCGGCGACTTCAGCCGCAGCCACTACGACCATGAGGACGCCGGACGGCTGCTTTGTGAGGCCGCTGAGCCCTGGCTCGGGTCAGAGATCACCAGCCTGCAAATCCATCGCTGGCGGTACAGTCAGCCGGTGAAGCCTTATCCTCAGAGGTGTCTGCTCAGTCGCCAACCCGGCTTAGTCGCCTTCGCTGGCGATGCCTTTGGAGAGCCCCGAGTCGAGGGGGCCAGTTTGAGCGGATTAGCTGCCGCCGAAGCATTGCTCTCGGCCGGTTTGGCCCCATGAGTCTGGTGACTTCTCTCGCGTTGGTAGGTATTCTTGGCTGATTGATGGCGTGACAACCCCTGAGGGCTCTGGCCGAGGATCCTCTCGGCAGCGATTCGGCCCACCGAAATAACCAGTCCCTCCTCGAAAAGCTAGTCTGGGGTGGGGTTTCACTTGGGCCGATCTGAGTCCGACAACCACAAGGCGACGGAATGTCCGCCAAGGGGGCTGGCCAGCTGAAACAATCTGGCGACCGAGAACCTGCCCAATCCCACTCGAATTCTCCCTGCCTTTCGAGCTGGGCAGATTCTCCCATCGTATCAATCGGCCTGTGTGACCAATTGGGGCAGCTGACCATGGCCGACCTTGCCAGCTCCTATGGCGAGGGCGTGCGTGCGTTCCCTGTTTTGCCTGGAGCAGAAGATGAGTATTCGTGTTGCGCTGCGGCACACCACTTGTTATCGGTATGATCGTCTCGTGGGCCTGAGTCCGCAGATCATCCGCTTGCGGCCGGCACCGCACTGTCGAACGCCGGTTCGGGGATATTCCCTGAATATCCAACCGACAGAACACTATCTGAATTGGCAGCAGGATCCCTTTGGTAATTTTCTGGCCAGGATGGTTCTGCCGGCCAAGCGGAAGGTTCGCCAGTTGAGCGTGGATGTTGATCTGGTGGTCGACATGCCGCGGATCAACCCCTTCGACTTTTTCGTGGAGGAATCGGCGGAGAAGTATCCGTTCTGCTACGAACCGTCTCTGAAGAAAGAGCTGACACCGTTTCTGGAGATCAAGGAGCAGGGGCCCTTGTTGGCCCAGTGGGTGGAATCGGTCGACCGTACCCCCCGCCGTACGGTGGATTTCTTGGTCGAGCTCAACAGCAAACTGGCCCAGGACATCGAATACCTCATCCGGATGGAACCTGGAATCCAGCCCTGCGAACTGACTCTCAGCAAAGGCAGCGGATCCTGTCGCGACAGCGGCTGGCTGTTGGTCCAAATCCTCAGGCAACTTGGCTTGGCAGCACGCTTCGCCAGTGGCTACCTGGTCCAATTGGCTCCCGACACCAAAAGCCTCGATGGTCCGTCGGGCGTCATGCAAGATGTGCTGGATTTGCATGCTTGGGCAGAAGTTTACGTGCCGGGTGCAGGTTGGATTGGGCTGGACCCGACCAGCGGGCTCATCGCCGGGGAGGGTCATCTGCCCTTGGCCTGCAGTCCCGATCCACAATCCTCGGCTCCGATTACCGGAGGTCATGACGAGGCTGAGGTGGAGTTTGAATTTCATATGGAGGTGACGCGGATTCATGAAGATCCGCGTGTGACCAAACCCTTTACAACCAAGCAGTGGGAAGAAATCGATCGATTGGGTGACCAAATTGATGGGGAGTTGGCTGCCGCGGATGTGCGGTTAACCATGGGAGGCGAGCCCACGTTTGTCTCAATCGATGATATGGACAGCCCTCAGTGGACCACCGCCGCCTTGGGCCCCCATAAGCGAGAACGAGCCGGCGAACTCGTCCGCCGCTTGCGAGATGAGTTTGCCCCCGGCGCGTTACTGCATTTTGCCCAAGGCAAGTGGTATCCCGGTGAAGAACTGCCACGCTGGGCATTGAACTGCTACTGGCGGAACGACCAAACACCTGTCTGGCGTCGTCCGGAGTTGGTCGCCGACGACCGCAGCCCAGGTGATCACGACATCGAAGACGCCAAGAGGTTTGCTACGCATTTGGCTGAGCGGTTAGGTGTCAGCCCTCGTTCGCTGATGGCCGGTTACGAAGACCCCCTGTATTACCTCTGGAAAGAGCGAACACTGCCGGTCAATATCGATCCCTTGGAAGTCGACCTGGACGATCCGTCGGAACGAAAACGTCTGGCCGCCCTCCTGGCACGCGGCATGCGGACGATCACCGGCTTTGCGCTGCCCCTACGCTGGCAACAGGTCCCAGGGCCTGGACACTGGACCACAGGGCAATGGGTCTTTCGCTCTCCCAGGATGTTACTGGTGCCCGGTGATAGCCCCATGGGCTACCGACTGCCCTTGGACTCCCTCAAATACGACCCTCAAGCAGAAACCTCCCCAACCCCCGAGTTCGATCCTCTCCAAGCTGTCGACCCCCTTGGCGATATCCACGGTGGCGTCGCCCACCGCTATGCTCAGTTTCGCGTCCCCGAACCAGAACCTCACGGCCTGCAAGAGCAAGTCGCAGATGAGGCCGCCGAGTTAGACCCTGCCGGTCCGTCCCAGATCATCCGAACGGCTCTGTGTGTGGAACCTCGGCAGGGACACATCCATGTCTTTCTGCCACCGATGACCCACCTTGAGCACTTCTTGGACCTGGTCGCCTGCATTGAGGATACCGCTGCTGCTCTTGATCTCCCAATTATAGTAGAAGGATATTCTCCCCCTCCCGACAGCCGCCTGAAGCACCTCGGCGTCACGCCAGACCCTGGTGTCATCGAGGTCAACCTGCCGCCGGCGGCAGATTGGAAGGAGTTATCCTATCTGGTGGAAACACTCTACGAACAAGCTCGGTTGACTCGACTGGGCACCGAGAAGTTTATGCTCGATGGCCGGCACACTGGCACCGGCGGGGGCAACCATGTCACTTTGGGGGGTCCCACCCCTTCGGATAGTCCGTTGCTGCGTCGACCGGCATTGCTGCGTGGATTGATCACGTATTGGCAGCATCACCCGAGTCTTTCGTATCTCTTTGCTGGGTTGTTTGTTGGTCCCACCAGCCAAGCCCCACGTGTTGATGAGGCCCGTCACGAGGGTCTGTATGAACTGGAAATTGCCTTTCAGCAGTTGGACGGACTCCAGGGGATTCAACCTTGGGCAGTTGACAGGGCGCTGCGACATTTGCTGATCGATGTCACCGGTAACACGCACCGAGCGGAGTTTTGCATTGACAAAATGTTCAGTCCAGAAGGTGCCAGTGGTCGGCTGGGGCTGTTGGAGATGAGATCGTTGGAGATGCCGCCTCATGCACGCATGAGTTTGCTTCAGCAACTTCTGCTGCGAGCAATTGTGGCCCGGCTGTGGAACAGCCCTTATCGACAACCTTTGGTGCGGTGGGGCACGCGACTGCACGACCAGTTTATGTTGCCGTATTTTCTCTGGTATGACTTGAAGGATGTGTTGGCCGATCTCCACAACCATGGCTACACCTTCCAGCCCGAGTGGTTTGCCCCGAACTTCGAGTTTCGGCTGCCTGTCTATGGCCGAGTTCAGATCGACCACATCGAGTTGGAGTTGCGAATGGCCGTCGAGCCCTGGCACGTGCTCGGGGAAGAGGCCGTCTCCGGGGGGACTGCTCGGTATGTCGATAGCTCGGTGGAAAGACTGCAAGTCAAAGTCGCTGGGATGACCGACACACGCCATGTGTTGGCCTGCGGTCGGCGGCGAGTTCCGCTGACCAGCACTGGAGTTGCAGGGGAATATGTGGCCGGCATTCGATACAGGGCCTGGCAACCGCCCTCGGCCTTGCATCCGATGATACCCATCCACACGCCCCTGGTGCTGGACTTGGTGGACATCTGGAATGAACGCTCCGTGGGAGGTTGCACTTACCATGTCTTTCACCCAGGCGGACGCAATCCCACAGACTTTCCGGTCAATAGCTACGAGGCTGAGGGCCGACGCCAGGCTCGGTTTTGGCCTTATGGGCATACGCCCGGCCGAATTCACCCGCCGCCGGAGGAACGCAACCGAGATTACCCGTATACTCTGGACCTTCGCCGTGCGGCCCAGCGGTGAGGCCCAACCGCTTCTGATCCCAAGCGCTGATACCTCCTCCTGCCTGTTGGATGGAGTCGTGACTGGACAGGAGTCACCGCAGGCGAGCACTCAGAGCCATCCTGTCGCTCGGCGGCAGGTGACCAGCAATCCAACAGCAAATCAGCAGAGCCGAAACCAATCACCGCAAGCCAGAAACCAATCACCGTTGAGCCAATCTGGGACAGCGTCACCCAGCAGGCCAGGAGGAAGGATGGTTTCGCGTGGAGATCTGGGATGAGCGACCAAAATGGGGGCCTCGGGCCACAGTCGACCGGCGGTGCCTCAGAGTTCTCTCTGCCAAGCGGGTCGACACCTCCGGGAGATCACCCAGATCAGGGCGACTCGCTTTTGCACGGATACGCTCCCTCGGCCCAACACTTCGACGAATACGTCAGCCCTGCCGGGGAGGTCCACGCTCATTGCCAGCACGTGCTGGGATCATTCGGTCGTTTGGGTCGTGCCGAGTTGCGTCGCCGGAAACGGGAGAGTCAGCGTCTGCTTCGCGAGAGCGGGGTCACCTATCGGGTCTATGGCGATCCCCCTGGCGAAGCACGCCCTTGGACACTGGATCCTCTGCCGCTGGTGATCTCTGCGGTGCAGTGGCAACAGCTGGAGGCCGGTCTGGCCCAGCGTGCGGAGTTGCTCAATCTGATTCTCGCGGACGTCTATGGCCCCCAGCGTTTGATTCAAGATCGTCTGCTGCCAGCTGATTTGGTCTTCGGCTCGCCGGGCTTCCTCTATCCCTGTTATCCTCAACCGGCATCCAGTTGGATGGCCACGCGGCCCTTGGTGCTTTACGCCGCCGATTTGGCACGGAGGTCCGATGGTGAGTATCTGGTCATCGGCGACCGCACTCAGGCACCCAGCGGTGCCGGCTACGCCTTAGAAAACCGTCTGGTGATGTCTCGGGTCTTCCCCACCCTCTACCGCAACGCCCATGTGGAGCGGCTGGCTGGGTTCTTCCGCACTGTTCGAGAAACGCTGACCCGTCTGGCCCCTCCCTCGGCCCGTTTTCGGCGGATCAGTCCGCTGAAACGCTCCATCCACCAGCAATCAGTACCAGAAACGCTGGCCACAACTACCTTCCAGCAACCACCCGGCTATCCCCGAAATCCACCCGATTCCCCAGCGTTTTCAGTGACCCTGCCGCCTGATGACCCCCACGTTGTCGTGCTGACTCCAGGACAACAGAACGAGACGTATTTTGAACATAGCTATCTGGCGAATTATCTTGGCTACGATCTGGTGCAGGGAACCGACCTAACCGTTGTCGACCAGCAGGTGTCGCTCAAAACCCTTGATGAGCTGCAGCCTGTTCAGGTCATCCTCCGGCGGCTGGACGATACCTTCTGCGATCCCCTGGAACTGCGTCCCGACTCGTTGCTTGGCACCGCTGGCTTGGTTCAAGCGGTCCGCCAGGGTCAAGTGTCCGTGGTCAATCCGCTGGGCAGCGGTGTTGTCGAGAATCCGGCCCTGCTTGCCTTCCTGCCGCGGCTATCTCGCCACCTCCTGGGGGCTGACTTGCAGCTCCCTTCAGTAAAAACTTGGTGGTGTGGCCGAACGGACGATCGGAACCATGTTCTCAGCAATCTGGAAGATCTGATTGTTCGCTCGGTCGATTCCGCCACCGGCAGGGCGTTGTACGACGGGCGGGAGATGTCCTCGCGAGAGCTGGCTATCTTGGCCCAGAAGATCCGCAGGCGGCCGGCCCGATATGTTGGCCAAGAGGCGGTGCCGCTTTCCACGGCTGCGGCGGTGGTGCCTGGCGAACTGGAGCCCCGCGGGGTCGTTTTGCGAACCTTTCTCGTTGCTCGCGAGAACGACTATCTGGCCATGCCCGGAGGGCTGACGCGAATTGGGGCACGCCCCGACCAAACGGTTGTCTCCAATCAAACCGGTGGCCAAAGCAAAGATACCTGGGTGCTGGCTTCGGAGCCCCATCCCTTGGCCCCATGGGAGATGCCCTCGGCAAGACCCTTGGGGGCCTTTACTCCGGTGGTCGACAGCCTTCCGCGAAGGGTTGCGGATAATCTGTTCTGGCTGGGTCGCTACACGGAGCGAGGTGAAGACGTCGCCCGTCTTCTTCGGGAAATCCTTCTCCGTGTGCTGGACTCGGATCCGGAGATCGGTCTGGCCGAAGGTATCCCAGATTTTCTACGAATTCTCACGCATCACACCGGAACTTATCCTGGCTTTGCCTCCAACGGAGCCATCTCCCAGGACCCCACCGGAGAACTGGTGGCCATCATGGCAGACCCCTCTCGTACCGGGGGCCTCCGCTTCAACTTGTTAGCAGCTGTCCAAGCCGGCGCGGGAGTCAGAGAACGCCTTAGTGAAGATGCTTGGCGACTTCTTAATAGCCTCGAAGACCTGTTCAATGCAGGGGGCCGTACGACCGGTCCGGATTTGAGCACCCTGTTGGAGTTGGCCGACCGGGTTGTGCAACGGCTTGCGGGATTCGGCGGATTGATGAACGACAGCATGCGGCGGGGACCTAGCTGGCGTTTTGTGGAACTAGGACGAGGGATCGAAAGGGCTTTGAGCACTTTGAGTCTCTTGCGGTGGTTGGTTCCTCGTGTGGACACCCTCGGCGTACAGCCGCTGGGTTTGATCTTGGCCGTCAGCGACAGCTCCAAGACCTACCGCCTTCGCTATGGAACACGCCTGCAAACTGATGCCGTTTTGGACTTGGCTTTATTGGATGAGACCCATCCACGCAGCGTCGCATTCCAGTTCGCTCGTTTGGCCAGCCTGATTGAGAAACTCCCGCCTCGTGAAGCACCCGTCGGCCAACGTCCCGGAGAAGCGCAACTTGCCGAGGTCTCACGGGATCTGCGGACTGCGATTCTCCCGCGAACCGAACGCTTCCACCCCACGATGCCCGGGCAGGATGTTAGTCCAACTGTTTCCAGCACGCCTGTTTCCAGCACGCCTGTTTCCGGTCCGGCAGAGTCCAGCCCCGCCACGGCCGAGTTTTCCGGCGGAGAGCCGCCCCCGAGCAGGACCAATGCCCAGCTGGCCGTCGAACTGGCCGCGATTCGTCGGAAGCTGATGGCCGTCAGCGAGCTCTTGGCAGAGACACACTTCCGCTATCAGACTGACCTCCCGCATCAGCTGGTGAAGTTCGAATGACCGGCTGGGTCCCGATGAGCTGACAAACCCCGTATTGCGCAGAGACTTCAACACAGGGATCCGGGGGCAGCAGACTTGGGCGGCAGGACGAACTGGAGGATAGCTGAGATCTTCACACCTCTCTTTTCGCGGCAGCCAGCGTTCAACGACAAGCAGCCAGAGGAAATCGACCCAATGCTTGCCTCAAAGAGGCCAAGTCAAACTGAGGACCCCATGATCCGTTTGACCACTGCAATGATCTGGTTGCTGACTGTCACCTGGTCTTCCACTATCGTGGCCCAGTCGAGAACTCCGCCCCATGTTGCTGCGGCCAAACGATCAAGACCGAATATCATTGTGTTTCTGGCTGATGATTTGGGCTATGGAGAGCTCGGCTGCCAGGGCAATCCAGAGATTCCCACTCCGCACATTGACGGACTGGCACAGGGCGGAGTGCGGATGACCAACGCTTATGTTGCTGCGTCCTTTTGCAGCGCGTCCCGGGCCGGGTTGCTCACCGGGCGATATCCAACACGCTTTGGCTATGAGTTCAATCCAGTTGGAGCTCAAAACGAGGATCCGGCAGCGGGGTTGCCTTCTGCAGAGACCACCCTGGCTGAGCACTTGCACGCAGTTGGGTATACGACTGCCCTGATTGGCAAGTGGCATTTGGGAGGCACAGCTCGGTACCATCCCCTGCGTCATGGATTTGAAGAGTTCTTCGGCTTCCTTCACGAGGGGCATTTTTATGTGCCACCTCCTTATCGGAAAGTAACCACGATGCTTCGGCGGCGCCGGCTTCCCAATGGAGGTCAAGGGCGTTGGACGAGCGGCGACAGCCACCTGATCTACGGAACTCATCTGGGCTATGACGAGCCGGCCTACGATGCCAACAACCCCATCCTACGCAACGGACAACCAGAAGCCGAAGAGGAGTATCTCACCGAGGCGTTGACTCGAGAAGCGGTCGACTTTCTGGATCGCGTCGATGACCGGCCCTTCTTCTTGTTTCTGGCATACAACGCGGTTCACAGTCCCCTCCAGGCCACCAACCCCTCTGTGAAACGATTCGGCCATATCAAGGATATCCAACGGCGGATATTCGCTGGAATGTTGTCAAGCCTGGACCAAAGCGTCGGCAAGGTTATGTCCAAGCTGCGGGAGTACGATCTCCAAGAACAGACCTTGATCTTCTTCCTCAGCGACAACGGAGGCCCCACCCGGGAATTGACCTCCAGCAACCGGCCGTTGCGAGGCGAAAAGGGTACTCTCTGGGAAGGCGGGATCCGAGTGCCGTTTCTCGTCCAGTGGAAAGGCCAAATCCCAGCAGGTCACCTTTATGAAGAGCCAGTGCTGTCGCTGGACATCTTCGCGACAGCCTCGGCGGCTGCAGGCGTCCAACAACGCCCAACTCAGCCGATCGACGGAGTGAATCTGCTTCCCTATCTGCGGGGCACCAAGAGCGAGCAGCCACACAAGCAACTGTTCTGGCGGACAGGGCTCAGAGCGGCCGTGCGAGTTGGCCATTGGAAACTCGTCCGCAACCCCGAAGGCCGAGCAAGCAAGTCGGCAGCCTGGCAGCTGTACAATCTGGCTGAGGATCTCAGCGAATCCGTTGATGTCGCTGAGAAACATCCCACCAAGCGAGAGCAACTTGAGTCAGTCTGGCAGGAGGTGAACCAACAAATGCGAGAGCCCATTTGGAGGCCAAGCCGATGATCAGACCTCGCCGGTTGCCGAATCACCCCGGCAATGGACTTGTTGCCACCAAGCGATTGTGTTGCTGAGGACTGTCGGGGTGGGTGGAGGGAGAGCAAACAGCTTGTGGTCTATTGATTTTGACCCGCTTGCCCGAGAAGCTCTGCCCACCACTGGACTCCGAGTTCCTCCAGAGCCAGGAGGACTTCGGCGGGCAGATCCTCGGCATTCGCAGCCTGCAAGAAGAAGTCTTGGCTCTCGGACGGGACAGAGTCCTTGGACTGGAAGAACCCGGTCTGGGTTGGTTGGAGTGGTTGTGCCAGAGAAACCACCGGAATTTCGGTAGCGAGAGTTGTCAGACCGCCTAACGAGCTTTCCCCAGGGAACAAGCCACCCAAGGAGACGGTCGACTCGACAGCCTCCAGGGGCTGCAGTGTCCCGATTGGGGCGACGAAAGAAGCAACGTTTTCGACTGAAGCTCCCTGAGCACTCAACGCCCCTGCAGGGCTGGGTTCACCGCTGGGCAGACCGGTGAACTGGCTGTTGCGAGTTTTGATGAGGTCGCCCCCATTGATGACCCCGTCTCCGTTGGAGTCCAGCATGGGGGAGTAGCCAGGATCCCCTTCGCTGGTGAACTGAGCGTTTCGCACGACGATCACGTCCCCGCCGTTGACGTCGCCGTTTCCGTTGACGTCTCCGGGCAGTACGTGGATGGTGAACTGAAAGTGTCCTCCAGCGTTGCCGTCTCCGGAGTTGAAGGTGTCGGCGCCGTCTGACCACTCTCCATCGAGAGCCAGCCCGCTGGTGGCTCCAGTGACCGAGTCGGCCAGGTGGATCATGACTTTGTCAGCCGGCAGCACGTCGCTCAGCGTCCAGGTCGCGGTGTTGGTTGTTGAGTCGTAGCTGAAACCGCCTGCGGCCAAGGAATACTCGGAGTGGTTCACACCCCAGACGGTCAGGTCGCCGGCTGAGACATTGACATTCTCAGTGAAAGTAATGGCGATCGTGTTGAGATTGCTCCAGGGCAGAGACGAAAGCTGATCGGCCCCAGTGGGGACCGCGTATCCATTTGGGTGTGGCGATTGGTCGTCCCAAGTGTGGGCGGCGAGGGAAACACCGGCGACCTGCGGAGGGTTAGCAGGCGGCTCTTGCACTTCTCCAGGGACGGCATCAACTTTGACATTTTGGCCGTCGATAGCGACGTTGTTGTACACGATCGGTGTGGAGATCCCGCCGCCGCTGAAGGTTACTGTGTAGGTGCCGTTGGCCAAAGCCAAACTGTACCCGCCTGTTGAAGCAGTGGTGGTTGAAAAGGTGCCACCGCCTTGTGCCTCAGCGACAATGGTCACACCCCCGAGGCCTTCACCAACGCTGTAGAAGTCATCATCGATGACCTCATCGGTGTAGACGACTCCGGTCAGATAGTGCGTGCTGGAAGAACCGAACTTCTCGGTCACCAGCACACCACGTTCGTCGTTCTCGGCCCCCCAAGGGGTGCTACCGATGTTGTAGTCCCGGGCGTTCGGGCCCCAAAAAGTCACCCCCACACCGATATCTTTGCTCACGCTTCGGTAGATGGCAGTCCGGTGGCCGGAACTGGCGGTTAACTGAGCATGACGGTAGTGAATCTCACGCTCGTCGTAATCGGTCACATCGTCAAGAATCGGTCCAAAGAAGCCAGCGGTCCGGACAATCCAGCCACCCACTGCGATATTCTCGTTTCGTCCTTTCCCGGTGTAGCCAGCATCCCTCATCCGATCAAAGGGATCTCGACCGTCTGAGCCGGTGTGGGCGAACCGGTTGTCGTCATACATCTCATCAGAATAATCCCCAGCCGCATTCAGGAGAGCCTGGTGAGGTGCCAGAGGCTGGCGGGGATTGAAATTGCCGATCAAATTTTCCCAGTCATTCAGACGTTGTTGATCGGTCTGGGAGGGGTTGGTGATCGTCGTGCTGCCAGAGTCCTGAAGCGTTTGATCAATCAGGAAAATCGCCTCGCTGGGATTCTGCCGGTCACGATTGAGCAACTCGATCATCAACTGCTCATAATCCGAAAACCCGGTAAAGCTAAGTACCAACCTTGCTTCAAGCGGTTCTACAGATAGAGGGACTCGGTCCTGACTTGCCACAATCGATGAGGAAGTCGAGCAACGAGTGACTTTGGAAGAATGGTGAAAAGGGACAGACATCGACAGGCTCCACAGTCGGGGGTGAGTGGCGACAACCTGTAAGTGGTGATGACCGGATTTGCAAGAACAGTGAGGCGATGCTTTTTGGGGAGACCCTTCCATCAGGTCCTGGAGCCTACTGCTCTTGGGGAAAATTCTTGCTCTTCCAAAACGCTAAAACGGCACAAGGACCGGCGATTTCGCAGCTTTTCCACAAACCGGACGAGCCAAGATTTTCCCCAACCTCAGTAGGCGAGGGCAGATTTCTCGTTCAGGCGAACTCCGGAGTTTGCCTGCGCTAAGACTGTTTGGTGTGACGCGATAAACCTTCGCAGGCCCCGCACGCCCGTTGTGCTCGTGATCTCGTTGACGGTGACCCTAGTTTGCCATGACCGGAGGTGGGAACAAGAGGCAACGCTGCGAGGAACCCAACAGTTCTCAAAAACTTCGCCCCCAACATCGGCTCGTTTGGAACGTGGCCCGAGGTGAGGAGGGCCCAAGTTCAGCGGAACTTGGAACCAATTCGGGGGTCGCAGAAACTGAACTCGTTCTTGTTTCCTAAAGACTTGGTAGCGTCGATGTTTGGGCCTTCCCACTTGTCCATAAGTGGGGAAAGGGATTCCTGATTGTTGGGCCTGCCAACAGCAGCAAAACACGAGGGGCTGTTGTTCAAGAGCCAGAATTGGAACCAACCTGCCATTGGTTGGATCGTTGGGCAAAAGACATGCTTCAGTCCAAAACGGGAACAACGACTGAGACTTGACTTTTGGAGAGTGTTTGACGGTTCGCCTCAGGAGCTGACCGTCGGAAACGTTCGGACAATGACTCGCAAGCTCTCGGGCTGGGATTCGGAGGAACTCCTCAAACGAATCCGTTTGTGATTGGCCTTGTTGTGGGAATGATTTTGTGTTGGAACTTGTCTGGGTGTGGACTTTTCTGATTCCCGAAAAGCTTTCTACGAGGTCCCTGAAAAGCGACTGACTAGCGGAATAAGCAACAATCTGCTTTTCCGGCAGTGCCGCTGTCTGCCGCCCTACGTTTGTCACAAAGTTGGGGAGACGGTCGCCTTGGTTCGAAAGCTTCTTTGAGGTTGAGGCAGATCGGTGCAGTGCCACCTGTGACCTTACATTCACCACCTTCTAGGATTAGATTGGCAGAAATTGAGTTGCAAGGCAAGCCCTTCATCGAGAAACCGCGCTCCTGTGTTTGTCTCCCACTACTGTCGACGGTTGCAATCTGGGGAAACCTCCGACACAACCCACCAAAAACCAGCAGTGGGACTGGAAATTGATAGCGGTTGCCTTCGATAGCGGTTCACGAGAAAGCGAACCAAGAGGATTCGAGGGCGGCGGGATTGCTCATCGTTTTGTTGCAAGCATGACTCGAGGTCACTGTGGGGTTAAATCTTCGAGCCTGTGAACTTGTGGAGCGGCTGCTTGCCGATTCCGCAATCCACGCCTCAGTTGAGGACCACGGCTCAGGCCGGTTGGTCGATCTGGGACTCCAGCAACCAGGGGGGTTTCAGGCTGGCATTCTTCTTTCGCAGATCTGTCTGGCCGGTTTGGGAGAGGTCTCACTGGTCGCTTCCCGAGGTGGGTTTCAGACAGGTGCGGATGTCGTCGTTTGGACTGACCATCCGGTGACGGCATGTCTGGGCAGCCAGTACGCTGGCTGGCAGATCTCTGCAGGAGATTTTTTCGCCTTAGGTTCCGGCCCCATGCGCAATCTCGCACGCACCGAAAAGCTCTTTGAGACCCTGGCTGCGGTGTCTTCGACAGATTGCTGGAACCTTCCTTCAGAGGACAATACCCCCGGTGTGGTCGGGGTGATCGAAACCGCCAGCAAACCACCGCCCACAGTTTTTGAGCAGATCGCCCAAGCCTGCCACAGGCCCGCTTCGCAGTTGACCCTGTTAGTCGCCTCCACCAGCAGTCTTCCGGGAATGATCCAAGTGGTCGCCCGGAGCGTGGAGACGGCCTTGCATCAGCTGCACGAATTGAATTTCGATCTCTCCCGAGTGCTTCGTGGTTTAGGGATCGCTCCACTTCCGCCGGTGGGAGGGGATTTCCTCACCGCCATGGGACGGTCCAATGACGCCATCTTGTACGGGTCCGAGGTGACTCTCTGGATGCGCGGTGACGACGACTCCTTGGCTGAAATCGGCCCCAAGCTCCCCAGCGACTCCAGCAGCGATTACGGTCAGTCGTTCTCGGAATTGTTCGATCGTTACGAACGCGATTTTTACAAGCTCGATCCGCAGTTGTTCAGTCCGGCTCTCGTCCGCCTCATCAACGTCGAGTCCGGCCGAACTCATCAGTTCGGGCAGCTCGCACCTGACCTTTGCACCCGCTCTTTCCTGGGCTGACTCTGCTGGCCTGACTCTGCTGGCCTGACTCTGCTGGCCTGACTCTGCTGGCCTGACTTTGCTGGGTTGGCTCGATCCGTGGGGCGGGTCGATCGACCAAAGTCTCATCCTGGGAGTTCCGATGCGTCTTGCGGTCCTTGCAGCCGCCAATAGCTGGTACACACGCGATTTGCAGCGGGCAGCGGAGGAAGCCGGGACTCCGGTGACCCAGATCGTTCCGCTCCCCTTTGCACACCTGAGCTCTCATCTCGCTGGGCAGCAGATCCTCGTCGGCGTCGCCGACTCCGATCCCCACCTTGCTAGCGGCACCAATGGAAGCCACTCCTGCCGTTCCTTGGCTGAGTTCGATGCGTTGTTGGTCAGAACCATGCCGCCAGGCAGTCTGGAACAAGTCGTTTTCAGAATGGACGCCTTGGCAGCACTTGAATCCCAAGGTCTTCCGGTCTTCAATCCCCCGAAAGCCATGGAAGTGGCTGTTGACAAATATCTGGCCTTGGTCCGACTCCAGGCCGACGGTCTGCCGATCCCTCAAACGGTGGTTTGCCAAACAGCCTCACAGGCAGAGGAGGCGATGATACAACTTGGGGGTGATGTGGTTCTCAAACCGCTCTTTGGGTCCGAGGGACGGGGGATCACCAGGCTGACTGACCCCGAAGTGGCACATCGAGCCTTCGTATTACTGGAACGCCTCGGGGCGGTTCTCTATCTCCAAGAGTTTCTGCCCCACGCAGGCTTCGATCTTCGCTGCCTGGTCATTGGCGACTTGGTCTTAGGAATGCGACGTCGCCACCCAACCGACTGGCGGACCAACATCAGCCGAGGCGGCATCCCGGAAGCCTGGACCCCGGACGAACACGCCCGGTCTTTGGCACTCCGCGCGTCGGCTGCCATCGGTGCCCCGATCGTCGGGGTCGATCTCCTGCCAGATCAAGAAGAAAGACTTGTTATACTCGAGGTCAATGCGGTCCCAGGTTGGCGAGCCTTGGCTCGAGTCAGCGGAGTCGATGTTGCCGCCGCGGTGCTGAATTTCGTCGGTGGTGTTCCAGGCGACGGTCCCACCGGGTTGTGAGCCTTTCTCTAGGCCCCTAGGATGTTGCTAATCTCAGGCACTTGCGAGGTCATCCCCGCACTCAGCGACAAGCACCCAGCCGTCTCTCAAAACCCAACTTCTGATGACATCATCCTCGGGGTCCATCAGAGATCGCCAACGACTCATGGATCTCAGCACCGTCAATCGGGAACCCTCAACAACACACTGGGAAACTTCAGGGCTGGGGAGACTTCTGGGCTGGGGAGACTTCAGGGCTGGGGAGACTTCAGGG
>CAZYKP010000063.1:0-50943 GCA_964648025.1 uncultured Pirellulales bacterium | reverse complement strand
CCCAGAGAAAGACCCCCAGAGAAAGACCCCCAGAGAAAGATACGGGCAAGCTCAACGCTCAGAATCGACAACTTCCAGCCGCTCTCGGGCGTGGTTGGCCCAAGGGCTGTTTGGGGCAAGCCGCAAAAACGCCCGCCAGTGCGGCTCAGCCTCGGCTGGACGATCCAACTGATCAAGCAATTCCGCCAAGTGGTAACGAGCGTCGGGGTAGTCCGGATGATGGTGCAAAGCCCCCTGAAAAGCAGAGAGGGCAAGCTCGGTCTGGCCAAGGTCCACCAAGACACAGCCTAAGTTCGCCCAAGCCTCGACGTAATCGGAGTGCAATTCCAGACACATCGCGTAGCGTTCACGAGCAGCGGCGACTTCGCCCAGCCGATACAACACATCGGCCAGCAAGAACGACAGCTCCGGATCAGGCCCGGTCACCCCCAAGGCAGCTCGATAGAGCTCCGCAGCCTCAGCCAATTCTCCCCGCTCCTCCATCTCCACCGCAGCATCGAGCAAAACCTCAATGTCATCGGTTTCTCCACCAATTTGATCTAAGATCTTCTGGGGGAGGATGAGTCCGCAGAGAGTACGCTCGGTCAACTCCTGGCCCTGTCTGGCAGCCGTTCCGAGCCCCTCGTCAAGGTCTTCGAGAACTTCCCCCACAACGGGGAGAGCCTGAGGGCCAGTCGGTTCTGGCTCAGCAGAAGGTTCCTGAGGGGAGTTTTGGGGGGGCTGAGGGGCCTCACTAGGTGGGACGGGTGGAATCGGTGGTTCAGGGAAGTCTTCGGGGAAGGTCTCGTATTCGGGGCTGTTGAAGTCAAAGCGTTGTTGGCCGGTTGACTCCATCAGTCGCTCGCCTTGACGCAGCAGCAGTTGTTTTCCCTCGACTAAGACCGGCAATTCGGCCAAGGGACGAGACACCCCGGGGGCCTGACGTCGGAGCTCTTCCACGGCTCGTTGCAAAGCTGCTAGGCTGGCACCCTGTTGCGACAGTTCCGCCAAACGACGACCGGCTGTCACTTCGGCAAAGTCGAAGTAGGGCAATCGCCGGATCTCCCCCACAGACTGCAGCAATCCTCGGCGATACCACAAATGCACCGTCGCCCGTCCGACTCCCACCAGGTCAGCCAGCATGGGCAGCGTATAGAGCCCGTGAATATGCTGGGGCTCATCGACAAGACCGAGACGCTGCCAGAATTGAGTCTCAGCGACCAACTCAGCATGTCCGCGTTGCACAGCCCTCTGAGTCGCCGGGTCCAACACCGAGGCCAAGGATTGACCCTGAGCAGGCGGTTTCTGCTCCCCCACAACTACGAGATTGACCTCGGCGTCCAGTTTGGTAGCAACCACACCCCCGTGCTGCCGGACAAGCCGACCGGCTTCTCGCTGGTTCATGCCGGCCAAACGGCCAACGAACAAGACCCTGCGGCCGGCCAGCAGTTCTGGGCTCTCGGGGTCGTCCGAGGGGTCGGGGGTCAAAGATGCGGGAGTGTCCGTGGCTGGGGAAAGCGGTGGGTCTTCTGGCGACTGAGTCACCGTGGAACCTCCGTCGGACAAATCCACGTGAGTGATTCCCCACGCAGACGGCGGCCAGAATGACAAAACAGGGCATGCGCTGCCTCAAACAGCACATGCCCCAAGTTTATCATGCCGGGCTCAGGATGCGGGAGAAGCCCCAAGCGTTTTGGGCCCTGAACCGACAGATTTCTGCAAGAGGCTGTCGATTTGCGCCTCGAGGGTGGTCAGTGACGATCAACCAGCACAATGAACGCCGGCAGGCGTGCGGCCACGGCCTCGGCAGAAGACTCCGCGGTCGGCGGATCTGTCTGGGCGACCGTAGCAACCGGCACTAAGGGAGTTGTCTCAGGACCAAGCGGCAGATTCCGTGGATCCAATTCAAAACCGCCAATTTTGAGGTCGCCGACACGAGGCGACCGGCTTTCGGCAATCTGTGTCTGCCCAGAGCCCGACTCCAACGGACCAATTGGCTCCAACGGACGAAGGCGACCTGCCTCTGGCTTGCCGGAGTCAAGCTGGGCCCGATACGCAGCAAACATTTGATCCAAGGTCGAGGGCCCGGACTCCGAAAGGGCCTGTGGCTGTCGCAGGTCGCTCAACGAACCTCGTGGAACTCTCTGCTGGTTGGCCGCAGTCTCCGACCAAATGTCCGCTTGGGGCCTGGGCGGAATCGGTCGAGTGGGAACCCTTCGCAGGGCGATGTTCCCGGCATCGCGATGAGAGCGGATCGTTGGTCCTGCCCCCGGGCTGGGAAGATCGAAACCATCGGGCTTGGCTGGCTCAAGGACGGGCGAAGGTTCTTCCTGTTGGGGAGCACTTCGCGAGCCACTGTCTTGGTCTGCTCGGTTTGTTCGACCATCCCGTGCAGGTCGCTGAGCTTCGACCTCGCTGCTTGAGGAACGACTGCTGGACTGGCCCCCGCCAGAACTTCCGGACTTGCCGATGCTGGGCTCAACAATCCGTTCACTCTCGATTGCCTCGGATTCGACAATCGGGCGACGCTCGATGATCGTCTCGCCTCCGGTGGTTGCGTCGTCCTGGATGATGGTGCTGTCCTGGATGATGGTGCTGTCCTGGACGGTTGGTCTCCGTTCGATCACCGTTTCACCACCGTTGATGGTTGGAGCGAGGCTGGCTGGATCGGTCTGCGGGACCACCGTCGTCGGCGCGGGAAGGATGGTCGTGGAAGGGACTGTCACTCCACAGGGATTCACTTGCACGTAGCGGCAGACCGTGCGAGGAACGCGATAAGTGTAGGTCTGGGCCACTCGGCGGGGGACGCGGCGGACGATCCGCTGTGTTTTTTGCTCGGCAACACGACGCACGACCCGGACGGGCACTTGCTCCACCCGTTCTTCTTCGACGTAGCGAACGGTTCGGACGGGGATTTTGCGGACCCGTTCCTCGGTGACAAACCGGCAGACTTTTACAGGGACCTTCCGTTCAACACGCTCGACGACACGCCGGGTGGTTTGGACGGGAACCCGCCGGGTGCGGGTTTCTTCCACGTACCGCACCCGCGTGACCGGGCGACGACGGACTTCCACTTGGTCCTCGTAACGGACTCGCGTGACAGGAACTCGACGCACCTCCGTGGTCGGCCGCAGGCTGGTGACCGCAACATCTTGCTGAGCAAAGACGGGACTGGCCACCTGTTGGTAGGTCACTGTAGGAGGGGTCACCCGACGTCCCAGCCGCAAGAGAGGGAAGCGATAGTAGCTAACTCCAGGAACCATCACCGGCTGGCAGGAGACTGTCGTTCCAGCTTGCACCAATTGCCTCTGAACGGTGGTGACAGGTTGCATCACGGTGACGCATTCCTCCCGCTCGACGGTCTCGGTGACCGGCCGACGGACGACGACACGTTGCTCGACCTCCACTGTTTCCCGAACGGGGCGGCGGACTGTGTAAGTCTCCTCCCGCTCGCTGGTCTCGCTGACCAGGCGGACGCGATCGTAACTACGATCCTCGATACGTGTCTCAAACTCCGGTCGGCGGACGGTGTAGCGTTGTTCCCGCTCGCTGGTCTCGACAACAGGTTTGCGAACGCGGTAGCGTCGCTCTCGCATTTCTGTCTCGACGACGTTGCGATAGACGGTCACCGGACGCTCTTCGACGACATTATCATAGGTCAACCGATAAACAGTCGCCTGACGCTCCTCGTAAACGGTTTCATACTGCAGACGGTAAGTGCGGACCGGCACTGTCACGACAGGCCGACCGACGATCACACGCCGAACAGTGCCGCAGCCAGCGGTGGCTTCCGCAAGTGAAAACGAGGCAGCCGTTAGAGCCAGTGCAATCGTTGCTCCCAGCCTCAGGTAGCAGGACAGTTGTTGTTGAGTTCTCATCGCACCATTCCCCACAAAGCAGCGGCAAAGGTTGACGCGGCCCGCCCTGAGCCATACGTTCCCTGAGGTAGTCCGCAAGTCAACGTGGCCAAGGACAGAGGAACTGCGCCTGACTTGCAAAAACGTCGCCAGCGAATGCTTGGGCAGCAGACGTCTTGCTGGCAGCATTCTTGCCAGCAGAAGTCCTAGCATCAGAAGTCCTAGCATCAGGAGTCCTAGCATCAGGAGTCCTAGCATCAGAAGTCTTGCCAACAGCTATTTTTCCAGCAAACAGTTTTTTAGCAAACATTTTTCCCGACCTTCGGAGAAGTTTTCGACCTAGGGCGGAAGCCCGGCTTGCCGAACGAAACGCCCTGCTTTGTCGAAGACTTTTCAGGGAATCAGTAGATCCAGCTGTGTGACCGACAAACGCTTTTCTGCCTCGCCCCACTTAAAAAACGTCTCGCCGAGGCAATCGGCTCTCTCTGTGATGACCGCGAATGTGTGATGTTCAGGCCACAGGCAGCACTTACTGATCTTGAGGAAAAATCTTGCTCGTCCAAAACACAGGAACCAACGCTAAGGATGACTGATCTGGCAGCCTCGCCCAACCGCCGGAGGAGCCAAGATTTTCCTCAAGATCAGTAGGCACAGGCAGAGTGTCGTAGTCTGTCTATGACGACTGGCCGGCAAGATCCTGAGAATGAGTGAGATTTGCCCGAGGGTGCCCGTCGACGACGCATTATGCCGATTTTGCCTGGCTTCGCAGAAGCTTCTCGGCAAGGCACTTCGCCCTCTTCAGAGGTCTTGCCAACCCGATCCCCAGAATACGACACAAAACAGTCAGGGTAAATGATCACCCAAGAAAATCATCAAAGCCCCACGAGAGCATGAGCACCCTGGTCCCCAAGACCTGCGTAAGCCTTATAATATACGATCTTCCCAGGATTCCAGATTCTCCGCTGCTTGCCTGATGTCACGGAGCGAACCTCGGCAGAAATTGACCACGTTTTGTACCTTCTCAAAACTGCCTGACCTGCCAAGGGGTCCGATCTATCCATGCAACTGCTCGATCTGACACTTTCAGACCCAGCCGAAAACTTGGCCCTCGACGAAGCGCTTCTGGCTGAGGCCGAGGACGGTCAGGCCCCCGATGAGGTGCTCAGGCTGTGGGAGTTTGCCCAGCCGGTGGTGGTCATCGGCCGTTCCTCGCGGGTGGCCCAGGAGGTGAATCTGCAGGTGTGTCGTCGCCGGAATATCCCCGTTTTCCGGCGAAGCAGTGGCGGGGCGGCTGTCGTTGGTGGTCCAGGCTGTTTGATGTACACGGTCGTCCTCAGCAATCAGCACCGCCCGGGAATCACCATGATCTCAGCTGCTCACCGGGTGGTGCTGGAGACCGTTCTTCAGGGGCTGCGTCCTCTGCATCCGGACTGGCCCCAGTTGCTCAATCGTCGGGGGACCAGCGATCTGGCCCTGGGCGAGCAGAAGATCTCGGGCAACAGTATGCGGATCGTCCGCTCTCATGTGCTCTACCATGGGACGTTGTTATACGATTTTCCCTTAGATCTGATAGAAGAACTGTTGGACGTTGCACCGCGCCAGCCAGACTATCGCGCCGGCCGCACACACCGTGCCTTCGTCGGAAATCTCCCCACCGATGCCCTCGCCCTGCGAGAAGCGCTGATCGCCGCCTGGAGTCCAACGGCCTCCCGGACCGCTTGGCCGGTTGAGCGTGTCCGAACACTCGTCGAAGAACAGTACGGCCAAGATGAGTGGAACCTCAAACGTTGAAATCCGGCGGCTCGTTCCTTCTCCGTCGGCAGGTTTCTCAGTCACACAAAGCCCGTAATGCATCTAGCTGACTCGGTAAGCTACCGAAAAATCAAGAGCATTGATCAGGCAGATCGTTGGTCAGACCGGGGACTTGGGCCGAGCAGTCCTCGGCCAACACCCCGAGCGGTGAGCCCGCTATTCCATCCGACAAATCTTCCTTGACGGACCACCCCTGACCCTCGGAGAAGTCTTCGACCCTGGGCTTTCCGTCTGCCCTTATTTGTGATGACCTCAAAGGGGGCAGCCTGAGGCACCACAGCAAGCCCGGATTGCCGGACCAAAGGTGTCCCGCTTCGTCGACGATTTGTCAGGAAATCAGTAGATCTCTCAACTCATCGACGCCCGGGACGGGTGTTTCCCGGCCGATCTGCCAAAGCGGATGGTGGATATCTCCGCCTCGCGATTGCCCGATAATCACGATCCAGATCATCCTCAGGGGTCAGGGGCTGCGATTGCCTCGGGTCGAAGCAGGCTTGTTGACCTCAAGAAGTGACCCTTGAGAAGGCGAAACGTTCTCCCAGCGGGACGCCTCGCCGGACTGCTGACAATGAACGGATTCTCGGCGGAACCGAGCCATCACAAGCAACAGGGCTGGCAGAATGACCAAATCCCCAATCGCTGCGGCGACGAGGCCGACACAGGCCAAGAACCCAAAGAGTTGCAAGCTCGGGTGTTGTGAGACCAACACACTGGCAAAACCGCAGGCGATCACAACGGTGGTGATCGCTAGCACTTCAGCGAGATGCGCAAAGGTGTTGTCGACGGCCTGGACCTCGCCTCCGACCTGCCGACGGCGTTGGAAACGTACCAGAAAGTGAACTGTATCGTCAGCGGCTACACCCAGGCAGATGCTAAAGACGACCACACTGGTGATCTCCAGTCGCCCGCCAAAAAGCCACAACACGGCGCTAGTGGCCGCTAGGGGAAAGAGGTTGGGGACAATGCTCAAGGCACCCAGCCAAAGCGATCGGGTGAAGATCCACACGATGCCAAAGACCACCACCGCCGCCAGCAGGATACTCCGAAAGAGTGTCTGGATGATCATCCGCAGATTGCGTGTGGTCACCACCGGCGTTCCTGTCAGGCGGAGCTGGTAGCCGGGGTGGTGGTACTCGATCTGTCGCAGGGCGTTTCGCAACTCGCCAAAGACCGGCCTCAATGCTGCCGCGCCGCTATCAGGAACCACAAAACGTACGACAGCCTGCCGTTTCTGGGTGTTGACCCATCCAGTGAGGTAGCCTGCCGGCAGTCCCACAACCCGATCAGCCTGCTCCTCGATGGTGGCTCCCCGAGAGGAGATCGATTGCACCAAGCTGAGAATCGAAAGAGGCTCTCCCAGTGACTGTCGCTCACCAACAGCTGCATGCACTTCCTCCAACACTTTGAGTGTTTGCAGAGACGGCAGCGGGGGATCGTCATTCCAGCGGACCACCACCGATGCAGGCACGGATCCCCCGAAGGTCCGGTCGAGTACGTGCAACGCCTCTGAGCTAGCCTCTCCTTGAGGGGCTGACTCGGTGAGTCTGTTATCCGGTTCCAAACCCCAAGCAGTTGCCGCCAAAAGCACGGTGATGAAAACACCAGCAGTCGAGATGGCTAACGGATGTGACCTCAGCAAGGCCCACAGCCAAGCCCAAACTCCATGGTCTGCCGACAGCGGGCCGGCGGTCCTCACGCAGCCGACTCGGTCACCCAGTGGGCTGCTTGTTAGTAAGGGGATCCAGCTTAAAACCGCCAGGAAACTTAGCCCACAGCCAGCCGCGGCAACCACCGCAAAGTCACCAATGAGCTGAGCAGGAGCCAGCAGGAGCGAGCCAAAACCCACTCCCGTGGTCAATGCAGCCAGGCCGCACGGCGAGGCCATCGTTCGGACCGCCTTCAGTGTAGCCTGCTGGCGATCTCCACTGGCCTGATAGAGCCGACGAAACTCGCTAAGCACATGGATGGAATTGGCAACGCCGACGACCATGATAATCGGCGGAATCACGTTGCTGAGAAAGTTCACCCTTTGACCGGTGGCCGCCAACAGGCCCATCGTCCAGAGAACTCCAAGGGTCGGACCGCCCATCACCGTCAACACACTGGACAGATCCCGGAAAACAAGCCAGGCAATCATCGCGCTGGCTGCCGCACCAATCAAGCTAAAGGCCAGTTGATCTCGCCGCATCGCTTCAAACATGCCCACTCGAAGGACCGGAACGCCCGTCAGACAGACTTCCATCGGGGAGTCGACAACCTCATCCACCACCGTTTGGATCCGGCCGATGAGCAGACTCAGCTGGTCGATGTCACTCAGCTGCTCGCTCAGACGTACCGACATCACCGTCGTGGTCCGATCGGCTGAGAGCAAGCCGGCTTTGAGGACAGGATGGTCGGCCGCTTGACTCCGAGCACGGGCGAGTCCGACAGGTCTGGGGGGATCTGAGGGCGGGATCAGCGGCTGGTAGTAGGAGCGAAAGTGACGGGGGCTGCGAACGTCGAGGACCGAAGTGATTTCTTGGACGCCTGGAATCTGCCGGGTGCGTTTTTGAATCTGGCGGAGTGTTCCAATCCCCGAGGTGGTGAGCCAGTCGTCAGACTGCAGAACGATCAGGCAATCCAAATCGTCGCGTCGAAAATCGTCAAAGAACTGCTCCAGTTCTGTGTAAGCGCCGTCGTTGGTTCGAAACAAAGTTCGAGGGTCGCCATCATACTGGAGGTAGGAAATTTGCCAGCAAGCCAACCCCGTGGTGAGGACCAGCAGTGTGGCGAGGGCTCGAGGGTGGTGGGAGAGGAGATAAAGGTACCCCCGCATGGCAGTCGGCATCCAGGTCTCGGTCGACTTGTGGGAATCTGTATCATGGAACAAGCTCAGTTCGACGACAAGGCCAACCTACAGACGGCTCGAGGCCCAAAGGAGCTCTGTAGCTCAGGCCTGCCCTGTTAAGGGGGTGTGGGCAGCAAAACCTGGCGGCAACAGTCTCCCGAGAAAGAAACTCAGCCAAGCTGGCAAGGAACAAGTCAACACCCGGGGCTTGACGTGCCGATAGTTGACATGTAAATTGATGACAGATCAACTGAGTAGGGATGATGTGATGAGCAGCAGCCGCCTCCAAGAAGAACTGAGAAAGAAGGGTCCGTTTCAGTCTCTGGAACAAGAGGCCATGCTGAACATCTGGCGTACCAACGACCAATTTCAGAACCGTTTCGTCAAGCTGTTCCGGCGACACGGGCTGACGCCTTCTCAGTACAACATACTGCGGATCCTCCGTGGCGAGGGTTCACCGTTACCGTGCCTGGAGATCGCCAGCCGAATGATTCAGGTCGTCCCAGCCATCACCGGTTTGCTCGACCGCTTGGAACGAGACGGAATGATCCAACGTTGCCGCGATCAAAAGGATCGCCGCGTGGTGTATGTCGAGATCACGCCCGAGGCAGTCAACCGTTTGGCTGAACTGGATCAACCGGTGCTGGAGTTACACCAACAGCTGCTTGGACACCTCAGCCAAACGGAGATGCAGACTTTGATTTCCCTGTTGGAGAAGGCCCGATCGCCGCTGGCAGAAACCCCGGGTTGCAGCACCCCGGGTTGCAGCACCCCGGGTTGCAGCACCCCGGCTCTGCAAACACCCCGGCCCTGCAAACACCCTGAGTGAGCAACCACCGGCCTTCTTTTTTGGCCATTTAGTTGACATGTCAATGATTTATAGGTCAGTCATTCCCTCTTGCTCCGGATGAGCTGCCCGGTTGTTGGGCTCCCGGTGTGGGGATTGCTCGTTGCCAAGGAGTCGACTCAAGATGATCCAGATTCGCAAAGCCGCCGACCGGGGCCATGCCGATCACGGTTGGCTGGATACTCATCATACGTTTTCCTTCAGCTCGTACCGAGATCCTCAACACATGGGGTTTCGGGCGTTACGGGTGATCAACGAAGATGTCATCGCCCCGGGGGCGGGTTTTGGAACGCACCCTCACCATGATATGGAGATCATCACCTATGTTCTGCAAGGTGCTCTGGAGCATCAGGACTCCATGGGCAACGGAGAGGTGCTTCACGCGGGTGAGTTTCAACGCATGTCCGCCGGGACGGGGATCACTCATAGTGAATTCAACCCTTCCCAGCACGAGCCGGTCCATCTGTACCAGATTTGGTTGCTGCCGAAGAGCCGGGGCATCGAGCCAAGCTACCAGCAGAGGCATTTCCCTGAGCACCAGCAGCACAATCGGCTTCAGCTGGTGGCGTCCCCGGATGCTCATGATGGCTCGCTGGCGATTCACCAAGATGCTTATGTCTACTTATCGAGCCTTGAGAAAGACCAGCAAGTTGTCCATCGTCTGGCGCCTGGCCGCCATGCCTGGCTGCAGGTTTTGCGTGGCCGCGTCCAGTTGAACGATCAGCCCCTGTCCGCCAGCGACGGGGCAGCTGCCAGCGAGGAAGCCACCCTCACGATCGCAGCAAACCAAGCCGCCCAGGTGATGCTCTTTGATCTCAACTAAAGGGCTCCATAGAATCATGGAAGCAAAGATCTTAGCTGAAACTCGGGGATGAATCCTGAGAGCACAGCGTTGTCGTTGTTTGATCCGTCCTGGCCGAATAGTCGTGAGGAACCCATGGATACTTTTGATGCGATCTACCAGCGGCGTGCGGTCAAGCATTTTGATCCGCAGCACGAACTGACCGACGAGGAAATTCGCAAACTGGTGGAAGCAGCGATGCAAACGCCGACTTCCTTCAACATGCAGAACTGGCGATTCGTCTTGGTTCGCGATCAAGAATTGCGACGACAGATCCAAGCAGCCGCCACTGATCAAGCTCAGGTCTCTGAGGCCTCTTTGCTGATCGTGATGACCGCTGATCTTAAATCTTGGCAGAAATCGCCACAGCGATATTGGCGGAATGCTCCCCAGGAGGTGGCCAATCTGTTGGTCAACTGGATGGGGCCTTTTTACGAAGGCAAAGAAGAGCTCCAACGAGACGAGGCGATGCGTTCTTGCGGCCTCGCCGGCCAGACGATTATGTTGGCAGCCAAGGCGATGGGTTACGATTCTTGCCCGATGATCGGTTTTGATCCGGTCAAGGTGGCCGAACTCATTCAGCTCCCCCAAGATCACGTGATCAGCTTTCTCATCGTCGTCGGCAAAGCGGTCAAACCCGCCTGGCCCAAACCCGGGCAATTGCCGATGGAAGAGGTCGTCGTCTACGACCGCTTCGATTCTCAGTGAGCCTCAGGTCAGTTTCCAATCCAGGGCTTTGCGTCTGCCCTTGTTTGTGATGACCTCAAGGGGGCAGCCTGAGGCACCACAGCAAGCCCGGATTGTCGGACCAAAGGTGCCCGCTTCGTCGAAGACTTTTCAGGGAATCAGTAAGAAAGGATCCCGGCCTCGACTGTTCCAGATTGTGGCAGGTGGCCCAACCTGGAGGACTGTCAAGAAACACTTGCGGCGACATCTCAGGTGAACACGGCCACATCTGGGACACTTTGGCGATTGAGGTTGAGGAAAATCTTGGCTCCTCCGGTGGTGAGGCAAGGCTGCCCGATCGCTGGGTGTTTCAGGGGAAGGGTGACTCCGGCGTTCCCGCGTTTGCCAGGAGCAAGACTTCTCCGAGGGCAGCAGTCAGGTTGCCCATGGGCCGAAGGGCATGATCCTGCTCGCATGAGCTTGGGAGAATGACCTCGAAACTCAATCTTGAACTGAGATAGCCTTCTGGGGGTTGTGGATGGTCAACTGAGCGATTTGCTCGTCGGACAGGTGAAGCTGCGTTTTGAGGTTTTCGACCATCCGGCTCATGGTGGAGGCTGAGCCCATCAGGTGGGATCGATCGGCAGCCCAGGTGCCCAATTGGTCGTCAACGATGCACCTTTGGTCTCCCAGCCAATAGGTGCCAGGTCCTAATCCTGCCGCAGCGATGGCATCGGAGACCACAAAGCTTCGTTGAAGTGTGGCGCAGCGAAGGTAGTTGCCCAAAGCAGGAAACGGGACGTGGACCCCATCGGCGATAAAGCCAATCCACAATTGGTCTGCCAAGCTCAGCACTCTTTGGATGATGTTGTCGTGCCGATGCAGCATCAAAGGGCAGCCATTGCCGAGATGGGTGAACATGCTCAGCCCGTGATCGATGGCCCCTTCAAGCTGTTCGTAGGAGGGATCGCAATGCCCGGCGGAAACACAGATCCCCTGGTCGGCAAGATACGCGACTGTGCGAAACCCGTTATCGCCCTCAGGCGCCAACGTGACAATCCGGGTCAGCCCGTCGGCTGCCTCCAGCAATCTCTTGGCATCGTCAACGGTCGCTGGGAGGACCGCAGCTGCTCGATGAGCCCCCACATACCCGGCACTTGCGTTGATGAAAGGTCCTTCAATATGAATTCCTTGGATGATCTGGCGGACAAGGGCATCTTGCCCGCGAAAGTCCACCAGTTGTTGCAAGCGGCGACACATGGCCTCCAGGGTATCGGTGATGATGGTGGCCAAGATCGCGGTGACCCCGTCATCACGCAGTTGTCGGCAGGCGGAGGAGAGATCGTCTGCGGTCAGACCGTCGGAGTTGAAATCGACCCCGGCATATCCATTGACTTGCAGATCAAAATACCCAACTGGGACCGAGGAAGGCATTCATGAGCTCGCACGGATCGAGAGACTGAGGGATACCTTTGCAGCGACAGGCCTTGGCCTGCTGGGCTGGCTTCCGTTGTGGCCCTGGATCGGACATTGATTCTACTGAGCTTGAGGTCGGTTTTCGACCCACCGCGACCCTCTGCCCTGGTTGGTGATGACCCAAGGGGGCAGCCAGAGGCCCCACCGGAAGCCTGCATCCTGGGTCGTTTTTCAAGTCACTTGTTCCCTCAGGAGGTCGAGAACTTTTCGCCAAATCAATCGTTCAAGAACTTCCCAGATGAGCGACCCAGACGGCCAGTCCGATGATCGCAAAGCAGACGACGAAACTGATGAGAAATCCAACAAGATCTGCTCGGGACGGCCGATAGAATTCTAGGTCGCTGCCGGGAAACAGTTTCTGGGATTCGAATTGCTGAGGATGATCATAGGCGGCCTGAAGGTTGTTCCGGTCTTTTTCCGGGTCGGGATCCACCGGCGTGCTCATCTTCGCGTAGTACCGAGCCAGCGACTGCGGGTTATTACGCTTGGTGAGGTAGCTGCACAAGATCATCACCAAGAACGGCGCCACGATTTTTGGAGGCAATCCTAAGGTATCGAGTGTTGCGTTGGAAACCGAACGCAAATCCATACCTGCCCATTGATAGAGAAGCAGATCGAGATTGAAATTTCCTTGGCCCACCAGACGCACATCCTCAGGATATCTCCTGATCTCCTGTTTTGTGGTCGCATCAAGGGATTGTCTTTCTACAACAATCGGGGAGACACCCGCTCGCGGACGCCCCTGCTCATCGATTGGCATGACCCCACCGGTCCAAAAGACGGCTTGACCTCCGGTGGTTGTGGACTCCTCAAAAGGATCGCCAACTTTCAGGGGTTCCCGGTTTCTTCGGGCCAAAGCGTCAACTCTTTGCTGGGCTTGGGCCAGAGCGGTTTGGTCGCCGGTCTTGAAGGCTTGTTTGAGTTGTTTTTCCGCGTCTTGGTACAACTGGATGGTGGCCTGACGAGCGGCCACATCGGAAGGGGCCGCCGGGCGTGTTGTGGTGGTCACGATGATGTCATTGGTGACGGCAAAATCTTGGTTGTCGCGAACTCCTGGGATCAACGGGATGACTGCCGGAAGGATGAAGAAGACAACCGCACAGTAGCCGACTGTCAGCCAAGCGGCGGTGGTCGTTGCACGTCGCCAGTACATTCCGACCCAGAAGGGGGCGGCAAAGAGGACAGCGACGATCCAGGTCAGTTGCAGTTGGGCAAAGACATCCATCATAAACAGCGAGATCAGCACCGCCCCGCCGACAACCAACACTCCTGTTAGACGAGCCAGCAATAAGTATTCACGGTCGGAGGCGTTCGGATGGAGGTAGGCGGCATAGATGTTTCGCACCACCAAGCCAGAGCCGACGATCATGTAGGTATCGACGCTGCTCATCAGCGCAGCCAGCAGACAGGCCAGCATCAGTCCCGTCAGGCCCGGGCCCAAGAGCTCACGAGCAGCAACACCCCAGGTCTTATCGGGATCATCGACTAACTCCGGGCGGTCGGCAAAAAGCGCCAAGGCAATCAGCGCCGTGAGTACCCAACCAACGGTACAAAACCGTTTGAGGAAGTTCCCAACAACCAGCCCCACGCGAGCGTTCATTTCCGTCTTGGCCGAGCCGCCCCCGGTGGCGATAAAGTGCGGTTGGACCACAATGCCAACTAAGTTGATCAAGACGATCGCTAAAATGCGATGCAAAGGGAATTCGCTGGTGCTGGACGAGCCCACCACATGGAAATAGTCTGGTGGGAGTTGTTCGTGCAGAATGCGAAAACCTGCCATCAGACTATCTTGGCTGGGATCGCCAAATCGTTCGACAAGTGCCTGAAGGCCGAATGGGATCAGCATGATCGAGAGCAAGATGATGCACAGCCCTTGAATCAGGTCTGTGAAATACGCCGCCCGCAATCCCCCAGCGATGCCGTAGCCTAAGACCACCACGCCGATGATCGGGACTAACAGATACTCGATGCCGTATTCTTGGCCTCCCCACAAAAAGCCTTCGACTTGCATTAGCGGGGCTGCGACTTTGCCGATGGCTGAGAACATCATCGAGCCATAGACCATGAAGAACAGCAAACCAAAGATGGCATACCCTGCCCCAAGCGCCTTGGATTCGTAGCGTTCGGTAAACCAGTCGCCTAAGGTCAAATGCCGCATCCGGCGGTACCACACACCGGTGATCCAATAAAACGGCGTGACGAACAGCCAGTACATCACGCTCCACATCCCGCTGAGCCCGCTGGTGAACGTCGTGCGACCCGTGTTGACCGGGTCGCTGGAGCCAGTTCCAGCACCAAAGGCGGCAAAGGCCTGCAGCAGCTTGCCAAACCCCCGTCCGCCCATCAGAAAATCTTCCTGGGCTTTGACACGCCAAGCCGCATAGATCCCAATGGCCAACATCACGACGAAGTAGCCGATGAGCACCAAGTAGTCCAGCAAATGCATTGTGTGGGCCTTTTTCCAATCTGGGAGCTGCCCTGGGAGAGCTTTCGAACCAGAATTCGAAGACGCCGTAGCCAAAGGGGTCACGGACCCCATTCTGGGTAGCTTACTGTAGCGCAGCAGCGTTGCCAACGTAAGTCACACAGTGTCTGCTTGTGTCGCTGTTGGACCGTGTACCCAGCCAGGCAGATCCCAAGGCCTCATCGTTTTGGGGAAAGTCTTCCAGTCCGTTGATTACCCTGGCCGATCGGTGAAGCAGATCCCTGAGTGTGGTTGCCTTATTGTTGCATTACTGTTGCATTACTATTGGCTTGATGGGCCAACCGACCCGGAAATCCTCCTGATCAGCTGTTACAATTTCGAGTAACCTCCGGCGATGCTATCGTGGACGCCCGGAGATGACCCGCAATCGCTTTGCTTGCCAAGAATCCACTCCCATGCATGTTGCTCTGGTTCGTGTTGCTCTGGTGCGTGTTGCTCTGATTGTCTTGACAGGACTGATCGGCTTCCGCTGTTCCCAAGTTGAATCTGGGGAAAGCCCGTCTCAAGAGATCTCGTTCAATCGACAGATTCGCCCTTTATTGGCAGATCGCTGCTTTCGCTGTCATGGGCCTGATCGGACAAGCGCGGAGGCTCAGAACACGGATCTGCGTTTGGATTTACGGGATCTGGCGATCGAATCCGGGGCGATTGTGCCTGGCCAACCTGAGCAAAGCGAGCTTGTGGCTCGGGTGAGTTCCGACGATGAGGCGATTCGCATGCCTCCGCCGGAGGCCCACAAGCCGGCCTTCTCGCCACAAGAGGTGAGCACCCTTCGGCGGTGGATTGAGCAGGGGGCGGCCTATCAGCCTCACTGGTCGTTTGTCAAACCAACTCGACCGGCGATCCCGAAGGTCTGGAACCGAGACTGGCCCCGGGACGCCATTGACTCGTTCGTGCTGGCTCGTCTGGAGAAACGTGGCCTGCAGCCCTCACCCGAGGCTGACCGCCACACGCTGATTCGTCGTGTTTATCTGGATTTGATTGGTCTGCCGCCGTCGCCAGCTCAGGTCGACGCGTTTGTCAACGACAAGTCCCCACAGGCCTACCAGCGGGTTGTTGATCAGTTGCTGGCCTCTCCTGGTTTTGGTGAACGCTGGGCCCAGATGTGGCTTGATCTGGTCCGTTATGCCGACTCGATGGGCTATGAGAAGGATCGCCCAAGGACGATCTGGCCTTACCGCGATTGGGTGATTGAGGCCCTCAACAACGACATGCCCTTTGACCAATTCACCATCGAGCAGCTCGCCGGAGACCTGTTGCCAGAGGCTACCGAAAACCAACTGCTGGCCACAGCGATGCATCGAAACACGATGACCAATGAGGAAGGGGGCACCGATAACGAGGAGTTCCGCGTTGCTGCCGTGAAAGACCGTGTTGATACCACTCTGCAGGTCTGGATGGGCCTGACCGCTGGCTGTGCTCAGTGCCATAGCCATAAGTACGATCCCATCTCTCACGCCGAATACTACCAACTTTATGCCTTCTTGAACTCCACCGCCGATGCCGACCGTGGCGATGAGTTTCCCACTCGTCGGCTCATCACCCCGGGGCAACGGCAGCGACTGGCCGCACTTCAAGCTCGGCAGAAGCAACTCGAACAAACCTTGCCTATTGAGGAGCCGGCCTTTGATCGTGCTTTCCAGAAGTGGCAGCAGCAACTGGTTGAAGCTCATCCCTGGCAAGTCCTTCAGACTGAGAAGGCCGTCTCTCAACAGGGAGCCAAACTGACGCCTCTGCCAGATGGCTCGATCCTGGCCTCAGGTCCGACGCCGACTCGCGATCGGTATCAGGTGACCGGGAGCACTTCCCTCAAGAAGATCACTGCCATTCGGATCGAAGCTTTGACACACCCCTCTTTGGTTCGACAGGGCCCAGGTCGCAATGGTCGGGATCCCAACTTCGTGATCAACGAGTTGGTCATGACGATCACTTCCCAACAAGGATCTCAGCAGAAAGGTCCTGAGGGGCAAGCTCCCCGGGTTCAACAACACGCGATTGCCTTGACCAACCCTCGGGCGGATTTTTCCCAGAAGGGTTGGGGGGTCGCTGGTGCTATCGATGGCAATCCTAAGACAGGTTGGGCCATCTCCCCACAGTTTGGCCAGCCTCATGTGGCGGTCTTCGACTTAGCTGAGCCCCTGACCGTGCCGCCTGAGAGCCGTTTGCAGTTCACGATCACACAACACTACGGCAATCGGTTGGTGCTGGGCTGCTTCCGCTTGTCCGTTTCCCAAGTCGATCCGGCCCAACTCCAGGCCAAGGTGGCCACCTTGGCGGAGTTGGCAAGAACGCCAGTCCAACAGCGAACAGCTCAGCAACAACAGCGACTTCAAGGAGCGTTTCTCAGCGTCCATCCACCAACGGCTCAGCGGAGCCAACGGTTAGCCACCCTCAAAAAGCAGATCGCTGCGATCCATCAGCAAACCCCCAAGACCCCGATTCTGCAGGAGCTTCCTGCTGGAAAAAAACGGATCACACGGATTCACCAACGTGGCAACTTCCTCACGCCCGGCGAGGTGGTCAGCCCCGATGTGCCCAAGGCTTTTGGTCCTTGGCCCAAGGGGTTGCCGAAGGACCGCTTGGGTTTGGCCCGTTGGTTGGTCCATTCGGACAACCCGCTGACCGCGCGTGTGCAGGTCAATCGTCTCTGGGCCAGGCTCTTTGGCAGGGGGTTGGTGCTCACTGAGGAAGATTTTGGCAACATGGGCACGCCGCCGACACACCCGGAGCTGCTGGATTGGCTGGCTGTGGAGTTTGCCAGCGATTGGTCGCTCAAAGGGATCTTACGACAGATCGTCACCAGCGCAACATATCGTCAGTCCTCACGGGCGAGCGATCAGTTGAGGTCCGCGGATTTCGACAATCAACTGTTGGCCCGGGGACCGCGGTTTCGCTTGGAGGCGGAGATCATTCGCGATCAGGCCTTGGCTGCAGCGGGCTTGCTGAGTGACAAGATGTACGGTCCTTCGGTCATGCCGCCTCAGCCGCCAGGCGTTTGGCGGGCGGTCTACTCAGGGCTGAAATGGAAAGCTGCCACAGGCGAGGACCGTTATCGCCGTGGGCTTTACACCTTTTGGCGGCGAACAAGCCCGTATCCTTCGATGGTGACCTTTGACGCAGGCACACGCGAGGTCTGCCTTGTACGCCGCGTTCGGACCAATACCCCTTTGCAAGCCCTTGTGACCCTCAATGACCCAGTCTACGTGGAAGCCGCTGGCGCCTTGGCCAAGCGGATGCTCACGGAGGCCCCGAAGACTTCTCGTCAAGCAGATATCGCTGCGTCTATTCGTTGCGGCTTTCGTTTAGTTGCCGTTCGAGATCCGGCAGACTACGAACTTCAGCGTTTGCAGAAGTTGTTCGGCGAAGTCGCCGAGCATTTTTCACAGCACGTGGCAGCTGCCAAAGAGCTCCAAGAAGAAACGAGGATGAGGCCGCCAGAAGGGATCGCCTCTGAGGAGTTTGCTGCGTGGGTTGTGTTGGCCAATGTGCTGTTGAACCTTGATGAGGTGATGATGAAGAACTAGTGGTTGGTTTCCTTCTGGTTTGGCAGTTGGTTTTCGTGGAATCGGGGAGTTCACGTCCAACCGACTGCCAAAATCAACCGACTGCCAAAATCAACCGACTGCCAAAATCCTAGGAAACAAGGCACTAGGGCAGAAAGGATTCTTCTTGGATTTCGCCTCAAACGAAAGAACAAGCCGCCGACAGAAACCTCTGCCGACGGCTTTGTTGGTCGGGCGAGTCCCGATTCCTTTTGTGTTCTTCCGAACTCGCTTTGATTGCTGGTTGGCCGGTGATGCTTTGCCGAGACTGATGCCGTGCCGGAGTTGGGCTGTTGAAGCTGGGGCAAAATCAGTCGGTGGGCCGGGATCAGCTGCGGCGACGGCGTCCCAAAGTCAGGCCAGCAGCAAACACGCTCAACAGGGTCACGCTGGTTGGTTCGGGGATGACCATTCGGCCTTGGATGAAGTCAATCTCGACATCCCAACCGAAGTTGGCCTGGGAAGCCCCCACGCCAAAGCCCGAGGAAAGGTTGCCGTCGATGACCATCAGGATAGAACCGACACTGTCGAACACATCCAGAGGATCTCCACCGCTGGAGTGTGAGAAGTTGGAGTAAGATTCCGAGAACAGGCCGGTTACCCCTGGAGCCAAAGTGAAGGTATTTTCCACGAAGGTCGCACCGGTGGGGTCGTCTGCATCCCAGAGGATGAACGTGATCTCACCACCCAGGTCGTTGAAAACGGCCCCGAACTCGAGAACGGCAGCTTCTCCGGCGGTCAAGTCCGCACCGCCCAGGCCATCGAAATCGATGGGGATCATCCCAACTCCGGTGTCGAATGTGTCGGAGCCGCCACCGTCTTGGCCGTCCCAGATGGTGTAGGAGATCGCACGGCTGTTGGGGGCTCCAGCGTGGGTGAAGGTTTCTGGGCCGGCGCCGTTGCCCGTGGTGCCTGCGAATAACTGGCCTTCGTCTGTGAAGAGAGCTGAGGAAACCTGGCGAGATCCCCCGATGATCGTCGCGTCGTCGGTCGCAGGGAAGCTAAAACTTCCTGTGTTGACCCCGACTCGTGGTCCAGGAGGAATGGGGAGGGTTGGTTGGAGCACAACGTTGTTGGGACTGTTGTCGTTGAAGTCATCAATGAGAACAATCCCAGCATTCGCACTGCTGAGCGTGCACAACGCAATCGCAAAAGTTGCCAAGAAGAAACGCATGGTGATACTCGTTAAGTGAGGAAGGAAACAAGGGGTGGGAAGTTTTAGTCTGGTTCGTGCCATCCAAACATCCTAAGGATGACAAGAAACTCAGGCTTGGGTGGTGATTGCTTTGGAATGAGCAATCGCTTGGTGGTAAGAGAGTGTTCGAAGTTTAGAGAAGACTTCAGATCACTCACGCTGTTGGCGGGCTGCGAGGCCTTTGAGGAAGGTTGGGTCTAGGCCTCTGAATTCGTAGTGCTATCCTATCTGGTCAGTTTTGCCTCTGCAAGCACTATTCCCTCAAATTTTCCAAACGCTTGACGATCATCCGCTTGAAGGGGGCCGGACTGTCGAGGGCTACGGGTTTTGTTGATCATACTTCAGGTTGGTTCTGAGCAATACTGGATCCAGGCCCTGAAGAGAGCACCCGGACGAGGTCGAGGACCGGAGCCGACCAGCCGTCAGCTTGGAGGCCCAGAAAGGGCTCCAACGGACATTCCATCGCACATAGACTGGGACAACCGGCAGGACCACCAACCCAGGCTTCCCTGAGTTGGTCCCTCAACATCGATTTTTGGGACTGCGATGAATTCCTCCTTTGATGATTTGCAGGCGATCACCCGGCGGCATCTCTTGGGCACAACTGGGCTTGGCCTAGGTGGCATTGCCTTGAGCACGCTGCTGGCCCAGGAGTCGGCCAGTGGCCCTGCCGATGAATCGGACCAGGGCCAGCGGTCAGCCAATCCGCTGGCGCCTCGGCCGCCGATGCATCAAGCCAAGGCCAAGGCAGTCATCTATCTGCATATGGCCGGCTCACCTTCCCAGATCGATCTATTTGAGAACAAGCCTGCACTCGTCAAATTTCATGGCAAACCGTGTCCCAAAGAGTACCTGGAGGGAAAACGATTTGCTTTCATCCGGGGCGTCCCCAAGATGTTACGCCCGATGTTTTCCTACGCTCGGCATGGGCAAGCCGGCCAATGGATCAGCGAGCTGTTGCCCAAGTTTGCCTCGGTGGTTGATCAAACGTGCGTGATTCGCTCGATGCACACGGATCAGTTCAATCACGCCCCGGCTCAACTGTTGATGCACACAGGGCAGTCTCGGATTGGTTACCCTTCCTTGGGATCCTGGGTGACCTATGGGTTAGGGTCTGAGAACCAGAACCTCCCTGGGTTTGTGGTGCTGGCCTCTGGCGGGAAGACCCCCAGCGCCGGCAAGACACTCTGGGGATCGGGATTTCTGCCGACGGTCTATCAGGGTGTGCAGTGCCGCACCACCGGTGATCCGGTTTTGTATCTCTCCAACCCACGTGGCATGGATCGGGCGTTGCGTCGCAAGAGCTTGGATGCCTTGCGTGATCTCAATGAGTTTCGGCTTCAGCAGAGCGGCGATCCCGAGACGCAGACACGGATTGCGCAGTATGAGCTGGCCTTTCGCATGCAAACAGCTGTTCCCGAGGTGATGGACATCTCCAAGGAACCGCAGCATATCCTGGATTTGTACGGGGCTGTGCCGGGATACGTCTCCAAGGCCGAGTCCGCCGACGATCCCCGGGTGTTATACCGTGGGGACGATCCCACCTTTGCCAATAACTGTCTGTTAGCCCGGAGACTGGTTGAACAAGGGGTGCGATTCGTTCAGCTGTATGACTGGGGTTGGGATCATCACGGCACCTCTCCTGGGGAGTCCATCGACCAGACCCTTCCGATTAAGTGTCGCCAGATCGATCAGGCGGTGGCTGGCTTGCTGACCGACCTGGAGCAACGAGGGATGCTGGAGAGCACCTTGGTGATCTGGGGCGGAGAATTCGGCCGCACCCCGATGATGCAGAACAATAAACGAACGGAACTGGTCAAGGGTTTCATCGGGCGAGACCACCACAACGAGGCCTTCACAATGTGGCTAGCCGGTGGCGGGATCAAGCCAGGCTTGGCCTACGGAGCCACCGACGAGATCGGCTACTACATCACAGAAGGCCAAGTTCTGGTTCGGGATCTGCATGCGACTATCCTGCATTTGCTTGGGATGGAGCATGAGAAGTTCACCTACAACCATCAAGGTTTGGACGCCCGATTGACCGGTGTCCAGTCGGCTCGTGTGGTCCAGCAGATTCTTGCTTGAGAGACCGCTGCGTCGATGTGTTTGTGACTGGTTGCTGTAGCTTTCTTGATGGGGCTGTTCTGAGAGAATCACTGGCAGGGAGCCCACCGTTGGCATGGAACTCGACTTTCGCAAAAACCCTCAGGTTCTCTCGACCATCATTGATGCGATGGCTCCTGCGGTATTTACCGTGGATGTTTACGGACGGTTCGTGGCCTGGAGCCAGGGGGCCGAGCGGATCACCGGCTACTCCGATGATGAGGTCCGCGGCCAAGAATGTACGCTGTTGGAAGGTCCCAACTGCAAAGGTTTTGGCAAGATCCAGGAAGTCCTGGCTGATCCTCCGCTTGATGATGGGGCTGTTTGCAATCAGGAGTGCCGGATTGTGGCCAAGGATGGACGAGAGCTGTCCATCCTGGGGAGCTTGCGATTGATTCGTCAGAGCGACGGCTCTCTCTGCGGTGCGGTGGGCACCTTTAGTGATGCAACAGCCTTGGTGTTGGCTCACGAGAAGATCGCTTTGCTGGAACAGCAGGATGCCACCACGCATCAGTTTGCGCGGTTGTTGGGTCAGAGCCCGGCGATGAAGGAAGTCTTCCGGCAATTGCGACTAGCGGCAGAAAGTGATGTGACTGTGGTGATCACCGGCGAGTCGGGGACTGGTAAGGAGCTGGCCGCCCGAGCGATCCATGCCCACAGCGGCCGGCGTGAGAAGCCGTTGTTGGCAATCAATTGCTCCGCGATTCCGGAGAGCTTGCTGGAGGGCGAATTATTCGGCTACGCCAAAGGGGCCTTTACCGGCGCAACTGCGACCAAGCCAGGGCTGATCGAGTCAGCCGACGGGGGCACGTTGTTTTTGGATGAGATCGGCGAGGTCAGTCAGGCGATCCAGGTCAAGTTGCTGCGTTTCTTGCAAGAACGTGAGATCCGTCGGATCGGGGAAAGCCAGACAAGGCCAGTGAACGTCCGGCTGATGACGGCCACCAATAAGAACCTGCGTGAGCTTGTCTCGGCTGGTCTTATTCGCGAGGATTTTTATTATCGTATTCATGTGTACGAAGTGCGGATGCCGGCTTTACGGGAAAGGAAGGAGGACATCCCCTTATTAACTGAGCATTTTATGAGGATGTTCCGTCAGGAGAGCGGTCGGCCGATTGATAGCATCAACCGTGATGCATTGCAGTTATTGGGGAGTTACCCTTGGCCAGGCAATATCCGTCAATTGCGGAATGCCATCGAACATGCTTTTGTGACAGCCGAGGGCAACACGATTGCCTACCTAGATTTGCCCCTGGAAATCCGAGATCCAGCTGGTTGCCAGCCACGTGCTCCGACGGGTCTGAGCGACGAAGCCGAGGCCGAACGAGAACGGATTGTCCAGGCCTTGCGGAAAACCGGCGGCAACCGCACCCGTGCTGCCAAGCTGTTGGGCATCAGCCGAGTGACGCTGTGGAAGAAGACCAAGCTCTACCGGCTTGACGATGTTGTGCCGACCACCTCCGGCGTTTCGTCTGGTAGTGCTTCGTCGGCGTAAACGAAGGTGTTTCCGGGGACTGTTAACTGTTCAGTTAGCGCTGGCAACACCTCAAGCGGGCTTCTCGAGAGCCTCTGGGTGTGGAGTCTCCAAAGCTCGCCCCTGGTGAGAGTTTCCGAATTCCCATCTCAACGGCATCGCGTTTGCGGAAGACTTTTGGCGACTTTGGATCTGTGCAACTGTGGGAAAGACTCTTGTTGCTCAAAGGGCCACCTGGCCAATCAGGAGAATTGACGATGAGCTCAGCAACGATCACCTCAACAACGATCACCCCGGATGAATTGAAGTCGCTGCATGATCGCGGGGAGTCGATCGATTTAATTGACGTGCGGACACCGGCGGAGTTTCAGGAAGTGCATGTTCCCTTTGCACGCAACGTGCCACTGGACACCTTACAGCCCAAGAAGTTGATGGAGGCACGCAACGGGTCTGCAGAACAACCGCTGTATCTCATCTGCCGCAGCGGGGCGCGGGGGAAACAGGCCTGCGAGCAGTTTGCCAAAAACGGCTACCAGAACGTTGTCAACGTTGATGGGGGGACCTTGGCCTGGGATCAAGCTGGCCTGCCAGTGCTCCGCGGCAAGAAGGTGATGTCGCTGGAACGTCAGGTGCGAATCGCTGCGGGATCGCTGGTTTTTGTAGGAACTGGCCTCGGTTTGCTGCACCCCGCCTTTTTGGCAGTTCCTGCCTTTGTGGGGGCCGGGTTGGTCTTTGCTGGGGTGACTGACACCTGCGGGATGGGTATGCTGTTGGCCAAGATGCCCTGGAACCAAGTCAAAACCTGCCAGCAAGAAGAGAGCTGCAGCTCATGATGCATTGCAGCGGGAAGAACTTGGAGAAGTGACCCAGCTGAGAAGCTGAATTTCCGGCTTGATCAACTGGCACTCTGGATGTGGACGTCAGAAAAGTCGTTGGTATCCTCACAGGCGAACGGCGTGGCGTCAGCCCGCCGGTGCTCCCAAGCAAAGCGTGCGATCAGGCGCCGAGTCCAGCTGATGGGTTCTGCTGCGGGGTTCTGCTGATGGGTTCTGCTGATGGGGCTCAGCGGAGGGACCGACCGACTGACGTCGGCAGTTCGCCGTAGCCATCTGAAAGGACCATCTGAAGCTCCACCACAGTTTCCACCCGCTTTCGTGACGCTCACGCGGACTCTGGGGGGCGAAAGGTCTACTTCTTGACTTGCGAGAGCGGAAGGCTCACCGAACCGCCATTGGCGAAGTGGCCAAGTGGTCCCCGGGACGACGGGCGGCGGGGTTGTTCCAGAGCCGGGGACCACTTGGCCACTTCGCCAATGAACGAGCGGTTCTGAAACAGCCTTCCCTCTGATGTGCGACACACGTAACGCCAGAGCGACGTAACGTCGCTCGTGAGGCTAGACCTCTCGCCTGGCAGAGCTGTAACGGAATTTCTTGAAGTCCTGCCGCTCCAACCGGCCTCTTTGCAGGAACAGTAGGCAGGAACAGTAGTCTACTTCCGAACTTGAGACAGCGGAGGGCTCACCGAACCGCCCGACATGTCGCCCCTACGGCGACATCGGAAGAGCGGCTGGCGGTCTTGTTCCAGAACCGATGTCGCCGTAGGGGCGACATGTCGGAATAAGCGGATCTGAAACAGCCTTCCCTGTGATTGTTGAGAGACAGAACGCTCGAGCGGCGCAGCGCCGCTCGTTGAGCTAGACTTCGAGGACGGATTTCAAGGAACCAGAACATCTCCTCAGCACGCAAACCTTCTGCCCCTCAATGGCGATCGCCTTTTCAGTTGCGATTGCTTTCCGAGGCCGTTGGATTCGGCTCTGGGCTGTTCGGCGGAAAATCGTTGGATTCTGGGAGCTGAGGCTGAGGCACCGCGTCCGAAGGCGGTTCGTTGGGCACGGCAGGCTGCACCAACACGTTTCGGCCTGGGATGGCTGGTTGAGCCATGACGGGTTCGTCTCGCACGAAGTAACTGCGTCGCAGCCAGTCTCCCGGGTTAGCAGACTGACGGCTCTCCAACAACAGGTTGCCCTTGGTTTCTGAGAGCACCGTCAGCATCTTCTCGCCGATCTTGCGTCCTTTGGCTTTTCCGGTGTGGGAATCGGTGAACAGCTTCCAGGCATCCTTTTTGGAGACTGATGGAAACTCCTTGCTCTCTTTGGGCCGCTCAGCAATGGCTTCCAGGCAAGCAGCTTCTAACAATTTGGGCCAGAGCTTTTGAAATAGCGCCGAGGAGGCGTAGACATCGGCGGAATTCATTTCGCCATTGACCGCCACGACGAGGCCCAAAACAGCTTCTTGGCGTGCCTGAGCATCTGGCTGGCGTGCTTTCGCAGTGAGCTTCTCTAAAGCTTGTTGGTACTGGGCGGCCTCTTTTTGCAAGTTCTTGTCTTCGGCGGTCAGTTGCAGGCTGGTGGGCGAGGCGGTGTTGAGCATGAGTTGCTGGACATTGCCTTGCAGTTTTCTCTGCAGGCGCGGCACATTCGCCCAGACGTCCCTCTGGCTGAACTGATGACGAGCTGCCAGTTTGAGTGCTTTGCTGTACAGAGCTTTGCCGGAGGAGGCGAACTCGCCCGTCTTTTCGGCCCCTCGTTGCGCCCAGCGGCCTTGCTCGACACAGAAGGAGGGCAAAGGTACGGCTTTCTGCCCTGGCAGCAACACCAAGTCATAGGGGAGAGTGCGGTCCTGCTTGCCTCCCTTGACGATGTCGCCTCCGCAGATGAACACAGGGAGCTGCCCTTTGTTCGTGGCGGTCAGCTGGTTGACTGTACCTGTCTCCTTCACCTCTACAACCTTTTGCTTCAGCGCTTCTTCGAGGGTGAGAAATTTGCCTTGAAGCAGATCCTTGCCGTAAACCAAGAACACTGTCAGGTTCTTATGCTGGAAAGGTTCGCTGAGGCGATACTCGCTTGGGTCGAACTTTCGCACCTCAGGATTGGCGACCTCAGTGACCGTGGGTTGAGGGGCTGGTTGTGCTGCCCCTTGGACGACCGGCTGGAGGGAACCTTCAGGATCGAAAACCTGTGGTGAATCAATCTGCTGGGTCTGTTGCGGGGCTGGGTTGGGGTTGGCGGCTGGGCCGCTTGGGATCATCGGAGGATCCGCCTCTTGTTGTTGGCCGCTGGATCGTTCAGCCAACCCTCCAAAAAGCGCCGGCAGGAGCACTGCCGACAACAATGCCAGCCTCGTGCTGATGCATTTGGCGAACGACCATTGAGCATTCAACGTCTGAGTCATCGTTTGTCCTCCGGGTCTGACACGGCTACCAAACTCAGCATCCTCGCGATTTGGGATCCGGCTGATGTCCGATCCCAAGAGGTTGAGGCAGAAAAGGCCCCCACTCTCTCCAGCAGTCAATTGTTGCCGAGGCCACTCTGTCGAGGCAACGAGCGCTCCTTGTAACGCCATGTAACTTCCGGCCGTTGGGGAGATAGAGACCCCTCAGTTGGACGGGAAGAGTTCTGGGATTTCCAACTCCTTTCTCCAAGACAGGCGATGCCGCAAATTCGTTTTGAATCTCGCAAGGTCGACCACGAGCAATTGCTGCGGTTTATCAGCGGCTTATTTCAGGCAGCTGGTATGCCCCCGCTTCATGCAGCGCTTGTGGCTGAGAGTTTGGTAGAGTCCAACCTCCGCGGGATCGATAGTCATGGAGTCGCGCGTGTTCCCCATTATCTGACCCGTTTAGGTTTAGGCAGTCTCAATCTCACACCAGATATTCGGGTTGTCAGCCTGGGGGCTTCGGCTGCACGAGTGGAGGGTGACCGGGGCATGGGCCAGTTGGTGATGAGCCGCGCGGCGGAAGAGGCGATCCACTTAGCTCGCCAGACTGGTGCTGGATGGGTCACCGTTTCTGATAGTAGTCATTGTGGGGCGCTTTCTTACTTCGGCCTCCAAATTGCCGAAGCCGGGTTGATCGGCCTCGTGTTCACCCATGTTGGCAGTTTGGTTTTGCCCTCTGGGTCGCGAGATCCTTTCTGTGGCACCAATCCCATTTGCCTGACTGCCCCTCGGGCTCCGTCCGGGGCCAATGAGTGGGAGACCGGGGCGGTGTGCTTGGATATGTCCACCAGCATCATCCCCTGGAATACTGTGATGAACGCCCGGCAGGAAGGTGTGCCTCTGGAGCCCGGTTGGGCGGTCGATGCCGAAGGCCAGCCGACCACCGATGCCCAGGCGGTGGCGGCATTGTATGCCATTGGCGGACCCAAGGGGTCTGGTTTGGGATTGATGATCGATGTGTTCTGCTCGCTGCTGGCCGATGTGGCCTATGGGCCGGATATCAACAAAATGTATGAAGACCTGACCAAACCCCGGCGGCTGGGCGGTTTGGTTGGGGCCATTAGCATTGAACAGTTCGTGCCCATTGAACGTTTCCATCAGCGGCTGATGGAGCTGACCCGGCGGTGGGGAGAATTGCGGCCTGCCGAGGGAACCGAACGTGTGCTCTTTCCTGGTGAGCCGGAGCTGCTGCACCGCCGGCAGCGATTGGCTGAGGGGATTCCGCTGGGGCTCAACTTGCTGGATGAGTTTGCCAAACTGGCAGATCGCTACGCAGTGGAGCCCTTGGGATGAGGCAAGCACCAGACTGGTCTCCTAGTGGTCGGTTTCCTTCTGATTTGGCAGTTGGTTCTCGTGGAATCGGGGGATTCACGTCCCACCGACTGCCAAAATCAACCGACTGCCAAAATCAACCGACTGCCAAAATCAACCGACTGCCAAAATCCTAGGAAACAAGGCACTACTGATTCCCTGAGTAGTCTTCCACGAAACGGGCACCTTTCGTCCGAGGATCCGGGCTTCCGTTGGTCGCCCTGGGTCGGAAACTTCTCCGAAGGTCAGTAGGTCGTATGAGGCAGTCGGTGGCTCTGCCAGATGACGAACTGACTGAGGACGAGTTGACCTGGGCTGTTGAAGGCTTGGCAGTTCTTGGTGGGCCCCAAAAACGGCGGCAGGATGCTGCCGATCCCTATTTGCGGATCACGGCTGCAAGGGAAACACTACAGGCCCAGCAGTTGCGCGGGATTCTGGCACATCATCATCCGCAAGTCCTCAGGGCGGATCCCACGCTGGGACATGGCCGTGGCGAACTGGCTGAACATCTGCGGAGGATCTGGGTTGGTGACCTGCCCGCCATCGGTGGCCATCACACAGTGCTGCGGGCCGACGTGCTGAATCGCCGCTGCGGTCTGGTCTGGGTCAACTGCGTGAGGCCACTTCGAGTTGCAGCTGAGATAATCAAACTCCAAGGTTGCTCCCAAGGCGACCGCCGTCTGCATCTGATCCAGCGAAAACCGAGTGAAGGACATCAACGGATGGGTCACCAAGATCCGCTTCAGGCCCAGATCGTGGGCTTCTTGAATCAGCACCAGACTTTCCTGGGGAGCTAAATGGCCGGTTCCTAGGATGACCTCAGCATCTCGGATGATTTCCAAGATGGACAGAACATGAGGTTTCAGTCGGCCTTTTTCGGAGACCACCAGGCCTCTGCGGCCGCGACGAACTTCGGCCTGAAACATGGGGATCTGAGCGACATCCAGGCAATGCTGAGCATGGATTGTTGGCATCCAGATCTGACGAGCGCCGAACTCGATCGCCGTCTCCACAGCGACTGGGTTGAGTCCCCCGACAGGTTGGTTGAGCACCAGCCCGCCGAAGACAGGAAACTCCGCCTGACTGGCGGCCAAGCTCGCTCGATCGGCGGTGAGCGTATGATGGCTCTTGAGCATCACCGCTTTCATCCCAAGGGCCTGGGCCTGTCGGACCAGTTGCACATCGTCAAGGGCCCGCGGGTAAACATCCGGAGCCGTATGTACGTGAAGATCGATGGCATCGGTCAGATCGTACATCGCAGAGATCTCCCTCGCTCCCCATCAGGTTCCGCTTACTATCATGACAGCACCGAATTTCGTTTTCTCTGAGTTCTCATCTCCGCGGACGAGGTGAACAATTGTAAGAGACGATATTTCGTTGGAAGCGTTATTTGCACTGAGTTTGCTCCAGAGGTCGGTTTGTCTTTGCGGCAGTGATAGACATCTTGCCACAAGCACGTAGCGGCGGCATCCTGCCGCCGTCATTTGCCCAACGATAACTCCTCAGAGTTCAGCAGCCCCAGTCGTATGTTCTGGTGTCCGATCCCCGGTTGCACCCAGTGCCGGCAAAAAGACCGCCGTTGCACCAATCCCCGAAGCTGGGTGTTTTCTTAGGCGGCTGACTTGAGGCGTCCTGCTAAGTGAAATAGGTCAACGGGACCGTCACGGAGTACTTGACGCAGCTCGGTATCATCTTTGGTGGCGAACAACACTTTGGCGATTTCTGCAGGGATACTTGCGGCATCCTCGGAGGCCAAGGTGACTCGTTCGGCTCCCACACGTGTGATGGCCCGTTCCAGGTACGGAACGATCGAGAGGGAGCTGCTGAGGTAAAGATTGGGCAACATCATCGCCAAAGCGATTAAGGACTCGGCAACGCAGTAGTCCATATGAGCGGCAATGATTTTTAAGTTGGGATATTCCCGGGCACGCTCGGCAAACAGACCGGGGTTGGTAAACGGCTGGCCGTGTGCTCCCACACAAACCATCAGCGGGACACCCAAGCGATCTGCCGTCTCAAAATACACCTGGGCCAGTTCACTCATGGGGTTGATCCCATGGGAAAAGCCATGAAACTTGATGCCCACAAACCCCAACTCATGGACGCAATACTCATACTCCCGAATCATCTCCTCAGTGCCGAACTCCTTGATGTTGACGCTGGCGATCCCAAAAATCCTCCCTGGATACTTCTGTGAGTACTCGTAGGTTAATCGATGGACACGAACGGGGTCATGAGCACCACCTAGAGGCTGAAGGATGGAGGCTTCGACCCCGCAGCGGTCCATCACGCGGATGATGAAGTCGATGTCGTTAGCACCCCAGCCGAAGGTTCGGTCTTCTCGATCTGGCTCCGAGAGGTGCTGGTGTGTTTCGATGATGCCGAAGTCGCACTGGAACTGCAGCCGGCAGAGTTCCGATTGAAACCGAAAACGTGGGTAAGAAGCCATTGTTTTTGCTCACAGCGCATACGAGATTCTGCGCGTACCTCGAGCCGAAGGTGAGATGCAGGATGAACGCGGACACTCAAAGAGCGAAAGAATCCACGGCAAGCGAATCCGAGGTTGCGGCCGAGATTGCTACGCAGAACAGGCCGACAGAAGTGGGAGGTTCACCGATTTGAACCACCTCAGGGATATTCTTCGCAGCCTTCCACTGCCGGCCAAGACAAAATCCGGGCAACTCAAGCCGATCAACTCCATCTCGGCTGCGCCAACCCAACTCCTCCAACCGGCCTGCTCGACCCGGCCTGCTCGACCCGGCCTGCTCGACCCGGCCTGCTCGACCCGGCTTGCCCACTTCCGTCTGGTCCACTGATTCATGCGAGCTGGCCCATGCGATTTGGCCCATGCGGGTGGGCCCAAGCGGCTTGGCGGCCCACGCGGGTTGCCTCCAGCAGCCCCACTCACCGGACCTGGCCTGCTTGGGCAGGCTGATGTTTCCGACCAACTGAAAGGGAGCCAAGGTCACGGCGGTTCGGCAGCGGAAGGGACACCCTGAAGGAGTGAACTGGGCTCCCCCATCGACGGAATCAGCGTGGAGTTACTTACAAGGCCGAAGCTGAGCCGACGGTTCGGGAAGGACCGGCGGCGGAAAAAAAACTGATGCAGCCTGTAGCTCCACACACCCGCAGCACGTAACTCCTCATGTGGACACATCACCAGGACAGGCCTGATTCGCGGGCCTGGCAAGTGTTCTGCTGTCAAAGCGTCATCACCGCATCCACAGTTTTTCAGTCAAGAGTTCCCCCAAAGAGATGAACTGCTCGGTTTTAGGGCAAGCCGAGTTTTGGGGGGTTCTGAAGCAAGACAACTCCGGTGGCTCTGAATTCGTTTCATGCCGATCTGGGCAATCGGCTGCGTGTGGTAGGCCACGTGAGAACGCAGGCGTGCAGGTAGGGGTACGTCTGTCAGAGCCGCCGGGGTTGTTCTTCTCTGATGCTTGGATCTGTGGCTACTCACTGTGCAGCTGAGTCACTCATCGGACTCATCTGTGTCGCAATTCGTTCTCAGAGCCCTCTGCAGCTTTCCTCTCTCCCTGAGCCTTTCTCACCATCTCTCTGCCCAATCGTTGGCGAGGTTTCTGATTGTTGTTAATCCAAAGACAGATTGTTCAGGGCTCAACGGGCGGTGGTCCCTCGCTGTGGCGGCTTGTGTTGGCTGTGGCGGCTTGTGTTGGCTGTGGCGGCTTGTGTTGGTCGCTGGAGGCTGACTACTCCGGTTCGGTGAGCTCTTGGAACTGAGATAGGGCTTGGCTGGGCTGGTAGTACCACCGATCACCCCGCAACACGTACCTCTGAGTGGTCGGTTCCAACGGCTGCTGCTGGCCATCAACTCGGCTGGAGAAGTACACCTGCAGGGTGGCTTTGGTTCCCGTTTCGTTGAATTCCGGCTGGCCAAGCTGAAAACTCAACGACTCGCGGTTGGACCAATTCCAGGAGACCCAGCCGGCGGTGACAAACAGCCGACCGCGAATCAGCCACTCACCACTCTCCTGAATCACCTGCGGATCGGTCAACGAGACCATCCGTTCGATGTCCCCATCGAGGATCGCTTGGTTAAAGGTTTCCGCCTGTTGGCGGACCTGTTTGGCCTGTCCACCACAACCAGCAATCAAGCTCGCCCCCAGTGTTACCGCGATTTGCAGAGCAAGCCCCCTGCACCGGTCAACGGACCCGTTGCGGCTTCTCTCTGAACGGATGCTGCCCAAACCGCCGTTGTGGACCTGCTGGCCGGTGAGTTGTTGACGTCTCATCAAAAAAGCTCCGCAAATGCTGAGTGCTTTCCGCCGGGATCGTAGTCCCCACCTTCGCCAAGACTCGCTTGGGCTGCCACGTTGGCAGCGCCAGAGATGCTTGGCCGGCATGAGTTGGCCAGCTCGTTAGTTAACCTATTGCTGCGTTTCGGCTTAGGACAAGGGGGCGAAATTGGTACGGGTGTTGCACTGAGTGACGGACACGTTCTGGGGGCCTTTGAGGTTCTGGTTCCAGGTGGAATTGACGCAACCTTGTTGCTTTGGTCAGGTCAGAGTGGGCCACTTCCAATCACCAGGACTCACCAACCCTCAGAAGCTGGTGGCCTTGCGGCCTGGGGAATTCTTCGGCCATTCCGGTGAGCCCCCACCTCACATGATTCAGGACAACTGGTGTTTCAGGACAACTGACTTTCCACCGGCAAGCTCTTTTGACCAGCGAGCTCTGTTGACAAGCAAGCTCTGTTGACCAGCGAGCTCTGTTGACAAGCGAGCTCAGGGGAGTCGATCCGGTCAGCGAGTTTCTCACCAGCAGAATAGCGTGGACAAGGCCCTCAGGACATTCGAGCGATTTGAGCCGCCCGCTTGTTGAAACGGATGGCTCATTGGTAGTTCCCAAATATCAATCGTTGCTTCATGGACACCCGACTTCGGTCGGCACTGATGGGAGGCTAGCAACATCTATGTCAACTGCAACACGAACCGGTAAGAAGCTGAACCTGCAACCTCTTGGCGAGCGCGTGGTCGTCCAACGAGAGGAAAGTGAAGAAAAGACTTCCGGCGGGATTTACCTTCCCGAAACAGCCAAAAACAAGCCAGCTCGTGGCACAATATTGGCAGTCGGGGATGGCAGGCTGTTGGAGGATGGTTCCCGCAGCACGCTGCAGGTCAAAGAAGGCGATCGGGTGCTCTTTACCTCCTATGCCGGTGACGAGTTCAAAGTCGACGACGAGGAGGTGTTGTTGATGCGTGAAGACGACATCCTGGCAATCATCGAAGACTAACCTCTGGCCACAACCCACAACGCCGTTGTGGCACTGACCGTTGTGGCACTGACCGTTGTGGCACTGACCGTTGTGGCACTGACCGTTGTGGCACTGACCGTCGGACCGGCTTGACTTGCTGAAATCTCGAGGAACCTGCGTGCGAAGGCTTGACCAACGCAAACTCAACCAACCGGGACCATCGATTCCAACCGGTCGGAGTTGTTGGGACCGACATCCGAGCTTGTCAACCTCATGACAATGTCGGCCCGCAGGGACCATCACATCATCCGCTGATTCGGTGGGGGCCGTTGGCTCTCACAAGCAAGCGACCTTATCACACAAGCTCCTATGTGGCTCCTGAACAGGTCGCGCTTCAGTAAGTCGCACCTGAGTGTGTCGCATCAGCGACTGAGTTCCAGCAAGGTTGCTGCCTGCGGCTCGTCGTTTAGGAGCTGGTTCTGAAGAGCTGGTTCTGATGAGCGAAAAATCGGTCCTTCAGCGACAAGGCACTTCGGATTGCCAAAGCCGACTGCTCCTGAGGTAGTTCGGTGAGTTGGTCAGACAAACACCTTGGTTTGCCAGACAAGTTGGTTTGCCAGACAAGTTGGTTTGCCAGACGAGTTGTTGCTGATCGACAACGACCCTTTCGATCTTGAAAACACGACCACCAACAATTGATCTCTCTGTGGAGTAACTCACCAATGAGTAAGATGATTGCCTTCGACCAGGAGGCTCGTGACGCAATGCGTCGGGGTGTCTCGAAGTTAGCCCGGGCGGTGAAGGTGACCCTGGGGCCTCGGGGCCGCAATGTGGTGTTGCAAAAGAGCTTCGGCAGTCCCACTGTCACCAAGGACGGTGTGACCGTTGCCAAGGAAATCGAGCTGGAGGACGTCTATGAAAACATGGGCGCCCAAATGGTTCGCGAAGTTGCCAGCAAAACCAGCGACGTCGCTGGCGATGGGACCACCACCGCGACTGTGTTGGCCGAGGCCATCTTCAACGAAGGTCTGCGTGCGGTGGTCGCCGGTGTCAATCCCATCCAGATGAAAAACGGGATTGAGGCCGCTGTGGAAGATATCTCCACTTGGCTTCGCAAGAATAAGACCGAGGTGAGCACCGACGAGACGAAGATCGCTCAAGTGGGCACCGTGGCGGCCAACCACGATGCCGAGATCGGCAAGAAGCTCGCCGAGGCGATTGGCAAAGTCGGCAACGACGGGGTGATTACCGTCGACGAGAGCAAAGGGCTCAACACCGAGCTGGAGTTGGTCGAGGGCATGCAATTCGATCGAGGCTATCTCAGTCCCTACTTCGTGACCGACCCCAAAAAGATGGAGTGCGACCTTGAGGACTGTTACGTCCTGGTTCACGAGAAGAAGATCTCTGCGGTCAAGGATCTCGTCCCTGTTCTAGAGGCAGTCTACAACGCTAGCAAGCCTCTGCTGATTGTTGCCGAAGACGTCGAGGGCGAGGCCCTGGCGGCGATGGTCATCAACAAGCTCCGTGGTGGTCTTAAGGTTTGCGCTGTCAAGGCTCCCGGCTACGGAGATCGCCGCAAGGCGATGCTGGAAGACCTGGCCATCATGACCGGCGGCCAGGCGATCTTCGAAGACCTGGGCATGAAGCTGGAAAACGCCACTCTGGCGACCCTCGGACGGGCCAAGAAAATCGTTGTTGATAAAGACAACACCACCGTCATCGAAGGGGCCGGGGATAGCGACGATATCCGCGGCCGAATCGAACAGATCCGCCGCGAAATCGAAAACTCCACCAGCGACTACGACCGAGAGAAACTAGAAGAGCGTCTGGCTAAGCTCTCCGGTGGGGTGGCCAAAATCAACGTCGGCGCCGCCACCGAAAGCGAAATGAAGGAGAAAAAGGCTCGCGTCGAAGACGCCTTGCACGCTGTGCGGGCTGCTGTGGAGACCGGCATCCTCCCAGGTGGCGGCGTGGCCCTCCTCCGAGCCGCACAAGCTGTCAGTCGAAAAGGGCTCAGCGACGACGAAAAGGTCGGTTACAGCATCGTTCAACGCGCTTGTCGCTTCCCGGTGATGCAAATCGCCATCAACGCCGGACAAGACGGCGGAATCGTCTGCGAGCGAATCCTCCAGCACGACGACTTCAACTTGGGCTACAACGCCGCGACCGACGAATACGAAGACCTCGTCGCCGCTGGCGTGATCGACCCCACCAAAGTGGCACAGACCGCCTTGGTCAACGCTGCCAGCGTGGCCACCTTGCTGCTAACCAGCGACGCCCTGATCGCCGAAAAGCCCAAAGAGGATAAGAAGAAAGCCGCCCCGGCCCCCGGCGGCTACGACGACATGTATTGATCCCCTGAACAGCAAAGTTCACAGCCAACCAGATCTCCCCTCGACCCGTCCAGGCCCATCTTTTCAGCCTGGGCGGGTTTTTTCTTGATGAATGTCGTCTCGGGCAAGCGTTGTCTCGGGCAAGCGTCGTCTCGGGCAAGCAGCAGATCCCCTCGGTTCCGGTTCATCTGAGCGCTGCCGACGGCATTGGCCCGAATCAAACAACCTCACGCGCTTGACCAAGTGGAAACAGACGCACGACGCCGCCTACAATAGGACCGGGCCGGTGATGCTGTGCTTGCCTGCCAGAGAAACGATCCTAACTCAGTCGGACAAGCTATTGCTTGCAATATTCTGGCCAGTTCCAGCTCGTCCAAAAACGCGGCAGCTCCTGCAACGACCAGTGACCCGGCCTTTCGGCAAGCCGGACGAGCCAAGGTTTCCCCCAACAACAGTCGGACGAGTTCCGTTGTTGAACAATTTCCTGTTCTCACTCTTGGTCAACCATGCCTGAAGTCGCACTCTTCATTCCTTGTTACGTCGACCAGTTGTATCCAAGAGTCGGCATGGCCACCGTGGAGGTGTTGGAACGGTACGGGTGTCAGGTTGAGTTTCCCGAGGCTCAGACCTGCTGCGGTCAGCCGATGGCCAACTCGGGGTGTATTGATCAGGCTCGGCCTGTGGCGGAGCTGTTTGTGCGGACTTTCGCAGGTTACGAAGCGGTTGTGTGTCCGTCGGGCAGTTGTGCAGCGATGGTTCGGCACCATTATCAGGAGTATTTCCCCGAAGATCCGACCTATCAGTCTCTTCGGGGACGTGTGTATGAGTTGGTCGAGTTTCTCACCCAGGTGCTCGGCGTCGAACGGATTGAGGGGCGGTTTCCTTACAAAGTCGGGTTGCATCAGAGCTGCCATGGGCTGCGAGAACTGCGGCTCGGGCAGGCCAGCGAACTGGTTGGTCCTGCCTTCAGCCAAGCGAGGCAGCTGTTGGAATCGCTGGAAGAGATTGAGCTTGTCCAGTTGCAACGGCCCGATGAGTGCTGTGGCTTCGGGGGAACCTTTGCCGTCAGCGAAGAAGCAGTCAGCTGTATGATGGGCCGCGATCGTATTCACGACCACCAACAGGGCGGAAGCCAGGTCATCACCAGTCTCGACATGAGTTGCCTGATGCACTTGCAGGGCCTCCTGCGACGTGACAAAACCCCCATCTCGGTGATGCACATCTCAGAAATCCTCGCAGGCGACCAACCAGTCGGCCTCCCCACCCCTGAGCAATCCCCCCAAACGACGCCTCGCTAAGATCCCCAGCAAACTTCTTCCCAGCAAGCCCGCACCCAGCAAGCCCGCACCCAGTAAGCAAAAACACAACAAGCCCAAACAACCGTGAGAACAAGTCAGTCACTCGCGAGCAGCGACTCATCGAAGTTCGAAGTCTCAGGGCTGGCGGTCTCCAATGCGGATGCCCCCAGCTCAGCAGGGTGTGAGTTGCCCATCAAGTGTTCCCATGGTCAGAGCCGTCTTGGTGGATTCAGTTACCGATGTGCCGGACCGGTCTCAGGATTCCCCGTTGTATTGTTGCATGGGGCAAGCTTTTCCTCAGCCATCTGGGAGGAGATCGGCACACTGGCCACCTTAGCCTCGGCCGGACACCGTGCCTTGGCAGTGGATCTTCCTGGGTTTGGCCTGTCGAACTCCTGGAGGAAGATCACCCCCAAGTGGGCTGAGAGAGTTTTTGGATTGATCCGACATTCGTTCTCCTCAGATCACCACAAGGCCGATTGGCTGCAGGGCGTTCTTCAGACGCTCGGACAGAATGAATGGCAGGGCCAGGGTGATTTCCGACCGGTGATCGTTAGCCCTTCGTTAAGCGGTCTGTTTACCTGGCCGTTCTTGCTGGAACACCCGACGCTTGTTCGTGGATTGGTGGCCGTCGCTCCGGCAGGGATTCCTCGCTGGAGTCGCAAGTTGTCGGGCGTTGACCTTCCTGTGCTGGCGATTTGGGGAGAGAACGACCGAACGATTCCCCGAAATCAGGCTCAGCTGCTGGTTGACCAAGTCCCCCGAGGACAACTGGTGGTGATTCCGGATGGGAATCATGCCCTGTACGTGAAGCACAAGGAAGCATTCCACAGCCACCTGTTAGCGTTTTTACAAGAGAATTTGGACTCTGAGACTACCTCGGGCGAGCCGTTGGTGTGACTCCACGTCCCCTGAGTCGTGGGTATTTGCTTTCCCCGCTGCCAGACTATCTTGAGAAGGTACTGTTACGTGCTGGATTGTCTGCACCGGAGAGCCTGAGAGACCAGATCGCCCTTCACGCCTAACAGCTTGTACAGACTCACTGCGAGAAACCGATGAGCACAGCCACCCCTCCTTCGCCGGCACAAGATTCCCCGGCACAAGCTTCCCCGACACAAGCTTCCCCGGCACAAGCTTCTTTGGACACAGCTGCAGATCACCTGGGCTCAGGACATGCTGGTGCTGAGGGTGTCGCTCCCCTAGAGATTGCCGACCAGCGTAAGACTCAGGGAGGCTCGCCGAGGCCGCTGTTGCCTTTGGTGGATGGCCAAGCTGCGGGGGGCAGGCCGCTTGGTGGTCCCAAGAAACACCCCAAATTGGCTGCCGAGTTTGTTGCTGATGAAGCACGCACGCATTGGCACGACGACGCTCTTTGGTTTGTGCGTCTCAAGCGGGATCGAGCCGCTCGGAGCGTGCCAGAATGGGAAACTTTGAGGGAGACTGCCTCACAAATCAAACAGCACACGATTGCCAACCTGGCGGATTATTTGGAACAGTTTGAGAGGAATGCCACTGCTTTGGGAGCAACCGTGCATTGGGCACGAGATGCGGCCGAGCACAACCAGATCGTGCTCTCGATCCTCCGGAGGCACGGCATCGGCAAGGTGGTCAAGAGTAAGTCTATGCTCACAGAGGAATGCCACCTGAACGCCTATTTAGAGCGTCATGGTCTGGAGGTTGTTGACACCGACTTGGGAGAACGGATCGTCCAGTTTGCCCAGGAAACCCCTAGTCACATTGTGTTGCCAGCTATCCACAAGAAGAAAGAAGAAATCGGCGAGATCTTTCACACACACTTGGGAACCGAGGAGGGAGCAGAAGACCCTCAGTATCTTACTGAGGCTGCTCGTGGGCATCTCCGACAGAAGTTCTTAGACGCTGAGGTGGGCATCTCGGGGGTCAACTTTGCCATCGCCGAGACAGGCGGTTTTGTGATCTGCACCAACGAAGGCAACGCAGATTTGGGGGTTTCGTTGCCCAAGTTGCACATCGCCTGTATGGGCATTGAGAAGTTGATTCCCCGCGGAGCCGATTTGGGTGTGTTCCTGCGTCTGCTTGGCCGCAGCGCCACCGGCCAGGCGATCACCACTTACAGCTCTCACTTCCATGGTCCTGCCCCGGATGGTGAATTGCACATCGTGCTGGTCGATAATGGTCGCAGTGATATCTTGGGCAAACCCGAGTACCGCAAGAGCCTCAATTGCATCCGCTGCGGGGCGTGCATGAATACCTGCCCTGTCTACCGCCGCAGCGGCGGCCACAGTTACGACGCCACCGTTCCAGGGCCGATCGGTTCGATCTTGGAGCCCATGCGTGACCCCCAGAAGCACGCGAGCTTGCCCCATGCTTGTAGCCTGTGTGGGTCTTGCAGTGACGTTTGCCCGGTGAAGATCGACCTGCACACACAACTGTATATCTGGCGACGCGATCTGGCTCGTCAGGGTCTTTTGACCTGGCCAAAACGGTTGGGGATGCATGCGGCCAGTTTCGTCTTCCGCAGACCTTGGTTGTTCAATCTTCTCGGTCGTGTTGCGCGTTGGACTGTTCCCTGGACCCCACGGTTTCTGGTCTATAACTCCTATTTGAACCCTTGGGGACGACAGCGAGAGATCCCCCAGTTCCCCAAACAAAGCTTCCGAGAACAGTTCCGCCGACGACAGAAAGCTCAGGCCCAAACCAAACCTCAAGACCACAGCGGTTCAGCGTCTTGAGGCTCAAAAGAGCTTTGCCACCAGCAGGCGACGGGCCGAAGCCCGGGCAGTCGAGACTTCCCGTCTCCACTGAGCCTCAGATCCGTGTTTCTCTCAGGGCGATCGTCTGCCCCTGTTCGTGATGACCAACGGTTCGTGATGACCAACGGTTCGTGATGACCAACAGGTCGCGATGACCAACAGGGAGTGCAGTCAACTCAGGGAGTGCAGCCAGAGGCACCACCGGAAGCTCGGACCCCTGGTCGTTGCACAGGCTGGTCGTTGCACAGGCTGGTCGTTGCACAGGCTGGTCGTTGCACAAGCTGGTCGTCCCTCAAGTCAGTCGTTGCTCGCGGATGTCCTTGAGAACTTTTCGAACTATCAAGAATGTGTCGGGAATCTCACAAACAGTTGCACCCTGGTAATCCTTAAGACGAATTTGACTCCATGGCGACCACGGAAACCTCTCAGACAACCTCGGCGGCAGACAACTCGGAGCGTTCGGCCCGGCGCGGGGAGATTCTCAAAAGCATTCGACAGCACCAGGTTCCGGCGGTGCCGCTTCCTGACTTGGCTGCTGGTTGCTGGATCGAGTATCCCGATCCGCCTGCTGAATTCGCCGCCAAACTGGCGACCGCCGGTGGTCAAACAGTGCGGATCGACTCACTGGCCAACTTGCCCGCCGCTTTGAGAGAGGTCGCCGCGTACAGTCAGGCCTCCCAAAGGGCCTCACTGATTCCCGGGGTGGGCGAGCCCAATGTCAACTTGGATGCTATTGAGGATCCTCATGAACTGGCTGACGTCGATTTTGCCCTCCTGGCGGGGCAGTTCGGCGTGGCAGAAAACGGAGCGATCTGGCTGACCGATGAGCAACTGCAGCATCGAGTGCTGCCCTTCATCGTTCAGCACTTAGGTTTGGTGATCGAAGCGAAGCAGATTCTCAGCAACATGCACCAGGCCTATGAGCGGATCACCAAACCGGAGGCGAACTTTGGCAAGCGTGGATTCGGGCTGTTCTTGGCTGGTCCTTCGAAAACAGCCGACATCGAACAGTCGCTGGTCATCGGAGCTCATGGGCCAAGATCGCTGACGGTCTTTATCCTGGAGTCCTGATCCCCCCCTAATGTGCCCACTGACAAGCTGCGTTGCAGCGCCCAACGGAAGTGTCCTGCCGGTTGGATCTGAGAATGCCGGTTGGATCTGAGAATGCCGGTTGGCTGGGCAGCTTAGCTGATACTCCAGTGTATCTCTGCGATCTCAGGCGAGGTGGACCCTGCGGAACTTTGGAAACCGCGGTCGTACCGGTGGTCGATGTCGCTTGTGTCGTCGTCGGGATCTCGGGTGTGGACGAACCGTAGGGCATAGGAGCCTGGTTGGAACCGGCTGCCGTTGCTGGAGGTTTGCGGCAACAACAGCAGTTGGTTTCCATCCCCGTTGTAGAAGATGACCATCGCTTGATCAGTTGGTCCACCGTCCTTTTCGACCGTGAGGTCGGTGGAACCGATCTGGCGCCAGGCGTGGAGAGTTTTCAAACGCTCATCGATGTTGAGCAAGCTTGGGTCAACCGCCTCGCGGAGATCTAGAGGCTCTGGTGAGCGGATGTAAAGGCCTAAGGCCCCGGAATCGGTTTTCAGGAGGTAGGGATCGAGGTCGTTGGGCAGTGGGTCGTAATACAGATCGGTCAAGGCGTTGCAAAGTTCAGCAAAGGCTGTGTCCAGCTGGGCTTTGGCATCACGATGATGCTGTCGCAAGATCTCATAAGATTCCCGATCGATCAGGCCGTCTCGAAAATCGATCGTACCTGTCTCCAGGCGGTATCGCTGGAAGACGAAGTGGCGGCGCCGGTCCTCCAGATTGTCCAGGCTCTGCTGTTTCAGGAAGGCAGGCTCGACAGCAAGGTCTGTCAGACGGCCCTCCCCGCTGTCGATCAAATCGCTGTAGGAGCCAAACTGTGATGTCAGAAAAGGAATCTGATGAAGGGTAGCTCGGCGGATTTGTAACTCTGCGAAACTGACGCCAGCGGAGGCGAAAAGTCCCGGCTGACCCTCCGTCAAGGGACGACTTAGCTGCTTAAACCTCAGTGTGAGGATCACATGGTCGAACCCCGGGGGCCGATTGGGCCGCGGTGACAAGCCGCCGCCCCTGGAAGGCGCGAATCTCATTGGCGTGGGCGGGATCATGAAACTCGATGCCGCACCAGATAACCGGGGTAGCAAAGCGAATGAGTAATTGCCCCTGACTGCGAACGATCCAACTTCCCTGGTGGGAAATCAATTGAGCTTGCGGATCGGGAAACAGATACGCATGTTCCGTGGCAAGGCGCTGAGGTTGTCGCCCCCTTGGGATCGTGGGGAGACGCAGTCTGGTTGGCCGCAGGCTTCCATGCGGTCGGCGGAAAATCAAAAACCCCTTCTCTGGAAACCCCAAAACCCCTCTTTGGGGCGGCGAAAGGTGGGGGTCTCTAAGACGTTCAAGCTTCGCAGGGAGAGTCCATCGCAGATGAGTGCCGGGCGGTCCGATCGAGTGTTCACTGGGGCGGATTGCCGCTAATAAGATACGCACTCGATATCCCCGCTTGTCGAGGTGTTAGCCCACATGGTTTTGAGAGGTTGACCCTACCACCGGCAAGCATGTCCGGCAAACCCACGACTGAACACGAGCGACAAACGGGGCGCTCAAGAGCACGGCAGGACAATCACTCACCCAACGCTCTTCCAACTGATCGATGCCTCAGGACCCCGTTTTCTTCAAAGACATCAAGAACTCGACCAAATCGACGAGCTGCTGGACGGTCATGGTCTTTTGAAGGCCTGCTGGCATCAACGACAGCTTATTCTTAAAGATCTCATCGATCTCGTCGTGTGGGATCGTGCGGACGAGCGCTTCAGCGGATTTGAGGGTGACCGCATCATCGGTTTCGCTGACTTTGATTCCCGAAAACACGGTGCCGTTTGTCAGGAGGGCTTGGTAGGTTTCGTAGTTGTGGCTGATGCCCGCGCTTGGGTCGAGGATCGCCACATACATCGCCTCACGAGAGAGTTTGCTGCCAATCTCGGAAAGATCGGGTCCGACTTCTTTGCCTTGGCCGTTTAACCGATGGCAGTTGGCGCAGCTACCTCGAGTCAGGAAGATCTTCCGGCCACGTTTGAGATTGCCTCGTTGGGTGATCAACTCAGCAAGAGGCGGCAAAGGCTCCGCATCAGATGAGGCAGGCGGCGGGAGGAGCTGATGAGCTTTCTGACGGATGGTTGCATCTGCCGAGCCACGTAGGATATTGCCGGCGGTAAATCGTAGATCTTCTGGCAGCTTGTCTTCAGCGACCAATTTCAGCAGTTGCTTTTGGCCCTGTTGTTGTCGCCCCAAGCCCTGGGTGGCCGCCCGACGCACGGCCAGGCTGCGTTTTTTCTCGCTGATCAAGGGCAGGAACAACTTCGCCGCCTGCGGTTCGCCCGAGAGGCCCACTGCGGTGATCACACCGGCGGAGCCTTTGTCGTCACGGTCGATTGCTGCCAGCAGCAATGAGCTTTGGCCAGAGCGAAGGAGTAACCTCGCTGCCTCGACGCCAGCTGTTTCTGTGGGTTTTGCGGCTGCGAGCTGAATCAGCAGCGGATTGGCCTCGAGAATCTGAAATCGGCGAATCAACTCAAAGAACCGCTCGCTGCCGACATTGTGCTGGAGGTACCGCAAGACCGCTGACCTGGCCTTCTCAGAGGAACTCAAATCAAAATTCTCCAGACGCAAGACGGTCTCAACGATCAGTTGGTCTCGGGCACGCTCGGGGTACTTCTCAGACCCCGAGACCGTCAAGCAACAGGCCACTAAACAACAGACCGTGAAGCAGTGGCGCAGAGGAAACAATGGCATCACATGGGTGGTGTGGTTCATGGCGGCAAACGGCATGCAAAGACAAAGCAGGGAGTCTGATCACAGATGCAAAAGAACTCACTCGCCCGAGGAATGATTGGGACGAAGACTGCCCGAAATCAGCCTGACAGAATTCCGTCCCAACAGCAAAAGACCAGGCTCACCCTTGCGGATCAGCCTGGTGGATTACCCTGACGAGCGGATTGGGGGTTTACTGAGCGTCGCGGCAAAGTGGTCTACAGCCCTAACAGGCTCCGCAAGGCGGCATCTTTCTCAGGACCAGAGAGGAAGTCGAAGGCCCGCATGTAACGCGGCTTCTCGGCGTCGCTGGTAGACTGGTCTTGCACGATCTTGGCCAGCAAAGCCGGCGTCCGTTTGCCCCGGCTCCGCCAGATGATGTCTCGCCCGGCGGCAGTGCCAATGGCTTTGGCCTCGCCCCCGACTTTCTCAAAGTAAGCTGCTAAACAAGCATCCCAGTGACCTCCAGCGGCGATCCCCAGCGCTTCGAGGTACCAGCGATCTTTCCCATCGTGATGCGTGGCCAGCTCGGCCCAGATCTCTGCGGCCTTGGGGGAGCTTTTGCCAGTGTTGTTGCTGGCCAGGGCGATGGCGCACTCTCGGCGAACTTGGGGTGACTGATCGCTGGCGAGTTTGTCTGCAACGGCGATGTGGTCGACCTCGTCGAGCTGACGGGCCAGACGGATACCAACGATGCGGATGTTGGGATCTTCGTCGGAGATGGCTTGGTTCACATAGGTCTGGCCCTGACCTTCGATCTTGCCCAACAGCCACAATGCCCGAGCCCGGTAACGTGGGTTGTCGCTGCGGTCGAGCTTGAGCAGTTCGCCTTCGGCGGCGGCGCCCATTTCGTGCAAGGCCGTCCAGGCGACATACCGCACCGCGTAGTTGGGATTTTGCAGGGCTTTTGTGCAACCCTCGGCTGTGGCGAAGTCGAAGGTCGGGTTTTCATACCGTTGAGCTTGATCCTTGGGGGTGACTCGGAAGAGACGCCCGCGGTCCAAATCACCAGCACGGTGTCCACCGACGCCAGGGTCGTACCAGTCGGCCACGATGATCGAGCCATCAGGAGCGACGGAGACATCCGAGGGGCGGAACCAGTTATTGCGAGCTCCGTAGAGGATGTTGACCATCTCGGCGAGGTAGCCGGCTCCGTCGGGTTGAGCTGGGTAGGCACGGCAGACGCTGGGCCCGGCGTCGCAGTGGAGCACCTCCCCTTGAAAGAGCTCCGGCAGCAGGTCGCCTTCGTAGATGGTGATGCCTGTGGGGCTGCCGGCCCCGGTTTGCAGCAGGTTGGGAACCACGCCGGGGTCGTTGAGATGCCAGTGCCTCAGGGGCACCTCGGAACTCATTCCGGTGCGGCTCTTCCTCCAGCCGGCCCCGGTGAGTTCGTCCTTATAGCCGTAATTGCCAAACTCCATGACGAAGTTGATCCGGACGCCTCGGTTGCCATCATCGTCGTTGTCGCTTTGCCAGAGATTGCCGAAGCTATCGACGGTGACCATCCAATTGTTGCGGAAGTTCCAGCCGAGGGTTTCGACTTGGCTGCCGTCGAGATTGCAGCGAAAGACCATGCCCTCCTGGTAGGGCTTTCGATCAGCGACCACCGGATGTCCTGCTTGGTCGATGATAACCTTCCCGCTTTTGTCTTTGAGCTGACGGCCGTTATTGCCAAAGTTGAAGTAGAGTTTTCCGTCGGGACCGAAGACGAAGGCATGGATGCCGTGGTCGTGCTGGGTGCCTGAGATCCCCGAGAAGAGGACCTCTTGTTTGTCAGCTTGGTCGTCGCCGTCCTCATCGGTCATGATGAGGACTTGATCGCCAACTGAGACGATGGCTTTGGTCCCTCGGCCACTGGGTGTCCCCAGCACACAGATACCGTGAGGGGATTTGAAGTCTGGCGCCTGATAGAAGACCGTCTTTCGATCGGCTTTTCCGTCTCCATCGGTGTCCTCCAAGATGAGGATTCGGTCACCTTCAGGCCGTTTGTTGCGGTGGCCACGGTAGTTGACGATCTCGCAGACCCAGACGCGACCGTGATGGTCGATATCGATGTTGGAGGGATTGGTCATCATCGGTTCGCTGGCAAAGAGAGTGCAATCGAGCTGCTGATGCACATCGAGATTGGCTACAGCGTTGGAGGGGTCGTGAGCGGCCGGGTCGGAGCGACGACCCGGTCGGGCTGCTCGAGCGAGTGTCAGGCCTGGCCTTTTGGTGTAAACAGCAAACTTCACGCTCGCCCCAGAACCGCAGGAGCCTTGATCGGTCCCGCCGTTATCCAGCCCTCCGCGAGCCTGAAAACGGGTGTAGCCAGCAGGAAGTTTGTAGTGGATGAGGCTATCGGCATGAGTGCCGATTCCGTATCGGACAGCTTGGCCTCCGATTCGCAGCGAATCGCCTCGGGCGTTTTTGTTGACCTGGACCGAACCCCAGCCCGCTTGGGCGGTTGTCCACTTCAGCTCGGTGAGTTTCTTCTGGCCCGAGGGGCCGGTCAGTCGTGGTTCAGCCCAATCGGCCCAGTCGCAGGAATTGCCATCGCCGCCATGGGTGACCACTAAATACAGATCTTTGGCCTTGGTGATGTCGACGTCGATGTCAACAGCGTGCCCTGGTGTTTTGGTGGTCACAAGCGGGCTCTGGAAGATCGGCTTCTCCGCTGCTTGCAGGGCAGAGGTGGCAAAAAAGCCGGTGAGTGCGACCGCCAAGATTGTTGGCACGGCAACGGGGATCTGAGTCATGCTTAAGTCGTGCGAGTTGAGACGGTGATGATTGGAACGGTGATGGTTGGAACGTTTGGTGATCAGTTGGAGGTGGTGTTGTCCGGATCGGGATGGTTCTGGCAGACGGTCAGTTGGTCAGGAACTTTTTGAGAGTTTCAGGAGATTGCTTGACGCTGTTGGATTGAGTTGGGGTTCCGTCGGAGAACTCTCGCCAGCAGCGTTTTTAGTCTACCACTGGCAACACGAGCTGCAAGCAGCCAAGAAGCTTCTGGCGGTGCAGCACGCTGAAGCTACCAACTTGCTGGCGAGTGTTTGATGGTCCTGAAGATCTTGTTGTGTTGCCGACCTATAGGTCTTGAGAATCTTGCGGTTTTGCCGATCGGACACGGGCGTGGAAAAAGCAACTGCCCCTCAATAAGAGTCCCCCCTCCAGGAGGGTATCCCTTCAAGGGGAGTATTGGAGCGAATCTGTCCGCCGATTCTGAACTGCAATTCTGCTTACCTCGACTGTCGCAGATTGTGGCTAAGGCCCAACCCGGCGGGCCCTCAACAGATTCATTCACCAACATCTTGGTGGGCAACGGCCACATCTGGGACAGTCCAATGACTGAGGTTGAGGACAATCTTGGCTCGTCCGGCACAGCGGAAAGGCTGCCAGATCAACAGCTGCCAGATCACTGGTGGTTCCGGCGGCTCGGGTGCTTTGGACGAGCAAGACTTTTCCGAAGGCAGCAGTAGCAGATCGCCGACTGCGTACTCTGACTGCGAGAGTGGCCAGAGCATAACCGCGGCGGTCTCCACCGATGGCGAGATGAGTTGCCAGGTGAGCAGGCGTTTCGAAGAGAGCTGGGGACGGTTTGCTGCCCCCAGTGTCTTCTGATGATGAAGTGCTTTCTGAGGAAGTGCTTTCTGAGGAAGTGTTTTTCAGCTCAAGCGTAGCCTGCTGGGGTGTTTGGGGATTGATCTTGAGGGGCTCTGCCAAGAAGAGAGCCTCCAGCGAAAGGACTTAGCATGAGATGGCTAAGTTGATTCGCTGGAGGCTCTTGTTTGGTGCATCCAAGAAGAGACACCAAAACTCCCAACCACGCAGGGCAACACTCTTCAAGCCGCCCCAAACGGCTTCCCCAAGAAGGATGTTGCTTTTGAGGATCACTGGCAAGAGTCAGCAGTCATCCTCACCCCACAAAACCCCAAAGGTTCCCACTCTCTTAGGCTCGCCTGAGCAGCCAATCGATCGAGAAATTCCTGAAATTTTTGACGACGTCGTTGAGCCAACGATCCTCTTGAGATCTCCCCTCACCTTGCTTGGCTTCTGGCGAGTCACTGAACTCTTAACGGCCGTTGGTTGAGTCCACCGCAATTGCAGCTTCGCTAGGGGGCGAGTTGGTTGTCATGGCGGCCTGAGGACTTGGCGATTGGAATCGCAGAAAGAGTCCTGCGTTGGGGAAGACCACGCGGTCACGAAGTTGTTTGACTCGAATGGCGACTGTGTTCCAGCCAGCAGAAATCTGAACTTTGTGTGGTTGACCTTGTCCAAAAAGGTCGGAGGAGTCTCCCTCGGTTGTAGGGTTGTCTGGCCCCAAAGGTCGGCCGTTGAGCCACACTTGCTCGACCCGCTGACTGGGACCGACCCGCAGCTCGCCTTCCATGTTTTGGGAGGCATACAGCCGAGCCAGGAGGTACTCGAGGTCTTCCCGCAGAGGAACATAACCGTTGGGATCGACCACCGGGATGTACCAATGGGGCGTTTGCGGATCCACAAGATCCGGTGCGTCTGGGTCGATTGCCGAGTGCGTAAAATCCTCCAGAGTTGGGAGACCTAAGCCCTGGTTGAGAGACTGTCCAGGATTCTGCTGCAATTGGTCACCGCCTGGCCACTGGTTGGGGCCGGAGGCGGGCTGATAGTCCTTAGCAATCCACCACCCCATGTGATACAAGGCAGGGGGGTCTTCTGGCTGGGTTGTGACGATCTTCTCCAGGGTCTGGGCTGCATGGTCCCAGCGATCAAATCTTGCCAAACAACGTGCTTGCAGCATCAGGGCGTTGGAGGAGGGTTCTCCCATCATCGTGGGCGCGAGCTGAGAGACTGCAGCCAGCATTTCGGGGGCACATTCCCGAACGGCTCCCAAGCCAGCATCCCAGAGGGTGACCTGACCGCTGGCGTCGGCAGCGATCAGCTGAAGCCCGTCTGGGGACCAGGCCAATGCGGTCACCGAATCTGTCAGTCCACGCAATGTACACACAGCTGTCCCGCTGGTTGGATCCCAAAGTGTCACGCCTCCGTCGCTGGCCCCGCTGGCCAAACGCCGGCTGTCGGGGGCAAAACTCAACGCTGTGACATCCCCCGTGTTGCCGGCAAGCCGTTGCGGCCGAGCACGGTTGTCTCGAGAAAGAACGACCAGTTCTCGGGAGCGGATGCGGGTCGCCAATAAGGTGCCTTGCGGATTCATGCTATGGGGTGGCGACTGCGGGCTATCCCAACTGTTTTGCAGCTCCCCGGACTGCGTGTCGTAGAGCATCACCTTATAACGACCGACCCCCAACAACGATTTCCCGTCTTGGCTGATAGCTGCCAAGGGTGGACGCTGGACAGCTTTCCAAGTATCGGTCTCCCAAAGAATCGAGGGACGGAGATGTGGGGCCTGGTGTTCACTCCAAGCAAATCCGGCTAATAGTTGCTGGTCGTTTTTTAGCCAGGCGAGAAAGGAGATTTTGCCGGTGATCAAAGGAGCAAGTTCTCGGATAACTTTTTGCTCTTGGAGGTCCCAGACGACCACTCGGCCGGTCTGGTCGCCGGTGGCCAGTTGACGGCCGTCTTGGGAGAAGGCAAGGGCGGTGACAGGGTTTTGGTGACCGCCGATTTCGCCGAAGCGAGCACCGGAGATCATCTCCCAGAGCCAGATGCTGCCATCTTCAAAGCCGCCGGCGATCATGCCCGGACGAGCGGGGTTCCAGGCCAAGCTGTGGACGGGTTGCTTGGGGGATTCCAACTGGCGGACCGGAGCAGGGCGGTGGCGGCTCCAGATTTTGATGAGCCCATTCCAACCTTTTTGACAGGAGGCCAACATTTGGCCTTGGGGGCCGAAGACCAGTTCGTGGGCAAAGCCGTCATGGGCGGCGAAGATGCGGACCAATCGGCCCGAACCAACGCGATGTAAGCGGATGTTGCCTTTCTGATCGGCAAAAGCCACTAAGCGGCCGTTGCGGCTGAAGTTGCTTGCAGGGCGGATGCGTCCGCTCCACGCCCGTTTGCGTGTTGCGGAGGCGGCTTGCCAGAGCAGCGTCGACTGGTCGCCCTTCCAAAGCCGGACCTCTCTGGGGGTGACCACAAGGATGTCCTGCCCGTTGGGAGCGACCGCGACGTGGGATCCTGCTTCAGCCTTCCAGGTTCTGACTCGCTCGCCAGAGGAGACTTTCCAGAATTGCACCTCCCGTTTCTTCGAGGGGCGGAAAGAGACAACCGCAATCAGTTGATCTTGGGAATGCCAAAACAACCGCTGGACTGATCCGCCTAAAGCTTGGTCTTGGGTAATATGACTTAGCTGTGGTTTTTCATCAATTGTGCAAAGAAAAATTCCTCCTTGGTGAGCGACGGCGAGTTGGCGTCCATCTGGGCTCCAAGCGATTTTCTGAGGAGGCCAAGGTGTGGGGAGGACTTTGATCAGCTCGCCGTTGGAGGCGTCTAGGATCGTCACGTGCTGCAGGTCGCCGACCAACACAGCCAGGCGGCGACTCTCCGGATGGAATCGCACCGCCCGCACGGCACCAGGCAGGCCGATGGCGGCTTGCTGTCCGCCGTCCAAAGCATTCCAGAGCCGCACGCTCCCGTCGCTGCCGCCTGAGGCGATCAGTGCCCCATTGGGACTCCAGTCGACTGTCAGCACATCCACGCCGTGACCGCGTAGCTCAGCGATCTCTTCATGGACATAGGACTGAAAGAAGAACCATTCCCATCCTCGGGGGTCATCCGGCAAAGCGATTCCTCGCCAGCTGAGCAACTGGCTGACATGGGCTCCGATCTCTTGGCGACCGGTGGCTCCCTCTGCGACTTGAGCCATTTGAGCGTAGTAGCTATTGCGGATAGCCGCTCGCCGCTGGCGGATCGCGAGTCGCGTTCGAGTGACAGCCAGCTCCCGCTGCTGGCGAGCGGCCTGCTCAGCTTGACGGGCCAGCTCGGCGGCCTCTTGTGCTTGACGCTGGGAACTGCGTGCCTGCTGCTTCAGCCCGATGGCGTGATCGCGTTCCTGGCGAAACTTCGCAGCCAACGCCTGTTGATTCCGGCTGATGGTGCTAAAGTGCAACGCCGCAAGACCTCCACCGATATTGAGGGCCAGCAACAACATGATCACCGCAACAAGGCTGGCTGCCAAAGCCCGGTTCCGTCGGCTCCAACGCACCGCTCGCTCAGCAAGCGAAGCACGACGAGCGAGGATCGGTTGATCATGCAAAAACCTCTGGAGATCGTCGCCCATCTGGGCCGCTGTTTGATACCGCTGTTTCGGATCCTTGGCGATGGCCTTGACGATAATCGTTTCTAAGTCTCTGGGGACCTGCGGGTTGACCGCACGGGGCTGCCTGGGAAGCTGAGAGCGGATCTTGTCGATTAACTGCATACTGTCGCTGGCCTGGAAGATCGGCCGCAAACAGGCGAGTTCATACAGACTCACTCCCAAGGCATACACATCACCCCGCGCGTCACACTGTCCACCAAACCGCTCCGGAGACATGTATCTCAACGTGCCTAAGAACTCCCCCGATTGGGTTAAAGGGTCATCGTCGGTTTTGGCCAGTCCAAAGTCGGTGATCCACACCACGCCCGCGTCATCCAAGAGAAGATTGCTGGGTTTGATGTCGCGGTGAATGACACCTCGGCTATGTGCGTAGGAAAGTGCATCGGCAACCTGTTGTCCGATCCGGCCAACGCTCTGGAAGTACGCCTGGGGAGCTGTTGGGTTTAAAGGCAGCCCCGACGGCTGCATCATTTCCTCGAGCAGATGGTCATCAGCCTGAGGTTCTTCAGCCCCGTGATCATCCGTCCTGTGTTGATCGGCCAGGCGTTCATCGGCCAGGCGTTCATCGGCCAGGCGTTCATCGGCCAGGCGTTCATCGGCCAGG
>CAZYKP010000062.1:0-51172 GCA_964648025.1 uncultured Pirellulales bacterium | reverse complement strand
TATTGGTGGGCCGGGCCACATCTGGGACAGTCCAAGTAAGAAGTCTCCTGCTGAGCTTCCGAGGAGTTTTCGGGGGTCGTGCCGAAACGAGAAGGCAAGACTACAGATTGATTTCGTACCCCTTGCGGTTTTCGCGGGCGAGGAAAGAGTTGGCTTGCGAGTCACCAATGATTTCGCGTTTGCTGGGGTCCCAGCGAAGTTCCCGATCCAACCGCATGGCGATATTGGAGAGGTGACAGATCTCGAGCATCCGGTTGTGGGTCCAGACGTCGGAGATCGGTTGCGAGCGGGCCTTCATCCCCTCGATGAAGTTGGCGGTATGGTTCGCGCTGACCGGGCCGCCATAAACAGCTTCCACCGCGCCGTCCGGCAAAGGGTTTTTGGCGAGCTCCTCAACCGGCCTGCCGACGAGCTTGCCGCGGTTGACAAAGAAGCGACCCTCGGTTCCCTCAAATAGAATGCCATTATCACCAGCGTTGGTGATGATCAGTTCAATATCATTGGGCATCTCGGCCCGAATCTTAAACTTCGTGGCGATGTTGTACTGGTCGTCGACTGTTGGGTAGCCGTCCTTGTAGGGGACCGCGAGTTCATATTCCAGCGGAGTGATTTTGCTGGGGCCGGTGTCGCTGGCACCAATGGCCCAGCAGGCGATGTCGACGTGATGAGCACCCCAGTCGGTCAGTTTTCCGCCAGAGTATTCATGCCAGTTGCGAAACGCGTAGTGACAGTTACTGTAAAGCGGGACACCACCGCCATATCCTTTGCGGATTTCCGGCAGAGCACGGTAAGGAACTTTCGGGGCTGGTCCCAACCAAGAATCCCAATCTAGCCCATCGGGAACCGACGCAACGGGAATCTTCGGAGAAACGCCGAATCCTCCGATCCCGCAGGTGACCTTCTTGACTCTGCCGATGCGGCCGTCTCTCACCAACGCGACAGCTTTCAGAAACCGCTGACCGGATTCGGAACGCTGCATCGTGCCGACCTGAAACACACGACCTGTCTCTTTGACAACTCTTTCGATCAGCTTTCCTTCATCAATCGTCAGCGTCAGCGGCTTCTCGCAATAGACGTCTTTGCCCGCCAGCATCGCTTCGACAGCGATCTTTGTATGCCAGTGATCAGGCGTGGCGATCATGACCGCGTCGATGTCTTTGCGATCAAGAACCTTTCGGTAGTCCTTATAAGCATCAGGCTTCTTCTTCTGCCTTCGCTGGACCTTCTCCACATTGGCGCCGAGAACATTGGCGTCCACATCGGCTAACGCCGCGAAGTCGGCGAATTTGAATGATTTGCTGGTGATCGCCCAGCCTTGGTTGCGAAGTCCGATGGTGGCGAAGACAGGTCGGTCGTTCGGTGATTGGCCAGCAAAGGCCCCTTGACCAGGAGCCAGGAGAAGACTGGCAGACCCCGCCGCAAGACCTTTGACGAAGTTCCGGCGGGAGGTGTTGTAAGTCGTTGGCATTGAGCGAAACCCTTCCAGTTCCAGTTTGTCCAAGTCAGGCAGGTCAGATCCTGGAGAACGATGTCCCATGGGTACAGGTTTTCCCTGAGGAGACCCCTCTCACCCCACCGGGGTAACTCCAGATTGAGCGTTGAACCAGCAGGTGGGAGTGGTCCGCGACCACAGAGGCTGACCAAGGGGCTGGGAACTCCGTCTCCCTCGACGGCAATTTAGGCGAAAGGACGCCTAACGAGGTGGCTGCTGCCCCGCCCCATCCGACCACCTTAACAAATCCGACAAGCTTCCGGTATCGAACTTGGTCGAACTCACGGTTTGGCGCGTCTGTGGCGTTCAGTCCAGGGCCGCGACTCCTGTTTGTGGTCCCCGTTTTCCGTGCCCCGCAGATGGGCCCAGCCAATCAGCCACCAGCTTGGGGTCTTTGAGATGCACAAGCCCTGCATCGGACGATCGGCTTCCTCGTCCGCATGGATCAACTGTTTCAGCTTCGTCAGCTCTGCGATCGACACCTCGGTCACGGAATCGTCGTGGACAGTCTCGACGACTCCAAGGGTCCCTGGGGGTGAATTCCTGACCCTTGGAGCAGTCTTCGACCCAGGGCTTTCCGTCTGCCCCTGTATGTGATGACCTCAAGGGGCAGCCTGAGGCTGACCGGAAGCCCGGATTGCCGGACGAAAGGGGCCCGCTTCGTCGAAGGCTTTTCAGGGAATCAGTCAATGGGGATCTTCCAATCAGAGATCATCGGTCGGAGACTGGCCTCATCATGTTCCTCGCGCGACATCCCAAGTTCCCAAGGCGTTTTCCCCACGAACTGGGTCTCCCGCCCCTCGATCTGCAGAAATCTATACTGCTGGTCGACTGTGACCAGGCAGAACAGAGGCTTCTGATAGGGCGCGGTATAATCAAGCAACGGATAGCTCTGATGAATTTCTGGACCTAAGGATAGATGACCGTAGCCTTCTCCCAACCAATAGTAGGACGCGCTGTTGATCTGCGGATAGAGTATGCCGTGGATCCAACGCACGTAGTCACGGTGATGGTGCCCTGAGAAGCAAGAAAGCACTTTGCGAAATCCGGCGTCCTGATTCGCCTGCTCCAAAATCGCTCGAATGGCTTGTTGATTCTCAACCCCACTAGGATGCTCCAGGCTCTGGTGGCTAAAGAGGATGCAAGGCAGTTCTGTGTTGGCCAAGTCTTTCTTCAGCCACTTGGCCTGGTCGTCTGCGATAAACCTCCGGTACCCACCGGCCGTGCCTCCCTCATCGTTGCCATCGAGCACCACAAAGTGGAGCCCCTTCACATCCCACGAGAAATAGCGTGCCTGCATCCCCCAGAACTCCATCGTCTGCTGACGGGCGAAGGCATAGGCCTCGACCGGATACGATCGCTCGAGGGCGTCCATGTCGTGATTGCCCAGCACGTGATAACGCGGGCACTTCAGGCGATTCCAGATCTCCAGAAACGGACGGTTCTCAGGGCTCGGGCTACAGAAATCGCCCAGCTGAATGACAAAGTCGGGGTTTTCCCTTTCCATGGCTTCCACGAAGGTGGCAAGTCGTCTCTGGGCATCATGCATGACGTTTTGATGGACATCGGCAATGACGCCAAAACGAACCTGATGTTTGCCTTCGTGGGCGACCCTCAGCCCTGGGTCAGCGGCGGCCACTCTCGTCATTGCAGCAACCTTTCAGATCGACCGTTGGAACAAACCTGGCTACTTGAGTCGGGAAAACTCCCTCGCTCGGAGATAAAGACTTTTCGCAGGCGACGCCAGCAGCTTGCCCTCTTCAGCGGGGGATTTCTTCCAAACCGTCTGCCAGGCGGGATCCGACTCTAACGCCTTCCAACCGGCATCGGCTCCGTCGCCACTGGTGTGATACAGAAGCATGACGAGGATGTCCTGTGAGTCTGGCTGGTCAAACGGAGCCCAGAATCCGATGCTCCGAATGCCGTGCTTGGCCAAAAGTCGTGTGGCAGTGTCACGAAAATGAGCGTTGAGTGCTGGGAGCTTTCCCAGATTCGCTACGTACGTTCTCAGTTCATAGATGCCACCAGGCTTGTCGATCGTGGCTTGAGCCAGTTCTGAGTAGCCATTCTCCGTGAGAAAGATACTCTCAGGTCGCTCTGAGAGTAGACCCTGAAATTCCGGCTTGTCGAGTACGTCCTGCCACTGGCGATCGTTGAAGAAACGTACCCAATTTTTGAACGCGGCATAGCGCGACGGATGCTTCAGTAAGTAGACGAATGTTCGTTTGTAGGACCTCTTGTCCGAAGGCGTCCAATAGCCAACCGGTTCCAAGCCGTGTTTCTTAAAGAGTCCATCCGTATGCTCGCGGAATCGCCGAACCAAGAGCGGATACCGACCGAGTTTGGCACGATAGATTCGCAGCTCGTACACCGGGCCTTGAGTGAGTCTCGCCGCCGGCTTCGGCTTGGGTTTTGGCGGATGGGCATCCAACCCGGGCCGCAGGCCGAGCGCAACTTCAAGCGGCGTTTTGAAGATCCAGGCCATATCGTCGGAGACCTTGTTGCTGGCATCATGTCCGCCCACGAAGAGTTGTCCGTCGCCAAACGGAGAATGACAAAACGCTCTCGGCGAGATCAATAATGCCTTGCCAGGTGCGTACTCGTTGTTGACCTCTTGCACCGTGTACTGTTGGTCGGGCGTTCGAATCGCGTACATCGCGCCGGCATAGAGCCGACTCCCTTTCCAACGAAGGTGGGGCCTTCCCAAGATGTTTCCCTGAAATCCGATGATGTGGACGGTTTGACCCGTGACCGGATGCTTGACCGGATACATCATGTTATGTGCCCCCAGCGTGTACGACACCTCAACTCCCAGCCTCTCCTCCATGAGGTCCATCATGCTGGCCTCGTTGTGTCTGCTGAATCCGCCCCGCCTATCCGGGTCGAGTCGCACAACCTGGCTGCGGGAACGGCCACCAGGAGCCCACAAGAACAGCAGTGACTCACCCGGTCCGCTGGGGTTCTTGATTGTCGTGATGCCGCGGATGCCACCAACATCGGTATCTGTGTCGTCGAGGAGATCCAGAACCTCAGTGTAGGACGGACGCAGGCCGTCGTGCCGCTGGTAGATCGATGCCCCAGCCGAAAAGTACAACTTGCCGTTGGCTTGCGCGAGACCCAACGGGCGAATGTCGAGCTTTCCTCGCTGCAGAAAGGGATACTCCGTATGGCGGTCCCAACGGATCTTGCTCGGGTCCGCCGGATCGTAAACACCTGAGATGATGCCCGGGTTTCCCAGCAAGAGAAACAGCCGTTCCTGTCCGGTGACCTTGTCGGTGTACACTTCCATGTCGCGTGGAACCCAGCGTACCCCACCCGGATTGGCTCCGTGGCGAACGAGGGTGTGATTCCACTTCTCCTTCTTGTCATCCCGCACCCAAACGGAAACGGCACCACCTCCTTCAAACCAGGCCCCGGAGCCCATCACCAGCAGTTGGTGCGGTTGTTGGAGAAGCTGCCCGGTCAAGTCACGAGTGAATGTGACTGACTTGAGGATATTTCCCTTCATGTACGTCAGGCCAAACTCGTTGCCCTTGCCGCAGTCGAGGTCAACCTGCCATTGGCCGTCCGAGGAATCCAACCGTAGCACTTGAGCAGATTGCTTCTGGTCGTCCGGAGGGATCACCCAGTGGGAGTCCACCCAGTAGCCGTTGGCCGCATACAGCTTGCCACGATGCGCCACCAGGTGCATGATCTCCGATCCGCCAGCGTACGCCCCGTTTTCATCGATGTAGCCGGCGTTGTAACTTTGCATCCAGCGATCCGTTGGCCGTGCAGCAGAGACACGCGCGCGTTGGGAAACGGTTCCTGCGCTTTCCCTGAGTTCGCTCTGCTGCGCGACCGCCGTATCGACAAGCAGCAACCCGATTGCAACGGCGAGACTGCAGATGCGTGATTGCTCAAGCAAACTCGTTTTCATTGCGGGCTCTTCCGGGCGTGCTCACGCAGGAACTTCGCGATGCGAGGTCGTTCGCGCTCGATATGTTCGAGGTCCACTTTGATACCCACCGCATTGGCAATTCCCCTGTAGAAGCCCGCAATTCCTTTGTTCCAATCGCCTGAAACAACCTCAATTGGTGTTTCTCCTCGATCGTTCTTTTGAGTGACCGAGGCGCCGTTGTCCAACAGGAGTTGAACGATGTCCTTACGGCAGAGGAAGGCTGCAACGTGCAGAGGTGTATTGCCGTCGTTGTTGCGGGCGTTCACCTTGGCGCCCTGCTCGACCAGGAACTTAGCGATCTCCAGCCGACCGTGGAGAGCAGCGGTGCTCAGCAGAGTCGATCCACCTTCGCCCCGACGGTCGTTGATGGACTTCGCCTTGCCGAGACGCTTCTTGGTCTCCTTCAGATCACCTCGGGCAATAGCTCTGGCGAGAGGATCTCTGGGGCCAACATGGCGTTCGTCGATGCTACGCTGCAGCTCCACGGCGGCCTCAGCGTGCTCGGTGACGTGGAAGAGAAAATCGTTGCTGAACAATCCGTTTTCGGCCTGGACCTGCAGCAGATGCATCCCGAGGGCGGGCAACGACTCCAGTTCAATGAGGACCTGTTCGCGATCATCGTCTTGCAAAGCGATGGAGGCCTCCACACGTCGGCCATCGACGTACACGCTTGCATATTCGTCGAAGTGCCGACCGCTGACGGTCATGGTGCTGTGGCCTTGATACAAGATGGGAAACTCCTGTCTCCCACGTTGCTCGTGGATCGACCCGAGCGTCCAGAGAGCCGGCTGGGGCGCCTCGACGTCCGCATTTTCGCCGTGACGGCCCGTGAATGTGCCGATGAACTTGCCGTCGGCTGCCAGCGTCAAGAGTTCTTCCCGGGTGAACGCTTCGCGGTCGCGAGTCTTGCTCACGTAGACACCGCTGCGGAACTCTGAGTCGAACTGCAAGGCAACGGGTTTTGAGGTGGAGTCGTCAATCAAGAGGCCTTCGCCTTCCAGGACAATGGCCCCTTCCGCGGCAGAATCCTCCAGGGCGTTCAGCAGATCGGCTGTCAACTCCTCTTGAACGGAGGCCGAATTGAGCGTGACCTGACGGGCGAACGAGCCAGAGAATCCCGTGCTCCCTTCGAGAACCATATTCCAGATGGGGTTGAATCGGCGACGTCCGCCCCACGAGAAGCGCCAGATTTCCTCCTCGGGTTGACCGCGTTCGGCCACGTTGCGGTAAAACGGAAACTCCACAATGTTCAGCCGACCCTGAGGCAGAATCAGGAAGCGGTCATACGCGCCCCTCCAGGTGGGCGCATCCATGCCGGTGCCCGGTGTGTTTGTGCTCACCAGAAACGGCATACGGTGACAGTTGCCACAGACATTCGGCCGCGGCTTGGAGGGATCGTCGTCGCCCTCAATGTGAAAGAGCTTTAATCCCTGCTGTGCCCTTTCTGACAGGACGTTGTCATAAGCACGCCGCTGCGCAGGTGGAAACGGCACGCTGAGCAGATAAATCGCCAAGTCGTCGCGCTCGGCTGCCGTCAATGCACCGGGCTTCCCTTCGTCGTTGACCACGTCGTCTCCGTGGGCTCGGAGAACATCACCGAGGCTGGCGTCGATCAAATGCCGAGTGCTGGTCGTTTGGTCCTCAGCGTCCGCGGTTGGCTCAACGGACGTGCGGACATTCGCGCTGTTATTGCCACCGTAAGGATCGCCAAGGACTCCATCCCAGTGAAACGGAGCGGTATCGCGTAAACCGCGCACCGGCATCGTGGACCGGGGCATAATTTGATTGCCACCCGTGACGATCGGTGTCTTGAGGACCCAAAGCAACTGATCGGTATTGCTGTCCGGGTGACAGCTCTCGCAGGAGAATGTGCCGGTCGAGGAAGCATCGGCGTCATTGAACCAGGTGCGTCCCAGCTTGACCTGACGATGGGTCGGATCTTCGAGCTTGACGAATCCAGCAACCTTGGGTCTGGCCGAGTTCGACAGGTCAATCAGGGAGACCGTGTTGGCTACTGCGTTGTAAACCCAAGCCCTTGCCGGTTTTCCATCCTGGGTATTCTCCAGGGCGATCCCTCGGGGAACGGCTCCAACCGGGACCCGTCCGAGCAACTTCCCACTTTCGGCGTCGACGGTAAACAGCTTATCGGAACCAGCAGCGACTGCGACCAGCGTCGAGTCGTCGCCACTGATTTCAACCGCGTACGGCGTTGCTAAAGCCTTCCCTTTTTCCGGCTGCGCAGGCGGCAAGGGCTCGAGGTTGATGAACTCGGGCTCTGCGGGGGTGCCATTGTTGAACTCGAGTTTGGTGATCTGGTTGAGAAACGGACGATTATCCAACTCCTTCATGCCGTGCTTCTTGGTTCCGGCGCGACCGTTGGCGTCGTTGCGTGCGTCGGTCTGAGCGATAAAGACGCGGCCCCTGGAATCGACGGTCAGCCCGTACAGCAGCGTGCCGAGTGTTTCGACCGTCTCGACCAACTTGTCGCTCTTGGTGTCAAAGACGAACAGGTCGCGATCCGGCACGTCCGGATGCTTGACGATATCGACGACGTGTCCCAACGACAGAACGTTGTTGACGCGAATGGAATGCTGCCAGGCGTCAAAGGTCACCAAATCCCCATCAATGTCGTCCTTGGAGCCGCCTGAGAGCTGAGTTTTGTTATTCGACTCAAACGGGATGACGTAGAGTCGATCGCCATGAACGGCAATCGCCCGGGGATCCTGAGCGGGAATCTTCAGCCGCTTGACCACTCGGCGAGTGGGAACGTCCACAACGGCGATTTGATTCTCCGAAGACAATGCCACGTACGCCTTTTCGTTGCCGGCGAACGCAATGCCAATCGGCTCATCGAATCGAGTGGCCTTCGTTTTGGGATCAAACTGTTGAACCGTCGCCACAACTTGAAGGTAGGTCCGGCTACGGGGGTCGTTGTCGATCACACTGACCGAATCCGAAACATGATTGGACACCCAGACTTCCTTGCCATCAGGCCGGACAGCGACGCTGACCGGATCAATGCCCACGTGGATACGGGTGCGGATCTTTCGGGTCTGCACGTCAATGACATCCACTGTGTCCGCTGGGGTATTCACCACAAAGACAGTGCTGTCGTGAAGACTGATTGGTGAAGCATGCGGGCTGGCAAACGTCGGATGTCCAGTCCGCAGAGGCCGCCCAGGAGAGTCGCCCTGAGGTCTGCTGGGTGAATGGGCGGCAGCATCTCCGTATCCTGCCGGAAGAACGACGCAGCAAAGAACGGCCGCGCACAACAATGCCAGACCAAGTCCGGTCCAATGCAACTGTGTCATCACGAGTTTCCTGAAGGCAAAAACGGGGTGAGTCACGACTAGCGGCAGCAACAACGGTCAAAAGGAGGCTCTTCGTCAAGGAGAGTTGCAACGGATTGATCCGTCGCTCGGTTGACGTGGGTGGCCTTATGGACTTTCGGTTTGCTGTGAGTGTTTTGTGATGTGCTCTTGAAGAAGTTTCGCAATGACTGGACGAGCTTCACGAATGCGTTTCACGTCCAGCTCAAGATTCAACAGATCTCCGATGAACTGGTAGGTGCCCGCCAGTTCCCGGCTCCAGTCGCCCGACACGACGTCCAGTGGTGTCTCACCTTTGGCGTTTTTGGTATGAACCCTGGCTCCGTTCTTCAGCAGCATTTTCACGATCTCGGTATGCCCCAGAAAAGCCGCCATATGTAAGGCTGAGTTGCCGTCTCCAAGAACCAATGAGACGTCGGCTTTCTTCTCGAGGAGCAGCCGCGCAAGATCTGTCTGTCCATACAACGCCGCGGTCATCAGCGGTGTCGTGCCACCCGCAGGATTTTTGGCATTGACGGAGACTCCCGACTTGAGATTTTCAACCACGGCCTGAGAATCGCCGGCTGCGACAGCCTCCCAGATCGACACGGTCGAGTCCCCTGCGGGGGGTTGACGTCCAGCGGCGGCCTCTTCGTCGGATAACTTGGCGCCTTGGGTCAGGCAGTAAAGTGCTGAGGCAGTGCGAATCAGGAGCTTGTCCCCGGAAACCGCCGGGCTGGACAGGCAGAGCTCACCAAGGTTGTTGGTGCCGACGATCTCGAAGGTTGGCCCGGCCTTGAGAACGTAGGTCAGGCCATCCTCATTGAGAAAGAAGAGGTGTCCGTTGTAGGCCCAGGGAGATGCGGTGAACGAACCACTGGGACGGAAACGCCGCTTGCCATACACCTCTTGGCCGGTCTTCGCATGGTGACAGGTCAAAAACCCGCGATCATGCAACGTGTAAAGATAATCGCCATAGACCATTTGGGAGGGATTGTAGGGGGACGATCGACCTTGGTACCACGCAATGAAAGGGCTGTTTTGGAAATCTTTGTCGGGCGCGATATCTCCCTTCCCTCCCGGTTTCACGGCAAAGGTCGGGCGGTGCCGGTCACCGATGTATCCCGAGGCGAGATAACACAGTCCGTGCGCGGCAAAGGGTGAGGGAATGACCAAATTGGACATCCGGCCGTTGAACTCCCAGAGGAGCTTGCCGTCGAGCGAATAGCTGCGGTTTCGCTTTCTGCCGGGGACAACGATCTCGGTGCGGAGTTTGTTCTTCCAGACAAACGGAGTTGCCCACGAGTGCGTCTCGTCGCGGGCGAGTCTCCACCGCTGCTTTCCCGTCTTGCCATCGAAGGCGGCAATCCACGAGCTTTCCAAGTTGTCGTAGACGACAAATACCTGGCCCTGGTGAACCACGGGAGAGGCCGCGGCTCCGTAATCCTGAAATGTCTTCTTGGGTTCGATCCGCTCGTTCCAGAGAGGCTTGCCCTCCAGATCGTAGCAATACAGGCCCAAATCACCAAAGAGTACGTAAAGCCGTTGGCCATCGGTGGTGGCCGTTTCGGCGGCATAAGTGCTCTTGGGATGGCGAGGAACCTGCGGCTTTCCCGTGTGGGCCTCGTGTCTCCAGAGTTCTTGACCGGTATTCAGATCGAAACAGTAGACCATCCAGTGGTGGATGCCCTGAGCGGGGTCGCGAACTCCTCGCCCCAAATACAGTCCCTTTTTCGGTGTGAGATTCTCCTCATCGCTGACAACCGTGGTGAGAAACACGCGGTTACCCCAGACGGTTGGGCACGACCAGCCCCACCCCGGCAAATCAGCCACCCATTTGACATTCTTGGTGGTTGTCCAGGTGGTCGGCAGACCTGCATGATCCGCCGCCACCCCATCGGCATTCGGACCCCGAAACCGAGGCCAATGCTCTGCTGCTCGCACCTCGACGGTCGTCAAAACGCCCAAGAGGCACATGGGAGCGCCAACAATCAGCGCAATGATCAAAGTCGATTTCATGCAAGCTTTCCTGAATGAAGCGTCCGTTGGTCGCCCTTTTGCAGTTTGAAGAGGAATGAACTGCAAAACGGTTCAGTCCAGAGAACTCGGAAGCAACTCGGGTTCGGTCACCTGCAGTCCGGTTGGTCGCCCGGTGATGGGTGAAGCACCAGCAACCGGCGAGCACGAGTTCCTCCGGTTTGGACGGGAGTTCGTCCTGGCGGAGCTGAACGCTCGGATCGAGTTCGAAGTCGCGGAGGTAGGATACTGCCTCGAAGTCTTTTCCTCTGCCGGTCTGATCTGTGGGTCGCAGGGTGCTGATCGTTCGGCGGTGCCCACCTTGACTAAGAGACTCTCCGAAAAGCATCCGGCAATCCACTATGTTGTGGAGCCGAAGTCATGGTGCAACACGATCCAGGTGGATTCCGGTGCTTTTCGGACAGACTGTAAGTTCCCTCAGGTCCGAGGTGTAACTGACTCTTCCAGCGATGAACAGAGGCGAGGTTGTTTTCCTGGGTGAGTTCTCAATCTGCTGCTGCGATTTCGCTCCTGACTGGCAGTCAAGGAAAGCCCATCTGATCGGGTGTTTCTCAGGGCACCGGAGGAAACCCTTCTGGGTGAATCCTCCGAGCAGGTCCCAGCCAATCGCTTCTGAGAGCCCGTTGGGGGAAGCTCGGCCGGCCGGAAGGCCAAGGACTGCCTCAGCCGCCCGAAGGTCCGAGGACGTGCCGAGGTGCATTGAGTTCGGGGGACTGCACCCCCGGTGACTCTCAAACGGACATCCCGATAGCATTGGCCCAAAAAGAAACCCCGGCGCTAACCGGGGTGATGACTCGCACGGGCCTCAGTTGGCAGGCTTTGGCGTGAGAACAGGTTCTGACCCCACAAGTGGTGAAGGGGTGTTTTCAGCAGGTCAGAAATGCGAAGGTTGGGTGCGATCCTCCTGACTCAAGGATGGCTGATCCGAGTCGTGCGGCAGGTCCTGGAGCCGAATGTGCCCTTGAGCCCCAGCTGTATGCACCTGGTTGGACCGATAAGCCAGGCTGACGACCGAGCACTTCACGGCGATCTCCGCGCCCGACTCCGGCTCATAGCGGAACATCACCGGGCGATCGCTCGAGGAGAGGTGGATGATTCCCTTGGCGGTGTCCACTTCCGCGGCCTCCGCCCAGGCCAGAAAGCCCATCTCCGTCCGGAGGACCACATCGCGAAAGCGGAAACGACGCCCGTCGGCTGATGAGAGAGCTTTCGCCTGAAGCAAGACGCGGTGAGAATCCCCATTCCCTTGATCGGGAAAAGAATCCCGCTGCGAAGGGGGCAGGCCGAGAGTGATCGTCGACCCGTCGATCAGCGCCACCAGTGGTCGCTGTTGGGATTTGCCAGAACCTTCCGTATTGGGGTGCGATGCTGTCTCCGGCGCCGCCACAAGGTTCGGAACGGGCGAAGACTTGGGGACAGAGGAAGACCTGGGAACAAGGAACGACCGAGGAATGGGTTCCTCCGAGTGCAGTTCCACCTGGGCGAGCAGAACCAGACAAACGCACAGCAACATCGCCTTCATCGTGACCTCCGTTTCGGGAATGTGAGGGGAGAGAGCCCGTAGCAGGATCTGTGCCAGAATCGTTCCGTCACGGGAGGTCACTCCTTTCGCAGCAGATCGGGCTGGCAGGAGCTCCAACATTGGTGCGCGAATTGACCACCCCGGCAACAACTACCGAGAGATTCTGCATTGGGGAAGACTTTTATGCAGCTCTTTCACTCCAACGGCTGTCACCGGAGTCTGACCGAGCCCAAGCATGGTGAGCTGTTTGAGTTCTTTGAGGTGCGCCAGGCCGACATCGGTCACCTTGGTGGAGTGCAGGTTCAGATCGGTGAGCCGTTGAAGCCTTCTGAGGTGGCGCAAACCCTTGTCCGTGACGAGGGTCGATCCCACATCCAGTTCCGTGAGCTGGGTGAGTTGGCTGAGTTGCGTCAATCCTTCATCTGTCAGTTGCGTCGAGGAGAGCTTCAGGGTTGTGAGCTCTCTGAGCTCTCGAAGATGGGCGAGCCCAGCGTCGGTCACCGCCTGAGATGACAGACGCAAGTCCGTCAGCCGTCTGAGACCTTGAAGGTGCCCAAGCCCCGCATCTGTCACCTGAGTCCGAATGAGTCCAAGCCTTTTGAGCTGTCTGAGTTCTCTGAGGTGCGCCAGCCCAGCGTCAGTTATCGGGGTGTTACTCACCCCTAACACTGCCAGTTGCTTGAGTCCTTTGATGTGGGCCAGACCGTCGTCTGTCAGTTGGTTGGCGGAGAGATTCAGGCTGGTCAGTCGCTTGTGTTCTTTCAGGTAAACCAAACCCTGACCTTCGATCTTGGTCCTGGCCAGATCAAGTGCGGAGAGTCGATTGAGCCCCTTCAAGTGGGCCAGACCTGCGTCTGTCACTTGAGTGCCTGCAAGTTGGAGCTTGGTGAGTTGGCTCAGCCCTGGAAGGGCCGCCAGGCCCGCGTCTGTCACCTGGCAACCCTCCAGGTCCAACTCGCTGAGCTGGCTGAGCTGTTGAAGGTGTGCGAATCCCCGACCGGCGATCTTCGTCCTGGCCAGGTCAAGTTCAACAAGTTGTTTCAGTCCTGAAAGGTGGACCAAGCCCGCGTCTGTCACCTGGGTGTCTGCAAGTTGGAGTCTGGTGAGCTGTTTGAGCTGTTTCAGATGGACCAGCCCCGCGTCTGTCACCTTGGTCCTGCGAAGGTCCAACTTCGAGAGTTTCTGGAGGTGACTGAGTTGTCGAAGCCCCGCGTCGGAGACCGGGGTGTTATAGAGGCTGAGCTTAGCAAGGCGTTGGAGTTCCTTCAGCTGCGTTAAGCTGACATCTGTCAACTTAACATACCACAGGTTCAGTGTCGTGAGCTGTGTCAGCTGGGCGAGCTGTGCTAGCCCCAGTCGGGTCACTTCGGGACACCAGAGAGTCAGGGAGGTGAGCTGTTTCAGCTCCTTCACGTGGGAAAGCCCTGCATCGGTGACCTGGGGTGCCAATAAGGAGAGCCTGGCGAGCTGTTTGAGCTTCTTGAGGTGCGTGAGCCCCGGGTCCCTCACTCGGCTTGATTGCAGCGTCAGTACAGCGAGCTCTCGGAGGTCTTTGAGGTGCGGAAGCCCCCTGCCAGTCACTTGGGTACGACGAAGCTGCAGGATCGAAAGACGCCGAAACTTTTTGAGCATCGCCAAGTCCGCGTCTTCAAAAGAAGGATCCCGAATGTCTAGGCCAAAGGGCCTTTTCGGTTCAGGCAGTCGAGAGACAACTGTTCGTTCCCAACGAGAAAACCGAAAAACGACAACAACGTTGGTGAGCTCTTCGGGGGACTCTCGAGCAACCCAGTCTCCTGCCTGGTCGGTCCCCTGCCACCAGACTTCGGCTGCGGCCTTCCGCCAAGCCTCAGTGATCGGATCCCAACCCCCTGGATCTCCCAGAGGTTGAGTGGGACAGCCCAGGCAGGTCCCCACCATGCTGAGGACTGCCAGGAGCACCAGCACACCTCTGACATGCGTTTTCAACCGAGAGTTCATAGATCACCTTGTGAGGAAGTGGACACGGAGGGCAGCATCGAGAACCCGACTGCAACAATCGTGAGGTGCACCCCCTGCACGGCCGAACCGGGTCCGCGAGAAGGGCCTTCCCAAGACCGGTGACTTGCTTCCTCCCGTCGCCGGACTTCAGGCACTCGGCAACTCCCACTCCCAGACCAGTCCATCGTCGGGGTGGTCCACTGTTCCGATCAGTCGAAAGCCGAGCTTCTTGAGGACGCTCGTGGAAGCACTCGTTTCGGGAAGGGTCTGGGCGACCACAGTCATGCTCTTGTCCTCGTGCCAGGCGAGTTCGATCAGTCGACTCGCCAGGGCAGTCGCTACACCCTTTCCCTCATGCCCCGGTGAAGTGCCGTAGGCGATTTCGACTCGTCCACAGACCGGCTGGCTTTTGAAGCCACACACCCCAACCGGGGCGCCGTTTTCAAGCCCGATGTAGCCGACCCACGGTGAAACGAAGCCGGTCCGCTGATAGTGAGCGACGGTGGCTTCAACGACATCCTGAAGGAAATCATCCATGACAATCTCCTGCGGAAGTTCGCCAGCCTCTCCGATTTCGATCAGTTCCATGTCCCTTGACCGTAGACGTCTCAGAGGCCGTGAGGGCAAACTGCCAAGTCCGTTCACAGAAGGTGCCTCAGCTGGTCAGCCCGCCCTGCGAAGGTTCGGGCGTCCAAGGTGGGCGGCGGTGAGAACCAGCAAGCCGAGCAGAGTGCTTGTACCGAATGGACCACCATTGGTGAGTTCATCCTGTTCTCGATGACCGCCATGATGATCGCTCCGATTCAGGTGCCGAGGAATCTCCCTGGACCTCCCCTTGGCGATCTCATGCCAACGACAACAGGGAACAATCACCTCAAAGCCACACGCCCCTATACAATCGCTGTTATCAGCAGGAGCCGCAAGGCCGGCACAATCCTTCCATCAGGCGAACAATTCCATCGATGCGCTGATCATCGAGCGAACCGAACAGCGTGGCAAAAGCCTGTTCACAAGCTCTCGATAAGAAAATCCTTGCGGACCAGGATCTCATCCAGTAGCGTACGTGCGTGGTTCGGGGGTTGGAAGCGTCAGCGGAGTTTCAGTGAAAATCGCCAGCGGCAAAACTGACACAAACACCCAATCCAATTCGGCTGCCTTGAGGCCGCAGGGTCGGTCTACCAAAAAGTCAACCACCACAGCTGCCACCGACGAGTCTGGCGGATCGGCCGCACTCCCAACCGTGGCGGCCGACGGTGAGCCCCGTTGCGAATTTGGATCTCCGCGTCAGCGTCCGTCGCGGACGTGGGCTCGGTCCGTTATTCTCAGGTCTGGCTACAGCACAGGTTTTTCATCGTTCTACTTTTTGCCAGCGAACGCTGTCAGAACTTCGCCGATCATCCCTCGTCTTCACCGGTGATTCGGATCTGCAGAACGATATCCAGAAGTGAGATTGATCCATGTCCGATAGCGGGTTCACCATGAAGTTGACATTCGCCCTGGTTCTCGCTGCCACCTGCTCTCTCATCGCAGTGACCAGTCAAGCAGCTGATCCACGACCGAACTTCCTGCTCGTGATGGCCGATGACATGGGCTGGACCGATCTGGGGTCGTTTGGAAGTGAGATCGCGACGCCAAATCTTGATCGGCTTGCCAAGCAGGGTGTTCTGTTCACCGACTTCCACGTTTCGGTTGCGTGCTCGCCGACGCGGTCGATGTTGCTCACGGGCAATGACAACCACATCGCCGGCCTGGGGAACATGGGTGAGTTGCTCACGGAAAATCAGAAAGGCAAGCCCGGCTACGAAGGACACCTCAATCAGCGTGTCGTCACGATCGCCGAGGTTCTCCGAAAAGGTGGTTATCACACCTACCTCGCTGGAAAGTGGCATCTCGGGCATACTCGAGGGACGATGCCGTTTGATCGAGGATTTGAGAGAAGTTTCTCCATGCTGGTCGGAGGGGCCAGCCACTACTCGGACATGCTGGGAATTTTGCCGCGGGACGATCCAGCCGCTTATTCACTCAATGGGAAACACCTCAAGCAACTCCCAGCAGACCACTACTCAAGCAGGAGTTTTGCCGATTTTCTCATGAACTCGATCCGAGAGAATCGCGGCGACGGCAAGCCCTTTTTCGCCTACCTCGCCTTCCAGGCCGTGCACGACCCAGTTCAGGTTCCAGAGCCCTGGCTTTCGAAGTATCGTGGAAAATACGACGAGGGCTACGAGGCTCTTAAGAAGCGCCGTTGGGAAGCTGCCAAGAAGCTGGGAATTGTTTCACGCAACGCGAAACTGGCCAAGCAACATCCCTTGATCAAACCCTGGAAAGACCTCAGCGACGCCGAACGTGCACTTGAGGCGCGAGGTATGGAGGTCTACGCAGGGATGCTCGACGCCATGGACTATCACTACGGTCGAGTGATTGCCTTTCTCAAGGATATCGGTGAATACGAGAACACCATCATCATTTTCCTCTCCGACAATGGGGCTAATCCTTGGTACTCCAGCGAGTATCCTGGAGCTCTGGAACCCCAGTTCCGCAAGCAGTTCGATTACACTCTGAACAACATCGGTCACCCCCGTTCCAACTATGCTTACGGCATCGGCTTCGCAAGCAGTTCTGGTGGGCCGCTCGATAAGTTCAAGATGACAGTCGGCGAGGGTGGGATCCGAGCTCCTTTCCTCATCGCCGGCCCGGGTATCAAGGGAGGAAGGCAAGAAAACTCCTTTGCTTACGTGACAGATGTCATGCCTACCATTTTGGACTTTGCGGGCATGGATTTTCCCACTGAGTTCGAAGGCCGCAGGATCGAGCCAATGCGGGGTCGCTCTATGGTAAGCCTGCTGGGCGGCACCAAGAACTCCCTCTACGGCAAGAATGAGTTTGTCGGAGGAGAAATGAGTGGCGGCAAGTGGATGCGACAGGGAGATTTCAAGGCAGTGCTGGTCCCAAAACCGTATGGATCCGCGACTTGGCGACTTTTCAATGTCGCCGAAGATCCCGGCGAGGCTCAGGATTTGGCCAAGTCAATGCCCGGAAAGCTCAAGACGCTCCAAGCTGCCTGGGAGGAGTACGCCAAGGACGTCGGTGTGATTTCACCGGAGTGATGTCCAGATCCGTCAACCCAGCGGGATCAACCGCCTTCTGGTACGCCCGCCCCCACACAACAACGGACGTTCACCGTTGGCGACCGGGTTCGCAATCTGGCGGACGAAGACGCCTGTTCCTCAGGTCTTCGTCGGCCGAATGCACTGGCAACTCTCATCACTCTGCGTCTATGGCGCAGGTTGCCACATGTTTTCTGTCGCTCGGTCGGGTGGTCATAGAGGAACCGGCAGCGACTACTTCAAGGATGCCGTCGGCAAACCCCCAACTGCCACGACCGCCATTTAGCTAGGAGAGTGTTTCAGCATGACACGCAGTGTTCCCTGGAGTTTGATTGGTGCCTTCGCGGTGGCGACCATCGCTTCCGCCGACGACTTCAACCGCACCAAGTTGCCAATTCCGCAAAGCCCCTTCCAAGGAAAAATTGGAGTGACGCCGGCTGATTCGGTCAAGGATTTCCCAAACGAGGTCACAGCCCCCCAAGGAGCGCCTAACATCCTGCTGATCCTCACCGACGACGTCGGCTTCGGCGCGAGCAGCACCTTCGGCGGCCCGATCCCAACACCGACATTCGACAGGCTGGCGAAAAACGGGCTGAGGTACAATCAGTTCCACACAACAGCCCTCTGCTCGCCCACGCGTGCCGCGTTGATCACTGGCCGCAACCACCATACGGTCTCTACCGGCGGTATTATGGAAATCGGCGTGGGATTCCCCGGCTACAACACGCTGGTCCGCAAGTCCTGTGGAACGATCGGCCAAGTTCTCAAGTACAACGGCTACAACACATCCTGGTTCGGCAAGAACCACAACGTCCCGGACTGGCACACATCGCAGGCAGGGCCGTTTGATCTCTGGCCTGCCGGTTTGGGGTTTGAGTACTTCTACGGCTTCATCGGTGGCGACACCAGTCAGTGGGCACCCGCCATCGTTGAGAACACGCGACCTGTTGAACCGCCACATGACGACCCCGAGTACAACTTCGACGAGGACATGGCCGACAAGGCGATCGCTTGGATGCGGATGCAGCATGCCGTCGCCCCGAACAAGCCCTTCTTCTGCTACTATGCAACTGGGACTGCCCACGCTCCGCACCACGCGCCCAAGGAGTGGATCGCCAAGTTCAAGGGCCAATTCGATCAAGGGTGGGATCAGGTTCGAAAGGAGACGCTCGCGCGTCAGAAGAAGCTCGGCGTCGTCCCAGCCAATACGAAACTGACGGAGCGGTCCCAAGGGATCCCAGCTTGGGATTCCCTCAACGCAAAACAAAAGGAACTCTACGCCCGCATGATGGAGGTTTACGCTGCGGCACTGTCACACGCCGACCACCAGATGGGCCGGCTGATCGAAGCTATCGACCAGATGGGCGAATTGGACAATACCTTGGTCATCTACATTCAGGGAGACAACGGGGCAAGCGCCGAAGGCAGCCCCCAAGGGTTGCTCAATGAGATGACGTTTTTCAACAACATCGAAGTACCCTTTGAGGAGGTTTACCGCCGCATGGACGAACTCGGCGGGCCGACCACCTTCAATCACTACCCCATCGGCTGGGCTCACGCGATGGACACGCCGTTCCAATGGACGAAGCAGGTTGCCTCGCACTTCGGCGGCACTCGCAATGGCTTGGTCATCTCCTGGCCGAAGCGGATCAAAACTACTGGCAGGGTGTGCTCCCAGTTCCACCACGTCATCGATATCGCTCCGACGATCCTCGAAGCGACCGGCCTCCCGGCTCCCGACTCGATCGAGGGCATCACCCAGGAACCGATGGCTGGAGTCAGTATGGCCTATACCTGGGAAGACTCCAACGCGAAATCCAAACGGACAACTCAGTACTTCGAGATGTTGGCCAATCGAGCGATCTACCATGATGGCTGGATCGCTTGCACCACGCCAACTTCGCCTCCCTGGGTCAGCGTCGTCGACCCCGTCGACGTGCTTGAGGGCTACCAGTGGGAACTTTACCACATCAGGGATGACTTTTCGGAGTCCGAAAACCTGGCCCAAAAGAACCCGAAAAAGCTCCAGGAACTCAAGCGACTTTTCTACATCGAAGCAGTGAAGCACAACGTGCTGCCATTGGACAACAGTAAGGTGGAGCGGCTCGACGTGTCCAATCGGCCCAGCCTGACCCGCGGCCGGGACACGTTCACGTACTACGACGGGATGAAGCGGATCCCCGAAGGTTCTGCCCCAGACCTCAAGAACAAGTCCTTCGGCATCAGCGCGGTTGTGAGTGTCCCCAAGGATGGGTGCGAAGGGTTGCTGATGACGCAGGGAGGGCGTTTCTCCGGCCTCGGGCTCTACGTCCTCAATGGCAAGCCAGTGTTCCTCTACAACCTGTGTGACGTCGAACGCTACCGCGTTGCATCCGATGAGGCTTTGAAACCCGGCAGGCATGTCGTCACGGTCGACTTCAAGTACGACGGCAACGGCGTCGGTCGGGGAGGACAAGCGACGCTCTCAGTCGATGGAAAGAAGGTCGCTTCGGAGCGGTTTCCCCGGACGATTGGGTTCCGGATGTCCCTCGATGAAACACTCGACATCGGAGAGGACACCGGGACCTCGGTCAGCGAGGACTACAAAGTGCCGTTCAAGTTCACTGGTGAACTTGAGAAGGTCACGATCAAAATCACGGACCACCCGCTGACTGAGGAGCAACTGCAGAAGTATCGCGAGGCGCAGGTGAAGGCAGCGTTGTCTCGCTGAACGAGGCTGTTGAGGCAAAGGCCAGGCAAGATGCCCTCGTTCGTTGGAGTTGCTCTGTTGTTTGTGAGTTCAGCGGTGTGACGGAAGGTGTGAGGCCCTCGGGTTGAGTGATCAGGCTGGGGGCGATTTCTCCGCGCGGCCTTACCATCGGAACGACTTGACCAACACGAGCAACTCTGGGCTGGCGATTCCCAATGACCCGCGGGACTGTGGTGGCGGAAAAACTCACTCGCATCGGAGCTGCTACGCTCCAATGAAAGCCCCGCCCAGCGGGAGCCGCCGGGCGGGTTTTCGGTATTGATGCTTCTTACCCAGGTTGAGAACACCCTTGGCTCGTCTGACACTGTGGAAACTCCACCAAATCACTAGTGATTCTAGCGGCCTCCGCGTTTTCGACAAGCAAGAACTCGTCTGGAGCACAGGAAGATCGGGCGACCTTTCTCCGTCGCCTCAATCCAAGCATGCCCAGAGCAGACCAAAGAGCGATGCTGGTGGGCTCAAAAATGACCCTCGGTCCCGGTTCCCTCATCTTGTGTCGGGGCAGCGAAGACGTCGAATTCGCGATAGCCGACGAAGCCGTTTTCCGTTGTGGCCAATTGGAAGAGAAGCTTGGAGACACCAGTGAGCGACGGATCGTCTGTGAGCAGGCTACTGACCCTCGGAGCAGTTCTCGACCCAGGGCTTTCCGTCTGCCCTTGTTTGTGATGACCCCAAGGAGGCAGCCTGAGGCACCACCGCAAGCCGGGACTGCCGGACAAAAGGTGCCCACTTCGTCGAAGACTTTTCAGAAAATCAGTAGTCCTTCAGCGAAGGCCACAGAGCAGAACTGCAGAAGCCTCAGAAGTGCCGCAACCGGGTCGGCTCGCTGTGGTCGACAGCGAAGCAGGACCCCTCAACCTGTTTGACAAGGCAAGGGTTGGTCAGCTAGCAACCGAACAAGTTCTTAATGCCGAGTTGGGAGGGACCATTGTGCTGGTCAATTTTGGCTGTCGGTGGTAGGTCGTCGGTGGTAGCTGTTTCGTAGCTCATCCTGAAGCACGACCGCTTGGCTGTCGGCTGGAATGACGAGGTCAGCCTGCAGCGTTCGCGCGTGAAAAGTCCATTTTGCGGGGAGATTGATGCGTGCGTTGAGGTTCGGAAGTTCGGCGAGCTTCAGGTCGGCCACAACGGTTTGCGACATCGAGAGCATCACGTAAACCGCGCCGTTGGCTGAAGTGAGTTCATAGACCTGCTCGCCTTTCTGGAATATGAAGGCGGCCTTCCGGTGTACGATTCGCTCGTTGTAAGGTGCGTTGCCAAGCCAGGGGCGGATCTCAATGGTTGCGAGGTAACGCATTTCGAGCTCTCCAAACTTCCTCCGCTTGGGTGAAGGGAGCGCTCCTTCGATTGAGTTCGGCAACCAATAGCGTGGGCCGTTCATCACAACGCCCAGCGCGTTTGTTTCTGAACGAATGGCTTCTGAGTCGAGGGCCTCCCAACTCGCGGCCGGACAGTCGTTAAGACCTTGGGTGCCCCAGATCTCCGCCTCGAATTTGATGCCGCTGCGCCGCACCAGGACGATTTCACCGTAGCGGTCGCCCCGGGTCAATGTGATCACATCGCTGCCACTGCTGTTGATGTTCTCATCAGCCGCGGTGCTGTCGAGAGGACCAGCTTCCTTGAAATAGCCGACTAACGCTACGTAGGTGATCAGGGCCAAAGACACACAGACGATCAGAGCCAGGAGATAGTTGACGGGTCTCATCGAGATCGACTCCTCGAGAGGGTTGAATGACGTCCTGCAGCATGCCTGTGAAGGTGAGGGCGTCGACCTGAGTGCTGATGCCAGAAGATCACCGGGACCAAGCGACGCGATGATTGGAAGGAAAGGCTCATTGGCAGGTAGGCCGAGCGTCTGTCAGGGCAGAGAGAACCCGTTCGGATCGCCACGGCAGCGGGCATCGAACCGGTAACTGATGGGCGGGGAAATAGTATAGACCGTTTCAAGAACGCAAGCGCCTCACTCATGTCGCAATGCATCGATGGGGTTGAGACGAGCAGCTCGAAAGGCCGGATAGGAACCGAAGACCACTCCCACCATGGCCGAAAAGGCGAACGCTCCCAGGACGACCCAGGAGTTGATGGCTAACGGAATGCTGAGATAGTGCGCCAGACCTGCAGCAGTCCCCAATCCCAGGACAATGCCGACGGCTCCGCCAGAGGCACTCAGGACCATTGCTTCGACCAGAAACTGTAACAGAACTTCTCGCTCCAGCGCACCGATAGCCAGGCGCGTCCCAATTTCTCTGGTACGCTCAGTCACCGTAACCAACATCGTATTCATGATTCCAATGCCGCCGACCAGCAAGCTAACCGCGGCAATCGCGCCGACAAAGGCGGTGAGCAGGCCTGTTGTTTGCTCAATGAGTTCGGAAATCTCTTTGAGATCCTGAACGGAGAAGTCGTCTTGCGCGCCTAAGGGCAATCCACGTCGCTCTCGCATCAAACGAGCGACCCCTTGTTTGACTCTGTTACTAGCTTCTTCACTGACTGCAGAAACAAATATCACGGCAATATGACGATTCCCGGAAATGCGACGCTGCAGCGTTCGTAACGGAAGTAAGACAAGGTCGTCTTGATCCTGCCCGGAAAACGACTGACCTTTGGACTCCAGAATCCCCACGACTTCGTAGGACAATCTCCCCAAGCGAATCTTCTCACCAATGGGATTGCCGCGGCCGTAGAGTTCCTTGCGAACGGTCTCACCCAGGATGCAAACCGCCTTCCCACCTCTCAGTTCAGCTGGTGTAAACTCTCTTCCAATATCCACAGGCCAATTGCGTGTTTGGAAGAAGTTGTTGTCCGAACCTTGGGCGACCGTTTGCCAGTTCCGATTGCCCGTGACCGCAAGGATTGGGTGAGAGGCCCAAGGGGCGGCTGCAGCGACTGAAGGGACTTGCTCGTCGATGGCTTCAACGTCTTGTATCTCAAATGGTTCGGCCCCTGGAATCAGTCCTCCTCCACTCCTCCTCTCCACTCCGGGCACGACAACGATGAGGTTGAATCCTAATTTAGCGATATCGTTTTTTACCCGCAGTGTTGCGCCACTCCCAAGGGTCACCATCGTAATCAGAGCCCAGACTCCAATGACCACCCCCAAGACGGTCAACCCAGACCGCAAGACATTGCGACGAATCTCGCGTAGTGACAGGACCAGCGTATTCCAGAGCATTAGGCTTGGACTCCCCTTGGTCTGCCAAGACTGGATCCGTGGGTCAGCGAATCTGTGTGGCCCGGGTGACTCGGCTTCTGGTCGGACTGCTCATCGGATTGAATGCGCCCGTCTAAGAACCGAAGAGATCGTTTGGCATAAGCCGCCATGTCCGCTTCATGCGTGACCAAAATGACGGTCATGCCCTGCTGTGTGTTGAGGTTGACTAACAACTCCATGATTTCCAGACTCCGCGCAGAATCCAGATTCCCGGTGGGCTCATCTGCCAGAATCACCGCAGGCTCAGTCACCAGCGCCCGGGCGATCGCGACACGTTGTTGCTGTCCGCCGGAAAGTTCCGCGGGGGTATGATTTTCACGCCCGATCAGTCCCACAAGCCGCAGGGCGTGAAGGGCCTTCGTTCGTCGCTGGCGAGAACCAAGGCCCCGATAGATCAGAGGAAGCTCCACGTTCTCCAGTGCCGTGGTTCGCTTGAGCAAATTGAATCCCTGAAAGACAAACCCCAGGTAATGGCAACGCAGTAGCGCTCTTTGGTTTCGCGAAAGCGTGCCGACATCTGCCCCTCGGAAGAAATACTGGCCCGAAGTTGGGGTATCCAGACACCCCAGGATATTCATGCAGGTGGATTTTCCCGAGCCGCTGGGTCCCATCACTGCCACAAATTCACCATCGTGGATTTGCAGATCGACCCCATCCAAGGCACGGACCTCGGCATCGGCCTGGCCGTAGATTTTGTAGACGTTTCGAAATTCGATCAGCAAGCTTTTTGACGGCAATGCAGTGGTGATAAGTCGCTCCTCGTTGAGTGAGTTAGGGAGTCACGTCGACAAGCAGTTCCATCCCTACGGTGAGCTCCCCGTCAACAACTTCGGTCAAGCGTCCGTCAGTCCGCCCTGTCTTGACCGCCACCGCCTGAGGCTCTCCCTCTTTTAACACCCAGACCTGTGAAGCCGGTGCTTTTTCAAGAGTCACAACGTCGACCTCAGCGTCGCTTGAAACTTCGCCCTCTGGCGTAAACCGTAAGGCGGGATTGGGAATGAGTAACACATCCTGTGCCTTTGCGGTGACAATTTCTGCAACAGCGGTCATACCTGGACGCAACTTTAACGACTCATTGGTGACTTCCAGCACAGCCTCATAGGTGACGACATCCTGCACGCGGCGCGGGGCAAATCGCAATGAGATGACTTTGGCGGGAAAGTCTTCATCAGGATAAGCGTCGACGGAAAAGGTCGCCAACTGTCCGTCTTGAACGGCTCCGACATCGGCCTCATCAATATCAACCTGCAGTTCCAGTTGCCGCAAATCTTCAGCAAGCGTCAACAGCACCGGAGTTTGGAATGTGGCAGCAACCGTTTGTCCTGGTTCGACAGTTCGAGTCAGCACGATGCCATCGATCGGGGAATAGATACGTGATTTTTGGAGCTTAGACAGATCACCATCCAGGGTGGCCTGCCAGACCAAAATTTGAGCTTGGGAACTGGCGACTTGGGCTTCTGCTCGGGCAAAATTGGCCACTGCGGTCTCAAGATCCTGCTCCGGTACGCTTTGTCGCTGACGGAGTTTTTGAATCCGTCTGAGAGTCTGTCGCGACTCCTGCAAGGTCGCCTCGGCCTGCTTCTGGTCGGCCTGCACCATTCTCAGCGAAGCCTGTGACTTGGCAACCTGGGCCTCAAGTTCTTCAGTATCCAGAGTAATGAGTAAGTCGCCGACGCTCACTGGATCATTAAAATCAACTTTTACATATTCGATCGTGCCGGATATTTCACAGCCGATATCAACTGTATTGGTTGGTTCTAAAGTTCCAGTGGCGGTGACAGTGATCGTCAGATCCCCCCGCTGCACCCTTTGAGTCCGATAACTCACCGGTTTGGGACGATAAAATCGATCCACCGCTTGGTAAACACCAAACCCGCCTCCCCCCAACATCAAGATCAAGATCAAACGTGTCAGCCCCCTCCAACGATCCGCTGTATTGAGAGTTTGTAGCACGTTGGCATCGGGTTCGGGATGAGTGCGGCTCATAGTTCTCGACCAAGTCCAGAAGACCTTCGCTGACTGTCAAGTGACACTCAGGTTTACCTCTTCAGCAGCGCGAAAGTTTTTCATTGATCTGTCCCTGGACAGAAATCGAATCTGATGATGCAGAAACTCGATCGGCCCGTTGGCTTCCCTGTTTGGAGGACTTCCTTCAGGATCAACTGTTCTGCTGAACCTCAGTAATTCGACTGTTCCAGATTGTGGCAGAGGCCCAACCTGGAGGGCCCTCAACAGGTCCATGCGGCAACATATGGCTGGGCAACGGCCACATCTGCGACAGTATAAGTAAGGTTCGCGACCAAAGGCGACCGTCTGCCCCTCTTTGATCTGCCGCTGTTGCGTCGCAGGCAGAGGCTGACAGAGTGCCCCAACGATCAGACGTTCCTCACTGCGGCGTTTCAAGACCTTCTTGGGAATCCAAAAAGCATCGATCAGACGGCAGCATTTCAGGGATCGTTCCCGAGGTCCCTGATGTGGCCTGCAGAGGACAGTCCTTTGCAGCGGACGTCTTGCGCTGCGTGTCATTCCGCTGCTAGAAACCCAACAACACAAGCGTTCCATGTCCCAGACGACAAACAGATTCCTGCGGACAAAAAACGGTTCCCGGAAGGCAATACGCCACCGAGAACCGAAGTGCAACAACAACTGGTTGACAGCAAATGCCTCTAATCATTTGCAAGCTATTATCAGGAAGCTGTCTCAGAAGCTCGCGTCTTTGCATCGCAGGGAGTCGACCGCCCAAGCACCCTCGATTGCTGTCATCTGGACAAAGCTTCAGCGAAGAGCCGATTCGCAGGGAGCGTTGACAACCACCTCAGAGGGGCCTGGCCGGTTGCCTGGCGAACCGATTTTCTCCGAAATGTGGACTGGACTTCCCTTGACTACCCCAGATTCGAGCAAAGGCCCAAACCAGAAGACCCGGAGACAAGCGCGACATCTGGGTAGGGTCGAGATCTCGGCGAGAAAGGGCCCCATCTGGGACTGCCCAACTCTTGATTCCCGGACAGATGCCCGGACCAATTCCCGGAAAAGCTCTTGACGAGATCATTGCGGAGCGACCGAGGATCCGGTCGTCCGTGATCGTCTCTGGCTGCCCCCTCCGGTGATCACGAACAAGGCCAGACGGTCGCCCGGTGGCGAAAACTGATCTCAGGCTCAGTCATCGTGGCGTCTGTAGTTGGTGCGGTACCGAAGAGGCTCGCTGAGTCTCTCTCCGTTGAGAGCCACATCCAGGATTAGCCCTCGCCCATCATCGGAGAGGCGATAGACCGTCGTCCTGGTCCCAGTTTCTCCTCGGATAGTCACCACCAACTGCCCGTTCTGCCGGCGTGCGTGCATCGTTGCCGCCCTGCCCTCGCCGGAGACGGGTTTTGGCGAGCCATCGGTCCTTAAGGTGACTTGCCGGCCACGCATGGTGATGGTGACCTGACTGCCTTCATCAGCGACGGTGAGTTGCTGAGCTGGCATCGTTGCTTCACGCAACCGCTGACGCACACGATCTCGGATCAGAAACCCCATGCCTTTGGTGGCTCGATCGATCGCCTCATGCCGCCGAGCGTGTTCGGCGACACCCCCCTGGTACCGCCACGTGCCCGAGAGAGACGCCTCCTGCCCGGCAACTGCTTGCGGCAAGCCAGCCATCCCGCTGCAGGCTACGCCAAAAGCCAGGACCACTAATAAGGGGCTGAGCGGGATGGATTTCCCATCCAAATTCACCTGATTCATCAGCCTCAACAGCAACTCTGAGAGTTTCATCCAGCTTTCCTCCTTGATCTGAATTGAGCAACATCTTGTCAGGGCGAACGTCAAGTTTCTCCAACCCCCGAATCCTCAAACGATCACATTGGACCGCTCTGATCAACAGCGAACGTTCGCCCGGAGGTCGAGATCGTTCGGGACCCCGGGATTTCCTCCTGTTCTTGGATGTTGTCGTGCAGCTGGCCAAAGGGGACAGGGAAAGTTGATCACTTGTAATAAATTTCTAATGCTTCTGCAGTCGTGCAACCGCTGCAGCGGCCTATGCGTCTGTCCGTGACCGGGGCGATCTCGACGGAAACCGCTCCTGCCGGCTGCCGCGAAAGTCATCATTGAGGGCTTAGCTGAACCACCCCAAGGTAACGCAAAAAACGAAACAATTTACGACGCGAAATCGCTACCTGAGCCAACGGAGAATGTGAGTCGTTTGCACCGAGCAGGTGACTGACCGATACGCGAAAGTTAACAATCCACTGAATCACCAAAAGGCCGCAGAGAGGCTGTTGAAATCATTGAAATGACCCATGAACAGGTGCATCAAACAACCTGGGCCCGCCGGGTTAGTCCGGCGGGCCCAGCATCGACCGAGGGGTTTTGAACTCGAGAGATTGGAGCTGGCGGCAAAAGAGCGACGGTTTCTCGCCTCGAGCCGCCTCTCTCAGGAACTCGCGGTCGGGTTGGCCAATCTCGGTGTTCGAGGGACTTTCAGCGAAGTTCCAGCAACTGCCGGAGTTGCGATGAAAGCTGTCTTGCTTTCACCGCACACGTCGGTCACGTCTTGCCTCGGGCGGTTTCACGGGCGATTGCCCCCATCTGGCCTTTGACGTAGTTGAACAGTTCTGGAGCACTAAACTGATTGCCCTGTCGGCTGATCGCCTGGAAGGCGTTCGTGATCGAGCGAACTCGCGCCGCTTCAGTCGCCGAGACAGCATCGTCCAGATCAGCATCGAGCCGAGAGACGATGTTGACCACCCGGAGCCAGGTCGGCGCTTCAGAAGCAGGAGCATTGGTCACCATCAAACCAAAACGGAGGAACTCATCGGCGCGAAGAACAGCTTCGGGCTGTGTGACCAATCGGTTCCGATCGACATCAATCGAGCGAAACAACCTGTTCATAGACGGTTGAATCGCGACGCCGACTTGCCCCAACCCTTCGAGAAAGCTTTTCAGTTCTTCGCCGCTCACCTCGCCGTTCTGGTCCTTGTCCACCGAAGTGAAGGCGTCAACAGCTCGCTGAGCCAGGGGATCGGTCGCCAGCCGTGCCTGAGCAATCGCTGGCCGCAAACGGACCAAATCCAACCGACTCGATTCCTTGTCTACGAAGTTGTCTCGGAGTGCCTGAGTGGCAACTCCCCCCACGGTGTCACGCTTGGTTTTGACCAGAGTTTGAATGCGGCCAAAGACCCGTCGGACCTCGGAGTCTGTGACTCGCCCGTTGCTATCGAAGTCCAGCAGTTTGGCCAGAGTTGTTGCGAGGTCCGGGTCGGTTTCGCCTTCCTCTTGGGCCCGTGCTGACCCTGCTGGTAGGACGATGCTCAGAATCAGCAGCACCACGAGCAGGCCGTTGGTGGGATCGTGTTTCATACCAAGTTCCTGGAGCAGGTTTCTTTCGTCGTCCGGTCAGTCCTCCTCGGAGCTACCTATCCGACGCAACATTCAACGATATTGTTGTCCGCCAAGTGGAGCTTGTTCAATGCCAAGTGTGTAACAAGGTTCCCTTGAATACCTTGAGGATGGCACGGCTTGGAGACGGTTGAGGTTTGTCGGTTCGCCGCAAGCCTTGGCAAGTCTCGGCTCCTGGAAATGGACAGTTGCAGGGGCAGTTTGGCCTGGCCGGGACATGCCCAATTCGGCTGTCGAGTGGGATCGGGGATGCCCAAGGAGTTGCGAGTAGAGCGGAGGTTTCCTTCCATGCTCCCATGCGGCGGTATCGTTGCCGCTCTGGAGGAAGTTGCAGGCGTGACGGAGAGACCCATTCGAAGAATCGCTTGTCGAGGAGCTGCGGCAGCCAGCCATGATGAGGAAATCTGTCGGCCCCATCGAAGGGGTCGGGCTGAGAATCCATCCCGGGGCACCTGGTCATGAGGACCACCTCGTCGGAGGCAATCCCCGTCTCCCCTCGGCCTCCCCACGCCTCTAAGCTTATTCCAGGCGTCCTCGTTCACGACGTGTCTAGGGTGGGCCTCTTCTATTGGCGGTTGCGGTCCTGCGTCAGAACAGCCTTGGGGCACTTGCAGATTGTTGCTTATGTCAGATTCCACCTCACAGCAGCGTGATCGCCTCGAAGTGCTTGCGGAGGAGTTCGTCCAACGGTACCGGCGAGGGGAACGGCCTCCCCTGAGCGAATATATGCTTCGGCACCCCGATCTCGCCGAGGAGATCGAGGATTTGTTCCCCACGCTCCTGATGATCGAGAACTTCAAGCCCAACAGCGGAGATCGGCAGGGGAACCCAGAGCCGCTCGGCGGCGGTCTTCAGCAGCTGGGCGACTACCGCATTATTCGGGAGATCGGCCGAGGGGGGATGGGCGTTGTCTACGAGGCTGAACAGGTCTCGCTGGGACGGCACGTGGCACTCAAAGTTCTGTCCCAACGGATGCTGGACAAATCGATGTACCGCTCACGGTTTGAACGTGAGGCGAAGGCGGCTGCCAGACTCCACCACACCAACATCGTGCCGGTCTTCGGTGTCGGCGAGGAAAACGGCGTTGGGTATTACGTCATGCAGTTCATCCAGGGACAGGCCCTCGACGAGGTGCTGGAAGAACTCAGACGGATGAAATCCCTACCCCCCTCAGACAGATCCCCCGAGAACGCGGGGCGTTCCGCTGAGGTCGCACGTTCTTTGTTAAACGGATCTTTCGACCAACTCACTCAGTCGATGACACACCCCGGCGGGGGGTCCAGAAACAGCATCCTCGCCGAGGCGGATACCCCCAGGCCTGGCGATTCCTTTGCCCGGGCGGCCACGACGCCGATCCAGATCTCGGACATCGGCTCACCGACGGATCTCGATCTCAAGTTACCCGGCAGCCAGGCAAGCGGCTCCGATCGGGCACCTCACGCGAGGACCTATTGGCACTGTGTGGCGCGAATTGGGATGCAGGTTGGCGAGGCATTAGCCTACGCACATGCCCAGGGGGTGCTGCACCGGGACATCAAACCAGCCAATCTGCTGCTGGATCTTCAAGGCACCATCTGGGTGACCGACTTCGGGCTGGCAAAACTCGACGATGATCAGGGGCTCACTCAAACCGGGGACCTGATCGGCACCCTCCGCTACATGGCCCCAGAGACGTTTCAAGGAGAGACCGACGCACGCAGCGAAATTTACAGCCTTGGGCTCACGCTTTACGAGATGCTGGCGTTCCGGCCGGCCGTTGACCAGACCAACCGAAACATGTTGGTCGATCAGGTGCTCAATGCGGAGATCGAGCCTCTGGCTAAGCTGAATCCGCAGGTGCCGGCCGATCTGCAGACGGTTGTGCACAAGGCGATCGAGCGTGAGCCAGAGCACCGCTATCAGACCGCCCAAGAACTGGCCGACGATCTTGCGAGGTTCTGCCACGATGAGCCGATTCAGGCACGTCGGGTTTCGCTGCTGGAACGATGGGAGCGTTGGAGTCGACGAAACCGCGGGTTGGCGGCTTCGTTGGCTGCTGTGGCGATGCTGTTTACCGTTTTGGCGATTGGGTCGACCATCGCCGCCGGTTACTTTCAGAGCCTCAGCAGCAAACTGTCGCGGACGGTCTCCACCTTAAGGACCGCCCAAACGGATCTCGAGGTAGCTTGGGCCCAAGCCAAACAAACCGCCGAGCAGGCGTTGCAAGCTCAGCGGGCAGAAGCCCAACTTCGGCTGGTGGCTGAAGAGCGTCAACAGGCAGTGGAGTCCACGCTCTATGCCGCAGAGATGAACCTCGCTGCCCAGGCAGCCGAAGATCCAAGCGGTCTGCGGCGTGTGATTCAGATCACCAACAGCTGGCAAGCCAGAGCGAAGGACCGCGACCTGCGGGAGTGGGAGTGGTACTACTTGGTCTCGCTCTGCCACAGGGCTCGCTACACTGTGGCCACCGTGGGTCGCGGGGTTGCCTGGCATCCCACAGGAAAGTTACTGGCCGGATGTGGCCAACAGGGACAAATCCAGGTCTGGACTGCGGATCGGGCTCGCTTAGTGCAATCGTTTTGGTTAGGCCGATCCGCGAACTCCTTGGCTTGGAGTCCCGACGGCAGACGGCTGGCTGCAGCCTGCTTTGACGGGACAGTTGTGGTGCTCGATGCCACAACCGGTCAGGTGATCACGACCCAGCCGGGTCTCTCCGGTGAGGCGCTGTGTGCCCTCTGGAGTCCTGACGGCAAATACTTTGCCACCTCAATCGACAACGACGGCCAGAGCGTGCTGACGGTGTGGAATGCACGAAATTGGAGGAGAATCTTTTCGGTCACCGGCGGGGTGGACAATCGGTGTGCCTGGAGTCCAGACTCCAGCAAGATCGCCACTCGGGAGGGAGTGTATCAGGCAGCCAACGGCCATGTGCTGCTGCCGCTGGGCGGCCTTTCCGGGCACGCCATCGATTGGAGCCCCAACGGGCAGTATCTGGCCGCATCGGATCATTCTGAGTTGGTCGTCCTTTCGGCCACCACCGGTGAGGTCCGCTGTCGATTTCGCGGACACCTCCAAAACGTGCGGTCTGTGGACTGGAATCCTCAAAGCAGTCGTCTCGTCTCCGCTGGCGAGGATTGCACCATCCGCAGCTGGGATCTCGCCAGCAGAAAAGAGGTGTCCCAGTTCCGCCACGCAAATTGGGTCTTCGCAGTGCGGTTCAGCCCCGACGGCCGACAGATCGCCTCGGCAGGGACCGAGACCAAAGTCTGGGATGCAGCGTCCCGATCCCAACCACACTTGACTCAGCCCACCGGCTCCATCGCTGACATGGTCTTCAGTCAGGACGGCACTCAGCTCGCGCTGGGCGGAAGCCAAGGAATCACGATTTTCGATGCCCTGCGATGGCAGCCGATCGCTCAGATCGAGCCCGACCGAGCAAGGGTCTGGTCGAACTTCACACCGACCTTCGACTGGCACCCGGGGACTCAAGCCATCGCTGTGCTACGAGAGCAGACCGATGAACAACCGCAGAGCTATCTGGCAGTGTTTGATCGCCATTCACTCGCCGAGCGATTTCACCTGCGGGATTTTGCGGAAGAGGCCCGAGGTGTCGCGTGCCGACCCGATGGCTCCCTGATCACCATCTCCGGCGTTGACCAGGACCAGGGGCTGATCCTCGCGCTGGACGCAAAGACCGGTGAGCAGATCTGGAAAGCAAATTTGCCCGACACCTTTGCCGGCAGCCTGAGTTGGGGCCCGGACGGCAGATACCTGGCCACCGGTGGCTGGCAAGGGGTCGCAGTTTTGGACGGCAACAGCGGCCAAGTGGTATGGACGATCCCGCGCATCGATCTCTCAATGTGGATCAACGCGATTGTCTGGCACCCCAAGGGACATCGCTTGGCCGTGGCAGGAGCGAGTGGCACGATTCGAATCTTCTCGGATTCCGGGGAGGAACTCCATCAGCTGCTGGAGCATACCGCATCAGTCACCTGCTTAGCTTGGAGCCCTAACGGCACACGCTTGGCTTCCTCGGCACTGGATGGGACCGTCCGAATCTGGGACCCAGCAACAGGCGCACACCTTCTGAGCCTCAAAGCCCCGGAAGCGAATCTGACCGCTGTGGGCTGGAGCCCGGATGGGGTTCAGTTGCTCGCCGGAGACACCTACGGAAACCTGCTGACCTGGAATGCGGCCGTTGGCTACGACCGAGCGGGACCGTCGGGCGTGCTGAAAGGCAGTGACCAGCAACGCTTGGGGGATCCGCAGGCAATGGAGACTTTGCTGCCGAGCCCATCCAGCCCCAGCGGTCTCGATGATTCGGTCGCCAAACAGGCCCGCAAGCAGCTGAGGGAGTTGCTGGAACATCGATACCAGGCAGATCCGCATGAGCCCACACACGCCGCGGAATTGGCAGAGATTTTGTTGGCAGACCGCAACCGTGCCGAGTGGCACTTGCTCAGGCCCACTTCGATGCACTCCCAAGACGGAGCGCAGCTGAAACTCCTTGAAGACGGCTCGATCTTCGTCTCCGGCCCTCATGTGGTCGGTGATATCTACTCCATCGAGGCCGAGTGGGACTCGGACCTGGCGGCTGTCCGGCTGGAAGTCCTCCCAGACGACAACTTGCCTGAGGAGGGACCTGGTCGGCACCCCTCTGGGAATTTTCATATGTCGGCTTTTCGTCTTGGCCGCCTGATGGCTGAAGATCCCGCTGTGGAGCCGTTGCGGTTCAGCCATTTGTTGGCCAGCTATGCCTTTGAGGCGCCAGACGCCAACGCCGCCGGCATGATCGACGACCTCCCGACGGTGTGGCATGTCTGGGGTCGCACAGGCGAGAAACACCAAGCCGATTTCTTTCTGGAGGCGGCCCAGCCGGCGCGCTCCGGCCAGCGGCTGGTCTTTCACCTCGAGCACAGAGGCGAGGGTGGTCCCGGCCCGGTCAACCTCGGACGGTTTCGGTTGCTGGTGCGTCAATCAGGTGGCAGCCAATTGGCGATCCTCGAGTATCTTGGGCGTGCGGTGGATCAATCCAGTCTGGAGGGCGTGGACAAGCTCGCTGCGGCCTACATGCTGTGTGGACAACCGCTAGAGGCTTTGGCGGTGCTCGAATTCCACGCCTCAAAAGAACCGCCTCAGAGCCAAGGCCTGTTGCTGCAGGCGATTGGGCATCACCTGCTGGGCAAGGAGGAGACCGCCAGAGACTTTCACGCCGATTGTTATCGCTGGTTGGGAGCCGATCCCCCTCCAGAGAGTCTTCATCCGTTGATGCGACTCTGCCTCATGGAGATCGGAGGAATCCCCCCGCGAAGTGTTGAGACTGTCATGCAACGATCGGACACACTCAGCGAATTGGCGGATATCTCCAAACTGATTGTCAGCCAAGGTCCCGCACCGCCGAAGCTCTTTGCGCGTGCGATGACCTTAGCCCGGCTCGGACGCTGGAACGAGGCCGCCCAAGAGATGAATCGGGCCAGGCAAGGCGATCCTCAGGCGCGGGTCCTGGATCTGGCGACAGCGTCTTTGCTGCTGATGGCCGGAGATCAGGCCGGGTATCGCGACCTCTGTGGCGACCTGATCGATCGGTTTGGCCAGACCAAGCAAGCGGAGGAGGCAGATGTGACTTGCCTGGTCTGCTTGCTGCAACCGGGAGTGGTTCAGACCGGAGACCTGCCGGTGGAGAGTCTTGAGAAAGCGATCAAGGATGACGAGTCGGCCCGGCTGCGAATTCCGCTGACGGCGACGGCCGCCTTGGTGGCTTATCGTCAAGGTCACGATGCAGAAGCAATTGAGTTGGTGAGCCAGGTTAGCACGACCAAACATCCTCGGGGAGTGATGGCGATGGCAATTCGTGCTCTGGCCGAGCACCGACTGGGAAGGACTCGGCAAGCCCTTGAGGCACTGCAGAGGGCGGAGGAGAGTATTCCCAGCGAGCTTCGCGAGATACCGAGGGAAGATTACGCAGTTCACCTCTCAGCCGTCGCTGTTCATCCGGAGTGGTTAATAGCAGAGATTCTGTCACGGCAAGCGCGTGCGGCCATTGAGAAATAGCAGTTTCCAGCCTGCAGTTGCCCTGCGGGGTTTTCGGTACGCCAACGGTGACCCCGGTGACTGGGGCAGTAATGCCAACGATACGAATTGACGGCATCGCTGCCGCACAGACACCAGAATGACAACCCCGAGGCATCCGAGGACACCTGAATCCAGCCCTGCACAAGTATTTCCACCTGCCCAGAGGTGGCCATCGCAGACCCAGATGGTTTCGCCTGGACTTCCTCTGATCTCAACAAAGCGAGCCTCCGGCACAATCTCCCATCGTCGTGATCTCGATTACCCGGTCAACAGCAGCGAAATGCACCCCGAGGGTGTTCTGGGCAGTCTCAAGATTCTGAACACTCGCTCAGGTCAAAGCACGAGCAGTTGATTCCCGTCACCCCCTTGACGAGAAGAGTTCGAGCCTTATCCTTTTTGTTGTTGAGACTCAGTCTCAACAGTCGCTTCACTGCGTTAGCCAGCCATCTCCGCTGAGTAGCAAGCCCGCACAGGGAAGCTCATGGGGCTATTCTCGACTGAGCCTTAGGGAAGCACTCGACTCGGGGCGACCTCCTGCCGTTGTTGGTGATGACCAAGGGGGGCGCAGCTGACCGAGCGGCCGGTTTGCCGGACGAGACTCGTCAGCTTCGTCGAAGTCTTTTCGGCCAGTCAGTCAAGCCTCCGTTGACCATCCATTGCTTTCTGCGGAGACATCTATGAGACGCCGTGATTTTGTCCGGTCCCTTGCGCTGAGTTGGGCGATCGTCTTCCTCTCATCCACCTTCACCTCAGCGAATTACCTGACCAGCTTCGGGGTGACCAATGGTTTTCTGGAACCGACCGCCTGGAATGTGGGCGATACCGGCTCAACGTACCAAGAGTGGAACATTAAGGACGCTTTAACCGACAGTGCTCCTGATGATCCTCGAGCAGGATTTGTGACCATCAGTCCGGGTAATCCCACCCACAGCGTGAAGCCACCGTTCTTCGGGCCCCCCTCCTTCTCAGGGGGTTCGCTGCTGACGACCAGTGGCAACTATTATGCTTTTGGGCCCCCAGATGAATCTCCGGATTCGATGTTTGGGGCGACCGCCGACATCGCCAACTTTGGGGTCGGGAGCCCTGGGGAAGGGACTTTTGTAAGAGTCCAAACTGGCTCATCGGTTAGCGGCGGAGTCGGCAACCTCTCCGAGACTCTTCAATTGCTGGATCTCTCCGGCAATCCCATCACTGGCGGAGAGAATGCCAACGCGACGATCACACAGACCAACTTCCTCTCCGGCTTCCCAGCACCCCCGCAGGCAGGAGGTGGACTGGTGGACTATGAGGAGTTGCTTTACGAGTTCTTTCTGCCTAGCTACTTCGAGGACTTTCAAGTCGATTGGGATCAGTCGTTCTCGGCATCGATCGACACTCTCCGAGTTGATACCTTGATCGGAGCTGCTGACTCTGGTCCTGGTGGTCCCGGTCCTGGTGAGCCTGGTCCTGGTGAGCCTGGTCCTAGTGAGCCTGGGGTGGTGCCTGAGCCCGGTTCGCTGCTGACGCTACTGACCGTCGGCGCGGGGTTGTTGCTTGGCCGCCGCAATCGGCGAACAACCGAGTAGACCGCCTCCGAAGTCCTCGGAACCACCGAATCAATCCTCAGGAACGTCCTCCTGCTCTTGGGGAAAATTCTTGCTCGTCCAAAAAGCTGGATAGGCACAACAACCGCTGATTTCCCAGCCTTTCCACCAACCGGATGAGCCAAGATTTTCCCCTGCCTTAGGAGGCGAACCATCGATTCTCTTTTCCGTTCCATGGTTCCCTCGAGGTTGCTTTTGTCTCTGGAGGCGACCTTGAGTGGCTTGGAGCTCTCCTGCTGATTTGTTGGCCCCTCCCAGATGTGACCCGGTCCACGCTGAGGCACTCGAGACGGCTGTTTCCGGGTTTCGTAGGTTGACCGTCTGCCTCCATCTGGAACAGTCGAGTTTGTCGGCTTGCTAGTCGGGGCAGACACACAGCCGAAGAAGGCAGGAACATCTGGCGTTCAAGCCTGATGTGGGGGGCAACCCCGCTGCCGTCTCGTTCACCTGGGGCTCGTTCGGAAGACCTTTGATCCTTACGAGGAGATCGAAGAAACATGACACCAGTCCGAGTAGCGTCACCCGGAAATCGGCTCGGCTTCACTCTTGTAGAGTTGTTGGTCGTCATCACCATCATTGGCATTCTGATGTCGCTGTTACTTCCAGCGGTGCAGTCAATCCGCGCGGCGGCCCGACGCATGCAGTGCGGCAACAACCTGAAGCAGATGGGACTTGCCGTGTTGCACTACGACACGACACACAACGCCTTGCCCCCCACGACATTGGGTTCCCATGTCGAGTTTAAGGGGACGGGATTCGTCTCAATTTTGCCTTATCTCGAGCAAAATGCCGTGTCCGATCGCTGGGACTTCTCCAAATCTGTGAACGAAAGTCCCAACGCTGAATTGATTGAATTGGACATGCCCGTCTACTTGTGCCCTTCTATGGAACTGGTGGATCGCTCCCCCGGCAAGGCTAGCAGCTACGCGCTGTGCACAGGCTCCGGGTACTATCGCGCGGAGAAGGATAACGGAGCGTTTACCGAATATATGGCTGACTACGCGCCGCAGTATCGGGAAAGCCGAACGAGCATCGGCATGATTAGCAGCCGCGACGGTACCAGTAACACCTTTGCTATTGGGGAGCTTGCCTATGGTCTGGAGGGAGTGGGCGGATTCACCCAGTGGGCGATCGGCTACCCTTACCATTCTGCCGGTTCAACTTCAGGGGTCTTTGATGCGACCGATGCTGGACCGATGGGTGTCGATTTCCGGACCTGGGAGACCTTTAGGTCTGACCATCCTGGCGGAGTGATGTTCGTCTTCTGCGACGGACACGTGACGTTTCTGTCCGCCGGCACGAACGCAACCACACTGGATCAGTTGGCCAACCGCCACGACGGCGAGGTGATTGGAGCGTACTAAGATGCAATGCTTTGCCTCAGCTTCACTGCGGAGTTGGTCTGCTGCAAGCTGGTGTTGGGTCGCCGTGTGCCTCTGTGGATGTTCCGGGGGGGTTTTTGAGAACCGGCAAGCTGTCCAGGGCACTGTGACCCTTGACGGCCGTCCCCTCAGCAAGGCGCTGATCAGCTTCCTGCCCATCGGCAACACCGAAGGACCAAAGGTTTCCGGGGTTGTGCAGGACGGACGATTCAGCATTCCCGCAGCCAAGGGCCCTCTTCCGGGCGAGTTTCAGGTCAAAGTCGAAGCCATATCTCCCGAGATTGAGGCGATGGCCTCTGGCGATTTTCAATCCCTTCGAGAAACTGCAGGGACCGAGACGATCGTCATCGCACCAGAATTCAACCGGGAGTCCCGGCTCACCGCAACGGTTCGGGATGGACAACCCAACCGATTTCAATTTCAGGTCAAATCAGGCACACCCAGATAAGAGGCATGCTATCTATGGCCAAGCCGACTCAATTGTCTGCAGGTATCATTGGCAGAGTGTTGGAGTTGCTCCCTTTCGCCACGGTGATCTTCGCTTTTCTTACTGGAGAAGCGTTGGCTCACTTCCCCTGGCTGGTCCTTGATCCCCAGGGTCAGACCGTCGAAGTCTACTTCAGCGAAACCGCGCAGCAGAACGACCCCGACTTGATCCACTACATGGCCGATGCCAGACTCTGGCAGCTGCGAGCAGGCAAGCCCGAGCCTCTCAAAACCAATCTGAGCGAACAGTCTCTGACGGCAAAACTCAACACCAAAGAAGAGCAACCATCTTTGATCGTTCTCAAGAGCGATTTGGGGGTGATCAAACGGGGTGAGTCGACGTTTCAGTTGAAGTACTACGCCAAGACCGGTCCAGCTGCGGACGCTGGCGTTTGGCGCACCCCTGCCAGCAAAGTGCTCGACTTGGATATTTTGCCCGAGCAACAAGGCAAAACGATCCATCTCGTCATTCGTTGGAAATCTCAACCGGCCGAGGGCGTCCAGGTGGTTGTCGCCCATCCGGATGAGGGTACGACGGAACTGACAACCGACAAGAACGGAAAGACGTCCTTTGCAATCCGGAAGCCCGGAACGTACTCCATCCGCGGTCGTCACATTCAGCCGATCGCCGGGACCGCAGATGGCAAGAAGTACGACTCCATCCGGCATTACGCCACACTGGCATTGCCAGTGACTCTCCCTGGTGAAGTATCCAACAGCGGGAGACAATACCCCCATATGCCGGTCACCCTCACAAGTTTTGGGGGCGCGGTTCTTGGCGATGCGGTCTACGCCTACGGCGGTCACACCGGCGATGCCCATGATTATTCTAGCGCCGATCAGTTCAACAAGTTGATTCGATTGGACCTAAGGCAACCCACCCGGTGGGAAACTCTCGCTGCTGGCCCCCGGCTGCAGGGACTCGCGATGGTCCCTGTTGCCGACAAACTGTATCGCATTGGCGGCTTCACCGCCAAAAATGCTCAGGGCGAGGAGCACGACCTCTGGTCACAGTCTTCAGTTGCCCGATTCGATGTTCAGACGAAAACCTGGCAGGACATGCCAGCGTTGCCGGAGCCACGCTCGTCGTTCGACGCCGCGGTGGTGCAAGAGGTGATCTATGTGGTAGGGGGTTGGCAATTGAAGGGCGATGAAGAGCCGCTTTGGCACAAGACTGCCTGGCGGCTCAATCCGTTTGAGAAGAAGCCCCATTGGGAGCCACTGCCAGAACCCCCCTTCCAGCGACGGGCGTTGTCTGTGGCAGCTCACGACGGAGTTCTCTACTGTGTGGGCGGAATGCGTCAGCAAGGTGGACCGACAACGCGGGTGGACATCTTCAATCCAGAGAATGCGAATTGGACACGTGGACCGGACCTCCCCGGCAAGCCTATTGAGGGCTTTGGTTCTGCTGCTTTCGCTGCCGAGGACAAACTCTACGTCAGCACCGTCAGCGGGACGCTGTTACGGCTGGCACGAGACGGCAAGTCCTGGGAACAGGTGCGGAAGCTGCCCACCGCCCGCTTCTTTCACCGCATGCTCCCCTACAAGCAAAACACGCTACTATTTATCGGTGGAGCCAACATGGAGTTCGGCAAATTCTCTCACGTCGATGCGATTCAGGTCAACCAGAGCAATGGCTCCTGATTGCCTGCCCCTTGCCTGTGAGTGATCGTCTCTGGTCCCCAAGCACCAGGCGTCAACGTAAGTGGTTGATGCGTGTTGTGGGACTTGGTCCACCGCTGGTACGGACTGGTCTCGACAAGCAGAACGCCATGCTTGTTGTTCGAGAGGTTCGTCAAGCCAAGGAGCGACGCCGACGAAAGCAGGACGAGCAGAGCAAGCGTGATACTATGGATTCAGTAGGTGGAAAACTTCTCTGAAGCTCAGTAGCTTCCAGACACAAATTGGTAATACTCCAGCTTGTCCCCCATGCCGGGGAACACCCGGGTCCAAAGGTGTTCCCGGCATCGCCAATCTCAGCACTTTCTCAATTTTCGTACAGAACTTCGTAGACCTTGCCATGCTCGAAGTAGACCGTCCAGGAGTTATCATCAATGTCAGACCAATGGACGACCTGATAGGTGTGTCCATCTGAGTGTTTGATCGTGTTGAGACGCCATTCTCCTCCTTCCTGGGGAACGAAGCCGCTGTCGTCAGCTCGGTGGATCAGGTCGTGCCAGATCAAGGCTCGGGCAATGGCAATGCGTGTTAAAACGGGATCGTTTGGAGAAGCGCGGAGTGCTTCGATGGCATCTTTGTCGAGCAGCCGCTGCCATTTCGCGGTGGACTGCCCTGTGCCCAGAAAGCCCTCCAGGGAGCGTTTTCCCTGAGAACGGATGGTCTTTGCCGGCCAGGAACTTTCCTGAATTTGCCGCGGGTCATCGGCGTTGAGGCTGTAGAGGACCAAGATGGTCTCGCCATTTGGTCGGCGGTATTCCGCCAGCAGATGCGAATCGACACGCCGGATCGCCAACGCTTGCCACTGGGCCGAACTGGAATCGGTTCGGTCTCTGAAGCGGGCCAGTCGCTTGATCTCCATTGTGCCACTGGGGGACTGACTGACTCTCAGCCACACCTCAACGGCTTGACCATCTTGATTGCCCTTGAGGTTCCAGGTGCCAACAAAGGTGTCCTCGCCCGCCCTGACATTCACGACGCCCAGGAGCAGGATGACACTACTGAAGAAAAGGGAGATTTGAGGATTCATGACAGCGGGTCCTACTGACCTTCGGGGAAGTTTTCGACCAAAGGGCGACCAACACAAGCCCGGATTGCCGAACGAACCGCCCCGCTTCGTCGAAGACTTTTCAGGGAATCGGTAAGCCTCAGAGAAGTCTTCGACTCAGGGCGACCAACGGAAGCCCGGATTGCCGGACGAAACGCCCCGCTTCGTCGAAGACTTTTCAGGGAATCAGTAAAGTCGAGCTTTTGAGGCCGACATTTTTCGGGGACTTGCTGGAGCGCCAGCGGGCGAGGCAAGTCCCTGAAGTCTCTGCGGTGAAGACGAACTCTCCTCGGCATTGGTGAAGTTTAATCGAACAGTTTCAGTGAGCAATTGGCCCATGTTTTAACGTCGCGCGGTGCCGCTGACAAAGCCGCCGCCGATGGAAGGGGCTTTCTTGCACCACACCTTTTCTCCATCGGGTGTGACTTCCAGAAATTGGTCCAAGCTTGTGATCAATGTGTTGCCATTGGGCAGTCGGAAGGCGTCTGAGGTATTTTTTGCGTCCTCGCCTGAGTAGGTCCAGATGACCTGTTTGTTCCGGTTGATCTCACGCACCTCGCCGCCGTTGCCGGCGATGAGGAGATTGCCCCCCGGCAGGAGCTGCACCCCCAAAACTCTCTCATAGTCATCGTACTGCCAGACGACCTTGCCCTGCGGAGTAATTTCCTGGATCGGACCACCGAAGTCTGCGATCAGGGTATTGCCGTTTTCTAACCGTTGGGCATCGCTGAGACAATGGAGTGTCTCCCCACGGTAGGACCAAACGACCTTGTAATCCCAGTTAACTTCCATTGCCGTCCGGTCGTAGAACGTGGAGATCAAGATATTCCCGTTCGGAAGGGGCCTGGCCTGACCCAGAAGGGTCGGGGAGCGATATTGCCAGACCACTTTGCCCTGGCGATTGACCTCGAGCACTGTACTCCGCTCGTGTTTGCCTTTGAGGATGGCTGTGATTAGCACGTTGCCGTTGGCCATCTTCTCTGCGCTTCGCGCGGCGTAAGGTTTGGTTGGAAAGCTCCAGATTTCTCGACCAGACGCATCAGTCTCGACCACCTTGCCTTCGGCGCCAAAGGCCAACAGCGTGTGGCCTGCCAGGTAACTGGCGACCGGGCCAGAGAGTTTCAGCGGAAAGTGGAGTTTCGCGATTTGTCCTTCCGACGCGGCCCAGACTCTCCACTTCTGCACCGCTCGCCGTCGCCGATCAGGTGTGTCATCCGGCCCGAAGCCAAAAGACCGTTGGCTCAGGCGACGCAAGACCATCAAGCTTTGGTTGCGAACGAGAATGTCTTCGTCCTCCAACAGTGCGATGAGCACCTCCAGGGCGCGACGATGACCGTAATTGGCCATGGCGTGGGCAGCCGCGAAGCGGACCTGTGCGTTCTTATCGGTCGCCATTTTTTGAAGATGCGTCTCGCCGTCTCGACCCAAAGCCTCACCCAAGGCTGCAGTAGCAGCTGCTCGGACGTGCGGGCTTTCGCTTTCCAACGCTGATCGCAAATCGTCAGCGTCCCCGGCGCGTGCGGTCGCCACAAGTGCAGTTCGCGCCGCCCAGCGCATGTCTCGGGTCTCACACAGCCCAATGGCCGCGAGGACCTCTGGCACAACACCCGGCAAGCTTCTCATCTCCAGAGTCTTGAACGAGGCATGCAGCAGTCTCTCCTTCTCGGCCAGCCTGACCGCCAGCACCTCTCTCGCCCGCCAGCGAACCTCGGGGTCGCCATGCTCCAGGGCCTTCACAAGTGCCTTGGTGTCGAGCCCCGGCATGATCAATAACTGCCGCATGGCCCGTTCGCGTGCGGAGAAGTGGTCGCTGCCCAACTGGGCAACCCGTGCCCGTGTCGCTTGTTGCTGCGGCGGTGTTGGGTGAAGCTGATGCAAGTATTCGGCAATTCCCTCCGCGGTGGGCCGAATGCCCTGAGCGGCCAATGTCCTTTCATGGGCAGGAGATTCAGAGCCAGGGGATTTCTCCGCCCCACAGCGTTCAGCGATCAGAAAGCAATCAACAACGAGGAACCAAATGATAATCCAGAGAACTATTGAGTGTTTGTTCCTTTTGGGCTGCATCTTAAATTTCACTAGCTTGTAAGGTTTCGAGGGTGAGTCCATCCGTCGCTGATGGAACGAGACAATCGGCAAGCACACTGGACTGCCTCACTGAAGTGAGTGATTGGTTCTTGAGAAGTTTCTCGACGGACCGAACGTGGATTCCGCCAAGTGTTTTGTGTGGGCGTACCGAGGTCCCGCTCGGCCTCTGGCTGCCCCCAGTTGGGAGTTTACCAATGGGAGCAGGCGGCCAGCCTGGATTAGCGGTCTCGCTGCCGCAGGGACAACAGGACGACAACCTCGAGTCGTCAGTGAAAACCAAATCCAGCGTTGGAGTACGACGAAAACTCAGGCAGGTCTTCAACCTACTGAACCTCAGATAAGTCTTCGACCCAGGGCTTTCCATCTGCCCTTGTTTGTGATGACCTCAAGGGGGCGGCCTGAGGCACCAACGGAAGCCCGAATTGCCGGACGAAAGGTAACCGCTTCGTCGAAGACTTTTCAGGGAATCAGTAAGGCGACCGCCTGCACTTCAGGCAGCAAGAGGCTGACCGGGAAGTCAGATTGGTGGTCGTTCCGCGATGACGTCACCAAAGCCTTTCTCAGCCTCACTCATTCTCGTTCACCAGAGATCCGTGAGAATGCAGCACATACCAAACACCATTCTCCCGGACGAAAAGATCGAAGACACGCACATCGCGGACGATCAACTCATCCTGAGCTCCGATCTCAATTGTGGCGCGGTAAGTAGCATAGGCTGCATCACCGCTGACCCGGACCTGAAAATCCATGGGCTGGGAGCGTCGGATTTTTAGCGCCGGTGGTAAACTTTTCAAAGTGATCTGGAGGTCTTTTTTCCTCATAGGACCGTCGAGCTTCTTCTGGATGTACAGGGTATAGAGGGGATGCAGATGCTTCATCACCCCTTCATAGTTTCGCTCGTTCAAACTCGTAATCGCTTCTTTGACGATGCTCTCAATCTCTTGCGAGTCCTTCAGATCCGGCGAAGCTTTCTCCTGAGCGAAAAGCCCACTGGAGGTGCCCACAGTGACCAGGGTTCCCAGGACAGCCAACACGATCATTCTGTTCATGATTATCTCCGAATTCTTACAGCCAACCGACGGTGGCGAGAAGACAGTCCCCCAACTAGATGCCCGAACGGACTGGGTGTTGGGGACAGGATTCAGGACGGATCGCAGACCTCGATGTCACACACGATTTCCAGTTTTTCGATTGAACTCCCCCCAGATGGCCCCCCTCAAGGGATGTCACTATCACCAAGAGGTGCCCTCATCTGGACCTCCGGGCTCAGGCGCTTGTTCTGAACGACCGTTCATGCCGGGGGGGCGCGGCGTTCGACCGGCCGCGGTTGCCTGTCAAGATCTCCTTCTGATGGGACTGGGGCGGACATGCCGGATGCATCGGCGCAAGTACGCAACCCCAGCGGTCGCCGGGTTCTGACTCCGAAGGGCACCAATGGACGCCGTCAATGGCAACTATTGCCCGGTGGAGGCCACGCAAATTTCCTGAACGGGTTTCGGTCAACTCCTGGAAGTTGTGATTGATCAAGAAGTTCCGAGCAATTCCAGAGGCAGAAGAAGATGGTGATCGGAATCCCAGGCTGACCACCGGAGACAGGTTGGCGGAGCTCGGTCACGTTGGACCAACAGCTTGGGCTGAGGGAGGTGGTGCCATGCCTTAAGAATTTTCCTAAGTGACTTCTCGATAGACGCCCCAGATTCGATCTTCCAGGATTTGCGCTGCCGGGCGTGTGGTCTCAGGAACAAGGGATATTGGATGGCGCCCGGCTTGAGCGACGTCTGGTTTTACTCTTGGTTTGACCTGAGAAGTTCTTGATCGCCCGCATCTGGTCGCCGAAAAGATCTCATTCGCGGATGATGGCGGTTTGCAGCGAGAGCACGACAGGAGGCATCCATGGCAAAAATTCCTTTCCAAATCCTTTCTTTTGACGGTGGTGGAATTCGGGGCGCATTTGGAGTCGGCGTGGTCGCCAAGTTGGAGGAGCGGCTTGGCCGCCCGATGACCGACTACTTCGATCTGATTGCCGGGACTTCGACCGGGGCCATCACGGCCGCTGGCCTCGCTGTGGGGATGGCTGGTCTAGACCTTGTACGCTTTTACCAAGACCATGGACGACAGATCTTTACGCCACGCGAACCGCACGAGCCGACAGGGTGGATTCGCTGGTTTTATCCAATGGTCAAACGACTGTTGCGCGAACGAACCGGACAGGACTTTGACGATTTCTTTCGGGCCAGGTATTGCCCGTTTGCCCTTCAGGATGCGTTTTGCCAGGGATTCGCCACAAAGACACTTGGAGAAGTCGTCAACACACGTCTGATCGTTCCCACCGTCAATCTATCCCTGGGAAAGTCGCACTTATTCCGATCTCCGCATCTCCCGGGAATTCAGGGAGACAACGATGTGCCCTTGGTGGATGTGTTACTGGCGGCAACTGCGGCCCCAACTTACTTCCCTCACAAGGTCATGCCCAACGGTCAGGCCTATTGCGACGGCGGTTTGTGGGCAGTCAACCCATCAATTCTGGCAATCGCCGAAGCGATGAAGATCAAGCAACAGTGCAATCGTGAAACCTGCGATCCGGACTACGATACCTCCGATATTCGCGTGTTGTCGGTTGGCACCGGAGACGTTCGATACTCACTTTCACCGCCGGGCGAGGACGCAGGAATCATCTACTGGGCGCAACACGTTGCCGACGTGATGACCAACCTGCAGGTCGAAGGCGTCCAGTCACCCTTGAGCTTCTTCCTTGGAGAGCGCTACGAGTCGATCAACTTCGACTTGCCAGACGAGAACTGGTCTCTGGACAATACTGACAACATCGAGGAGCTATTCCGCATCGGGGCTAGCAAGGCAACGCAGGAATTCGAACAACTCGCTCCCAAGTTTTTCGATGTGGCCAAACCAAAATTCGTGCCGTACGATTGAGCCTCACAAGTGGTGTCGACCAAGGGCGGAAGCAATCCGCCAATCCACCTCACCAGACGCCGATCTGCTCGCATTCTTCCAAAGCACCTATGACGCGGCCGCAGAAACCGGCAATTGGGACAGGGCGTCGCTGGAATGGGACGGTCCCCAGCGCTTTGAGGGTCGATGAGTGACCATTCGTCTGCATGTGACGCCCGCTTCCAATCCAATAGAATCCTAGTTTCGCGTATCCCTCGGATGTTAGCATGACATCGAAGTACGCCTCCTCGGCCAAGTCGACGCGGTCTCCGGGCAGCGACACTTTCTCAGGCACCACACAGCTGGGATCTCTCTCCGCCGGTCAAGGGATGCTGGGGTGCTGAGGGCACTCACGCTGCAACGGAGCGTTTGCGGAGCGATTACGCCAGATCTCCCACAACATGGTACAATCAGCAGCATGGCACAATCGACTTGAGAGGAGTCTTCATCGACTTCTCACAACATCTGGATGCCCTCAGCCCCGACTCGCACTGTGTTCCGTTGAAGGAGGCAAATCGCCGTGCCTGTTCACCCCGATGACAAGTCTGGACGTTGGTTGAGAGGAATCTGGGCGATGAGCCTGTTGGTCGTCTGGCCAGGAGGGCTCTGCCTTGCCGCGGATGACCCGCCTGGGGCTTACCAATCGCCATCACCAGAGCCAAGCCCTCTAGAAACTCTCATGCTGGAGTACATCAATCGTTGCCGTGCCAATCCTCCTGCTGAGGCCAAGTTGCTCGTTCAAGGTAAACTGCCTTCCAACTCGGTGGACTTGGAGATGTTTCAGCGTGAGATGGCTGCCTTCGAGCCTGTGCCTCCGGTTGTTTTCGATCTCCCACTCCTGAAGGCCGCTCGTTGGCATAGTTACTATAACCTAAAAAATGGACTAGGACATATCGAAACCCCAGGCCGACCTGGCTTCACCGGAAGAACGCCTTCGGAACGTGTCCGCCGAGCCGGAGCAGCGGGAACAGGTGCCAGCGAGAACGCCACCGCCGGGATGAACGACCCTTGGATTTGCCATTCTGGCTTTGTGATGGATGTCGGGTTAGGTCCCGGAGGGATGCAACCGGAGCGAGGACACCGCCGCAATATCCTCGATCGGCAGTGGCGAATCGTTGGGGTGGGCGCTGTCCCCGACAACGGGAACGAAGTCTTTGCCTGCACACACAACTTCACCCAATCCAGCCAGCGATGGGTTGGTGGTGTGGTGTTGAATGATCGCAATCGCAATCGCTTCTACGACATCGGCGAAGGGATTTCCGGAATTCCCCTAGCGACCTCCGAAGGAAAGCTCAACAGCTGGCAAAGCGGCGCTTACGCTCTCCCGATCCCAACTGAGTCGGCCAAACTGACCGTCAAGTTGGATGGCAAAGCTTACGCGGTGATTCTGCCGGCAGGACAGGAGAACGTCAAATTCGATGTCTATCTTTCCTCTCGGGGCATTGACCTTCGAGCGTCAGCACTTTTTCGGCGGCTCAAGCGTATCCCGGATACCCCAGCGAACGAAGCTCGACGTCTGCCAATATTGATCGATCTGGCCATTCTCAGCAGGACCAGTTTCATTGACGAACATCTCCTGGAAGATTTGCAGAAGCTGGTCGAACCTGTCCGCCAGATGATCCAAGAAGAACAAGAAATCGTGCGTCAGGCCATCCAGGGGGGCGATGCCCGGAAGGCACATCAGGTGACCCGTGCAGCCCTGCAGAAGTTCGCCAAAACCAACGCCCGTCGCTGGTTTGCTGATGCGGCCACCTGCGCCCGCATCAAAGAAGCCTACGACCGGATGTTGAGTCTGCGCAGCTCTGGCAAAGCCCTCTCTCAGGATCTGCTCAATCGCACCGTCGGCAAGCAGCTGCAGCAGTATCAGCAGCTCAGCGATCCTGAGTGGAAAACGCTGGCCTGGGAATGGGGCCAGCAAACCGCCGCGTTGGGTCAACCAGGAGCCCCCAACCGGTGAACTCCGTCATCGAACTCCCGCGGCAGCGGATTCACAATCATCGGGGGACCAGCTGACCAAGCTCGTGGGAGAGTCAGTCCTTGTTCCCGGGCCAAGAGCCTGAAGGCTCCGCGGCCAAAGGTGTCGGCTCACAGCCCGACGTGCTGACCTTGGGAATTCTGGGGCCTGGGCTGCGTTTTTTAGGTCTTGTCACGCTCAGGCTGATTGGCTGAAAGCCATACCCATCAGTGCCTAACTCGACTGTTCCAGATTGTGGCAGAGGCCCAGCCTGTCGGGCCCTCAACAAATCCATGCAACAACATATTGGTGGGCAACGACCACATCTTAGATAGTCCGACTACTGAGTTTGAGGAAAATCTTCGCTCCTCCGGCACTGTGGCAAGGCTGCCAGATCACCGATGATAGCGGCGGTTTCCGCGGTTTGGATGAGCAAGGATTTTTCTCAAGGCCGCAGTAGGGTGGGGTTGCAGCGACTCCTGGCTGCATTCTCTCACTTTGTCCCCGGTTGACCGGGAACCATGGGCGTTTGTTTGTTCTCAAGTACAATAGACCGCCATTGTGTGTTCTTCGGTGGCCGAGCTCGAAACCGACAGAACAATTCAGCCTCTGCGGTTAGCTCGAGACCGACCCGCTGGTCAATGAGAAGGAGTACCCACGTTGCAAGCCCCTGTCTGGAATCTGAAGATCGTATTCATGGTTGCTCTGAGTCTGGTTGCAGCCCATGGCTGTAAGAACCAAGAGAATCCTTCGACAGGTCAGAATAGCGAGACCTCCTCGAAAATTGCGAACATCAAACCGACGCCAACACCCAAAGAGCGAGCGTTGAAGGCCAAGGACGCGTTGTTCCAACGACTGTCGTCTGAATTGATGGCGGCCATGTCCCAAGGAGGACCGAGTGCAGCAATCGAAGTGTGCAATCAAAAGGCGTCTCTGATTGCTGCCGAAGTCGGGCGAGAACATCATGTTGCCATCGGTCGTACTTCTTTTCGGTTGCGAAATCCTGGAAACCAAGCTCCCCAATGGGCAGGGAAATTCGTCGAGCAACGTGTCACCGAACCGCAGTTCGTCCAACTCGACAATCAAGTGACTGCTGCCCTCTTACCCATCCACGTCAAGGCACAATGCCTCATCTGCCACGGACCGACAAACCAGATCGCAGACGACGTCAAGCAGCAACTCGCCCAGCAATACCCAGACGACCGAGCCACGGGCTTCAGGGAGGGGGACTTGCGTGGCTGGTTCTGGGTCGAGGTGCCCCACACGATGGCAGCGGGGCAGTAGCCCAATCCCGGCAACCTCACTGACCGGCTGGCCCGCACTCGTATCGCCGAAGGAGATTCCGATCCTCAGTTCGTCCAACAAAAAACGACTCCCAGCACTCCAATTGGAGGTGGGAGTCGGTCAAGCGTTTCTGCACATCCGGTGCTCTGTCGACAAATCAGCAACGAGCGTCCAAGCTCATCCCGACCCGCCTCAAGCTGGCCCGCCTGCCGCTTTCACGCGTTGTTGATTTCACGCGTTGTTGATTTCACGCGTTGTTGGTCTCACTTGTTGGCCGCTTTCACTTGTTGGCCGCTTTCACTTGTTGGCCGCTTTCACTCGTTGTCGGCTTTCAAGAGTTCGACCATCGCCTGGCCCATGGCTTGGCCAATGTTCATGTAGGTCTCTGCATTTCCGCCGTAGTGGCCGTTGGAGGCGCCCCCCTTGGACAGCGGATGGGTGTAAACGGTGGCGACATTTCCCTTGAACTCAGGGTACTTGCCGGATTGACCATCGACCGCAAGCTGGGCTTCAAGGATCAGTCCTTCGTTCCCCTGAGCGCCTTTGGCGGTCTGCCCAAGCGTGGCACAGACGAACTTGGCCTTCGGGGCATCGAAGTCCTTGCGCAACTGCTTAATCAATCGAACGAGGTTCTGTTCGTAGCGGCTGGCGTGGCCGGCGTTGTAGCGATCCTTGTCGCCTTGCCAGAAGAAGAAGCCAGCGATTTCGTAGTTCTTCTGCCCAGAGTCTGCTTTGGACGTCACGCCTGGGTAGTACTTTTCAAGGTCCTTAAGTACTTGTTTTGCACGGGCAATATCTCCGTCGTACTGCACGCCAGCGTACCAGCCGATCGGTTTCGGCTCGGTGCCTTTTTCCCAACGTGAAGGCGACTCCTTGTAACCGGCATACTGCCAGAGCTTACCTTTGTCCTGAAACTCAAAGGACGGGCTTCCCGGCGGGAGCAGGTCCCAACCAAGGCTACGATTGCCAATGCAGCTTTTCAGGACGAGCACTGGAGCATCAATGGCATCTCCCAGGTGATGGCCAATGCCGATCTCGGGGCCGATCTTGCCACCGGTGATGGTCATCCACTCGTTGTTGAAGACCCTCATGCCGCCGGCGCCGCTGCCCATGACGCGGACATTGCGAACGTCCTGGCGTACGGTCCACTCGCCAGCGTCATCAACCAGATAGGGGTAGAGCTTCTTCTCCTTGACCGCGTGGATCAGCGAGCCCTCCGCTTTTCCCTTTCCCGGCTTGACTTTCCCAAAACCCAGCATGTTGGACTGGCCCAGCAGAATGTAAACCTGCACAGGTTTGGTCATGTCTGCGGGCTTGCCATCAGGGTCCGGCAATGCCTGAGATCTCTCCTCCGCGCTCGCGACGTGCAAGGGCAGCAGCGCCGCCAGGGTAGCCAACAGCAAAATCCATCGAGCAGAGTGACTGAAGTTCATGAACATGCTCCATTAGGAGGGGGGTCTGGAACGAGTTGCTGGCAACTCTGTGCCAAAGTGACCGGGACAAACCGATGTCGGTTGGAAGTTGGTGACCATGGCCGGTGAACAGCCCGCAGGATGGGTTCCCCGTTGCCAGTCTGGGACCCTTTGCTGCCTCAGCCCACCTCGGCCACTGCCCATCCGAGCTGTGTCGCGGATGACGAATAGCCGACCGAACAAAGGGGCAACGGTGCGACCGGTTCACCGCGAAATTCTCCTCGACCTGATCTTTGCATCGGCCGGTTCAGAATTGAAGACCCGGCATTTGGGAGTCGACAAACAAGGTGTCTTAGCCTGTTGACGAGTTGAACCCATGCTCCGCCGCTCTCGGAACTCGAGAATCCATTGTTGCCCCATCAGCCATGAGCTTGCCCCAGTGGTCCTGATCGCTACGCTCCAGCGGGTTTTCAACTACTGAGCGTCAGAGAAGTCTTCGACCAAAGGGCGACCAACGGAAGCCCGGATTGCCGGACGAA
>CAZYKP010000061.1:17789-51912 GCA_964648025.1 uncultured Pirellulales bacterium | reverse complement strand
ATCAACCGGCTGCCAAAATCAACCGGCTGCCAAAATCAACCGACTGCCAAAATCATAGGAAACAAGGTACTACTGATTCCCTGAAAAGTCTTCGACGAAGCGGGGCGTTTCGTTCGGCAATCCGGGCTTCCGGTGGTGCCTCAGGCTGCCCCCTTGAGGTCATCACAAACAAGGGCAGACGGTCGCCCTGGGTCGAAAACTTCTCCGAAGGTCAATAGTCCGTTGCGATGCTCCGGGAAACAAAGGTCCGACAGCCTCTGCCAAGACGAGCGGTCAGGGGAGTCTCTTGGGCCATGGGCGCGGTTCTGGGCGATCCTCTGAGCCCATTCTCCCCTGAAGAGATCTCCAAAGCTCCGCACGCGACGGCTGGGCAACGGTGCTGCTGAGAAACCGGGCTGTGAGAAACCGGGCTGTGAGAAACCGGACCGTGAGAAACCGGGCTGCTGGAGAGGGCTCCAGTGCAACGCGGCTGGTCCAAGGGTGGTCTGGGAGAAAGTTGGCGTCTGCTCCTTCGGTCGGCGAAACCTCCGCTATGTACGACACCATTATCATCGGCGCTGGCTTAAGTGGCTTGGCCGCGGGAATTCGTCTGGCTTATTACGACCAGAAGGTCTGCATTCTGGAACGCCATACAACTATCGGCGGTCTGAACAGCTTCTATCGCTTGCGAGGGCGAAACTATGATGTGGGCCTGCACGCGGTCACCAACTTCAGCCCTCGGGGGGCCAAGCAGGGCCCGCTGGCACGTTTGCTCCGTCAGTTGAGAATTCGCTGGGAGGATTTTGCACTTTCCCCACAGGTGGGTTCTTCGATCTGCTTTCCCGGCGTGACCCTCAGGTTTACCAACGAGTTCGAGTTCTTTCGCTCGGAGGTTCATCAAGCCTTTCCCAGTCAACGAGACCGTTTTGACCGACTGGTGGGACGCTTGCTCAACTATGACGAGATCGAAACCTCGCCCCCGGCCTCAGCACGGGCCATCCTCTCAGAATCCCTGAGCGATCCTCTGCTGGTGGAGATGTTGCTCTGCCCCACCATGCAATACGGAAATCCCCAACAGGGAGACATGGACTTCGCTCAGTTCTCCATCCTGTTTCGCAGTATTTTCCAAGAGGGGCTTGCTCGCCCTTTCACTGGGGTGCGACTGATCCTCAAGCACCTCACTCGAAAGTTCAAATCCTTGGGAGGGGATCTCAAGCTTCGTAGCGGCGTTGCACAGATCCACGTTGACGGCGACCAGGCGGTGGGAGTGAAACTCGATGACGGCCGAGAGATCGCCGCCCGCCGCATCCTCTCCAGCGCCGGCCATGTGGAGACTCTCCGAATGCTTGACCAGCCTGGCACGAGTCAGACTGGCACGAGTCAGACTGGCACGAGTCAGACTAGCACGATCGCGATGCCTAAGGCCGGTCGGATGACCTTTGTCGAGGCCATTGCTATTCTGGACGTCTCGCCTCAGTCGTTAGGCCATCACGAGACAGCGGTCTTTTTCAATACCGAGGAGCAATTTGATTATCGCTGTCCAGACGCGCTGGCAGATGTGCGAACCGGCATGATCTGTTCACCCAACAACTTTCGATACAGCGAGGGAGAGCTCCCCGAAGGCATTATGCGAGTGACAGCCCTGGCCAACTACGATCGCTGGCAGGCATTGCCGCAGCAACAATACCAACTCGAAAAGCTCCGTTGGTTTGATCGGATGACCGCCGCAGCGGCCCGGCACGTTCCGGACTTTCGTCGGCACATCATTGAGACGGACATGTTCACGCCTACGACGGTCCGTCGGTTCACTTGGCACGACAACGGAGCCATTTATGGGGCTCCCCAGAAGCAGTGGGACGGGAAAACTCACCTGCGAAACCTGTTCCTCTGTGGCACCGATCAAGGCTTGTTGGGAATCGTCGGCGCGATGACCAGTGGAATCACGATGGCCAATCGCCACTGTCTCCGAGATTTCTAGCCCACAGCCTCGACGATGCGACCCACAGACGCTCGGCCGGGACTCCGTTTCTGGAGATTCCCATCCTTGGGGGTGAACACGGAGCGACTTCGGGAAACAATGCCCCCAAGTGTGACCCGCAGAGGATCCCAGCAACGGGAGCCAGGAAATCGTTCCGCTCTCCACCAAGCCCAATGGCTGAGGTCAGAATGACCCTTGACCCGCGACTTCAGCAGCTTCCCGGTGGCGTCGCTGATGCTGTTGAGTCCCAATTGGAGATCGGTGAACGTGTGCGTTGGGCAGACCGCCCGCACATCCCCGGGAGGCGTGTTTGGGTTTGGGTCCTTGTGTTGATGAGTCCTGTTCTCGTGTTGGTGTTGCTGACCCGCTTTTGGGCGGTCGCTGGCCCGGCGGTTGTGTTGCCACTGCAGGCAAGGGCGTTCGAGGCACTGATATTGTTGGTGGGGCTCACGTTGGTCCTTGCGCCAGGGGTGATAGCCTGGGTGGTCTGTCACACGGCCTACATCGTCACCGACCGGCGGGCCATGATCATCTACCCTTGGCCATGGCAAAGTCGGCCTCGGTCCTTTGTCCCCCAGGAACTTCGAGGGTTGCGATGGCGTGAGCTGCCAGATGGCAGTGGGGATGTCTTGTTGGACGGAAAACACGCTCAGCGCGGCTTCTGGGATTTTCCAGCTCATGCCAGCTTTGTGGCGGTCAAGGATGTCGCAACAGTCCGCAAGCTCTTGGAGCAGTTGGCCCGCCTTCGATAACGATCTGAACGCGAATGATCGCGACTCAGCCAGCAGCGAGTAGGAGCTGAACTCACAACGTTCGTGCGATTGCCATGCCTAAAGATTTTCTCAAAGGAGCCCACGATGAATACGACGTTGCGATTGTCGGCAGTGGGCTGGCGGCCCTGACAGCGGCCAATTTGCTGGCTCGTGCCGGTCGCCGAGTGATTTTGCTGGAGCATCATTATCGATTGGGGGGGATGGCCACTTGGTTCCGACGCCGTGGTGGGCACATCTTTGATATCTCCTTGCATGGTTTTCCAGTAGGCATGGTTAAGAGTTGCCGACGCTACTGGACCAAGGAGATCGCCGATCACATCGTGCAGCTGAAGAACATCCGCTTTGACAACCCGATGTTCTCGCTGACAACCACCTACGACCGGACGGACTTCACGCAGTTGCTCGTGGAGCGATTCGGGGTTTCCCGTGAAACAGTGGAGTCCTTCTTCAGCACCTCGCGGGGGATGAACTTTTACGACGACCAATCGCTGACAACGGGGGAACTCTTCCACCGCTTTTTCCCAGGTCGAGAGGACGTAGTTCGCTTACTGATGGAGCCGATCACCTACGCCAATGGCTCCACCTTGGAAGACCCGGCGGTTAGTTATGGAATCGTCTTCAGTAACTTCATGAGCAAAGGGGTGTGGACCTTCGAAGGAGGCACGGATCACCTGATTGGTCTCATGGAAGAAGAGCTTCGTCGAAATGGCGCCGACCTGCGGATACGTTGCAACGTGGAGAGGATTCACGTCGACGCGGGGCGTGTGACAGGGGTGACTGCCAACGGCCGGTTCATCAAAGCCAAAGCAGTCATCTCCAACTCCAACCTCAAGGGAACCATCTTCGGGCTTGTGGGACGAGAGTACTTCAGCCAGGAGTTTCTCCAACAAGCCGAAGAGGTGCGATTGAACAACTCCAGCACGCAGGTGTACATGGCCCTCAAGCCAGGTGACCTCTTGGATGAGTCCTGCGGCGATTTACTTTTTAGCAGCACCGCTCCCCTGTTCCGAACGGACTCATTGCTTAGCCGAGAGATCACCAGCCGCACTTACTCATTTTATTATCCTCGTCTACGCCAGGGATCCGACCGGTGCTTGATCGTCTCCAGCACCAACGCTCGTTACGAGGATTGGGTCGGACTGAGCGAGGAGCAGTATCACCAGAGCAAGAGTGACCTCATTGAGACGACTCTGGAGGCCCTGGAGAGATACGTTCCCAACGTTCGGAATCGCCTGGACCATGTGGAAGCGAGCACTCCCCAGACCTTCAAGCGATATACCAAGCATCTCCTCGGTGCCAGCTTTGGAACGAAGTTCGAGGGACTGTCCGTCAGCAAGCACTTGCCCCAGGAGATCACCGGCCTCTACCACGCCGGAAGTGTCGGAATCATCATGTCCGGATGGTTGGGCGCGATCAACTACGGCGTGATCGTGGCAAATGACGCTGATACTTTCCTCTCGCAGGTGGGGACTCGCTCAAGCGTCGCACCTTAGAAGACTCTCCTCTCCGTTATTTCAGGACGAGGCCACTTTCGAAGCGATCCCTCGAATAGCTGTCTGCCATCAGCCACCATGGGCCCCGAGCCTCCCCAGGAACCGTGACGAAGCAGGCTCCCCTGTCACCCGAGGACTCAACGTTGGGGAAACCGACCGCCTGGCAGGCGGATGTGTGAGCATTCTGAAAACGAGTGGTGAGCCTGCAACCGTCGGCCGTCGACGCGGTGTCGGCGTTCTGGTCCGACTTGCAGAATAGACGCCCACAAGCCGAGTCCAGTTGGAGGGCTCCGGCGAGGCACCCGCCCCTTTGAAGACGGCGTTTTCCGAGGACCCGTTGCTCTTCCCAAAACCAAACAGGTCCTACGCACCCTCCTGAAGCACACACCAAGGCGGACCTGAGAAGACGCAGCCCTGTTGACACCCTCCCGGCCGACCCCTCACAGTGAAGGCCGTTGGAGCAACCATCTCAGGTTGTTTTGGCTTCCGAAGTTATGGCCTTTGCTGGAGAAAGCTCTTCATGATTTTGCTCCGATCGTTGGCGGTTCTTGTTTCTGGATTGGCCGCAAGCCTGGTGGTGTTCTTGGTGGGGCCTGCGGTGGGCGTAGGCGCCGAGCCCTTCAGCGTTGAGCAATTCGAGGGTGGTGTGAGGGTGAAGTATCAGGGGGAGCTGTTTGCCGAATACCGGACCGATTTGGGTCCCAAGCCGATCGTTTGGCCGATCATTGGTCCGACAGGGGCCAAGATGACCCGAAACTATCCGCTGGCTGACCCGCTGCCTGCCGAGCGTCGCGACCACGTTCACCATCGTTCGTTGTGGCTGACTCACGGGAATGTCAATGGGGTGGATTTTTGGAGTGAGAAAGGCAACAGCGGCCGCATCAAGCACCAAAAATACCTACGAGTTCAAGGTGGCGAGCAAGCGATCATCGAAACCCTTAACGCATGGACAACCGCTGAGGGCAAGACGGTCTGCCAGGATCGGCGACGGCTCACCTTCCGGGCCACCGAGAGCCAGCGAATGATTGATTTCGACGTGACGATCATTGCTTCGGAAGGGCCGGTGACCTTCGGCGACACCAAAGAAGGAACCTTTGGGGTCCGTGTGGCGGGGAGCATGAAAGTCGATGCCAAGCCGGGAGGCCAAATCACCACCAGCAAGGGAGCCACCGGCAGAGAGGCTTGGGGGAAACCAGCTTCCTGGGTGGACTACCACGGACCTGTTGAGGGCAAGGAGTGCGGCCTGGCGATTCTCAACCACCCCAGCAGCTTTCGCTATCCCAGTCACTGGCACGTCCGCACTTATGGGTTGTTTGCGGCCAATCCCTTTGGCTACAAGGCTTTCAAGAGCCAGGTGGCTTCCAACGGAACTCACCAGATGAAGCAGGGAGAATCCTTCAGCCTCTTCTACCGTGTGCTGCTGCATGGCGGTGCCCACTCGACCAAGCGAATGGAACAGGCTTTCTCCAAGTATGCAGCTCTCAAGAAAACGCCGCTGAGCGACTGAACCGCCTCCGAGCTGACCAGCCTGGCTCAAGGGCTGTGGCCAGATCGCTTTGCCAAGGTGCGATTCTCGTTTGGGGAGTTCTGAGGCAGGTCGCTGCACACAGCTGCTGGTGGGTCTCTTGACAATGAATTCAGGTGATGTCGAAGAGATGCTAGCAAACTGCCGATACTCTTTTTGTTCGCCCAGCTTGCCAATACCGCAAGCCCACCGCGGCCGTTAAAGCCCCAAACCGGTCGCTGACCCTACCCCGAGTTTCTAACTCCAAGTGACATCGCCGAAACAACAGGACGTTGTCGGCGGTCACGACTGCATTGGTCGGGAGACGCTCCAATGGTTGCCGCCTCAACCACAATCTTAAACCTTGCCGATCTTCGGGACTTCGTTCGCCAAGCCCTTTGCCAGTACGATCAGCTGCTGCCAGGAGCCTTTCCGATGACTGAACGCTTGCTGGTTCGGGCGGGCAAGCCTTGCGGCCTCTACTTTTGCCTTCATGGCCCCCGCGCGGTGAAAATGACTGCCATCTGGGAGACCGAACGCAACACCATTTTATTCTACGGTCCCGATGGAGAACGCTATCACACCACCCACCTCACCGCCCACAGCGACTCCTCAAGCTCAGCCGCTTAGCTCTCAGCCAACCTGAGACCTCCCAAAGGCCAACTCAGAGAAAGGCCAACTCAGAGAAAGGCTAACTCAGAGAAAGGCTAACCTAGAGACGGCCAACCCAGAGAAGGGCCAACCCAGAGAAAGTGTCCCAATGTTCAGACCCTCCCGTTGACTCCTCCGTAGCCGATCTGTACATTTGTCTAAGACAAGCAGTTTTCTGACTTACGGACAACGGAGGGTGAAGGATGTTGGTTCTTTCGCGAAAGATGGGGCAGAGCATTCAGATCGGCCCAAACATTTCCATCACCATCACCAGGATTCGCGGAGAGCGTGTGCAATTGGGCATCCAGGCACCTGAGGACGTCCCGGTGATCAGGAGCGAACTGCTCGAAACTCACGAAGCAGTCAGGGATGAACAATCCGCCTCAGTAGCCTCCACCAGCCAGAATCGGCAGCGAGTTGCCAAAGCACGCCAGGAGCAACCCACAACCAAAGAGCCCCAAGCTCAGACACTCCCCCCTGTCGTGTTTCCGGAGATTCCTGAGGTCCCACTCAACCCCTGCCAATGCCCTCAGTAAACAGCCAGTCCCCAATGCAGGCCCTGTCCCTTAGAAGCTTGTGACCCCTAAGAGCTTGTGACTCCTGAGAGCTTGTGACCCCTAAGAGCTTGTGACTAGCCAGATGGCGTTGTCTTGGCACTTTCCGGTGACGACGGAGTGGGCCTCCAGCACAACGGAAACAGTCGAGTTCAACACTCCGGGGGTCACTGCCAACCCCAGCCGAGCAGTCAGAATCCTGCTTGACCAACGGGGACAGTCACCTGCGTTGATCCAGCTCAACTGATCGACTTAACCTCAACCAGGGAGTTCGTTCTTCAGAAAAAGTGTCCGGCTGTTACCAAGAATTCGGATGTAGAGGGCGAACCGAGAGTGAGGATCTTGTTCAGTCGGCGAAGGGGCGTTCCACACCAGCCCAGGACGACGGCTCCGCCAAGGTGCCCAACGAAATGCCTTGGGCATCGTAACTTGAGGCAGTTGTTCCCAGATCCCCATCACTGTGCTTGATGTGAGACTCACTAGGGGGCGAGGGCTGGGCTCTTGCGAGTCCTCCATGCAGATCCGTCAGACCAGCAGAAAGCTGACTTTGCTCGAAGGAGAAGCCTGACCATGGTGACCCAACCCACCGCTCCAAATGGCCCACGAGTTCAGAGGGTTCTGTTGATCGAACCCAACTCCGCCCAAATCAAGGCAGTGGAGCGGATCGCCCGGAAGCAACCGACACACCACGATGAGCCTGGTTGCTTCGACTCCTGCCGGGCTGAGCATCACCAGTTGGGTCATTCGCGGCAAAACCGAGACATCGCAAGCCAACTGCCGCAGGTCGAGATTCAGGTTGCCTCAAGCACAACCCAGGCCGATGAGCTGTTGCAGAAGGGCGAGGTCGAGCTGATCTTGGTGAATATCGAGCAAACGGAGCAAAGCGGTTGGCTCTGGAGCAGCAAGTTCCATCTCAGCCGTCCCCAAAGCCGGCTTTGGGTCTACGGTCCTTCCGAAGCAGGACGCACCGGTTGTTACCAGGTCTTTTCCGGAGTCGAGCGGTATTTTGCCTCGTTGAGCGAAGCCACCGAGTCGCTGTTATTGGGCTCGATGTCCTGCGAGGTGCCGGTGTCCTGCGAGCCGCCGGTTCCCTCCGTGTCCGGCTCGCAAAGCGTCTCCTGCCCAACTGTTGTCTCGTCCGAGGGGACCAGTCCAGCATGAAATCAGCGGGAACCTCCAGGCTCTCGGTTTCCCGACGGCAGCCAAAGGCCGACCGGGGGCCTTGAGGTCGATGATCGACAGGGGAGGGAGATTTTTGCTCAGCCTTCCATTTTCTGCTGGTTCATCTCTTTGGTAGCTGCGAGCACCGAGATGAGCTCCCCGATGTTTTCCAAAGTCAGCAGTCCCACCAGCTGAGGGCCTCGAAAGACGGGCACGGTCGAGCAGGGGCCTTGTCGCATTTTGCCAAAGAGGGTCTCGACCTGTTCGTTTTCGTGAGTGGTTCCGCACTCGCGTTCTACCAGCGGCCCGATCGGTGTTTGCCGCTCCTTTTCGCGAAGTCCCTCAAACAGCGCTGAACGTGTCAGGATCCCCAGAAATCGATCTCCCTCCAAAACGGGGAAGTCTTGTTGGCTTCCGGTGAGCAGCGCGTCGATAGCGTCCTCCAGGGTGTCATCCGTGTTCAACACGCGGAATTCTGTCTGCATAGCGTCTCGGACAGAGATCCCACGGAGTATCGCGGTGGTCCGGACTTGCTCTGCCTCGCTTTGGGCACCCAGCCAAACAAATAACGCAATCAGCATCAGAAACGGGTTATACAGCAAGCCGACCAAGGCGAAGATCACTGCCATAAATTGCCCGATCGAGGCAGCAATGTCCGTTGCGCGGACCCGATCCATGCGGGTCGCCAACAAGGATCGCAAGATCCTTCCTCCGTCCATGGGAAAGGCCGGCAGTAAGTTGAAGACTACTAGGAAGATGTTCACCGCGGCGAGCTTGAGCATGAAGTTGACGACCAGAAGGCCTAGATTCGACGACTGAAAACGCAGATAGAACCGTTGCTCGCCGATCTGCTCCATGTTTGGGCCAATGATCGCCAGGGTCCCAATCAACACAACCGCGATCACGACATTCACTGCCGGACCCGCGATAGCCACCCAAAACTCCTGCCAGGGTTTTTCGGGAATCCGCTCCAATCTGGCCACCCCGCCAATGGGCAGCAGAATGATATCACGCGTCTGCACGCCGTAGAGCTGTGCGGTTAAGGCATGGCCTAATTCATGCAGCACAACGCAAGCAAAGAGTGTGAGAATAAAGCCGATGGCTCCGGCCATCTGCAGGGCCACCACCGAGGCTGGCGGCGAGACGGTCTCACCGGAAGGTGTTTCGGTGTAGGCGGCCCCGAGCTGCGCCAAGGCAATGACGCCGAGCAGAATCAAAAAAGTCCAGTGGACATAGATGCCAATCCCCGAGACGCTGCCAAGCTTGAGAGAGAAATCTCGCATAAGTATGAAAAGAGGCTCTAGAGGCGGTCCCAATTTGCGCAAGGCTCCGTGGGCTTCTTTGGCAATGGCCAAAGGCAGCAGCCAACGTTCTGGAGCTGTCGCTCGAATTCAGGACGATCAGTAAGTGCTTCTCGAAAAGGTTGTTGAGGCATCGAAGACGGGAAGACTGTGTCGGGCAGGCTTCCGTCCTCGGCCGGAAACTCCTCTGAGTCTCAATTGCAAGACAATCTGGGGCCAGAGAAGTGCTCAACATCGGCCGACGCTACCATTCTAAGCCCGCAATCCGCAGCGGGTAGACAGCCCAGCGGGTAGACAGCCCAGCGGGTAGACAGCCCAGCGGGGAGACAGCCCAGCGGGGAGACAGCCCAGGAGAACGTTCGTTCGGCTGGTCGTTGGAGTCTGATCGAGGAGACGCTCAGATCGTCAGCGACCGCCCGTTGTCCCGCCGAGAAAACCTCAAAATGCGAGGAACCGCGCGGTCGGCCCACTCCACCGGCAAGGGAAAAGAGCTCGCTGCCTCGCTCCAGGCCAAGCGGAGCATCTCGGTGTTGATCACCCCAGGATTGAGGGCGATGGCTGCCAAAGGTGCCGGTATTTCCTGGGCTAAAGCTTGGGTCAATCCTTCAATGCCGAATTTGGTTGTGCAGTAGGGCGCCACTTGGGGTGCTGTCGAGCGACCCCAACCACTGGAGAAGTTGACAATCACCCCCTGTTCCCGGCGGATCATCGCTGGCAGGAGATGGCGGATCACCGAGTACACGCCCTGCAGATTGACTGCCAATAGCCCCGAGAATTCCTCAGGCGGGACCTCCCAAAGCGGCGCGGGAGAATTCATCAACGCGGCATTGTTGATGACCAGATCAGGAACTGGGCCCGAGCAAAGCAGTTGGTCAACCCACTGACCGACAGACTCGTCGTCGGCGACGTCCACAACAGCGAAGGAGTGATTGTGACCGTGAACGCGTCGAAGTTCATCGACCTTTGAGAGGGAACGACCACACCCACAGACAATGTGGCCAGCCTGGATGAACCCATCGATCATGGCTCGGCCCAGACCGCGTGTGGCACCAGTGACGACGATTCGGCGAGTCATTCGCGTTTTCCAGAGTTTCTGCTGATTGCCCCAGGGGAGTTCAGCGAGCATCAGACGGCTTGTGCAGTTTCCAGCCGGGCAGGGTTTGTGGCGGTTCCGCAGAAGGTTCCACCAGCTGACCGTACAGCTCAGGTCGCCTTGCTCGGAGATAGCGACGACCACTTGCCAGGTCTAGTTTTTTCTGTGTGCAGCAGGCCACGACCACCTGGTCATCCAACCGGGTACATTCTGAGAGGATTTCTCCGTAGGGATCAAGAACGAGGGACCCCCCGCCGCGAACTTCGCCGCCGTCCATTCCGATGGGGTTGGTGAAGACGACATAGACTCCATTCTCAAAGGCTCGCGTGGGCAGCCATCGTAGCAACCAAGCGCGGTGTTTGGGACCGTTGAACTGCTGCCGGAGTGGCACAGGGTCATGATGGCGATCCGACCAGAGTTGCGGATCGACCGTGCCCCGGCCAGGCATTGGGCTGGCGGTGCAACCGGTGACGTGGGGCATGAAAATCAGCTGCGCGCCCTTGAGCGTGGTGATGCGGACGTTTTCCGGAAGATTGTTGTCGTAGCAGATGAGAATCCCGCAGCGAACTGGTCCAGTCGGTCCGGGCAGATCGAAGACAGTAAAAGCATCTCCGCAGGAGACATGGGGGTTGATAAAAGCGTGGAGCTTGCGGTGTTTGGCCAGCACCTGATGGCCATCAACGCAGACATAGGAGTTGAACACCTTGTCGTCTTCGCGCTCCAGAAGTCCGGCCAATAAGATCATTTTGTATTCTGCGGCCAGCTTCTGCAGCGTGAGAACACTCGGTCCGGGGATCGGCTCGGCAATCTCCAGCAGCTGTTGCCGAGAGAGCGACTGCAGAAACGTGTAGCCAGTGATGCAACACTCATGAAAGCTCACGACATCGGCCTGAGCGTCAGCAGCCTGGGCGGTCAGGTTGTCGATGCGAGCGAGGTTGGCGGCTTTGTCTCCGTCCTGGTGCTGGAACTGCGCAGCAGCGACGGTTAGGAGATTTTTCATATCGACTCCTCGGCTCATCCATGCTCTGGAACTTTTGCCAGCTGGTGAGAGCGTGCTGATTGGGGCCCCGCTTTTTGAGAACCCTCTGCCCAAAGACCCTGAAGAAGGTTTGGCTGCAAGCTGGTGTTCAGACTCTGGAGACACCGATTGAGAAGGCCGTTTGAGAAGGCCGTTTGAGAAAACGCAGATCGGCCGAGCCTGAGCAGAGGGGTTGACCAGAGTGCGGACTCGATAGATCCGTTTGGGATCAGAACCGGTCCCCAACTGGCCTGTTCTCCAACTGGCCTGTTCTCCAACTGGCCCGCCAGAGGCACTCGGCAGCGAGAGACATTCAAGCTCAAGAGATTTCGGAGCGACAGAGCCATGGAGAGTCGGCTGCTGGGATGGATCCCGTGATGGTCGTCTCCGATCCTAGCCAGGCAGATGAGCGTCGCTGTGGAATGGTCGTTGCGTCGAGTCGGGGGCTGGGTCGAGTTAGCTTTGTTGCTGTGCCAGCACAGATCCGGGCTTGGGGGTTCGCTCACTGCGTTGCAGTTCGGCCTCTTTCTGTTGCAGGCGAGTTTCTTGAGTGCTCAGGCGTCGCTGACGGGCTTGCAAGTCGGTTTCTTGTTGGTAGAGGTCGGCCTCCCATTTCTCAAGCATCCGTTGCCTGCGGAGGATTTCCTCGTGGTCGCCTGCGGCAGAGGCGGAGCGTTCTGCGAGGCGAGGCTGTTGGACTTCGCGTTGCCGAGCTTCTTTGAGTTGCTGCCGCTGTTCCTGCAGGGTGCGTTGCTGAAGCTGAAGTTGCCGAGCGCGTTCTTCCAGGGCATTCTGCTGAGCCTCCAGCCATTCTTGTTGCTCATCCAGATCAACCTCCCGCTGGGCCAAGCAGGCAGCGGCGGACTGGAGTTGATGCTCACGCTGAGCAAGGGTCCTGGAGAGTGCCTCCAGCTCACTGGCTCGCCCCTCGAGCTCAGCGGCTCGGGCTTCCAGAGCGCGTGTCTGCGCGGCGTATTGGGCTCGAGTGTTATCGACACGTGTTTGCGAGTCACTCAGCAGACGAGCCGTGTCGGAGAGGTCCCGCCCTTCGATGTCCGAGAGGGAGACCACATGCAACCCGCTTGCAGAGGAGCCCTCGGCATTGTCAGAGAGTGTGCTATGCAGTCCGTCGATCAGCTTCAAATTCTCCGGGCAGACCGCAGCGGAGCCGGAGAGGGAAACGAACTTGTTGGCCGCACTGCCGGATTCTTCTGCCAAGAGCCGCATCCAATTCGCCAGGTCTCGACTAACCTCCTCGGCGGTCTGTTGGCGGTCCTCTGGTTCCTTGGCGGTCATCCTATCCAGAATCGCCAACAGCTGGTCCGGGCAATCGGGTCGAAACCGGCGAACATCCGGCAGCGGTTTGAGCCGATGGGCCTCCAGGCGTTGCGTTTGGCTTCCGGAATTGAACGGGGGTTGCCCAGTCAGGAGAAAGAACAAGGTGCAACCCAAGGAGTAGACGTCAGCTCGGCGATCGACCTCGTGACAGTTCAGCGCTTGCTCGGGAGCGATGTAATCGACGGTTCCAACGAGGGTTTCGCCGTGAGCGAGGGTGAGCGATGGGCCATCCTGGTTGACCACCCGAGTGAGTCCCAAGTCGAGGACTTTGACGACTCCGTGACCGTCGACCAGCAGATTACTGGGTTTGATGTCTCGGTGGACGATCTCACGTTCGTGGGCGTGGTGAAGTCCTTCGGCTCCTTGGCGGATAAAGTCCGCTGCCTGCGTGTAAGCCAGAGGTCCGTCCTGGACGACCAGGTCGCGGAGGCTGGGGCCGTCGACGTATTCCAGTACAAGATAATGGAACTGCTGTTCCTGAGCGACATCGTAAGCCTTGACGATGTTGGGATGATCCAGGGCAGCGATCACCCGGCTTTCCACGTAGAAGCGTTCTAAGTGGCTGTTGTTGCCGATCAGAGCTGGGGGCAAGACCTTGATGGCCACCTTGCGTTCCATGGCCACGTGCTGGGCCAGATAGATATTGCTCATCCCCCCGGAGGCAATGTGGCCCAGCAACTTGTAGCTGCCCAGGAAGAAGCCTTTGTATCTTCCTTTGAGCAGTTTTTCGTTTTGCCAGCGGTTGACGATTCCGGCTTCTTCGAACCGCTGTGACAAATAAAGCGCGTCGACCCGTTGGCCGGCGGCTTCGCGGACCACCTGGGCAAGCGTCTTTCGGAGGTCGTCCTTGGTGACCAGCCGGCTCTTTTGCAGGCAGGTCAAGTAGTTGTCGACATCCGTTTTGCTCATGGAATCCTCCCGCCGGGTTGGTCCGCGGCCCATCGCTGCATCAATCGCATCAGCTCCCCTCGCCTCGACTCCGTCAGTCGGCCCCTTGCCAACCATATGCTTGCCTGCGGTGAGCCGTCAGGGGCAACTTGGTCAGTTCGGTGCTGGTTGACCTCCAACTCGGGAACCTCAAACCCAGGGAACCTGGTCTTGCTGGCTCGGAACTTGACTGGCCTGGAACCTGTCGACTTCGAACTCGGTGGTGGTTGTGGTGTGGTTGAAGGCGGTGTCGGAAAACCGACAGGCCGCGGATTTTGATTCTGTTGATTTATGGAAGATTGACCAAAGCGTAGCCGCTTCGCAAGTATCGTTCTTTCGCAAGTATCAAAGCGACGAAGGGTTCAATATTGGGTTCGCCAGACGATCGGCCTGGGGGTGCAATCCAGCGAACAGTGCCAAAGGTGGCTCATTGAGATTTCGGTGAAGGACACGAATTGGGGGTGCTGGTGGGTCAATGGGTTTGCCCGCCAAAACTCGTATCAACCAAAACTCGTGCCAACGGAAGGTGCTGTGGGTGTGGTGGTGTTTGTGGGTTTTGGAACCTGTCTCAGTTTCAACACAACAGCGTCTGCGGAGTATCCGCTCTGCGGCCAAGCGGCGGTGGCTTGACTCTTACCGAAGTCCAACATCTCTGCGGCGATTGATGAGAGGTGTTGGGATCGGAAGAACTGTTCGCTGCTGTGCCGTCGTGAATCCCGATGAACGGACACTTGATTGAACGCACCCCTGATTGAACGAGCACTAGATTGAACGAGCACTAGATTGAACGAGCACTAGATTGAACGAGCACTAGATTGAACGCACGCCTGGTCAGGAACTGCTTCCAGAAGGTCAACGGTTTCCCAAAAGTGAACCAAGAAAAAACTGAGGTGATTTTCTTAGTAGTCCTCAGCAGTTCTATCATTGTGGTTATTGTCGCGCATTTCGAGCACCGATGCAAGGCTTCGGACCGGTTTTTCCACTGCCCCCCCTTGGATTGAAAGCCTCGAGTCGTCTCTGGGGAGCGGGGCCCATTTGGTCATCTTTTTCGGTTTTCTTCCAGTGATCGTCGACGGTTTCAAACGTTTGGGACTGCAACCTGGCGAGATCATGGTTGGAGAGAATTCTCACCCGTTTAGAGGGTATTTGGGGCTCCCAAGCAAATGGTTTCCTGTTTTCATTTCTGTGTTTCTACCCGAGTGTCGTCGGTCAACTGAGTGAGGGAGACTGGAGCGGCCTCCTGCCCGCGAGTCCCTGCACCATTGGTCTGTCTGCTCTGGAGCGGTCGGGTTCGGTGTCGGCCGTGGGAGACTTGGTCGTCCATGAGTCTGGTTGAGAGTGCCGCCGGGGAACGAGCGGTCATCGGCTCAGTTGCTGCTGGGGCGTCTATCTCATCCACTCGAGGATGCCCGACTGTTTGGTCGGAGGCGTAGCTTTCCCTCGGGTACTCCTGGGAGAATACTCTGTCGTCGCCATGTTTTTCAGCCTGAGCTTGGTCAGGGGACTCTGTCACAGGTTGGGCTAGGTCGGTGGGTGGTCGCAGTCTGGGGAGTCGCTCAGGGTCTGGGGGGTGTGGATCACTGGGCTGTTGGTCAGGGGGTTCGGGAACGTAGTGCCGGCGGAGTCGGTTTTCCCAGCGTTGAAGGGCTGCAGACCGCGCCTCTAATTGCATTTGCCAATCCTGCAATTTGGCTTGCTGCGTTTGAAGCCCCTCTTGAAACCTGGCCAGTTCTGCCTGGCGAGCTTCAAGTTCGCTCCGAAGAGCCTCCAGTTGGGTCCACTGCTCAAGGTTTCCGAAGCCCTCAGACTGCGACGAGGTGACGCTACCACTGGAAAGGTCGGCAGTTGGCTCGGGAAGCCCAACTGGCCTGGATGCACCTTCTGGAGAACCGCCTTGAACCCTGTGGGAATCTGCTTCGATCACCTCGCCAGAAGGAGTCTCCGCTGAAGGGGCCGCAGGGGGCTCTTGCTGGACTTCCAGCCATTGGGCTAGGGCATGGCCAAGGTCTGCGGCTGTTTGATAGCGATGGTTGGGCTCCTTGGCGGTCATCCGATCGATGATCGCCAGGAGGTCTTCGGAACAGTCTGGGCGGAAGTGCCGGATATCCGGCAACGGCTCCTCTTGGTGGGCCATCAAACGCTGAGTTTGAGAACCCCTGGGGAACGGCGGCGTGCCAACCAACAAAAAATAGAACGTGCAGCCCAGCGAGTAGATGTCAGCACGATGATCAACTTCGTGGCAGTTGGCCGCTTGCTCTGGGGCGATGTAATCAACCGTCCCCAGCAGCGTCTCGCCATGAGCCAGCGTCAAAGACGGCTCCTGGGTACTGATAATGCGGCTGAGACCCAGATCAAGAATCTTCACGGTTTGTTCAGGTGCCACCAGCAGATTGGCTGGCTTCACATCTCGGTGAACCAGGTTGCGTTGATGTGCATAATGCAACCCCTCGGCGACCTGGCGGATGTATTCAGCGGCAACCTCGTAGCCCAGAGGTCCCTCTCTTCCAACGAGCCGCTGCAGATCCCAGCCGTCGACATATTCCAAGACCAAGTAATGGAAATCTTTCTCCTGGGCCACATCATAAGCCTTGACAATGTTGGGGTGGTCCAGCGAGGCGATGATTTGGCTTTCGACATAGAACCGGTCGAGATGGCTGGCCTTGTTGGTCAGCACCGGAGGGAGGACCTTAATGGCCACCTGCCGACGCATTTGAACATGCTCTGCCAAATAGATGGTGCTCATCCCTCCGCTGGCGATGTGGGAGAGCAGCTTATATCGGCCCAGAAAGAAGCCCCGATATCGGCCCTGAAGCAACTTTTTGTTGTGCCAAGCGGTCACCAACTGCTCTTCTTCAAAGCGTTGGGCCAGCCAATCCACATCGATGCGGCGATCTCCCGCCTCTCGGACAACCCGGGCGAGAAGTTGGCTGAGGGCAACCTTGTCCACCAGCCCACTTTTTTCCAGGCTAGTCAGATAAGTCTTAATGTCAGTCCTGCTCATGGCGGTGCTCCGCTTCAACCGCGTCTCGCTCGCAATTGGACCTGTCCGAGTGAACGCTCAAGTCGAGTGGCCCAGGGATCGGGACAGGTGGGAACCAAGGGGCCAGTCGGCAACGCCCGCACACTGGGAGGATTCGCCACGCAGAAGTCCTTGCCGAGCAAAGGGCCATCATTGAGAAGGCCCCGATGGTTTCTGCAGGGGAAGCTGGGTCGGTGAGCAGGCAAGAGATGTGTCGTGTCAACAGCTTTGGGGGACAAGCGATCGCCTGAACAGCCAACTCAGGACCCGTACTCAGAAACGATTCCGTCCTCAAAACCGGCTCCGTCCCTCAGGGAAGCTTGCCCAAGACAGCCGAACTGCAGACAACCAGCGGCCTCCGGGCAACCTCTCGGATGAGTGGCCCCGATCCACACGCAGGCACGTACCCAACCCAAGGTCGCAGCAGGAACTTGGGTTGTGAATGGATCGGACAGGTAGTAGGGAATTGTGGGTTGGTTTGTCTCAGCCAGTGAGATCAGCCGTGGCGGCGATGACAAAGTGCTTGGATCGAGAGTCCGACTCGAAGTCCGACAATGGTAGGTGCCATCGACCGCCCGACCACCTCGCTAACAGTTGCCAACCTCAGCAAAGATCATGTCGCGCCGGCTGGAAACTCTAGTTTCGAAATCCCAGAATGCCACCAGATTTTCTGCCCGATGAGCTTCGGCGACAGACCATCGGTCAACCTCAAGACAATCTCAGGCAAGGCGAAACGAAACAAGTCCAAGGGTTTAAAAACAAGTCAGGGTCACAATCGATCTTGTCAGTCAGCCGGCCAGAACAATAAAATGCCATTAATGACAAGGTCAAAGCCAGGCTATCCAAGACGAGCCTCCACCTCCTGGGGTTCCGTTGATCTGGGGACTGGCCATTTTGCCTCTCACGTTGCTGCACCAATGATCCTTCCTCGAGCCATTCCTCAGGCCGACTTCACGCGGGTAAAATGTTGTCGTCTGTGCCTGTTGGGACTTGGGTGAAACTGGGCTCCCTGCGAAACAGTCGAACCATGACGAGCTCTGCGGTTTGGGAAAATCCCCGAACTTGAAGATCCCCACAGCAGAGACACCGTGGTTGGTCCAGACAATGGGGCGTCCTGTCACTTGCAAGGCACTCTTGAGCTGAGGGCAAGATTTCCGGCTGCCACCAAATCCAAGAAGGCATGGCGGCTTCGAGGCTTCCTTCTCTGAACACTTGTTCTTGCGGGGTTTTTGAGTCCCGTCACGATCATGAAGCTCCTTCGGCAGATTTTCACCAACTGGACTCTCAAGAGCTGCTTGAGCGAATCTCGAGACGGTTCACTGGCCAGACCGGTCGTTCGTGCGCTGGTGGTGTGTGGTTTGTTCTTCGGCAGTCTGGTGGTCAGCGGATGTCACCGCCCGGCACCTGAGGGGACGCGTGTCGACGGCCAGCCTCAGGGAACCTGGACGTATTTTCACTCAAGCGGCGAAAAGGAGAAGTCTGGGGACTATCAAGCAGGGGCTCGCCAGGGGGTTTGGACTTTTTGGTACCCCAACGGTCAGCGCAAGCAATCGGGCTCATTTGATGGTGATGTGCAAACCGGCAAGTGGACCTTTTGGCATCAGAACGGCCAAAAGGCAAAGCAGGGTACCTACCGCGATGGTGTCGAAGATGGCCACTGGGTCTTCTGGCACCCCAACGGCCAACGGGCTGCCGAGGGCGACTTTCACCAGGGCGAACGTTACGGGCTCTGGCGGCAATGGGACAACACGGGAGTCGCCCGACGCCATCTCTACACCGACGGAATGCCGGAAGAATACAAGAAGCTGCTAGCAGGTTTGGCCTCTCCCGATCAAAAGGAACGTCAGCAAGCAGCACAAAAGCTGTTGGCCAGGAAAGAGAAGGCGGTTCCTGCGTTGGCCAAGGCGCTGAAAACGCCAGAGACCCAGATTCAGGCAGCGGAGATCTTGGCCAACCTTGGTCGAGCCGCCGGACCGGCCGCCGAGGCGTTGATCGCCGTCTTGGGGGAACGGGACCCAGAGGCCCGTCAGGCAGCGGTCGCGGCGATGAAGGCGATCGGTCCGGATGCTCTGGAAGTGCTCCAGCCCAATCTCCGTCATCCCGATCCGCTTGTTCGAGCGTTGATGACGGAGGTCCTGGGGGCGATGCCTCAGAAGGCTGCCAGCGGCGCGTTGTCCAGTCTTCACAGCCTGGCGCACGACGCTCATCCGACAGTCGCCCAGGCAGCGACAAAAGCGATGACTCACTACGGCGAGCAGGCCGTCTCCGAACTCGTCGAATGCTACCAAAGCTCGGCGATGGTTCACCGGGAGCACGCCATTCTGGCGTTGGGGACCCTGGCACGAGATGTCGAGGCAGCCAGACAAGTGTTACTGAATTCTTTGCCGACTGCTGAAGGGGTGACCGCACAACATCTGGCTGCGGCTTTCGGACAAACCGAATCCGTATGTGTCGACCAACTTCTGGCAGGCTTGTTCTCCTCGGAGAAAACCACCCGGCGTAATGCCTCGAATAGTTTGAGGCAGATCGGCAAACCCGCGATCCCCAAATTAGTCCAAGCTCTCTACCACCGGCGAGCGGATGTCCGGTGGTTGGCCGCCGAGACTCTGGGGAAGATGGGCTCTGTCGCGGCGGAGGCCATTCCCGAGCTGCAACGACGGATCCGCAGAGAACCCGACGGAGAGGTCCGTCGCTATTTCGAAGATGCCCTCAAGGCCATCCAATAAAGCCCTTGCTTGGGCCACAACTCCTCCCTGTGTGACTGAACTGGCACCCTTGGACCAGTCCGTAATTGCAACGGCGGCTTGCTCGAGCTCCCTCTCAAGGACCGTTGGTGTCCTGATCTTCAGGCACCTTGTCGACCCCAAAGGGCATTCGATAATGCCTCGGCTTGTCGGGCTCCTCACCGCAAGACTGAGTTTTTAGCTCCTGCTGTCCGTCCCCAAACCTCAAAACATGCTTGATACCACCCTCGCAGGACGTGCTCCAGTCGCCTCCAACCCCGTTGCCCTGGTCACCGGCGCTGGGGCCTTCCGGATCGGCCGAGTTATCGTCGAGCAACTCGCTCGTCTCGGGTACCGTCTGGCGATTCATGCGAATCACTCCATTGATCAAGCTCGACAGCTGGCCGCCAAGCTTTCCAACCAGGGTGTCGAAGCGACTGCTCTGCAGGCCGATCTCTCGGACCCAGAAGCTGCCAGCGGGCTGATCGATGAAGCCCTCAAGCGGTTTGGACGTCTGGACGCTCTGGTCAATTCCGCGGCGATCTGGAATCCCGTCCCTCTGGAGGAGGTCACCGCCGAGGATGTCCGCAGGAATTTTGAGATCAACACCTTGGCCACATTCCTGTGCTGTCGGCAGGCCGGTTTGGCCATGGCACAGCAGGAGACCGGAGGTTCTCTCATCAACATCGGAGACTGGGCGATCATCCGACCCTATGCTAACTATGCTGCTTACTTTCCCAGCAAAGGCGCAATCCCCACGCTGACGCGAACGTTGGCCGTTGAGTTGGCCCAACGCAATCCAAGGATCCGCGTCAACGCTGTGTTGCCGGGTCCCGTGTTACTGCCTGCAGACATGTCGCTTGAGGATCGTCGGGCGACTGTGGAAGGCACCCTCGTCAAGCGGGAAGGGTCGCCCCTCAATGTGGCACACGCAGTCGTCTTTCTTCTCGAAAATGACTACATCTCGGGTGTTTGTCTTCCCGTTGATGGCGGCCGCAGCATCTACAGCCCCGACGGGGGACGCAGTTAGCCGGCAACAGGTGGGCACGAGAGAACCAATCGCCGGAAAGTCCTTGGTTCCTTGGCTCCTTGATTCCTTGGCTCCTTGATTCCTTGGCTCCTTGATTCCTTGGCTGAGGGGGCACTCGTGCCTTGTTTCCTTGGGTTGTGGCAGGCGGTTCGAGGTGAATCCCCGGATGGTGAGTTCTCCAAGAGAGCTCGACCGCGTGAATAGCCGATCTCGGGCAATCCGGGCTCCCGTTGGTCGCTCTTGCGGGTCGGTAACGGATTTGAGGGTCAGTCGACGAGAACTCAACCAGAAGGAAACGGACCACTCGGTATCTTCAACAAAGATCCATGGAACCCAACGAGGTCGCGAGGCGACCTAGAATCTGGCCGGCTCAGCTGGCCGGCTCAGCGGGCCGGCTCAGCAGAGGCGTCTCATCAAGAGGCTCACACAGGTCAGACAAGCCCAACTCCAAGTGGCACACGCCCGCGGGTTTGAGTACCCTGAGACGTGGTCGGCTGGCGCCCGATGCGGCGTTTGCAGAAAGGACCGCCTGCCAATGACGCCTAATGCCAACGACGCCTAATGCCAACGACGCCTAATGCCAACGACCCTGATCACTTCGGGGGGTGTCTCAACCTTGCGATCACCCTCTGTTCTCTACCGGAAAACTTCGGAGTCACCGCTGATGTTGATAACAGTTCGATTCCTCACGGTCATCGGCGTTTTGGCACTGACCGCTGGTCTGCTGCACGGGCCGGTTGAGGCTCAGAGCCAGGACACGAAAACTCCCCCTGAGAGCTCTGAGCAAGACAAGCAACAGGAGTCAGGGGACGACCGAGGAGAGGCAGGAGACCAAGAGGCAGAGGAGTTTGACTTTAGCGTCTTCGGTGACGTCAACCCCTACTCACCTCCGGCAGGAGCGAGCCTCAAGGACTTGGTGGAGTTTCTCCAGTCAGCCCCAAACAAACCACGCACGATTCGCAATCGTCAGCTGTTCCAGGAAGCTGTGATCGAGACCGCAGAGCGTGTGTTAGGCGAACAAGAGGCTAACAAGGATCAGCAAACTTTTGCTTTAAGCGCGCTGTTCGAGGGACTCAATGGCCTCAAGGCCAACGGGGCGGAGAAGGCCGGCCAACGGCTGAAGGAACTGGCGAAAACCTACGCTCAGGATGATCGCCCGGCCATTGCCCGCGAAGCGCGACTGGTTGCCTTGGAACTTCAAGTTGAGAAATGGAAGTCCGCTGGAGCGGACAAGCTGGATCAAAAGCAGGCCCAGCAGGCGTTGGAGCAGATCACCGAGCTGCTCAAGCAGTACGACGAGGTGACCGAACGGCATCTCCAGATCGCCTCGGACTCCATCTGGTTGATGAACAACCTTGATGACATCAACACTGCCGCCGAGCAGTATGTTCAACTTGGCGGCAGGCTCGGCGACAGCCAAGATCTCCGAGTGGCGGGCTATGGGCGCAAAATCACTCGTTACGGCCAGCAGCTGGCTTTGAAGCTCAAGCCAGTGGCGATCAAGGGCACACTGCTTTCTGGAGATCAGCTCGATTGGAGCAAGTACAAGGGTCAAGTGGTTGTTATTGATTTCTGGGCGACCTGGTGCGGACCGTGCGTTCGTGAGATTCCAGAGATGAAGAAGACCTATGCCAAATACCACGAAAAAGGATTGGAAATTCTTGGGGTTAGCGTGGATGAAGATGGCCAAGCCTTGAAGGAGTTTGTGCGGGAGAACGAGTTGCCCTGGCCGATCCTCTTCTCCGACAACCGGAATCAAAAACTCCAAGATCAATTCGGAATCCGAGGTTATCCAACCTACGTGGTTGTGGGCCGAAACGGCAAAATGGTCTCCAAAGGCGCCCGTGGTCCAGCTCTGGTCCAACTCATCGAACAGGAACTGGCCAAGAAGGACTGAGCCGGCCCCGGAAACCCCGAGACGTGCCGGATTGCAGCGACGACTCCTGCTTGAAGGCAACCCAACCCAGAGCAACTTTGGCAGAGGCTGGTTCCCCCAGTGGGCAATCAGCCTCTACCTTTGGCGGAAGGCGGTCCGGTCAAAAACCTACCAGTCTAGACGCTCATCAGTCCGGACACTCATCAGTCAAAACACCTGGGGAGCCGCTCTCAAGACAGAGGCAAGCTCAAGAAACGCCGACCGCCGGCACACAAGCGTTTCGGCACACAAGAGTGGAGCGACTGGTGAGGCTGTGGGTGTTCTCGAAGGTGTGGGAAGCTTGGATCGAGGGAGTGTGTGTGGCGCTTGTCGTGAGAAATGGGTTAGGTATACTCCAGGTGGGGGAGACGATACGAGGTGTTTCCGGCGTCTGGTGGAACCGGTCAACCGACTTCGATGGCCCTGGGAGATGCGGCAATGTGTGTGTTCATCAAAAGACTCTGGGGATCGCTTCTCTGGGGAGCGCTTCTGTGGGGAGCTCTGCTGGCAGCGGCAGCCACGGTATTCGGTCCCGCAACAGCAGAGGCCAGCCAGTGGCTTGATGATTATGGTCTTGCGCTGCAACGGACTCGGGAAGCGAACAAGCCTCTGCTGGTCGTTCTGGAAGACCGGCCTGCCAGGTCGCCTGTGGCGAGTTCAAGCGTTGCACAACTGTTGCGTGGCTACACCCTCTGCAGGATCGATGTCACCTCCTCGTATGGTCAGGAGGTGGCCCAAGTGTTCAACGTGAAACAATTTCCGTACACCACCATCATCGAACCGACTGGGCAGATGCAGGTGTTCCGGCAGACTGGCCGCCTCAGCGAAGAGCAACTGGCCCAAGCACTTGTGGCCTTCCAAAAACCTAGCTCCCCATTCCCACAGCCAGGTTCCACCCAAACAGTTTCGACGCGAAGACCGTCAACTCGAGCACAGGCGACACAAACCCCGGAGATACAAACCCGATCGACGAATCGGGTGACCAGACGAGCGTCCGCTCCGGCAGCGAGGCAGAAAGGGCTCGCAGCGACCACAGCGAAAGGGACGGTTGCCCAGGCGAGCCGGAGCATTGCCGGTTCTGCCAAGGTTTCCTTCGCGAGTTTTCGTCAAGCAACCTCCGACCCGACCGCCGGTGGATTTGTCAGCGACCATTCTGCCAAGCACCGGCTGGCAACACACCGGCTGGCGACACACCGGCTATCCAAGTCCCGCTTGGTGAAGCGGTCGTACTACCCCAGCTTCAGCGACTCCCCTGCTTACTGGTACTACCCTGAGGGGTGCCTAGGTTACATTTCCTATTCCTGCTATCGACCTTGCTATAGCTACTGCTATGTGCCTTGTTATAGCTCCAGCTATTGCTACACTCCTTGCTATAGCTATTGTTATGCCCCCGTTTCTGTCTATTGCTATAGTCCATGCTATAGCTATTGTTATGTCCCCTGTTATAGCTATTATTCTGGCTGCTATTTCCCAGAAAGTTACTACCACCCTTTCTACTGCGGGTGGTGAGCGGCTGGAGGCGTCGTGCAAGCAAAGTGCTACCGAATTCTGCTGCGTCGGAAGTTGATGGCTGGAGGGTTGGCCAGTCCGCACGACTTTTTGAGTTGGCCTTTGGGTCGGCAAGAGTTGCCCGACCAGCTTCCCCTGACGATGACCCCCTATTCTCTGCAGCTGAGCCACAGTCGACCAGAGCACTGGAGGCTGATACTAGCAGAAACGAAAGAATCGCTTGTCGGCCAGCCTTTCCTGTATTTGGCTCAGTATCGGCAGGCCAGGCGTTTGTTGAGCGTCGGGGCGGACGAGTTGCAAGAGTGGTTGCGCAAGCAGCAAGTTCCTACCGCACCGATTTTTGTCTGTGGGATTGGTCGCAGCGGGACAACTTTGTTGACTCGCGCATTTGACCAATTGCCACAGGTGACCGTGTACGACGAACCTGACGTGTTCACGCAGCTGGTGGCGCATCCGGGGGATCTTGCCGGGAAGTTGGCAGCCTGCGTCGCTGCCTTCCACCAACCCTCAACACGGTTGGTGCTTAAGCAGCGGAGCTTTGTGAGCTTCCTGATCACTCCGATCCGGCAAGCCTTTCCCGACGCACGCATCCTGTTTCTGTATCGGGGAGCGGTTCCCTGGGTGCAATCGAACTTGCGAATGATCGGCACAGTTCCGCTGCCGAGGCGAGCACAATGCCTGCTGGCGCGTTCTCTGCTGGGAGACTTTGTTCCAAACTTACGGGAGCAGCGAGGACTCTCTCTTGTTGAACTGATTGCCTATGCCTGGGTGCAGTTCCTGGAACACTATGTAAAGCTACGCCAACAAGGGACACCTGTTTTGGCGATGCACTACGATGATCTTGTTGGCCATCCTCAAGCAGCCATGCAAGCCATTTTGAGTTTTTGCGGCCTTCCAGCAAGCTCCCTCCCGCAAACGCTGCAGGCGTTTTCCAGGGACTCGCAGCAGGGCACTTTTCTTGCGAAGACATCCCTCAGCCAACGAACACTGACAAGCGGTGAACAAACGCAAATCAACGCCTTGACTGCCCAATCCCAGCTCCTGTCAGATCCCCCCGAGGATCACAGATCCCCCCCGGATCGTTCTAACACCGATCAGCCAAACTCCAGAGTGTCCAGCTTCGTCAAGTCGACTTCGGCGTGTGAAGATCCCGCCTGGAGACTGCCTGGCTCTTGGCAGCCCGATTAAGATCCCCGTCCACAGAACAAAGCGCCGTGACGAATCAGCATCCGGTGAAATCGGTATCGGTCGTGAAGTTGCGGGAGAAGGTTCCGCAACTGGCTTGTTGCGTTGGAGCAAGGGGTCCTTCTGGCTTTTATGAGTTTGAGGTTTTGAGTTCTTTGAGTTCAACCTTCCGAAATTCGACGGGGTGGCTTTCGGACTGGAGGGAAATGGTGCCCCCGTGGAGTTGAACTTGGCCGTCTTTGATTAGCCTTCTGGCGTTGCCGTCTTTGGGGTCGAGTTGAGGTTTGTTGTATTCCAGCACAACCTCTCCGTCGATTTTGTGCCGAATGACTTCGTGACCGCGGACTTCGATCTCGACACGGACCCACTGGTCTCCGTGATAGGTCTTCGACTTCGAACGCGTGCAGTGACGGGTGACCAGCTTTTCGTTGATCACAACATGAGTGCCAGGTGTGCACAGATTGGCGGTTTCTCGTTGGCCTTGGCCGGTCCCTCCCAAAAGCTGAACCTCGATGGAGGTGGGGAAACTCTGATTTTTGGTCATCGTCTCTGGACGTTCTCCGTGAACCATCACCCCGCTGTTGCGGAGGGCCCACCCGGGTCCCCCTGGGCACTGTTTTCCGACAAAGCGGTACTCAACCCGCAACAGGTAATCGGAGAACGGCTTGTCGTAGAAGAGATGCCCGAACTTGGAACCGAAGGCGTCGTACTGGTCGTAGGAGACTTTAAGGACACCGTCTTCGACCCGAAAAGTGTTGCCGAAGTTCTCGCCGACGGCGTAGCCGCGAATCTTGGGGGTCCAACCGGTGAGGTCCTTCCCATTGAATAACGAAATCCAGCCATCCTGATCCTCGGCTTGTCCGATCGCTGGGGCTAAGCCAAAGCTCAGACCAAAGAGCAGGACCAACAGGTGGCGGCAAGCTTTCATAAGGGACCCTTTCTCTTCTTCGGTTTCTCAGGTGACGTGGGAACGATGCCTCGGAGAGTTGACTGCCGTTGGAGTCTTCTCAACCTCTGGAAGCCTGCAGATTTCACCGCCGACGACCGCCAGCAGGTTTGAGCGTGCTCAAGGGGATTTTGTATTGCAGGCGGATGTCGCCATCGACATCGCGGATCTGCAGGCGAATCAGCGGATCCGCACGCGACCAGTCCACAACGATCAACCCAAAGTTGTCCCCCCAGGTCATGCTGCCCAAACGGTGGCGATTCACCTCTTGAGGCCTCCATCGCTTACTGCCCCGGTTCAGACCGCTGCTGGTGAGATCATACATAGGATAACCAGCAGCGGTGTCGGACTGCATCGACAACTCAGCCAGGTGACGATCGCCGGAGATGAAGAGAACACCGTTGGCTTGAGTCGTCTTGATTAACTCAAACAGCTTTTTTCGCTCGCGGGGTAAGTTCGCCCACTTCTCAAAACGGTGATCCTCGGGAACGACCTGAACGCTGCTGACAACAATCCGTAACTCCGCAGGCTGGCGGAGCTGTTCTTCCAGCCAAGCCCACTGGGTTTGTCCGAGCATTGTCTGCTGAGGGTCGTCGCTGGGGATGTACCCACGATTATCAGGACGTCGTTTGAGTGGACTTCGATGGTAGCGTGTATCCAAGACGATTAGCTGAGTTCGCTTGCCAGACGGGCCGAAGATGTGACTCTGATAGAGGCCTTCGCGTTGCCGCCGTGGGTCACTCTGGGGAATTCCGAAGAAGTCCAGAAACACCTGCTGAGATTCCCGACGCTTGGGATAATCACGCCCTCCGTCGTTGACTCCGTAATCATGATCGTCCCAGGTTGCCAAGATCGGGCAACGGGCACAGAGCGTGCGGAAGCCCTGCCGGGCGGCAAGCTGCTGGTATTTTCGTCGCATCACCTCCATGTCCTCGGTATCGCCGTAGATGTTGTCGCCGAGGAAGACAAACAACTGGGGGTCCGTCTGAGTGATCTTGGACCAAATCGGCTGCGGTTGGTCCTGGGCTGCGCAGGATCCAAAGGCGATCCGCTGCAATGGTTGGCCTGCTTGCTCGTCCTGGGGACGTGGAGTTTGCACGATCGGTTGTATTTGGGTTGGTTGCGCACCCGGCAGGCCTGCTGCAGCGGTGGCCATCAGCAGACAAAGCCCACCCCAGCAACGCCAGTGAACCGACAGAATCATCGCAGCCCTCGAGATGTTACGTCAGAAATTCCTGAAAACCAGAAGTGCCGCCGAGCGTTCAGGCCTCGACCGGAACCAGTCAGGTACAGTCTTGGTAGATAAAGATCGCCATGATAGGTCAACAAGACACGGTGACCCATCCCCACACCGGGAGGGTAGGGGAAAGAGCATCGGGAAATAAAAGATCTTTTGGCTCAACTGCTGCTGACAGTTCTCTTGGCAGATTCTGCCTTTGTCGAGAGGCAGTGGTTGACCGGTCTGACGCCAGGTTTGAGAATGATTCTGCCTTCTATATTCTGCCAATCCCCCCGATGGAGCGGACTTCTCACACAGCAACATTCCACCCTCCCCTGAAAACCGGGCCAAGCTTGGTAATGAACATACCAAACCTGGCGAATAACCCGGCCGTAAACTTGATTTGCCCTGGTTTTGGAGGGTCCAATTCAATTGAAGCCATTTTGAGACAAGAGTTGGAATTGATCTTGTCACCAACTGCGTCTGGACCTGAGGGCGGCATCGAGTTGCTGAGGATGTTCAGTTCAAGGCTGAGGATGTTCAGTTCAAGGGGGCTGAATCGGAGAGTGCGTCATTGAAGGGGCGTCCCGAAGAGCGTTTTCCAGGCAGGGGCACAGCAGGGGCTGAAGCTGGGCTGTGCGATGGGGAACAATCCCAAAGTCGAAAGTCTTGATCACCACCGGCACCGAGTTATGGTAGCTCAGCTGGTGAGTGGCCGAACCAGACCACAGGGGACTTCGCTGAGCAACCGGCGACACAAACAACCGGCAGGAAAGTGTGGGGCGACAGCCTCAACAGGTTGGACCAAACCAAGGCGGCAAGGCAGCGACAATCGGATTCATCGTGGCGTCGAGATCGTCAAATCTGCTGAGCGGGCGTGGTTGGTCGGCAGACACTCGTACGGGCCGAAATTCCACGAAACGAAGGTATCCTTGCGGGCCAACAACTCGTGGTTTCTATGGCAGTGAAGGTCGAGTCAGCGTGCGTCGTCTTCGTGGCGGGCGTTTTCGCACCAGCTCTCCTTGGTGGGTTATCTCAACAGTTGATCAAAGTCAAAGTTGATCAAAGTCAAAGTTGATCAAAGTCAAAGTTGATCAAAGTCAAGGGGGATCACAGTGAAGGGGGATCACAGTGAAGAGCCGTCTCACTGGTGGTTCACCTCGAAATTCGGCAGGGAACTCTGTTGGTTCCAGCCAGCAGGAACACACCAGGAAGCAACGCCTACCTCAGAGGCACCGACTCGTGAGATTGACAAGTCGGCACCACCTCAGGGAGTGGCTGCTGGCCAAGTGAAGGTCGGGGACCGCCCGTTTATGGGGGTTACCTATGGGCAACCAAGAGCGTTCGGGAGGATCCGGAAACGGGTCCGAGGTCCGATCAGGACGCCATCCTGAAGGACCGTGAGGATTTCCCATGCAGACGTTTGTCATCAGCGACAACGAGGCCCTCAGCGCGCGGGTCCGTGAGCGGTTGGTCCGCAGCGGTCACGAATGTCCCGATGGACACGTCGTGCCTCTGAAGCACGCGCAGGGTACTGTCGATTTGGCCGACCTGGTCGTGGTGGTCATGACGCCAAATCCCGACAATGCCCTGCAGATACTTCGGGATTTGCGCTCCGCGATCAGCGAAAGCCCCAACAAGATCTACCTCATCGCCGTGGGGCCGCTGGACGCTCGCCTGATGCTGCGAGCGCAAGATGTCGCCGACAAGTACATCCCAGAAGAGGATGTCGACTCCGCCCTCGATAAGGCAGTCGCCGATTTGCAAGGAGCGACTCGGGAAAAACCCGGTCATCTTGTGAGCGTCCTTGCACCCAGTGGGGGGAGTGGCTCCAGTGTGGTCGCCAGCAACTTGGCGGTGATGTTGGCCAAGGAGCATCGGCAGTGTGCCCTCTTTGATCTCAAGCTCGGTGCTGGTGTCATCGACGCGCTTCTGGATGTCAAACCCACTCATACCTTGGCCGACCTCTGTTCCAATAGCGAGCGAATGGATCGGGGGATGTTCGAGCGCTTGCTCGTCAAACATCCCAGTGGCGTCTACCTGATGGCTCCGCCAACTTCTTTCAACGACTTAGACTTGATCACCCCTCAAGGTGTCCGGCAGGCCATTACCCTCGCCCGGGGGCTTTATCCTTACGTGGTTGCCGACCTCGACCGAACCTTCATGGCCGAACAGGTCGAAACCTTGGCAGCCAGCAACTTGATCCTCATGGTTCTGCGGTTGGACTTCACCAGTTTGCGGAACACCCGTCAGGTTCTGGACCATCTGGAACAGCTTCAGATCAATCGCTCCAACGTCCAGCTGGTGATCAACCGCCATGGGCAACCTCGAGAGGTCCGTCTCAACCAGGCCGAGGAGGCCTTGGGGATGCGGGTGCTCAAGGTCATTCCCGACGACCCACGTGCGATCAACAAGTCGATCAACAATGGTGTGCCAGTGGTCCTAGATCAACCCCGGATCCCCGTGGCCAAGGCACTGATTGACTTAGCCCGTGACGTCCACGCCTTGCTCGAACGGGCCGAGGGCGCAGGCGCTCGCTAAACTCTTCCTCCGCTCCATCGAGTTCGAGCTGAGTTGCCGAGAATTGAGTTGCCGAGAATTGAGTTGCCGAGATTTCAGGAGTCTGCGAAGGTCGGCGGAGAGCTCCTGAGACCTTTGGGAAGCCCGCCCAAAGTCGCTGCCAGATCTGCAAAGTGGCCAAGATCCTGAAGGCGCGAAGGTCGTATGGCTTGTAGCAAGGGAATGTTCCCACCTCAGACGATCTTGGACGGACCACTAGGATCTCTTTGCGTTAGCTGGATTTGTCTTTGCTGCTTGACTCGCCCTGCAGGCTGAGTTTCCGACCAAGAACCTCCAAGAGAAATTCCAGCACCTCGATGTGCCGCAGCGCTTCTTGCAGATCGTGACCCCAAGTGTAGAGGCCGTGGTTACGAAGGAGGAACGCGTGTTCAAGCGGACTAGCCGGATCATCTAAGGCTTGGTCGACCTGCTGAGCGAGGGCGGCCATGTCTTGGGTGTTCTCGAAGATTTTCACCCGAGCTCGGGTTTGGTGTGTGGAGATGCCGGCCAAGCCCTTGAGCATTTCGTAGCCTTCCAAGACGACTTCGCCCCGGTGGGCTTGATGATCTGAAAGGATCGTTCCCCAAATACTATGGGTGTGCAGGACTGCCCCCACGCCAACCCTCTGTGTCAAGGTTGTGTGTAATAGTGTTTCGGCAGAAGGATGCGGCAGTGACGGGTCGGCTGGCCTGCCATCCTCGCCGACAAGTACGAATTGGTCGCGGGTGAGAACGCCCTTGTGAAAGCCGCTGCCGGTGATCAGTAGCTGATAGGGGTTTCTGCAAAGCAACACACTGTAGTTGCTACTGGTTCCCACCGACCAACCCCGGGACCAGAACACCTGACCGACGCACCGCAGCTGGTCGACGGCCAGGGTCACCTCCGAAGCATCCGCATGGCTGAAGGTGGCAACACGAGGAGGGGCAAGGGGGTCCTCCGAGGGAGAGATGAACAGGGGAGAACTCGACAGAAGGTGAGGCACAGGAAGCATAAGTCGACAGAACAGTAGGATGAACAGTTGAGCCCAACAGTCATCCCCTTGAGGGGGCTGTGAGGCGAGGAGGACCTCATTGGTTTGATCTTGCAGTCTCCTAGGCACGCAGAGCTTTGGCGTCTGGACTGATCAAGCCAACAAATGGCAACACTAGCGACTTTTCAGGGACAAGGGTATTTTGTTTACTCTCAGCTGTACCGATGAGTTGCCGCCGATGGTCATTTCCCAAGAGGTTCCTGATGTTTCCTCGAACAATCTCTGCTGAGCTTCCCAAACCATGGGGGCAACCAGGATTTGGTCGCAACCGCTTTGGGTTGGGTTCGACTTCCGCAGTGATGCTGATGGGCGTGACCATCATTGTGTTGTTGCTGATTCTGACCGCTGGGATGGCCGTGCTCAACAGCACCCCGCGGCCTCAGGGTGACGCGTTGGTCATCTTCTGTGCCGCTGGTGTCAGCAAGCCTGTTGAAGAAGCAGCCAGGGCGTATGCCAAAGAGCTTGGCATGCCGGTGACGGTCACTCCAGGAGGGAGCGGGACACTGCTGACCCAACTCCAGATCAAAAAGCATCAGGGCGGCGATCTCTACCTGGCCGCCGACACGAGTTACACCAACATTGCCCGAGAGAAGGGTCTTGTTGCTGAAACATTGCCTTTGGCCAAAATGAGCCCGGTGATTGCTGTGGCCAAAGGGAACCCCAAGGGAGTTGCTGGGCTGGACGATCTTCTCCGAGAAGACGTCTCTGTGGCTCTGGGCAGTCCCGAAGCTGCCAGCATCGGCAAACACACCCAGAAGATTTTGGAGAAGGCGGGCCTTTGGAAAAAGGTCCAAGACAAGACGAAGGTCTTTCACGCGACTGTCAACGAAACCGCTGACGCAGTGGTTCTCCAGGCAGTCGATGCGGCGATCGTCTGGGACGCCACTGTGCGGCAACGCCAAGACAAGCTGGAGATGGTCCGTGTCGATCAGCTTGACCAGGCCACCAAGAACGTGACCATCGCGGTGCTCACTGCCACCGAGCAACCCACCGAGGCACTGCGGTTTGCCCGATACCTGCAAGCCCCGGAAAAAGGAAAACCTCTCTTTGAGAAACATGGCTTTCAGACCATCGCAGGCGATGCCTGGGAATACAAGCCGCAGCTGACGCTCTTTTCTGGCACCGTCAACAGCCCCGCGATCAAACAATCCCTTGAGGATTTTGCCGAACGTGAGGGCGTTGAGATCCGCACATCCTACGAGGGGTGCGGAATCCTCGTCAGCCAGATGAAGGCCAGCAAGCAAGCTGGGGATTTTTCGAAGTTGCCCGATGCGTATTTTGCCTGCGATACAAGCTTTATGAGGCAAGTGGAGAACGACTTTCAGAACCCTGTCATCCTCAGCGAGACAGATATCCTCATCGCCGTCCAAGAGGGAAACCCTCACCAGATCACCAGTCTGGACGACCTCTTGCAAGAAGGGCTGAAAATCGGCATGGGAACCCCGGGAAAAAGTGCCTTGGGAACTCTCACCGAGGAACTGCTCAAGGAGATTGCTGCTCCTGCCGATGCTCCCAGCCAAGTGAGCAATTTCTATGAGGCCCTTCAGCCCAATATCGCGGTGACCAATCCCAAGGCGGACTTACTGGTGCTTCAAGCGGTCGGGGGCGATCTTGATGCCATCATCGTCTACCGTGCCAACGCGACCCCCCGTCTGAAAGACCTCGATCTCATCCCGATTGATCTACCCAAAGCCAAGGCCGCCCAACCGATCGGCGTGGGCGAATGGTCGCGACACAAATTCCTCACCGCTCGTCTGATTGACCATCTGACCTCGGCAAACAGCCGAGAGCGGTTTGAGAAAGTCGGTTTCCGTTGGCGGGACGCCCAGCCGCTGGACCAGACCAAAGACCAAGACCCAGCCTCAACAGAAGAGACACCCTCAGAAGAGACAGCCTCAGAAGGAACACAGGAAGGAACACAGGAGGAAGGAACACAGGAGGAAGGAACACTCAAAGATCCAAGCCCAGAATCTGAGCCATCTCAGCCCGAGCCACCGCAGCAAGCTGTGCTCTCCCCGCGCCGATGCGCAAGAGCCTGTTTTCTCGAAACAAGAATCTGCCGCCGAGGGACAGAAGCCTCACTCGACAGGACAGCGGTCATCGAGGTGACTGCTTCCTGAGCGACCTTTTCAACCATTGCCTTGTCAGAGTCCGTGCCTTTCCTACAGCCGAGCAGCACAACGACCCACCAGAATCCGGGGAACAACCCGAATCTGGGGAATCACCCGAATCCGGAGATTTCCGATATTCCGGAAAGTTCGGATCTGCCTTTCTATTTGTTGTTCATTTTTATTACCGGATTCTATGTTTTCGTGATTGTGGCGATGGTGGCGGCGGAAGCCACTTACACAACCCCTCAAAATATTTTTGAGGCAATCAATACGAAAGAAATTCGCTACTCGATCGGGTTGAGCCTGGTTTCGACCTTTGTCGCCACCGTGTTATCACTGTGGGTTGCGGTGCCGACAGGCTATCTGCTTTCTCGGCACGAATTTCCCGGTAAGTCAGTTGTTGATGCTGTTCTGGATATCCCCATTGTGCTGCCCCCTCTGGTAATCGGCCTTTGCTTGTTGATTTTGTTTCAAACACTTCCCGGGCAGTGGATCGAAGCTCGTTTTGAGGCCGCCAGCGAGTTCCTCCTTGGTGGCCTCGACCAGTTCCTCAGGGCGTTCTTCAACCGCTCCCTGGGTGTGACTAAGATGAGCATCACTTACGACGTCCCCAGCGTCATCATTGCACAGTTTATGGTCGCCTGTGCATTTGCGGTGCGGACGATGCGAGTCACCTTCGACCAAATTTCGCCTCGCTGTGAGCAGGTGGCCCTCACCCTCGGGTGTGGCCGGTCCCAAGCCTTTTGGCTGGTTGTCTTCCCTCAAGCTCGTCGGGGATTGCTGGCGGCAGGCACTTTGGCCTGGGCTCGATCCTTGGGTGAGTTCGGACCGATTCTGATCTTCTCCGGGGCCACCCGCATGAAGACGGAAGTCCTGCCAACAACTGTGTATCTGGAGCTTGGCATTGGGAACCTCGAAGGAGCGGTGGCTGCCTCGCTGATTCTGGTGGCTGCTGCTCTAGTTGTGTTGATCAACGCTCGGTTGTTCGGATTGCGGCAAATGGGCGTCTAGTGGTCCGTTTCCTTCTGATGTGGGGATTCACCTCGAACCGACTGCCACAATCCAAAGAAACCAGGCACTTGCCCACAGGGACGCATCGAGTTCCCA
>CAZYKP010000061.1:0-17689 GCA_964648025.1 uncultured Pirellulales bacterium | reverse complement strand
GGACGCGTTGATTTCCTAGGACGCGTTGATTTCCTAGGACGCGTTGATTTCCTAGGACGCGTTGATTTCCTAGAACGCGTCGATTTACTGGAAAGCGACTTATTTCTTGAAAACGAAGATTTGCTGAAGGGGAAAGTCAGGCCCGGCCAGGACGATGCTCACCGGGACGATGCTCACCGGGACGATGCTCATCGGGACAATGCTCATCGGGCGGACATCTCAAACTCCGCGAGAACAGTTCGCAGAGACAACAGTCGCCTCAGCAGAGGCATCTTCGAGAATCAACTTTCCTGAAAGAGTAGCAAACACCTTATGATCCATGCCGACAGCTTAAGCGTCCGGGCTGGGTCGTTTGTCCTGCCGCCGGTCACGTTTTCGGTCTCACCGGGTCAGTATGCGGTGCTGATGGGTCGCACCGGCAGTGGCAAGACCACTCTGCTGGAGGCCATCTGCGGGTTGAAGGTGACTGTCAGTGGCACATTGGTCCTCAGCAATCGGGATATCACCCAGGCCAAGCCGGCTATCCGAGGGGTCGGCTACGTCCCACAGGACGGAGCGCTTTTTCCGACCTTGGATGTGTACAGCCATTTGGCCTTCGCCCCCAAGTTGCGTCGCTGGAGCCGCAGTCGCATTCAGGCTCGCGTCGAAGAACTTGCCCAACTTTTGGGAATCGGCTACCTCCTGAATCGGCGGCCTCAGGGCCTCAGTGGCGGCGAGCGACAACGAGTGGCTCTGGGCAGAGCGTTGGCCGCTTATCCCAAAATCCTCTGTCTCGACGAACCCCTCAGCGCCCTAGACGAGGATACACATGCTGAGATGTGCGGTCTGCTCAAGCGGATCCAACAACACACTGGCGTCACCGTGCTGCATGTCACCCATAGCCGACGGGAGGCTCTTTGGATGGCCGACTTGGTACTGATGCTGGAATCGGGCTCCCTGCGCCGCTTACTCCCAGGCGACGAATGGTTTCAGCCGCGACCGCTGCCATCCCCGCCGGCAAGTGCCCCAGCGACACCGAGCTCCTCTGTGTCACCGAGCTCCTCTGTGTCACCGGGCTCTATGTCACTGGGCTCTATGTCACTGGGCTCTTCTGTGTCACCGGGTTCCCCAGTCGATCAGCCAGCCAAGCAACCGCCAGACATCTTGGAGGGAGACCAGCCTGAGCTGACCCAAGCCGGGCTGACCCAAGCCGAGCTGACCCAAGCCGAGCTGACCCAAGCCGAGCTGACCATGGATGGGCACTTACCCAGCGGTGCCTTTCCAGCGGAAGATCCCTCTCATTTGCCAAGATCATTCGCCAGCTCAGAGGATGGGCACCCAGCGGACCCATTGACACGCCAGCCAGCAGCGAGCCCCAGGGGCCATCGGTCGGAATAGCCTTTGCGGCAAGACGCCGTCACATTCGGCTGTCAACTCAACGCCACTCAGCCAAGGTCAAGACAACTCCTGAGCGAACCAACAACTGGTCGAGAACCAGCACAGGTTGCCGTCGCAGCTCCTCCTAAAAACCGTCCACAGGAAGACCTTTCGCAGTCCGATCGTTTGCTGGCAGACTGTTCGTAGGCAGACTGCTCGTAGGCAGACCGCTGGCAGGCGGACCCTGTGCAGGCAAACGACTCCTACTTGCCGACATCTCCTCGCTCGACCCAACTCAGGAGAGCCAATGGCTGTCACAGTGGAATATACCGCTCAGATCAAAGCCGCTGCTGGGCTGGCCCGTGAGCAAGTGGACCTCCCTGCGGCATGTACGGTCGCGGAACTGATCGCGCAAGTGGCCCACCGTCACGGCAGCCCCCTGAAAGATCTGCTTCTCGACCCTCAGGGTAACGTCCAGTCGACCCTCATGGTCTTTGTTGACGACGAGTTCGTGTACGCAGATTCAGCAAGGCAGGTTGCCGATCAAGAAACCATCACCTTGCAGTCCCCTATATCAGGAGGATAAGAGAAGCCTTTTGGCCCCCGCTGGCGCCAACTAAGTTCTCTGCTGAGTGACACAGCTGAGTGATGCTGCCGAGATGATTTCCTCCATCCCCTGCCGCTGCCATGACCGACGCCGACGATCGTTGTCCCAACCGCTCGCTGGAGACTCTACAGCCCCAGCCCCTGAACGAGGAGGAGCGGGCCACCTACCAGTGGCAGTTATGGGTGCCTGAGTTTGGGGAAGCTGGTCAGCAGCGGTTGAAAGGTGCCAGTGTTCTGATCAGCCGCGTCGGTGGCCTGGGCAGCGTCGTTGCTTATGAGCTTGCCGCTGCTGGTATAGGGCGGATGGTTTTGGCTCATGCCGGCAATGTCAAGCCCAGCGATCTGAACCGGCAACTGTTGATGACTTACGATTGGTTGGGAAAACCTCGCATCCAGTCGGCGACTCGGCGGCTGAAGGATCTCAACCCGCGTTTGGAAATCGTCCCCGTTGAAGAAAACCTCAGCGAGCAAAACGCCGAAGGCTTGGTTGCTCAGGCCGACGTTGTTGTCGACTGCGCACCGCTGTTTGGTGAACGCTTTGCCATGAATGACGCCGCCGTCCGCCAGGGCAAGCCCTTGGTAGAATGTGCTATGTATGAACTGGAGGCCTCGCTGACGACGATCATCCCCGGCCGGACCCCATGTCTGCGTTGCTTGTATCCGTCAGAGCCCCCAGCCTGGCGACGCGAGTTTCCGGTCTTCGGAGCTGTCAGCGGCGCGGTGGGCTGTTTGGCGGCCATGGAGGTTGTCAAGGTCGTGGCCAGAATCGGCGAGCCGCTCTACGGCCGTTTGCTGAGCTTTGACCTGCGGGAGATGGCCTTTCACACCCGCCGGATTCCACGGCGAGAGGGTTGTGCTGTCTGTGGGCATCTCAGCTAAGCAGCCGAAGGCCCAGAGTCTCCCCACTCACAAACTCCCCAGTTTAGGCCTCGTCGCCCGAGGCAGGCCCACTCCGAACCAGAGCGGGCCCTCTCCACGCTGGACCTCTTAACGGCCTGGGCGAAAGAGGTCCTGAATCTGTGAGGCGAAGAACGTGGCCAAGCTGAAGCGTAACACTTCTTCGGAAGGCTTGTATCGCAGCACCAGGATATCCTCGGCCTGCACGAGAATGCGTTCTTGGGGGTCCTGCAGAGCGCGTGAGAGGTCCACCGAGATGGTGAATTGCTGACCACAGGGCAGCCTGCGGATGATAAACAGCTGCGTGGGCGGAACCTGAGCCAAGTCGCCGGAGATAAACCCACCGCCCTGCTGCCCAAGAAGGCTGGCGCCGGAAAGTGCAATCGCTTGAATCACATCCAAGTCGAAGTCACGCGGCAACTGCTGCTGCCGGGTGCCGAGAAGGCCAGCGGTGTAGTAGACCTCGGCGTCACGGCTCTCCAGGATCACCACGTCACCAGTTTCCAGAATGACATCCTCTGGATCAAAGCAGGGGACTTCCCCCGGCGGCAGTCGGAGAGGAATCACCGTCGTGGTCGATGCTTCTGGTGGAGGTGGCGCACAGTCGCAAGGGTCCTTTTTATACTGAGCGAAATAGGCCTTGATAAAAATGTCCCGCTCTCGAGCTGATTCAACGGTGCTGCGGAGAATTCTGACTGTGTTCTTTGCGTTTTCACCAGGCAGGCCGCCGGTTCGGATCAGTGCGTTAAGCAAGTCGTTCTCGTAGGCTGGGAGATCCACAAAGGTGGTTCGGGAAGCTTCTCCTGCGGCCTGATCCCCACGCAAGACCAGCACACGAGTCTGCCGTGGACGGAACAGTGTCACCAAGACACGCAAATCCTCTTCCAACAAAATCCTGGCGTCTAAATAAGCCTTCTCGACAGCCTCCTGAGCCTGCTCGATCGAAAGACCTCGGAGAGGAATCGGGTCCACAAGCGGCAGAATGATCGTTCCGTCTCCCCGCACAGGGATCGGTGTCCCCACTGAAGGCGGTAAGAGGGGGTCGCCGGTGCTGAGGATCGGCGGCAAGGCCCCAGGAGCTCCGAGGACGTCTTCAATGTACACCGCCATCACGTCCCCGGTGTCCAACAGATATTCGTCCGGGCGGTCTTGGCCGAGCCGGGAAACATCGATGGGCTCGAGGTTGTTCTTGGGCTCAGCCAACAACTCTGGAGGCAGGCGACTCGCGGGAACCCCGCTGACCGGTGTCAACAAAGCGTTGCACCCGCAGGAGATCGCAAGCACCAGGGATAAGGCACTGACAGTCAGCCCCGACCGCATCCCGGCGGTTTTGTTTCCTGAAGTGCGAGTAAAAGGATTTGCAGTGCTTCTCATCAGCTTGACCCGTGAGCGTCTCGTGGATGTTGCCGTTCTTTCCCGGAGCCATCTCCGCTGACTGAAACAAGCTAACCGAAAACGTTTAGGTATCTATTTGCCAACAATTTCAAAGCCGTTGTTGCCAGAGGACTGCGAAGTCTTTGTCAATGCTGGTCAGATCATCCCTCAAGGGCCTCCTGATCGATGCTGCCACTGGAACCACCCCTGACAAAAGCTTGATGCTGTTGATGCCTTTGATGTCTGCTGAGTTTGTGGATCTTCATTTGGGTTGGCCGGTTGGAGGCAGACGGTCAAGCGAGCCAAATCGGGATCCATCGGCGTTTCCGGAAGAGGCTTGTCGTCCCAGCGGCTGTGACGAATTCAGCCCGCTTTTCAGCGATTTCGTCGGCCCGAGTTCGGCTTCCGGCAACAAGACGACTTTCGAGGCGTGTTCTGCGGTTTTGGAAACTCCCGCTGGCCCACCCGTTGGCGTAGCACTGGGTAACCGGACGATTCCTGCGTCCAAATGCGGATGTCCCAAATCCCCACTGCGAAGACCGCCCTGAGGATGCCGAATCTGGGAGACAGATGCCTGCCCCGCGACCTGGGTGTCGTAGCTGGCTGTTCGCTCCGCAAAAGCATGGCCGGTCTTTGTCGAGGAGGTTAACACCACGGGGTGTTGGGTTGCTTCATTGTTCTGACTCACCTCCGTTGTTGGTGCCACTGACCGTTGGGGCCAATCCTCCACGACACTCGGCAAGGCAGTCGGCCCACCGCTTTGCCTCATTGCTGGAGAGGTGCCAGGAAAAGGCTGATAGCCTGGCATGTTTTTGCCTTGGTTCTGGCCGCTCGGGGGCATGGTCCACGGGTTCCCGGGATCAACGCCTATCGGTTGTCTTGGCGGCAACGGCAACGGCGGAGGAACCTGACGAGGCTGCGGGAGCGGCCGACCTCCAAGAAACTCTTTTCCTGATGGAGCGGGTCTCCCAGCCTGTTGGTTGAAGTTGTGCCCGGCAAATCCGCCTGGGCCGAGTGGATTGTCGCCTCTGGGGTCCTGCCGCAACGGCTGCAGACTCCCTGCAGGATGACCAGCAACCGGCTGTGGGCGGCTGGGCAGCGATTGCCCAAGGCCAGCCTGCCGAAGGGACCCGGGAATCGAGTGATTCTGCATGAGCTCTCTCAGCGTCGGCGGCGCGACAAGACGCACAACACTTCGCCGCACCCCCCGCGGACCGACCCTCACGATTCGAGGTTTGACAGGCCGGGAGCCTCTCCCCGACTGCTGGGAATTCACAGCCGCCGGTGTTCTGGTTTGGCCCAAGGTGTCCGCCTGCTGCCCAGATGAGCGTGGCTCCGAGGGAATCGACTCTGAAAACTCCCGCTGGCTGTTGGCCTTCGGCCTGCCACTTTCGCCAATAGTCCTCTGGTCGCCGGTGTTTTGATCGTTCTCTCTGTGCTGCCTGCCCGGCTGGTCAATACCCGGCTGGTCACTGGCTGGCTGGTCACTAGCTGGCTGGTCAGCCTGAGCCAGGTTGCTCTTCAGAAGGTCTGTGCTGAGTTGCTCACTCCCTCGCTCCCCAGAGTTGTTCAGGCGATCCCCCGGGGCCTCTTGTCTGGCAAGGGGCTGGACTGTCGCAGGTTTCGCCTCAAGCGACGCTGGGTCATTCTCATCAGTTCCCGATGGGGGAAGTGCCTGCAGGATAGGAGGCTCGGCCGTGTGCGTCTGGACCGTGTGCGTCTGGGCCGTGTGCGTCTGGGCCGTGTGCGTCTGGGCCGTGTGCGTCGCGACTGGGGCCCAGTTGGAACTCAACGGATCTGGGAAGCTGGGCTTTGGCGTTTCCGATCGCCCGGGCCTGGCCAACTCAGGCTGCGGTTCTCGCTGAGGTGGCACCGGAGGCAAAGCCACTGGTTCAGCCAGCGGTGAGGTCTCGCCTTGGGGGCCCCATGGCTGCGTGTCCTCCAAGCTTGGCAATCGCCGAGGGCCAGCCTGTGAGTCTGCAGCGGGATTTGCTTGCGAGATGCCTTGCCAGGAATGTGGATACTCAGCCGAGCGGAATTTGGTGAGGCTGGACGGCTGCTTCGTTGTTAGACCTCCAGAGACGCTCTCTTGTTGCCCAGCGCGACTCATCTCAGTTGCTTGTTCGTTGCTGGGAGTCGTCCGGCCAGTCTGGTTGAGAACCCGAGGCAGCGCTGTTGGGGCTTTCGGTGGTATTTCCGTTGCTGGACCTCGTGAGGTTGTCTGGTCGGCGGCTGGCCTATTCCCGGGCGCCAGCCCGGCAGGCAGATTCAGCCAGGCACCGGTTGGCCGCCCTGCTGCTTCCTCAGGCGGGGGCAGTCGGCGGTGACCTTGGGAAGCGACAGTCGCCTGCGCGACAGGCCTGCCAGGAACGGGCCGCATACCAGGGGGCAAGACCGGTGTTGGTCCGAACGGCTGGTCAAAGTTCTCAGTACGCCAAGGCCGCGAGAAGACTGAGTCTCGAGGACTGTGAGGTCGCTCGATGGCAGGAAAGTCCAGGACTCGTGGCCCGAGAAGTTCCCCAGAAGCAGGGGGCTGCAGGATCAGGTCGTCCGGAGTAGGCCGCTCAAAGCCGGGGAGTCGGCGTACAGAACCGGTTGACAAAGCACCAACTGACTCACGATCGTTTGCGGACCGTTCTGGTGATGGGGGGCCGAACGGATCCGGCCCCACCCCAGATCGGCTCAAACTCTGCTGAGCGGCTTGCAGCTGGGCACCTTCCCCAGCTGGATCGTGCTGTCCCGGATCGTGCTGTCCTGTGCTGGGCAATTGCACCGGAAACTCCACCGGGGGAGACGTTTTCGAGCTGTTCTCCCGGAGCAGCTGTTGATCCACCGAAGAGGGCGAGAATGGAAGCCGAGAGGCGGCTGGCGGTGCCTCCGTATCTTGGGTGACTTCAATCCCCCTTTCCGGGGGAAGGGTCGAAGCAACATCAGTGGCCGATGAGACATCGAGCAACTTCGAGACCTCCGTGGTCGGAGCAACCTCAGGGATTCTCGGAGAAACGTCTTGTTGAGAACTGTGAGGATTTGAGAGCAAGCTGGGGATTTCCGGGAGCTCAGGCGGTGGTGGAAATTCCGGGACCTGCGGAAACTCAGGGCCCCGCGGGGCTTGCGGAACGGTCGGAGCTTCAGAGCCCGGCGGAACTTCAGGGCCTGGCAGGAAATCGGGGATCGGACTGGATGCACCCTCGGAGATGGTCAAGTCTTGCGACGATGCAAGTGAGTCGGATGGTCTGGCTTGTCCTGAGCTTGAGCCGGGATTCTTCGCCAGGGGCTGTGCTGAGCTGAGCTCCCCGGAAGCTGTCAGCGGCAGATCCGAGGGCTTTTGGGCGGCAGGGCCAGCTGCGTGGGGAAAGCCCACAAATGTTGGGGTCGGCCCAAAACCATTGGGAGCAGGCTGCCGTTGGGTCGACTGGTCGAACGGCCTGAAGTCGGGAGTTGGCAACTCGCCAGGCTGGCCGGGATCAAAAGGTTGTCGCGGATCCAGAGGCTGGCCGGGCCCGCCAGGCAGGTCTCCCCCGCCAGGCAAATCCTCCCCGCCAGGCAAATCTTCCCCGCCAGGCAAGTCCTCCCCGCCAGGCAGGTCTTCCCCATTAGGTTCGGGAAGCTCCTCGGCTCCGGGAGGCACTTCCTCGGCGGGTTCCTCGGGTTCTGCACCAGGATGTAAAGGAACAGGTGTGGTGTCGTAGAGTTTGGGTTGGCTGACCAGCGGAGTTGCTGGCAACCGAAGCGAACTTGGCACTTCGTGGTAGGTGAGAACACCATCGTCCAGGGCTGCCTTCACGCCGTAGGGCCAGCCGGCAAACCAGGCTGAGACCTGTTCACGACCCTCGTCCGTCCGGTACCAATAGGACCAATATTCTCTGGGTGGAAACATGGGGATACAGGGGTTGCGCCCTTCGGCCACCCCTGTGTAGGCATCGACGAATCCGTCCCGAAAGTCGTCCAGGTGCGGTCGGTCGGCGAATTTTTCTCGCTCTCGAGTCCAGGCCCCAATGGCCCGGATGTAGTTCTGTGCTTGGACAATCGTGTCGTCGATGCCTTCCTGATACTGCAGCTGGTCCACCAAGCCGTTGATCACACGGCAACCTGATCCCGTCACCAGCAGCCCGGCCACGGCAAGCAGCCACAGAATTTGGAGCGGGCGTAAGCCATTGCCACGCTTCAGAGCGAAACCTGACCGAACCACTGGATGCACCACACCTGCCTCATGCCTTAGTTGCTGGCCGCAGAGTGAACCTCCAGCGTCGACGCTGTCTGCGTTGGCGCCTGATCGTTGCGGTGTTCGCAGGTTGTGCAGGCGTCGCTGCATTCTAAAACCCGTCCTTGGTTGACCGCGGACCGACCCTCTCACAGTTGCTTATCGACCGTTTGATAAGCGAAGCTCGTGAGCCATCTCCAATGCTGGCGCATGCCCAGCCGGGGATTCTTTCGGCTACAAACCGGCAGAACTTCACTCGTTACGGATCTATCGGTTCCAGCAGGCCCCTGGTAGGGAAAAAAAGACGAGAAGTTCTCGCAAGCTCACTTTGAGACTGTTTCTGCAGCATCCTCTTTTGCCGATCTTTCCCAATCGACTTTCCCAGCAGTCTGCCCGTCGACCGATCACGTTCTGGCCAGGCAAGAGGCCGGGGGCCGAATCGAGACCACGGACCAGTGAACCTGGGCACCATGGAAATCGCGCAGAAGCACCAAAGCCTCGACCTGATGAAGATCAGCAGCTGACTTCGCCGCTTGGCTCGTTTGTCCTGCTCTCGGCTGTCAACAAACACCCCACAGGTTGTCAAGACCCTTGCCAGGCAGTTGACTATTTCCGTTGGGTAGGAACTTTGATGAACGGGGAATTGGGAGCGGTTGTGCTCAATCGATACGCTGGGAGGGGCCTGGCCAAGCACCGGTTGATGAAGACATACAGTTGGCCAACCAGTTCTCAGTCACGACCAAGTGTCGTGCCGAAGCTCGGTCAGCAGTCTTATCGAGGGAGTTGCCGTGGTGCAGCTTGATTGGTTCTCGGCAAGGATCTTGACGGATCGATCACGAAGAAAACTCAATTTGGGTTCCTGGGCTGTTTGGGCTTCTGGACTTTCGGTGGACCTCTGGCAGCCCCCATTCGGCAACTCTCATCCGAGCGCTTGTGGGGGCAGAGGGGGGCAGAGGGTTACCCTCGGTCAGAAACCGACCTGAGGCTCAATCGTCGGTTTTCTTGAAAAGGTCCAGAAAGCGGTCCTCGTAGTCCTGAAACACCTCCAAGCGATCAAGTTCCTGTTTCAGGGCGTAGGCCTTGGAGCGATCTTGTTTGGCTTGTTGAAAGAGCACTTCAACTCGCCGCTGATCCTCAGGGGCCAACTGCTCCGGCTCGACACTGCTGGGGCTGATCAGGCTGCCTTCCGATTCCTCAGCAGATTGTTGAGTTAGCGACCGCTCGACATTGGCCAGAAACTCCCCAAGCTCTTCCTGGCTGGAACGTGCTTGTTCGGCAAGTTCGGAGAAGTCGAGCTCGATACGTGTGAGAGTCGTAAAAACTTCTAAGACGGCCAAGGAAGCTTTCGGGAAGGGGAGTTGGACAAACACATGGGGCATTTCACCGAGAAGGCAGGCTCCGCCTAAGCCATACTCGCCTGCGACGCCCAGCAGCAGGCCGTTGAGCCCGGAGATCTGACCGTCTTCCAGGATTTCCAACTCCAGACGTCTTAGTTCCTCCAGACTCTCTTTGTCGGCGGCAGCCCCGAAGACCCGGCAGTCATCCTCCGGCCGCATTTGGGTGGCCATCGCAGCAAAGGTGAAGACACGCTCAACGCCGAGTTCCTTGGCATGTTCGATGACCTTGCGACAGAACGCGTACTTGCCCAAGTTAGGTTGGGCTTCGCCAATGAATATGACTAAGTCGTGGCGCTGCTGAGGATCGTTCCAGATAAACAGGCGGCTGCGTGGCCAGCGGCCGGTCTGGATGAGTCCGTCCTTGACCTCCACGTGCTCGACGTCAAAGAGCCCTTCATCGGTGAATTCGGTCAGCACATGCATCCCCAGCTTGGCCATCAGATAGTAACCAGCGCTGATGGCCACGTGGCCCATCCCTGGCCAAACGGCGACCATCCAAGGGCGGTGCAGTTTTGTCTGAGACGACATAGATTACTCTCCTTGTTTCTGTTGAGGTTGAGGAAAATCCCAACCGAGGGGGCGCTCTGCCCCCAACAGGCAGCTAGAGGAGAGCTGCGAGATGGGGGCTTCCAGAGGCCCATCGGAAGCCCGGGCGGTCCGGGTTTTCGCGTTTTGCCCGTCCGGGAGGAGCTTCTCGGTTGGAAACCTCTCCGAGAATCAATAGTTGCTCAACGCCCAAGAGGTCGTCGGGCCTGAGGACGACTTGCCCCTTGAGTATTGAGATCTCCAGTTCGACAAGATCTCTGCTGGACGACTCGCAATGGCTTGCCGGGCCTCGGGGAGACCCTCACCAGCGGCGGCTCTGAGGCATGTCATCCTCGCAGATGCAGCCTGGACTGTGAGTTGACCTGTGAGTTGACCAGTGAGTTGACCTGTGAGTTAACCTGGGCGGAACCTCACAGAACCATCAAGTCAACCGCAGCGTCGCTGGCTGCAGACATTCGGCCTTGGGCGGTCAAGATCTCTGGGGTTTTTCGTGTCGCGGCGGATCCCGCAACGCAACAGAACGACAACCACAGCAGAAGACCAGAAATTTGGCGTTTCCCAAGAGTGAAGCAAGCGGGACTGTTCCCAGGGCGGCTCAGTTGCAGACAGCCGCCCGGACCTTGCTTTTCTGAATGAGGATGTTCGCTGTTGGTATTTTGCGAAGTGGTGGTTCTGTCAATAGTTTCCGGACCCGCGGGGAGTTGGTCAAACGCGGATTTTGCGAGGGCCTTTGCGGCCAGTCCCACCGACCTGGTTGCGTTGGGAATCGCTGATCGAAAACCTGGCCAGCAAGACATTTCTGGGCCAGCAAGACATTTCTGGGCCAGCAAGACAATTTTGGTCCGGCACTGGCTCCTTCACGCCTCAGGGGATTGTGGCGGAACACTGCTGAGATCTCCAGCAGTCCAAGAGCCCGAAAACGCCGACCAGACAAAGTGTCTGCTCATGGTTACCCTCTTTTTGTGGGGGTGTTGGCGATGCTTGGAGCGGCCTGACTGGTCATCGCTGGAAGGGTACTTCTGTTTTGGCAATGTGGTCCTAAGCGGGTCGCTTTTGATTGAGGATCCGCTGAGCAGATGGGTGCCTCGAGACGTCGGGGCATCGTCGATGATCATCGCTGAGCAAGAGCTGCCAGCAGAGCAGGTCGCCGATTTGCGAAACTCGGGTCAACCGGTGCCGGCCTTTCACTGGGGGCTTCTTATCGGGGGCTCTTGACTGGAGGCTGTTCAAAGCAGGCCTTTCGCTGGGGATTGTTCACTGCGGTCAGTCGTCGCATTGGCGGTCAGACGGTTCCCTCGGTCTGGCGGCTGGGTAAGTTTTTGTTAGAAGGGTTACGAGTTTTTCACCTCTGAGTGATTGTTGCTGCCAACAATGCAAGTCTTCTTTGCCATTTGGTTCTTTATGGGATTGCTCGGTGTCAGTGCCGTTTTGGCCCTGGTCTGGGCGATTCGTGCAGGCCAGCTTCAGGATTTCAGCCAAGGCGCCCGAACCATTTTTGACGACCAGGAGCCGGTTGGTCGGATGACCGATCAGTTTCCCAATCCGCCTCAGGAATAACCTTAGCCACGCGGCGGTGCTCAAGCGGACTTAGTCAAGAGCTGCCCAGCAAGGGTGCCAAAGAATCCACACAGGGTCTTTGGACAACTCGTTTCTGAGCAAAGTGGTTCTGGTCAAAGTGGTTCTGAGCAAAGTGGTTCTGGGCAACCCGGCTCGGTCCGATGCGTTTTTGGTTAACAAACTTGAGGGTGCTGATGAAACCGAAGGCCCCGAGCCCTGCGTGACCGGGATGTGCTTTGAGTGTGACACAGAGTTTGCCGCAAACTTCTGGACAGCGATTGTTGAGAAATTCCACGAGGAATGGACGAATGACCAGCAGCGAGAGTTCCTTCGGTAAGCCTGAGCAGGAACCACAAATCGCTTCAACTGAGCTTGTGAGCACTCCCTCGGAGGCCGTGACATTCCCCAGTTCACGCCCACCTAGCCGTGTGCGGATCGACCAATCTTGTCGGCAAGTGGTTCTGTTTTGGTACGGCAGTGCGGTGGTGTGGCTACTGATTGGTACGGTCCTGGCGATGATCGCCTCGATCAAGATGCACACCCCCGAGTTCCTCTCTGGCTCGAGTTGGCTGACATTCGGCCGAGTCCGTCCGGCCCACTTGCTGACGATGATCTACGGATGGGCCTCGATGAGTGGCGTGGGCACACTTCTCTGGCTGGTGGCTCGGTTATGTAAAACACGCCTGGTTTGGCGAGGCCTGCTTTACTTGACTTGCCTGTACTGGAACATGCTGGTAGCCATTGGAACTATTGCTGTTCTGGCGGGTGAATCTGCCAGTGTGGAGTGGATGGAGTTTCCCAGTTGGATCTCGATTCCCATTGCCGCCGGCTTCTTGGTCATCATCTTGGTGACGTTGCAGATGCTCTGGGTTCGCCAAGTTCAGCATATCTATATTTCGCTCTGGTATCTCTTTGGGGCCACAATGTGGTTTCCCTTTCTCTATTTGGGTGGAACGATCCTGATCCACATGCCTGCGGCCACAGGAATGGCTAAGATGTCGGCCAACTGGTGGTTTGCCCACAATGTGTTGGGTCTGTGGCTCACGCCGATTGGACTGGCCAGTGCTTACTACTTTATTCCCAAAGTGATTGGCCGGCCTATTCACAGTTACCATCTTTCGCTGTTGGGCTTTTGGACCCTCGCGATCTTCTACAATTGGGCCGGCAGCCACCACCTTATTGGCGGACCCATGCCCGCCTGGGTGGTGACCCTTGGAGTTGTCGGCAGTGTGATGATGTTTGTTCCTGTGATCACGGTGGCGGTCAACCATCACCTGACCATGGTGGGACATTTCCATAAGCTGGCCACCAGCCCCACGCTCCGGTTTACCGTTTTTGGGGCGATGGCCTACACGGCCGTCAGCATTCAGGGATCGCTCACGAGTCTGCGTGTGGTGAATGAGACCACACACTTTACTCACTATACGATTGCTCACGCTCACTTAGGTGTCTACGCGTTTTATACCATGATTGCTTTCGGGGCGATGTACTACGTGATGCCCCGATTGGTCGAGCGTGAGTGGATCAGCAGCAAATTGATCAAACTTCACTTCTGGACAACAGCTTTGGGGATTTCCCTTTACTGGGTAGGTCTGACTTGGGGAGGCATCGTCCAAGGCCTCAGACTGGCCAATTTTCAGACCGAATTTCTGGAGATCGTACAAACGACCGTTCCTTATCTCTGGTCTCGCTCGGCTGCCGGGATTTTGTTGTCGGTGGGACATTTCACCTTTGGCGTGCTGGTCTACCACATGATTCGCCGTGACGGCGAGTGGCTCACCGGGCCGACCCTGTTTAACACCCAACAAGGGCAAGGGTGGCTATGGGGCTCGTCAGAGCAGCCCAGCTCCAAGCCAAGTGAATCGATTGCCAAACCGGCTGAGCCAACCGCCCAACCCCATTCGAGCCAAAGCTAGCCTCAGGAACCTTCTCACTCATGAATCATACACCAACGATTATCGTGGTCGCCCTCGCTACTGTGACTGCATCCCTGTTTGGTTTGGTTCTGTTGCCTGATTGGCAGATGGGCCAACTTGGCCAAGTGGAGGTCGTCGCTGCGGATGGGTCGGCCGTTGCCTACCCACAACCGCTGGGCGAGCAGCAGCAGGAGGGTCGCCAGGTTTACAAGAGCCTGGGGTGCATTTATTGCCACAGCCAGCAGGTTCGCCCGGCTGGTTTTGGTGTGGACATCCAGCGTGGTTGGGGCCAAAGGCGGAGCGTTCCGCGGGATTACATCTTCCAGTCGCCGCCGTTGACAGGAAGCATGCGGACCGGGCCGGATCTGGCCAACATCGGCCTGCGGCAACCAAGCAAGGAGTGGCATTATCTCCATCTGTACGACCCGCAGATTACCTCTCCCGGATCGATCATGCCTCCGATGCCCTTTCTCTTCACCGTCAAAGAAGGTCCTGAGAGGCCCAGTGCTGATGTGGCCGCCATTCAGTTGCCTGAAGACTATGGCGACCAACCCCAGTGGATCATCCCCACCACCCAAGCCGAATGGCTGGTCACCTACTTGCTCAGCCTTCAACAGCCCTTCGATCTGGAGGTTGTTCAATGAACGAACCACAACAAGCCCAAGGCCTCTCCCCAGCTGGCGATTCCAAGCAAAAAATCCCTGCAAGCCCACAGTCCGAAAGCCCACTGTCCGAAAGCCCGGAGTCCGAATTGCCTGATGACATGCTCGGCGGAAAACAGCCAACGGGGCACCAAGCCGTCAGCCCAGACTCACAACAACGTCCAGACTCACAACAACGCCCAGTCGACAGTCCCCGCCAGGACTCCCGACAATTTCAGCAGTATGAGCAAGACCGCGAGGAGCCAGATATCGAACGGCTTCACGGCGCTGTCTATCGGGAAAAGCAAGAGCCCAAAGAAGGCGTTCAACCAGTTCCCCTGTGGCTGATTCTGGCTGCCTTCGCGCTGACTCTGTACTGTGGCTGGTATCTGGGAACCTACAGCGGCGGATTTGAACTGGCCAACTACGAAGGCGGACCGCTTGAGACAACCCAAGCACTCGCCCGACCTGTGCAGTCGACTGATCCAAAGCTGGTTGGCCAGCGTGTGTACGCCACTTGCCGAGGATGCCACCAAAGTGACGGAAAAGGCGTCGCCGGACGTTTCCCTCCTCTGGCCAACAGCGAATGGGTGCTAGGTGACCAACACGTGCTGGCACGAATCCTGTTGCAAGGTCTTCAAGGACCAATGCAAGTACGAGGGCAAACTTACAACGGTCAAATGCCCGGCTGGAAGCACCTCCGCGATGAAGAGATCGCTGGTGTGTTGACCTACATCCGCTCCTCTTGGGGCAACGATGCTCCGGAGGTCTCCGCCGAACTGATCTCCCAAGTTCGCCAGAAGACTGCCGATCGCCAACGAGCCTGGGCAGCCGAGGAGTTGAAAGCCATCGCTCAGGCCAACAAACAGACAGACCAATCACCTCAGGACCAATCACTTCAGGAGCAATCACCCGACGACCAGCAACAGGACAGTCAGAGTCCAGAACAGTCAGAAGACTCCCCGAAGAATCCGTCTGCCTCGGCTCAACCATGAACGCCTTGTCACCAGGCCAACGGGCAAGGACCTCGACGCAGGTGCCTTCCTGTCAGCTCTGCCCGACCCGCCGGGAGTCTTCAGCCGAGGCCTCTCCGCTTCTTGAGACAACTTCTTGGTGGCCCTGGCTACGCATTGCCCTGGCAGCCTACATCGCCGGCAACAGCATGGTGATCGCCCTGTGTGTCAATCTCACTGAAGAAGTCACCGTCCAGACACGCTGGATGATCCACCTTGGCCTCATGGTTGCCACCGCGGTGGTCTTGGCGTTGGTGGGCACGCCGTTGTTGCGGGGGCTCTGGGTAGGGCTGGCTCGCCGTCGCGTCTCCATGGAGATGCTCTTTGTTTTGGCAGCCCTCGGAGCGGCTGGGTACTCGTTGGTTTCGGTCGTCCGCCAGACCGGGGCCGTTTACTTCGAAGTGATCAGCATTCTGCTGGTCATTTACGCCCTGGGTCGTGAGGTGAAGACTCTGGTTCGCTCCCGGGTCTCAACTGCGGCTTTACAGTGGGCACCTGAGTCCTCCCTCTGCTGGTGTCTGAGCGAGTCGGGCGTATTGCAACAGCGGTCCGTTGCCGAGGTGCTCCCCGGGACTCAGGTACGCGTGTTTCCAGGTCAAACGATTCCCATTGACGGACAGATTGAACAGGGACAGGCCCTGATCAGACAGGCCGAGATGACCGGCGAGCCGCTGACTGAAGCACGCGGCCCTGGCGACAACGTTTGGGCGGCGACAACCTGCTTGGATGGAACACTGACCATCCGGGCCTCCACGTCTGGGGACGCCCGACGTATCGACTGGATCGTGAGGGCCGTAGCAGCAGCACGTCAGCAAGGTTCTTCCATGGAGGATCGAGCTCGCCGGCTGACCACGTTCTTTCTGCCCGCCGTGGTACTGGCTGCCCTGGGCACCTTGATTGGCTGGGGAGCCTTCAGCCAGTGGGATGCCGGCGTGCTCAACAGCTTGGCCGTTCTGGTGGTGGCTTGCCCCTGTGCCTTGGGGGTGGCCACCCCACTCGCCGTTTGGTCTTCCTTGGCAGCCCTGGCTCGACTTGGGATGATCTGCAAAAGCGGTGAGGTGGTCCGTCGATTGGCCGAGGTCGACCTGGTTGCTTACGACAAGACCGGGACGCTGACGAACCTGGAGGGAGAACTGACAGACCTGGAGTTGCTCGATTCCACTTGGACCGCCGAGCAGTTGCTTGCCTTGGTTGCTGCTGCCGAACGAGCCTGTGATCATCCCTTTGCCCAAGTTCTAGCTCAGGCATCGACCTCCCAGGCCTATCGAGCTGAGCAGATTGAGATCCTCCCCGGTCGCGGCATTCGAGCTCAGGTCGTCCCAGCCCGTCCCCCGCGGGCCCCCGATGGGTCTTCCACGAAAGAATCTTCCCCCGAAACGCTTTCGCGTGAAACACCTTCGTTTCAACCCACCAGCGTCGCGGTTCTCCAAAGCCGTGTGGAGGGCCAGCGCTCCATGGCCCATCACCTGGACATTGTCATCGATGGCCAATTGGTCGGACGAGCGACCGTGCAGGAGCGTATTCGCGGCCGCTGGGATAACATCTGGGAAAGCTGGAAACAATTGGGGGTTAGCTGGACTATCCTCTCCGGAGACCGCACAGAGCGTGTGTTGCGTCTCTTCCAGTTCGCGGCGACAACTCCTCAAGAAGGATTCCCAGGACACGAAAGGCGGGTGACCGAGGAGGTCTTACCAGTTCAGGGGGGACTTCTTCCGGAGCAGAAGCACCGGCAGATCCAGTCTTGGCAGAAGGCCGGCCGCCGGGTGGTGTTTGTCGGAGATGGGGTCAACGACGCAGCGGCCTTGGCCACAGCTGATGTTGGTGTTGCGGTCGCTGAGGGAACCCCTTTGGCCTGTGAGGCTGGCGATGTGATCTGGTCCGGGGCCGATCCGGCATCTTTGCCCCAAGCAGTCGTACTCTGTCGCAGGGCGATGCGTTTGCTGGAGACCAACTTGTTTTTTGCCGTTGGTTACAATTCCGTGGGGGTCGCCGCCGCAGCGGCAGGTTGGTTGCATCCCGCTGCTGCCGCGGTGCTGATGCTGGTCAGTAGTCTGACAGTGACCATCCGCGCAGGGTCACTGCTGACGACCGAAGACTCAAGCACTGAAGACTCCGGCACTGAAGACTCCGGCACTGAAGACTCCGGCACTGAAGACTCCGGCACTGAAGACTCCGGCACTGAAGA
>CAZYKP010000060.1:0-53406 GCA_964648025.1 uncultured Pirellulales bacterium | reverse complement strand
CAAACAAGGGCAGACGGAAAGCCCTGGGTCGGAAACTTCTCCGAAGGTCAGTAGAGGTCCGTCAAGGAAGATGGGTTGGATGGGATTGCAGTCGCTTCGTGTGGGAGTTGCGTCATGCCATCGGATCATCTCTCCTTGACAATCTACTAGGGCTGGCCAGAGAGGCGTTGAGCTTTCTTGACCAGCTCGAGGAACTCCTGACGATAGCCGGAGTTGTCGGCCCCTAAGTTTCCTGCGGCGATCTCTTTGACGGCCTCGTAGTTGGCCTGTCCCTTGTGCTGGCTGTTGCGGAGAAGCAAGCCGAACTCTACCACCGCGGCGGCGAATTGAAAATCCTCGGAGGCCTTGTCAAAAGAATTCCCTGCATCAACCAGCGGGAATTCTAAAGCGTCTTCACTTTTTTTGGCATCCGGCTTCTTGTACTTCAGCTTCAGGGTCAACAGCTCGTTGCTCTGAGGGGCCTGGGCATCCGCCAGAGGTTTTTGATATTTGAGTCCGTCGATACCCGGGATCTTTTCGTCGCTTTTGGCGGGGATTACCTCATAAAAGGCGGTCACGGTATGGCCTGCCCCGATCTCACCGGCGTCCTTGGTATCATCATGAAAATCCTCTGCTGCCAGCAATCGGTTCTCATAGCCTAAGAGTCGATAGGCTTTCACCTGAGAAGGATTGAACTCCACCTGGATCTTCACGTCCTTGGCAATGGTGATCAGCGTCCCAGAAAGCTGCTGAACCAACAGCTTTCTGGCTTCCAACAGCGTATCGATATAACCATAGTTGCCGTTGCCTTTGTCGGCGAGCGTCTCCATGGTGTTGTCTTTCAGGTTCCCCTGACCAAAACCTAACACACTCAAAAACACTCCACTGCGGGCCTTCCGCCTGATCAACTGCTGCAAGGCACCGTAGCTGGTGGTGCCCACATTAAAATCCCCGTCGGTAGCCAGAATCACTCGATTGACTCCGCCCTTGATGAAGTGTTTTCCGGCGGTGGCATAGGCCAGCTCGATCCCAGCGCCGCCGTTGGTGGAGCCTCCTGCATTGAGTCGACCGAGGGCCTCGTTGATGGTGTCCTTCTGGTCGCCAGGGGTGCTGTCTAAGACCAAGCCGGCTGCTCCAGCGTAGACAGCAATCGCCACACGGTCGTTCTGGGTGAGTTGCTCCACAAGCATTCGGAAGGCTTGTTTCAGTAAGGGCAACTTATTGGCCGCACGCATCGAGCCGGAGACATCGATGAGAAACACCAAGTTGGACGAAGGACGCTGGTCGTGTGCGATCTCACGACCCTTGAGGGCGACGCGAACCAGCCGGTGTTGGGTGTTCCAAGGGCAGGAGGCCACTTCCAACCGTGCAGCAAACGGGGCAGACCGTTCTCCTTGACCCTCCTGCTGATCGGCAGGCGGATCATAGTTGTACGGAAAGTAGTTGACAAACTCTTCGATGCGGACGGCATCCGGCGGCGGCAGTCGGTTGTTCTGACTCAAGTACCGTCTGGTCACCGCGTATGAAGCCGTGTCGACATCAATGGAAAAGGTCGACAACGGATCTCGCGTCGGAAGCCGAAACGGATTCTCAAAGATCTGCTGAAAATCTTCGCCTCCAAGTCCCTCGGCAGGTGAGTCTGAGAATTGAGTCTCTTCCTCCTCCAACGGAAGCGGACCCCTTCGACGGGGTGGGACAAAGTCGGCTGACGGATCTGTGGGCATGGAACCGGGGAGAGCCAGCGTGGGCGGCCCGGCCTGCGTTCCAGCGTTATTCTTCAACGCTGAGGTGCGACCGGCAGGATTCACGGCGTCGCCCCCAAGTCCGGGCCGAGCCGCCTCTGGCTGGAGTTTCGTGATAGACTGGAAGCCCGTCGAGAAGGGCTCTGCCGGCGCGGATTCCGTTTGGGACCTCCAGAACTGCTGCCGATCAATATTCTCGGACCTGGCCGGGGCAGCCCATTTCTCCTCAGCAGGTACGCCAGAGAGGCTGGTTAAGGAAATAGCTTTCCCAAAAGGCGGCGCGATCCACTGGAGTGTGACTCCTGCCAGCAAGACCAGGACGAACGCTGCTATCGCCCAGTTTCTCCAAATCGTCTTTCGCGAATTGTCCTTGGAGGGTGCGATCTGTGAGGGGCTCATTTTGCCGACCACTTCCCTGGCGACATCAGGAGGGGTCTGCCGACCGGAAACCTCCTCAAGCGACTGATCGGTGAGTCGGTCTTGAAGGTCCTCTCGGGTGGAGGATGGAGATTGTTGAGGCGCCGAATCAGGGGGTTGGTTCATCGATACTCTCCTTCTCAATGCGGGACGGCGGGGATTTCCCAGACGCAATTTCCATCAGGACCACAAGAACTCCTGCCCCAGCACAGGGGTTCAAACTCAGTGGCCCCCAAGGACCGACTCGGCAAGAGGACGATCGAAAAGGCCCAATCGCCGGCAGCGACGCCGCACGAGGCGGAAACCTGCCAAGCTGACCTTGGTCCACCGATCGCCAACTCGCAAGTTGCCCTCCGGCACTCTGCCAGTTGAAACTCTGCCAGTTGAAACTCTGCCAGTTGAAACTTTTTGGGGCACTGCATCCGAGACCCTTGGCTCAGATGCCCAGTTGACGGCAACGTCGCTGGACGCATTCACGCAGAAGCTGGCGAGTGCGACGCAGAAGGGTTTTCACTCCGTCGCAGGTCATCTGAAGACAGTTGGCGATCTGATCCCGAGATTGGTCGTGACGATAACGAAGATCGACGGCCTGACGGGCGCGGCCATCGAGCTGGCTGACGCACTCTTTGAGCAACTCGATCTGGGTGTCGCCGCCATCATCTCGGGCGAACTCAGCCCAGACGCTTTCGACCAGTTCCAGGTTTTGGGTCACCGGCGATCGTTCTGCCTCGCGTAGAGACATCAAAAAGAGGTTCCGAGCGACGGTTCTAAGGTAAGACCACGTTGCCGCAGGGCCGCGATATTCAAAAGACTCCCGGAGAATCACCAGGAAGGTTTCCTGAACGAAATCCTCAGCTCGTGTGGTATCGCAACCCAGAAACCGCAGATACCGCCACAATCCCGCTTGGTAACTGCTGACAAGCACCTCGGCTGTGGGTGGTTGACCACCGGCAGCCCGGCACTCAACACTCATAACAGGTGGTTTCCCGGCACCGGCGGTCTGGCAGCCAACGGTCACATCAACAGGATATTGCCCGGCGGGTAAGGCAGCCGCCGAGTTCGAGGAAGGTGTCTCCTCTGGAGGTCTCGCCTTCCGACCTGGGATCTTCGCGTCTCCGGGGTCGGCTTTGCCAAGCACGCAAGCGCGGCCAAGCCCCTGCGGCGAACACGACTCCGGCTCCTCCGGCCCGAGGTTCTCCGGCCCGAGGTTCTCCGGCCCGAGGTTCTCGGAATTCTGCTCCTCAGGTGTCGGCGGCCCAGACGTCGGTGTTTGGTTGGTTGGCCGGTTCAAGTCGGTGACTTGCATGGTGCTAAGGCGTTTGTGTTGGCTAAGCTTGCCGGCGGTGTCTTCCGCAGCAACAAGAAGACTGTTCGCAACCCACTCATCTGATTGAATGCCGGTCGATGGCGTTGTGGGTGCAAGAAAGTTCGCCGATGTCCGAGAAACTTCCTCGGACCTCCTCTGAGAAACGATGGCTGTTGAGCTTGCTGCTGGCACAGGCGGATTCTGAAACCGCCCGAGGGCTCCGGCCGGTATCACAGGAGGATTTTCCGCAGACAGACCCCTTGAGACCTCCTGACTCAGTTTCGCTGAGCAAACAGTTCTCTGCAGGGGAACGGTGACGCAGGATTTTCAGCGAAGCTGAATTCCCAGGGAAGCAGGATCCTCAGGGGAATGAACAAAAGGCTGTCCACCCAGGACCAAAGGAAAATCAATCATCAGCAGCAGCATTTCGAATGCGTTGTGAGGTGAGCGTTTTCCAAGCTAAACTATCCAGCAGGAGGTGCCCAACATGACCGAGGCCACACACAAGCCAGCACTTCCTCCAGAACCTGGGAAACCCCCGATCTTGCGATTGCCGCCGCGAAGAAAGTCGGGTGGATCACCACCCCCACAGACGAACGCACTTGTACAAACAACCCAATCTGCCAGCCACTCACGACCGGCAGATTCGTTAGACCACTCCGCGCGTCGCTCATCACCCCCAGAGGTGGTCGCCCCAAAGGCCCGCTCCAAACCGAGTCGTCAGGCCGAACTCGACCCTCCCGAACACCCTTCAAATCCAGCGAAGTCGCAACCGCCGCCCGACGCTGACCAGTTCGACAAATCCTCGCCGCCTCAAGAGAAACTTGTCCTAGAGAAACAAGCTCTCCAAAGTGGAACCCATCAAGGTGCCCTCCCAGAGGCTAACGGAGGATCCCTTGCCGGCTCGTCGCCAGAGGAGGACAAGCAATCCCCGGCAGCTGAGGGAGAGCAGATCGGCCAAGCGGTCGCGGATTATCAGCTCATCCGGCGGCTGGGACGTGGGGGGATGGCTGAGGTGTGGTTAGCCGAACATCAATCTCTGCAACGACAGGTGGCCTTGAAGATCCTGCGGACGGAATTGGCCACTGACGAAACCTACATTCAGAGGTTTCGCATCGAGGCTCAGGCAGCCGCCCAACTGGTCCATCCTAATATCGTGCAGATCTACGATATTGGATGTGCCGAGGGCATCCATTACATCGCCCAGGAATACGTCCCCGGCCAGAACCTCCGGGAGTTCCTCGTACGGCATGGGCCCCCAGAGCTGCCTTTAGCGGTGAGCATGATGTGTCAGGTCGCTGCTGCCTTGCAAAAAGCTGCTGAGGCAGGGATTGTTCATCGGGACATCAAACCCGAGAACATATTGATCGCGCGGACCGGCGAGGTGAAGGTGGCCGATTTTGGCCTGGCACGGCTGACCGGGGACGGCCAGACGCTCAACCTCACCCAAGTCGGCATGACTATGGGCACCCCCCTTTATATGAGCCCCGAGCAAGTCGAGGGCCGCGTGCTCGACGCCCGGAGTGACCTGTATTCATTTGGAATTACCTGCTACCACATGCTGGCTGGCAGCCCGCCTTTTCGCGGCGAAACAGCGTTGAGTGTGGCGGTGCAGCATCTGAAAACTCGCCCGGAGCCGTTGGAGAGTTTACGGCCGGATCTGCCGCCAGCTTTATGCCGGATGGTGCACAAGCTTCTCGCGAAGGATCCGGGCGGGCGGTACGTCTCAGCTCGCGAGCTGGTGCAAGATTTGCGGGCTCTGCAGTCGGCTTCGGGGGACTCCGGAGAATTCGAAGCAATGCTGCCGTCCTCGGGGTTTATCCCCGGCTTGACTCCTGCGACGGAACGGTTGGCCATGGCGATGCGAACGCAAACCCTGCAAAGCCAACCTCAACGTCGCACCCGAGTCATTTGGGCGACCGTGCTGGTCGCCGCCCTGCTTGTGGGGATCTCAGCCAGCCTGCTCACCCGACCTCGGCCGTTATTGGCCGATGCGAATCAGGCCACAGTGCCCAGGCAGAGCACCGCCTTTCGGCAATACCTCTGGGCCATGAAAGTGAACACCGAGCCGGCCTGGCACAGCATTTCCAAGTATTTCCCAGAAGATGAGCGTTATCGCTGGCTGTCTCAAAAGCAGTTAGCCCGGCTCCACGTTCGCGAGGGCGACTACGACCAAGCTGAGAAGATCTTTCGGGCTCTCTTGAAGCTGCCAGACAGTCAAGCTGAGTTACGGGCCTTTGCATTGGCCGGCCAAGCTCTGGTTCACCATGAGCGTGGAAACGAGCGGGAATTTCAGATGGCCATCACTCTTCTGAATGGGAAAAAGCTGCGAGATAAGGTGGATCCTGATCTGCAAGAGCTTCTGAGCACCATTGAGCAGTCCGAGTAAGCGAGGATCCTCGAGGCAACGCAGGGTCACCTCATGAACCACGTTGAGCGAGGCATCAGCTTCTGCAAGCGAACGCAGAGGGGACGATCCACTCCACTGATCAGGGCATCAGGCCACATCGCGAACCTAGGCTGAGTTGACAGCGTCTTATCAGATGCCTACGTTTTTTAGAGAGTCAAATTTCAAGTGAGCAAGAGAGCTGCAACCGGCCCCCATCGTCTAGTTGGCCTAGGACACCGGGTTCTCAGTCCGGCAACAGGGGTTCGAATCCCCTTGGGGGTACTCCTCACCAGATCGGGTTTTTCCGTTTGATGCCCTCTCCACGACTCGGTTTCTCCCCCAGCCCTATCCCGAGTTGAAACAGCGAGTAGCCACTCACTCAACTCGTGCCCACCAAACCTTCCAGTTGTTCTCCCAGAAACGGACTTTTCATGAGTCCGGGCGATGGCTTTCTCCCTCGACATGTCTCCGCCTTGCGGATTCTGAATCAGGGCGATCTCACTTCGGAACAACGGACACTCAGAAGGAGTCCGTCAGATTGCGACTTGCCAGATCACCCAACCTGCCAGATCACAACCTGCCAGATCACAACGTCCACAACAGTGTCTGCCGGCAATTCCATAAGCCAGACGAGCAAAGATTTTCCTACACTTCGATTGGGCAGCCCCAAGGCGCTTTGGTTATCCGCCGAAACCTTGGAAATGCTTTGACCTCGCCTTGAGACTCAGAGCGGTTTCTGTACTGTTGGGGCAAGCGGAAGCTCGCTGACCAGGACATTTCCTGCAACAAGGAATACTGGTTGTAACAATTCTGTGGTTCCACCTGGCTGAAAGGGACCGAACGACTGCTTCGGCCGATTCTGGAGGATAGCTTTCTCCCGGACCACCTCGGAACCAGGCCGAGTCTCGATGATCCGTCGTTTCGCCGATTTCCGTCAGGCTCTGTTGGTCCTGTCTCCACTGATCACCGTCCTGGGCGGCTGCTGGGTGACCCATCCGCAAATTGGGAAGACGTGTTCTTTTCAAGTGAATCCAGCGGAGCCGCCCCTCTACTCAGCAAGACCCCTGCATTCCGCAATGCCTGCGGATCGTTCAGATCCGGTGATTCCTGCCAGATCGGTGGACGAGTATGTCGCTCTTGCGTTGGCTCGAAACCCACAAATCCAAGCCGCAAAACACCAGGTCGAGGCAGCCTGGTGGAAGTTGCCGCAGGAAAGAAGCCTGGAGGATCCGACGGCTACTCTGACGGCTCAACCGCGTCCCATTGAGACCGCTGCCGGTGCTCAGCGGTTTGCCATCAGTGTGAACCAGAAGCTCCCCTGGCATGGCAAACTCGATGCCCGAGCCTCTCGAGCAGCAGCTTTGGCTCGGCAGGCCGAGACAGACGCCGCCGCTGTAACATTGGAAGTCATTCAACGGGTCAAAAGTGCCTACTTTGAGCTTTACCGGATCGATCAAGTGATCGCCGTGGTCAGGCAGCGGCAGGAGATCTTGGCAGAACTCATTGAGATCGCCGAGGCCCAGTTCCGCACAGGGGACGTGAGCAAACAAGACATTCTGCGTTTGGAAGTCGAACTGGCTGAAAAAGAGGCCGACCTGATCAGCTTGCGTCAAGCCCGGGTTGCCACCTCCGCAACCCTGGCCAAACTCCTAGCTGCGCCACCGGATGCCCAGTTGCAAACCCAGCCCAAACTTGAGCTGGTCTCTCTGGAACACGACCTCAACTCGCTCCGGGCGATGGCCCGGGCCGCCAGGCCGGAGCTGAAGGGCCAGCTGGCTGCCCTATCGGCTGCCCGACATTCAGCACGGCTAGCTCAGCTGAATCGTTATCCTGATGTCACCTTAGGTCTGCTGTGGCTTGCTGTGGACGATCAAGGTCTCAGCGGGATTGCCAACGGCCAGGACGCCTTGCTGCTCTCAGCAGGGATGAACTTACCTGTGTATCGAACTCGCTTGGAGGCGGGAATCCAAGAGGCTCACAGTCAATCAGCGGCTGCTGCTCGACGCTATGAAGCGATTCGCGACCAAACCGATGAACAAATCACCCAACTCTGGAGTGAGGCCAAGAGCCAGCATGAGCTGATCGTTCTCTTCCAAGAGCAGCTGATACCCCGAGCGGATGAGACCTTTGAGCTCAGCATCCAAGCTTACCAAGTCGGGGAGGTCGATGTGTTGCAGGTGTTGCGGAACATGCAAGAGTTGCTGGGATACAAAACAACGGTGGCGGAACTCATCGCTCGCAATCGACAAACCATGGCCCGGCTGGAACGGATTCTCGGAGGGAGACTGCCCGTTGCCGAGGAAGGGGCCAAGCCAGCGAACTCTCAGGAGAGCCAGGAATCCGAAACCCCAGAAGAATCTGACAAGAAAACCAAAACTCAACCAATGTCCTGACACGATGCGTTTGCTCCCTGGGGCGGAACGCGACGACTCAGACGGGGCCTCATCGAGTTGTTACCGGAATCCGGGAATCCGGGAATCCGCCCGGCGCTCGACCTTGACTTGGCTGAGTGGTCTCCGCAGGATATGCTCAAGAGGAACACTCATCGGAGCGGATATCTCGTGGACCACCTCACATCCCTGGCCAACTCCCGAACGACAAGGCTCTTGGTCGCGTTTGTTGCAGCGATATGGCCCTGGCAAACGGCCTACTCCCACAGTTGTGGATGCGGCCTTTCGGGCACGGCTTCGGCCAGCCCAACTCGGGATCACCAAGCAACCAATGGTCAGTCCGATAGTTCCAGATGTTGCGGGTGCTGCCAAAGCACTCACCAGAAAGCTCCCTCCGGCTGCCCGTTTTGCCAGGTCCGGCAGACCAACCAGCGGTGCACCTGCGGCGAGACCTGCCGCTGTGACTCAGCACCATTGCAGCCGACCACACCCCCTGCTCCCCTATCCCGACCTCCTTGGACTGTCGATCACTTCGAGGTCGTTGCCTCACCAAGAGCAGTCTTGCGAGATCGAGGAGGCCAGCTGAACGGTAGGCTTTTGGCGCAGCCTGCCGGCAAGGCCGAATCTTCTGCCCTCTCTCCTCTTGAGCGGTGTCGCCGCCTTTCGCGTTTCGCGCTTTGACACCCTTTCAGGCTCCAGGTCTGCGCTCTCTCAGTGACGCTCCGCAGCGGCAAGCCCCGTCGAGAGGTCGTCGCACTGCTAGAGTTGCCTTGGCCCGCCATCTCATTCAAACATCATCCATCTCGGCTGCGTCTGCATGCCCGTCGCAACGCGAAGCCAAGTCGAGCCGACCGGTCTGATTGAAGGTCCGGTCTGGTTGAAGGTCCGGTCTGATTGAAGGTCCGGTCTGGTTGAAGCCGTGTGCTGGCCTAATGGCACGTGCTCGCTGATCGGTGGTCTCGAACTGTGCGGAGTCACACGTGGGGGAGCTTCTGCACTGCGAGGCATTGCCAGGTTGAGTGGGCAGAATTCGGTCTGTCAAAGCTGTCTTGATGATCCCTGAGTCCGTTGATTCTCCGGGCGTCCTGGAGATCCGCGCGGACTTCTGTCCTGAGCTACAAACCGTCCGAAACGCTTTCCAGGAGAATATTTGATGTCTCGGATTTTTCTCACACTGTCGGTTCTCTTCGCCCACTGTGTTCTGTTTGGAGCGATCGGTTGCTCTCAACAGGGCGCTGCCCCGAAGAGTCGTCCATCCGACGCGTCCCAACCCAACACCTCTTTGCAGGCAGATGCTGAAATCCAGAGCAGTCTTGCCAAGCTCCCACCCCAACTCCAGAAACTTGCCAGCACTCAAAGGATCTGTCCGGTCAGCGGAAAGCCACTGGGCTCCATGGACGTGCCCGAAGCAGTTGACATCGACGGACGGACCGTCCTGATTTGCTGTGCCCACTGCGAGACTGCCCTGAAGTCAAACCCAGAAAAATACTTAGCAAAAATTCGTCAAGACGACTTGCCAATGGAACAGCCAGAGGAGAGGGATGAATAAACCGACTCGCCGGCGATTGGCCGGATGGCTTTGGTGGTTGCGGCCAGTTCTGAACTTCGCCGCGGTGGTCCTGGGTTTCATTGTAGGTATTGCTTTATTGGGGCTAGCACAACGGGTTGGTTGGATTGCATCGGCAGAAAAAGCTGGACCTTCCTCGGAGCCAGCCGGAGAAAAGGTCTACACCTGCCCGATGCATCCGCAGATCCGGCAAACCGTCCCCGGGCGTTGTCCCATCTGTGCGATGGCGTTGGTCCTTGCCACGCATCCGCAGGCGGGCCAGCAGGACGACACGGCCATTGAGGTGACGCCTGCGGCGCGTCGCCTGGCCGGCATTGAAGTGACTGAGGTTCGTCAGGAGGCGCCTGTCAAGCGTATCCGGGCCGTTGGCCGGTTCACCTACAATGAGAGCCGACTGGCCACCATCACCACCTATGTCGCCGGTCGTGTGGAGCACATGCATGTCAGTTCCACAGGAGCCACCGTGGAGGAAGGTGACAGGCTCGTCGTTTTGTATTCACCACAACTCTACATGGCCCAGACGGAATACTTGGTCGCCATACGACGGAGATCGACAGGCCTCAGCAAGCGTCTCGCTGGACTGCAAGATCAGCTGGCCGAGGCTGCTTTGCAGAAGCTCAAGGAGTTGGGCATGACCGACCGACAGATCGGTCAGCTGCAGCAAACGAAAAAGGCCAGAACCCGGTCCACCCTGTATTCGCCACTGGCGGGAACAGTCATTGCGCGATTGGCCACCGAAGGAGACTACCTGGATGTTGGGCAGCCCATTTACAAGATCGCCGACCTCTCCACGGTCTGGCTGCAGTTAGACATGTTTCCCGAGGATGCGGCGTTGGTCAGCATTGGCCAGCCAGTTGAAGCCGAAGCTCAGTCATTGCCGGGGCAAATCTTTCATGGAGAGGTGACCTTTATCGACCCGCAGGTCGATCCTGAAACCCGTTGCGTTGGCCTCAGGGTTGTGCTGCGAAATCCTCAGGGTGAGTTGCGGATTGGAGATTATGCAACAGCATCCGTCCAACTCCCGCTGGGCGAATCGCAACGGTTGGTCACCGTCCCTCGTTCGGCGATCCTCCGTGCGAACAAGAAGAGCGTTGCCTATGTGGAAACCGATCCTGGCCGGTTTGAGCTTCGCTCAGTCAGCTTAGGGCAACGGTTTGCAGATCGGGTGGTTGTCCGTTCGGGCCTGCAGGCTGGTGAGAAAGTCGCCACCAAGGGCAACTTCCTGTTAGACAGCCAGATGCAACTGGCTGGCAACCCATCGCTGATCGATCCGACACGGGCTGAAAACCGGCCGAAACATCAGGGTCCTCTTGATCTGCCCGGAAAACCCCTTCGATTGCTGGCTGGACCAGCTGGGGATCATCTGGAAAATTTTTACCAGGCCTATTTCGAGATCCAATCTCAACTGGCTGCCGATGAACCGCCCTTGATGAAGTCTGCCGATGAGCTGCTGAGGCACGCCAGATTACTGTTAAAGTCCCCCGAGTTGACCGACCAACAACGACAACTCCTGCAGCCTGCCGTCGAGGTGGACCGCCATCAGATCACAGGCACCCTCCAAGACGCTCGTGAGGTCTTTAAGGTCATCAGCCACGGAGTCATTCCATTGGCCGCGCAGATTCGCGGGGCTGATGCCCAGAGGAGTTATCGGCACTATTACTGTCCTATGGTTCCTGGAGGCGGCGGCGATTGGCTGCAGGTGGATCCCCCGTTGGCCAATCCCTACTGGGGAGCCGCCATGCTGCGATGTGGGGAACAAGTCCACCACTTCCACCTCAGTCCAACCGCAAGCAAGGATTCGTCTACCCAAGATCTGTCGAGCAAAGATCTGTCGAGCAAAGATCTGTCGAGCCAAGATTCGTCGAGCCAAGATCTGTCGAGCCAAGATTCGTCGAGCAAGAAACGAGCAGGCAAGGATCGCCTCGGCCGAGACTCTCTGACCCTGTCGCAGCAGGATGAGACAGCCTGCGACCCATAAGGCTCAAAGAGGAGTGGTGCAAGGTGCTGGGGCGATTGATCCAATTCTGTACGAAGGAGTGGCTGATCGTACTGTTGTTGGTCAGTCTGGGGATCGGCTACGGTTGGTACGCGACACAGACTGTACCTCTGGATGCAATTCCCAATGTCGGCGAAAACCAAGTCATCGTCTTCACCCCTTGGCCCGGACGTTCACCCCAGGATGTTGAAGACCAAGTCACCTACCCGCTGAGTGTCTCGTTGCTGGGTCTGCCCAAAGCCCAAAGTGTGCGTGGCAACAGTATGTTTGGGTACAGTTTCGTCCAGGTGACCTTCGACGACGGTACCGATTTCTATTGGGCCCGCACACGCGTTCTGGAAAGCCTCCAAACGGTCACTGGCCGACTTCCCGAGGGAGTTTCTCCCCAATTGGGCCCCGATGCGACCGCCCTTGGGCAGGTATTGTATTACACGCTCAAGCCGACTGCTGAGGGAGCGGACCGAGCCGACCTCGCCCAACTCCGATCCTTGCAGGATTTTGTTGTCAAGTACGCTCTGGAGAGTGTCGAGGGGGTCAGTGAGGTTGCTAGTATTGGTGGTTACTGCCGCCAGTATCAAGTCGAGATCGATCCTGACAAACTCCGTTTTCATAACATTCCCCTACAAAGTGTGGCCTCGGCGATCCAACGCAGCAGCCTGGATGTTGGCGCCAAGACCATCGAGAGTGGGGGCATGGAATACATCATTCGTGGCCGTGGCCTTCTCGGAGGACAGAGAGCAAGTCAGGACCAATTCCAGCGGACCCTTAGGCAAATTGAGCAAACGGTCGTCCGCACTGATCAGGGCGTGCCAGTTCGCATCCGCGATGTGGCTGAAGTTCAACTCGGACCAGAATTCCGACGAGGTGCCCTCGATTTCAACGGCACAGAGGCCGTCGGTGGGGTCGTGGTGATGCGTGTTGGCCAGAACCCTCGTGCTGTGGTCCAGCGAGTCAAGCAGAAGATCGCCCAGCTTGAGCCGTCGCTGGAGGGAGTCACCATCCATGTGGTCTATGACCGCACAGATCTGATCAACGAAACCGTCAGCACGTTGGCCGACGCCTTAGTGCAAGAGGTGCTCATCACTGTTGTGGTCGTCGCTCTATTCTTGCTGCACTTGCGTGCCAGTCTCGTGGTCGCATCGGCACTTCCGGTGGCCGTGCTGCTGGCCTTTGTGGCGATGCACGAGTTCGGTGTCGATGCCAACATCATGTCCCTGGCCGGGATTGCCATTGCCGTTGGAACCATGGTCGATATGGCCATCATCGTCAGTGAAAACGTCTACAGTCACCTTGCCGATTGGCAGTCGCAAGGGCGGCCGGGTGGTTCCCGTCGACGAGTGAGCGTGATTCAGGGGGCTGCAGCCGAAGTTGCCCCGGCCGTCCTGACGGCCGTCAGCACAACAGTGGTCAGCTTTCTGCCGGTCTTTTTCCTGACCGGTCGCGACTACCGACTCTTTACGCCTTTAGCCTGGACCAAGACGTTTGCTTTGGTCGCCAGCCTGGTTGTTGCGGTTGTCCTGGTCCCCTTGCTGGCACGAATCCTACTGACCAGCCATCGAAGAACCCTCTGGGCCGGGCTGCTCTCGGCCTGTTCGGTGAGCTTGATCGCCGCTTTGCTGACGCATTTTGTTTGGGGCGAAACGCTCGTACGTTGGCTGGAAGCTTCCGAGGGATTTTGGACCACCGGTGGTGCCCCGATCAGCGAGGGATCACCAGAACTTCATGGAGCAACGCACTCGCGCCACTGGTGGACCATCTCTACTCTGACGGCAACAGCAGCCATGTTGGGCTTTCTGGGCGGCTGGTCTCTGGCCGGTGAGCAACTCCGTCCCGCCAGCGACAACCCACTCTCCTGGGTGCTCAGCAAGTTGTATGCACCTCTGTTGCGATTGTCTCTACGCGGCAAGCTCTGGTTCCTCGCGATTCCTGTCGCCCTGGTTGTGCTGGGATTGGGGGCTTGGTTCGGGCTTCCTGCACTGCTGCGCCCTGCCGAAGATGTCACGCGACTGTTGGGGGCCGAGCTGAACGAAGTGCCCGGCTATGTCCAACTGAAACACACCTTCACCGGATTGCAGAGCGATGATTGGATTGCCCTGGATGAAGGAAGTTGGTTTTACATGCCCACACTCTATCCGGCAGCCAGTCTCAGTCAGGCCATGCAGGTCTTACAAACTCAGGACACGCTGATTCATCAAATTCCAGAGGTCCAAAACGTTCTTGGCAAAATCGGACGAGTGGAAAGTGCCTTAGACCCGGCCCCCGCGGCGATGATTGAAACCTATGTCATGCTCAAACCACGCGATCAGTGGCGACCGGGCGTCACAAGGGAAACGATTTGGCAGCAGGTCAACCGCTTGGGGACTCTCCCCGGAGTCACGCCCGCCAGCCCTCTGCAGCCCATCGAAGGGCGTGTCGTCATGCTGCAAAGCGGCATCAAGGCCAGCATGGCCATCCGTATTTACGGAGATTCTTTAAACGGTCTCGCGGGTGCCAGTCAGGAGATTGCAGCGTTACTGAGGCAAAACCCATCTGTGGATTCTGGGACGGTCAATCCAGACGTTGTGCTGGGCAAACCCTATGTTGAGTTTGAAGTCGACCGGCAGCAGGCTGCCCGCTACGGGATGTCGGTGGCTGAGGTCAATCGATTCGTGGAAGCCGCTGTTGGCGGCACTCATCTCTTGCAAAGTGCCGAAGGCCGAGAGCGATACTCGGTCCAAATTCGCTATCAACGAGATTACCGCGCAGAAATTGACGAACTAACCGATATCCCGGTGGTGACCCCGCAAGGCAACGTCGTCCGTTTAGGGCAACTCTCCTCGGTGCGGACATCTTGGGGACCTGGGGCGATCCGCAGTGAGAATGCCCGCCTGGTGGCTCACGTCTCCTTTTCTCCCTCAGGACAGTTAGGAGACCTCGCCACCGTTGAGGCCGTGATGCAGCAACTCAGAGCCGCCCAGCTTCAGCGGCGGTTGTCGCTGCCTGCCGGCTATGAGCTGCAGGCTGTGGGCAGTTTTCAGGCTCAAGTTGCGGCCAACCGCCGCCTGCTGTGGCTGGTGCCGTTGGCCGCTGGTAGCATCCTGCTCTTGGTCTACTTGCAATTTCGTCGAGTGCTGGTGACCCTTGCGGTCTTCTCCGGGATCCCGGTGGCATTTGCCGGCGGCCTCATCCTGTTGGGCGTTTATGAGATCGAACTCAACACAGCTGTCTGGATCGGATTTATCGCTCTCTTTGGGATCGCTGTGGACGACGGCGTGATGATGGGAACCTACCTCGAGCAAAGGTTGTCGCAGCGTGCTTGGAGAACCAAAGAGGAAATCCGTCAGGCTGTTGTTGAAGCTGGTCTCCGCCGGTTGCGGCCGTGCTTGATGACCACAGCAACAACCCTGGTGGCCCTGGTCCCAGTGTTGGTTTCGACCGGCCGTGGCGCTGACGTCGCAAAAGCCATGGCCTTGCCGGTCTTTGGCGGCATGTTGGTCGAGCCGATCAGCCTGATTCTTGTCCCGGTAGTCTATTGTGCTTTTCAGGAGATCAAATCTCCTGCCGATCACTGACGATCAGCACGTTCATCCTGGTTAAAACAACCAAACGACACACACCGGAATCCTGGGTGTGTGGCGTTTTTTGAGGGAGCTTCCCTGGGAGCGGTTGACGCACAAGAGCTGGTCAGGCGTCTTCCCGTGGACAGGTCGGCCTGGTCGCCGAGCTGTCAATCGTTCACCGAAGTCGCGACATCCGCTTCAACGGCGACCCTCAACAGGAGTGGGTCGGTCGCATCAAGCCAGCATCCCCCACGAAAAGGTCCCGCCCAAGAGTCTTGGACCAGAACCATCGCCGAATTGGCCCGGCGGAGAGCGGCATGCCCCCTGCATGCTCCTCTTTCTTATGACAGGCAGACCTGTCTTTCAGGTGACTTGCAACTCCGGACAAACCGCCGGCCCAGCAGACAGAACCGATCCCTCAATCTCCGACCAGCATCTGCGGGCGAGTCATGGGTCGGGAGTATCTCAAACACTTCGTCACATGGACAACGCGACTCCGGGGCATTACAACCATTGCTCAGAGGGCATCACTTCGGGGCACAGAAGCTTCGCACGTACAATCGTCACAACTCCAACCAAATATCAATCTGCTCTGATTGGTTGAGTTCTACTGAGTGACGGTTGCACGCTCAAGCTGGCCCTATGAGGCAATGTGATTGAATCTCCCTGAGCCGCTGAGTCCTTCTGAGAGGAACGGACCTACAGAGGTTGAGGAAAATCTTGTCTCGTCCGGCACAGCGGAAAGGCTGCCGCATCACTGGTAGCTCCGGCGGCTCGCGTGGTTTGGCCGAGCAAGAATTTTCTGAGGGGAGCAGGAAAACACGCAGAGCCACCGAAGTGTCTCACCTCTCACAAAAACCTCTCCAAAGCGTACTGTCTCGAAAAGTCGAACTCGACTGTCCCTGAGCCGGACTCCAGCGGGCTGTTGGGTATTCCAGTCGGCTTGATGCAATTGTGAATTGGTTCAGTGAGGTGGATTCCCTGGCCATCAAGAGCCTGTGGAGAAGTTCACTGGTTTGCAACAGGTTCACCAACCGGGAACCTGCGCGAGTTTTGGGAGCGCCGATGATGACGAAGATTCGATGGTTCGTGTTGATGCTCTGGGGTGCGGCGATCTGCCTGACCGCCCAGCTGGCCACTTCGGTTGCTGTGGGCAGCGATGAGACAGCGATTCGCCAGGCGTTGGCCAGTTATGTCGAGTCGTTTAACAAACAGGACTTAGAGGCCGTCGCTGCCTTGTGGGCCCCAAAGGGGACACACACCGACCGGGAGACGGGGGACCGAACCGAAGGCCGCGAAGCGATCCGAGCCGACATTGCTGTGGTCTTTGAAGAGCGGCCGACCACCAGGCTCACCGCTCGGTTGGATCGATTCCGGTTGATCCGACCGGATGTCGCTCAGGTGGAGGGCCAAACGACGGTGAGCTCTGCTGATCAATCGCCGGTTTTCTCCACATTTTCCGGCATCATGATCAAAGAAGATGGACGATGGCTGCTGGATTCGATCGATGAGATGCCTCTGCCACAACCAACAACCCCCTATGAGGCCCTCCGCGAACTCGAGTGGCTGGTCGGGCGTTGGGTTGATGATTCCGACGAGGCCCGCGTGGAGACGTCCATCCGCTGGTCACCCAATCGCACCTTCCTAATTCGTTCCTTCGTCGCTGAGTCCAATCAGGGTCTCACTCAACTAGGGACTCAGATTATCGGATGGGATCCACGAAGCCAGGAAATCCGCTCCTGGACCTTCAACTCCGACGGCTCGTTTGGCGATGCAACCTGGTCGAAAAACGGCCAAGACTGGCTGATTAAATCCAGCCAGACTTTGGCAGACGGCCAGGCGGCCTCGGGCACATTTGTGCTCTCCCAAACAGGCAACTCCGCCATCACCCTGCAATTGATCGGTCACGAAATCGAAGGCGAACCGCAGCCGACTGGCAAAACGATCAAAGTCGTTCGCGCCGCCATCGCTGACGATTCCGACTCCAACACACCACCTCAGGGCACCAACCAGGCGGCCCCCCCCCCTCAAACCACCACACCCGGCAACTCGCCGGAGGACCGCACCCCCACCAACGACAACAACCAGCCCAAAGGGGACTCACGATGAGCCGCACTCTTAGCACTCTGTTTGTGTTGGCCCTGATCCTCTGCCTGCTCGGCGACGACGCCTTGGGACGGGGTTTTCGTGGTGGCGGTGGACGCTCCGTCTCCCGCGGCCGCTCGATCTCTCGACCAAGCACGCCGAGCCTCGGCCGGTCCAGACCCAATATCAGCCGGCCAAACATCAGCCGGCCAAACATCAGCCGGCCAAGCGTGAGCCGGCCAAACATCAGCCGGCCAAACATCAGCCGGCCCTCGGTCGGTCGTCCCTCCATCAACCGACCTTCGTTAAGCCGGCCGTCGACTCGCCCATCGATCTCGAGGCCACAAATTTCCCGACCGACTCCGGGGCTTAAACCATCTCGCCTCGGAACACTCCCCTCAAGACCTTCTCAGCCTTCCCTCCGGCCAGGCACGCGACCTGGGGGAATCACACGACCCAGCACACGGCCGAGCATTCCCAACTTGGGGGGCAGCAGACCCAGTCAACGACCCGGCATCTCTCAGCGACCCGGCGTTGGCCGTCCTGGGGTTGGCCTGCCTGGTGGAGGTACGCGTCCGGCTCCCGGAGATCTGGGCGACTTCTTGGGAATGGACCGACCATTGCGGCCCGACACCCGTCCGGGTCTGCGACCTGGGGATCGACCCAGCACGTTGCCTGCGCGTCCAGGGTTAGATCGGCCAGGTATCCCGGGTGGCGAACGTCCAGGTCGTCCAGGTCTGCCGGGAGGAGAGCGTCCAGATCGGCCGGGGCGGCCCGATCGGCCTGGACTTCCGGGCGGCGAACGGCCAGATCGGCCTGGACTGCCAGGCGACCGGCCGGGGCGGCCTGGAGTGCCGGGTGATCGGCCGGGGCGGCCTGGTGATCGGCCTGGAAGACCGGGTGATCGGCCGGGGCGGCCTGGTGGTGATCGGCCCTGGAATCGACCGGGATTAGGTGACCGGCCGATCAACATCGGCGATATCAACGTTGGCAATAACATTCGGATCAACAACCGAGCGTCATGGGCCAATATCAGTCGAGACCGGTACACCAACATCAACAACCGTTGGCGTGGCCAAATCGGCGGGATGCGGAACTGGGCTGGCCGATATCCTAATCGCATAGCACGCTGGCGGGGATGGGGCAGCGGAGTCCGCCGACATTGGCGTGGGCACCTGCACCACCATCATCGCAGGTGGTTTGGACCAACATGGTGGGGTAACCATCGGCATGCCTGGTGTGGCTGGCATTATGGCTATCGGTTCAATCGTTACGCCTGGAGCTATTGGTGGAATGTTCCCACCTATGCGACGTGTGTGAGCTGGTTCAACTGGTCGCCATCAACGGTTGTCTGGTCGGAGCCGATCTATTACGACTACGGCACAGGTGGGAACGTTGTCTACCAAGACAACTCCGTCTACATCAACAACCAACCGGTGGCGACCACCGAGGAGTTCGCGCAAAGTGCCATGACCCTGGCCACAGTCGAGCCACCGGCTAGCCAAGAAGAAGCTGAGGCAGCCGACTGGCTTCCGCTGGGCACCTTTGGCATCTCGACGAACGAAAAGGACACTGAGCCATCACGTGTGCTGCAGTTAGCCATCAGCAAAGAAGGTATCATCAGCGGCACCGTTTTTAACACCAAGACCGACCAAGCCCAGAGTGTGCAAGGTCAGGTCGATCGCGAGACTCAACGGGTGGCTTTCCGGGTTGGTGAGAGTGAGGACATCGTTGTCGAGACCGGCCTCTACAACCTCACTCAAGAGGATGTCCCCGTGCTGGTCCACTTTGGAACCGACAAGGTCGAGAACTGGCTACTGATCCGTCTCGAGGATCCTGAGTACCCAGAGGAAACTTGACCCGCACACAACGGCTGCGATCCTCGGAGGGCCCTCCGGAATCCCCTCTTGGACCCTCCTACGGGATCTCCCCTTGGCTGCAACGGTCTGCAACGGGCTGTAACGGGCTGTAACGGGCTGCAGTCAGCAGGAGTGACATGGATCGTTGCGGTCGCCGGGGGTCGTTGCCAAACCATCGTTTCTCGACAGGGGGGATTTACTGATTTTCCTGAAAAGTCTTGGACAAAGCGGGCACCTTTCGCCCGACAATCCGGGCTTCGGTCCCGGGTCGAAGACTTATCCGAGGGTCAGTAGTTTGATCCCTGCCCATCATGGATCATGGACGGGCGACTGGAAGCCTTGTTTGGCTATACCATGATTCGACTGTTGCATTTCTTTTGAACGCATCGAGACGGCCAGATCAACTATGACCACTGCTAGAGAACGTTTCCTCCTGTACACGATCGCGGGATTGATGCTGCTTGGCGCCCTACCTGCGTCTTTGGCTGCTGCCGAGGAGACGCCCGAGCCAATCACCACAGGAGATCCTGAGATCCCGACGGATCACCTCAAATTATTGGTCAAACCCTTGACACGCGAAGAAGTGGCTGTGGAGGCAGAGGCGTGGAGAGGTTTGCTCAAGGCAAAGGTTGAGGAGATCAGCGACCTGCAGATTGGTGTGAAGCGACAGCGAGAGGAAGTCGCCACAATCCAGGAAGAGGTCGAAGAAATCAAACAGCAAGTTGCCAAGACCAAGCAGAAGGTCGAGCAGGCTGGCCAGGATGAGCCGGGCGTGCAAGAGCCGGGCCGAGCCGCTGCTGATGCTCAGCAAGCCGTTGAAGCGGCCGAGGACGCCGCTGCCACGGCGGAGCAAGCCAGTGATGTTGCGCAAGAAGCGGCCGCGAAGGTCGAGCAGTCGGAGAAGGCCGAAGAGAAGAGAGCGGAACTGACCACAAAGCTCCCCGAGCTGCAGGAAGAACAGGCCAAGTTGATCGACCGGCTCAATGTCGTCCTCAACGACTGGGAGGCCAAGGGCGGAGAGGTTGAGGAATACCGGCAATATGTGCTGGCTGTCAGCGGGCTGGATTTGGATGTGACCGATGCAGCGACCACTTGGACAGCCATCTGGGGCTGGATGACATCCGAGCAGGGAGGACTGCGCTGGGTATGGAACGTCTTGAAATTTACCGCCATTGTCGCGGCCTTCTATGTGCTGGCCATGATTCTCAGCGCCCTGACCAATCGAGCGGCGGCACGCATCAAGGGAGCCTCAGAGTTACTGAGAAAATTCCTGGCCGACTTTGTCTGGCAGCTCGTGATGATCGTCGGCGTGATCATTGCCATCTCCGCACTGGAGTTGAACATCTCCCCGCTCTTAGCGGCCATCGGTGGTGCTGCCTTTGTCATCGGTCTGGCTCTGCAGGGGACTTTGAGCAACTTCGCCAGCGGTCTGATCATCCTTGGCTATCGGCCGTTTGATGTCGGCGATGTGATCGACGCAGCAGGGATCTCTGGGATCGTGGATTCCATGAACTTGATCTCGACCAAGATCCGCACCTTTGACAACAAAGTGATGATCGTCCCCAATAATAAGATTGCTGGCGATATCATTACTAATGCAACCGCCAGTGAGACCCGGCGGGTGGACATGGTCTTTGGCATCGGTTACCAAGACGACATCGAAAAGGCCAAAGGCATCTTGGAATCCTTGCTCAAAGAGCACGAGCTGACCCTTGATGACCCCGCCCCAGTCGTCAAGCTCAATGAACTCGGTGACTCCTCGGTCAATTTCATCTGCCGTCCTTGGGTCAAATCGGGGGATTATTGGACCGTTTACTGGGACATCACCCGTCAAGTCAAGGAAGAGTTTGACCGCCAGGGGATCTCCATCCCCTTTCCCCAACAAGACGTTCACGTCTATCAGCAAAGTGCATCACCCGGTCAAGATATCCGAGAAGCCCAAACGGCTTCCTAACGACCACCTGCTTGCTAACGATCACCTGCTTAAAGTCGATGCGGGGTCGGGGCGTTGCATCGCTGCGGCTCAGGCCGACCCCGAAATGGATTCTGTCTCACGGATGAAGAGTTCTTCTCGCACAACTGTTCTTTGGTTTGGTCCGCTCTGATTTCGGAGATCTCTTCCCGATGACCGCACAATCACGATCCCCGTCGATGGCAACCTCACTGATTGTCTTGAGCCTGCTGGTCAGCGCCGCTGCAGCAGCGGCCCAAGACGCCCCGGCATCTCGTCAAGCTGATGAGCAAGCAATCCGCATGCGAACTCAGGAATTCGCCCGCGGCATTGAGTCAGCCGATGCGCAGAAGGTCGCCAGCTTCTGGACCTCTGAAGGCGAATACACCGGAGGTGATGGAGTGAGCGTCCGCGGCCAAAAGGAGTTACTCGCCGCTTACGAAGAATTCTTTCAAGAAACCGGAAAGATGGAAGTCACCGGTAGCATCGACTCGATTCGCTTCCTCTCCCAAAACACCGCCGTGGCCGAAGGCTCCTTCGAAGCCCAACAGGAGAAGCAGGACAAACCCAAGAAGGCTGGCTTCAGCATCCTTTATGTTCGCGAAGAGGGCACCTGGAAGATCGCCGTTTTGCGAGAGTGGTCCCGTGAGACTCGCCTTGCTGACCTGAACTGGATGATCGGGGAATGGTCTGCCGAAACCCCTGGCGGCCAGGTCCGCACGTCCTACAAGTGGGTTGACGGGGAATCCTTTATCCTGATGACCTTCACCGTCGAAGGAAAAGAGAACAAGGTCACCGGCCGGGAGGTCATCGGCCTCGATCCCGCCACCGGTGGCATCCGCTCCTGGGTCTTCTCCAGCGACGGAGGGATCGCAGAGGGGTTTTGGGCACGGGAAGGAAAGACCTGGACTGTCCAAAAAACCGGTGTGACCTCAGCAGGAGACGAGCTTACTGGCACCCAAGTTTTCACTCCCAAAGATAAGAATTCCTTCACTTTCCGCACGATCAACTCCACCGTGGCTGGCGAAGAGCTTCCGGATATTGGACCGGTCACCGTCAAACGCCTCCAGGGTGCCCAGTAACCCGCCCCTTCTGCTTTCCAGGAGTTCACCGATGAAATGGCTTATCTTCATCTCGGCCCTCGCAGCCGTGCTCTTCGTGCTGACTGATGCCTCCGATGCGCTGGCCCAGCGGAGGGCAGCCCGCTCACGCCGAACCGCTGCTGCTGTGGGCCCACGTGGCGGTGCAGCCACCAGCAGCCGGAGCACCGCGGCTGCGGGACCCTATGGAGCATCCGCCTCTAGCTCCCGGACGACGGTTCGGGCTGGTCGCCGGGGTGCCGGGGCCTCTCGCCAAAGCAGCAAAGCCGTGGTCGGCCCCCACGGTGCTGCGTCCACCAGCAGCAAAAGTGGGACTTACACCACCAAGGGCGGAACGACGGTCTCCTACGGACAAGCCAGCGGCACAGCCGTCGGCCGCCGAGGCGCAGCCACCGGCAGCGTCGGTGGTGTTCAAGTCGAAACCGCAGGTGGGAAAACCTACACCAAGACTTCCTCTAGCGCCGCAGCAGTCGGACCGCGAGGGGCTTCGGCCCGCAAATCCAGCTCAGCTTCGGTCTCCGGCCCCTATGGTTCAGCAGGCGTCCGCCGCAGCGGCAGTGCTCGCGTGCGACGTCGTTAATCTCTCGACTCAAGGATCTGACCCGATGCGATCGATGACCTCCCTTTCCATCCTCTCGGTGCTGATCCTGCTGGTGAGCACCTCGGAAGTGCTGGCCCAGCGGAGGGCAGCTGGTTCACGACGAAGTGCAGCGGTGGTGGGTCCGCGTGGCGGGGCAGCCACCAGCAGCCGGAGTGCTGCAGTCGCTGGTCCCTACGGCGGGGCGGCCGCGACCTCCCGGACCGCCGTCAGGTCTGGCCCACGCGGCGGAGGTTATGCCCGTCGGAGTAGCGCCGCGGTGGTAGGTCCCCACGGTGCTGCTGGCAGCCGCAGTGCAGCCTACGCCAGCGGAGGGCGTGGCTTTGCTGCCGGGAGAACTAGCAGTGTTGCCGTCGGCGGAAGTCGAGCAGGCTACCGCAGTGCCGGCGGAGTTGCCGTCGGCGGGAGTCGCGCAGGCTACCGCAGTGCCGGCGGCGTTGCCGTTGGTGGGAGTCGAGCAGGCTACCGAAGTGCCGGCGGCGTTCGAGTCGGCGGTGGCGGTGGAAGAACCTACACGAGGAGTTCACGAAGCGCTGCAGCAGTCGGACCTCGCGGTGTCACCGCAGGCCGGAGCAGTTCGGCAGCGGTCCGCGGCCCTTACGGGGCGGCCGGAGTCCGTCGCAGTGGCGGCGTGCGAGTCCGGCGTTAGGGATTCCTCAAGTGGTGGCTGCTGCAACTTGAGCACGCAGCCCATCAAGCACGACCGAGTTCTTCGTTGAAACCAAAGGGCGAGGCACCTAGTGATCGGTTTCCTTCTGATTTGGCAGTTGGTTCTCTTGGAATCGGGGGATTCACTTCCCACCGACTGCCAAAATCAACCGACTGCCAAAATCAACCGACTGCCAAAATCAACCGACTGCCAAAATCATAGGAAACAAGGCACCTAGCCCGCCCTGCCTTCTCGACTCTGAGGGGATTCTCGACGGTCCAAGGGCGAATGCCGCTGCCGGTTTTGTTGCTCCGCAGGCCGACTCTCGGTTGCTCGCTTTCAGTCGAAACCTTTCCAAAACAGTCTTCTCGCTTTGTAGTCTGGCGCAGCCTCATTTTTCTCTCACAGCTCTAGGTGAATGACCAATGCCGTATCTTCGCAGACATTTTCTCTTGGGATTGCTCACGCCGATCCTCTGCATCCTGGCCGCAGATCCCGTCCTCGCCCAAGCCAAAAAGCCGAACATCTTGGTGATCTGGGGCGATGATGTCGGGCAGTCCAACATCAGCGCTTACACGATGGGCCTGGTGGGTTATCGAACACCGAACATCGACCGCATCGCCCGCGAGGGCGTCGTTTTTACCGATTACTACGGCGAGCAAAGCTGCACCGCTGGTCGTGCCTCCTTCATGCTCGGGCAAAGTGTGTTTCGCTCAGGACTTTCCAAGGTGGGACTGCCTGGAGCAAAAGAGGGAATCAGCACCCTGGACCCCACGATTGCTGTGTTGCTAAAGGACCAAGGGTATGCCACTGGCCAATTCGGCAAAAACCACTTCGGCGATCGCGACGAGCACCTGCCAACCAATCATGGTTTCGATGAGTTCTTGGGCAATCTCTACCACCTCAACGCCGAGGAGGAACCTGAAAACGAGGACTACCCGAAGAATCCTGAATTCCGCAAAAAGTTTGGCCCCCGAGGAGTGATCCACTCCTGGGCCAACCCCGATGGAACTCAAAAAATCGAGGACACCGGTCCGCTGACCAAAAAGCGGATGGAAACCATTGACGACCAGACCGTTGAAGCGGCCATCGACTTCATCAAGCGGCAGCACAAGGCCGGCAAACCCTGGTTTGTTTGGTGGAACGGCACACGGATGCACTTCCGCACGCACGTCAGCCAAAAGAAGCGAGACCAGATTGCCAAGAAGTACGACAACTTAGATGAATATCAAGCCGGCATGGTCGAACACGACATGCATGTTGGGCAACTGCTGGATCTGCTGGACGAACTGGGAGTCGCTGAGAATACAATCGTTCAGTACTCAACCGACAATGGCCCTCACAAGAATACTTGGCCGGATGCCGCTGTCAGTCCATTTCGTGGTGAAAAGAACACCAACTGGGAAGGCGGTTGGCGGGTGCCCTGTGCGTTGCGTTGGCCAGGCGTCGTCAAGCCCGGCTCGGTAAGCAACCAGATCGTCCATCATATGGACTGGATGCCGACCTTCGCCGCTGCGGCTGGTCAGAAAAATATCAAAAAAGATCTGATGGATGGCTACAAGTCGTCGTCACTGGGTCGAAAGTACAAAGTTCACCTCGATGGCTACGATATCACCGAGCACTTGAAGGACCCACAGAAAGTCGAAAGCCCACGCAAGGAGGTCTTCTACTTCTCCGACGATGGCGATCTCACAGCGCTTCGCTACAAGGACTGGAAGGTCATCTTTATGGAGCAGAAGAGTCCAGGCACCTTTCGGGTTTGGATGGAACCCTTTGTCCCCCTGCGGGTGCCCTTGATCTTCAACCTCCGCCGCGATCCTTATGAGCAAGCCACCATCACCTCCAACACCTATCACGACTGGCAGCTCGATCGGGCCTTTATGCTTGTTCCCGCACAAGCCTATGTGGCCAATTTCTTGAAGACCTTCCAGGACTATCCTCCCCGCATGAAACCCGCCAGCTTCTCTCTGGATAAAGTCATGGAAAAGATGAGTAGCCCTGGAGCGCGTTGAGTTTCAGAACGATCTCGACCGAGGAAGCGGGAGCCCGACTTGCTTGCCCTCGATCACTTAGAAACCTTGTGGAGAACCCTGAGGCTGCACCCGACTTTTTGGGTGCAGCCCTTTTGCTGTTGATGGGATTGAGTCGGATCAGTCGCAAGGTGGCTGGCCGCGTCAGGCCAGACGAATCCGCACCTTGTGAGCAAGGGCCTCGCCACGGTTGGTTGACCGACATTTCTCAACGCGTGCTTGACGACCCTCACCTGTTGACCGATCGGCCTACTGAGGTTGAGGAACATCTTGGCTCGTCCGGCCCAGCGGAAAGGCTGCCAGATCAGCAGATGCCAGATCACTGGTCGTTCCGGCGGCTCGCGTGTTCTGGCCAAGCAAGAGTTTTCCCAAGGCAGCAGACGGGTATCAGGGGTTGCGTGGCAACGCTTTGCGGTTGGAAGTCAGTTAGAACGACCATCGAAACTGGGTCTGGACGGCCGCTCCCTCATTATCGGCCAGGGTTGTGTAGACGGTTTCTCGCCAGGTGAACTCGAAACCAATGAGGAAGCTCTTGTTGAGCTCCCATAGCAAGTTAGCGAAGTACACCTCATTTCGGCCACGGCCGGCTGCTGCTGCGACATCCCGATCGATGGGGTCATCGATGCCGTAGCCGAGATGACTTTCCAGGCAGGGGGTCCAGTGAAAAAACACCTCTCCCCAGGCGCCTGATGTTCGCACTCCTGAAAGGGTGTCGGCATTAATGGTCTGCAGGATTCCGCCGTTGTAAGTGCCCAGCGTCTGTCCGGTGAACACTTCCCCGGCAACTCCCCAGAATTCGCTCACCTGCCACCGCAGATCCAGGGCGACGCCCCAAACATCGGCCACAACACGTGTGGCGTCGGCTGGAACGATGTTGGTGCTGCGGATCTGGCCGATCACACCTGAGAGCCCCAGCTCAAAAGGCCGCTTGGCCGCCGCTCCTTCCCCCACCAACGGACCCAAACCCAGGGCCACACGTCCCTCCACGTTGGGCCAGCCATTGTCCTCGCTGAGCAGCTCAAACGCCCCATCGATCGTGGAGTTGATCGGTTCGCTGAGGGCAACTTGGATGGTCCCTTGAACGCCCTCCTGGAAGTGCAGGAACCGTTCTAAGCGGACTTGGCCGCGAAAGGAATTGCCAACATTCCCTGAGGCCGTCAACGCCGAGAACGGCAACACTGTGGGAATTCCAGGGGCAAAAACGTCAAATTGCAAGCCTGCTGAGAATCGCCAGTTCTCGTTGCGTAGTTCGCCCCAAGCTTGAAGCGGCAATAGCCCGTACTGATCCAAAATCACGGCGTCATTGAAGAACAGGGCCACCACCAAGCCACCCGCTTTCCAACCGCGAAATTCCGGGCCGCTCAGAGCCAGGCCCAGGGTGCTCTGCCGGGCATGAACATCAAATGTGTTTTGTTCGAAATCGAATGCGGAGCCTGGCGAGAGAAAAAACGGTGTGCCAGCAGCGATTGGTCGGGGATCGCTCAGGAGCATGTCCAGCTTGATCACCCCAATCACGTTGACGTTGAAGTAAGGTCGGACCGTCGAAACTCGGGGACACTCAAGACAGGGAGCTTCCGCCAAGGGACACTGGCAGGGAAACCGTTGACACGAGCAACAAGTGCTCTGCTGGTGCTGAATGTTCTCTCCAAGGCAGCTCGGACTCTCAGGTCCCGAAATGCCTTGCGCTGCGTTTGGGTCGGCGGCCTGCTGATGTTCTTTCAGCTGGGCAACCTCTTGCTTCAGTTCTTCAATCTGGCGGGCCAGTCCTTGGACAACCGAATCGGCCTGGCCAACGTATTGGGCTTGAGCGGTTGGGGGTTCATTGAGAAACCCAACGCCCGCCAACAACAGGGCCATGACGAACTGGCAGCGAAGATGGCCAGCAACTACGTTCGGGCTCATAGTCCACTCCGTCGATAGGTTTCATCGTGCTCCGTTCAACGCTGCGCTGGTCGCAATGTTGGAGAGCTCCGCCCTAACGCGAAATCGGCCCGTGACAGTTCCTCCTCAATGGATAATGCAGAGAATTCGGACTTTGCTGTCGGTTGAATCGGCACAATCGACAGACCCTGTCATGCAATCCCCACAACCGCTCCAAACCAGCCTGCTGCGTAGCCCAAGAGGCCGAGGAGATTTCCGCGAGGCTTCAGGGACATCTTTTCCCCTTCGGGGGGAGTCATTCCCTTAAGCGGAGAGCCACAGGACACAGCTTATGGGGTACTTCGCCCCGATCGTCTCTCACATCGCAATATTGCCCTGACTCGCGCCGCTCTACTGTAAGACTTCTCGCAGTGCCGCGGCCAACCACTCCAATTCTGTCTGTCCCTGATCACGCCAAGGATGTGGGGAAACAGCATGCAAGTTGAGAATTAAGGCATCTCCTTGCACTCGGCCGACCACGGAAGGGTCGCCCAGACGCAACTTGCTGGCAAGCTCCTCCGGGGAAGAGCCGTTCTGGCCACGAACCCTCAAGGCCACACTCGGAATGCTTTCCTCTGGCAGCGAGCCGCCACCGACATAGGCCGCATCCTCAATCACCTCCAGGAGGTCCGGCAGACCCCGCAGTTCACCTTGCAAGAAGCCGGCTCGCTGAACCAGTTCCTCAGTTGTCGTCTTGAGAAAACGGTGCAGCGGAATCGTTTCGTGAAGGGTCTCTGGCGTTCGGTACAGGCTCAAGGTGGCCCGCAGTGCCGCAAGGGTCAGTTTATCCACACGCAACGCCCGGCTCATCGGATGACGCGAAATCCTGTGGATCACCTCGGCACGGCCCAGGATGATGCCGCACTGCGGCCCGCCTAGTAACTTATCCCCGCTAAAGAGAACGACATCAGCGCCGTCTTGGAGACTCTGGCTGGCCACTGGCTCATCGCCGAAATCGTAGCCGGCAATCGAGCGAAGCACCCCTGAGCCGGTGTCGTGAATCAGCGGCAGGTTTCGCTCAACCTTGTCAGGAAGTGACGCCAGCGCCTGAATCGACGGCTGCTCGGTAAATCCCACAATTCTGTAGTTGCTGGGGTGCGCTACGAACAACGCCCCGGTGTTGTCATGAATCGCTTCAGCGTAGTCAGCCAACCTCGTCCGGTTGGTCGTTCCCACGGGACGCAGAATCGCTCCATAGGCTGAGATCACCTCGGGCAAACGAAAACCGCCACCGATTTCGATCAGCTGGCCGTGGGAGACAATCACCTCGCGTCCTGTTGTCAGCGCCGAGAGCACCAAGCCAGTCGCCCCAGCGGTGTTGTTGACCACATGGGCGGCCTCCGCCCCGGTGAGTTCACACAGCAACCCCTCCACCGATCGGGTGCGTTGAGTCCGAGACCCTGTCTTCAGATCGAGTTCGACATTGCAGTAACCCTGAGCGACTCGGCAGATCTCCTCAATGGCTGCCTGGGGCAACGGCGCCCGGCCTAAGTTGGTGTGTAACAAGATCCCGGTCGCATTGATCACCGGGCGCAAGAGCAGCCGCTCTTGGTCGTTGAGACGTTGCGCGACCGAGGCCGCCAGCTGCTCAACGGAGGGAATCTCCACAGATTGACCGCCGACGAGCTTGCGGCGGAGGGAGTCGACCGTCTCACGTGCGGCATCCCGCACCAGAGTGACGCCATACTCGCCGGCGGCCTGCTTGAGAGCTGCGCTGTCTAATAAGACGCTGATCTTGGGGAGCTGGCGTCGGGGATCGTTCATCACAACAGGCGCAAAGAATGCAGAGAAAAAGAAAGGAGCCGCCAACAACGCCGAAGACCTGATCACTCCTCGAAGCTTCGGCTCTGAAGCACAGGTCGTGGGGCGTTCTGGACACAGAGCATCAGCCTGCTCCGGAAGCACGGGTGTTGAGCATTCGCAGATCCCCGTCTCGGATGGTAAACCGCACGGAATCGAGATACTGGCACAGCGGCAGGGTGTACTTCCGAGTCAGCCCAAGCCACTGGCGAATCTCGCTGACAGTCGCCCCGCTTCCGCCAGCCATTCGCTCGGCGATGATGCGTTTGGCTTCCGCGACTGCGGCCTTGTGCATGATCATCTCGCTGCCCAGGTCGACAAGGGTCCCTTCGTTGATTCCCAGACGAATCAAGGCCTGTAACCCTTTGCGCTGCTCCGCCGCTGAGGACTTTCCCTTGGAAGAAGTCGATTTCTGAGATGCCGATTTGTGTGCTCCGGTCTTCTGGTGCTTCTTACGCCCCTCGGCCTTGCTCGGAGTTACGTCCTGGGCAGCTCTACTCAGTGAGGTCGCCAGACTCTGTTGTGCAGCCAGATCCAAGGGTAGCCGAGTCGCGAGGTCATCCAGGGAAGGGGGCTCAAATTTCGCTTGGAAGTACAGTTCCACAATCTTCTGGTACAGCTCAGGGCGTTTCCAGCTGGCATGCGCCACCGAAGACCCCTCCAACCGCAGAACATCCGCTTGAGCAAGGTGCTCAACAACTGCCGCAAACACAGCTGGAGACTGTTGGGACTCCAGTCCCTGCCGAATCCGCGAAAGCTCCACGTAAGGCTTCAACGGAGATCGCTCATGCTCAGCAAGAACCTCTCGCTCGATTTGCTCACCAAGGGGATCAAGCACCTCTCGGTGAATCCAACGCTGGGAGCCGCTTGTGCCAAGGAGCTGAACAAGCAAACCTTGCTGCTCTAACTCCTGCAAAAGCGGTTGAGGTCGATCGACGCCCGTCAGAGCGACCAGATCGCTTGGGTCCCATTCTTGAAGCCCCTGAAGGTAAACCGCTGCACCGACCCGTTGCTTGGCTTTGGGGAGAGCAAGCTGGTGCAGGTGTTCTACTTCCCGAGTGGAGCCGGCCCTGAGCTTGGTCGCTCGCGGCTGCAGGACCTGACCTCCCCCCACAGTCTCCACGGGCGAGGCACGACGAAGCACCAAGGGCTGTCCCCAACAGGTCGCCACTGGCTCCGACAAATTCAACAATTGAATGAAAGCTCTTTGACCGGGTGGGATCTCTCGTGCCCCGAGCAGGGCGACTTGGGCGAGCACCTGTTCGGTGCCCAGGTGGAGTCGCACGTTGGCAAGATGTTTCAGGGGCTTGGCCAGCTCAGAGCTCAAATCCACGACCGCCGAGAGCATTTGACTGGGTTTGAGATGGCCGACAGCTGCTAAGCTTTGACCACGCCTGACTTGGTCATAGTGGACTCCAGCCAGATTCACCGCAGCGCGTTGTCCACGTCCCAATTCTGTGGCCGCTTGATCATGAGAGTGCATCCCGCGGACACGGACAAGTGTGCCCTGAGGCTGCAGTTCCAGCTCATCCCCGACGCGAACTCGCCCGGTGGCAATACTGCCGGTGACCACCGTCCCGTGTCCGGTCACAGAGAACACCCGATCGATGGCCATGCGAAAGGGTGATTCCAACAGGAGTTGTTTGTCCTGGAAGACTCGCTCGGCTGCGGCAGACAGTTCGCCGCGGAGGGTCTCCAGGCCCATCCCAGAATGAGCGCTGGCCCGTACAATCGGAGCTGATTGCAGGCACGTTCCGCTGACCAGCTCTTGGATTTCGGCCTCAACAAGATCAAGCCAATCTTCTTCGACCAGGTCGCTTTTGGTGATGACCACCACTCCACTGGGGACGCCGAGGTAGTTGAGAATCTGCAGGTGTTCTCGGGTTTGGGGCATCACGCCGTCGTCGGCGGCGACAATCAGCATGGCCAGATCGATGCCGCTGGCCCCGGCGAGCATGTTGCGGACGAACCGCTGGTGGCCGGGCATGTCCACGATCCCCAGGAGAAAATCACCCAGCTCTAGCGGGGCAAACCCCAGCTCAATGGAGATGTTGCGCCGCTTCTCCTCGGCAAGCCGATCGGTGTCCACGCCGGTTAACGCCTTGACAAGGGTCGTTTTGCCGTGATCGATGTGGCCTGCTGTTCCAAGTAAAAGATGCCGCTTCACGTTGACTCAGGGTTTGGACCGTGTTTTCGGTGATTTCATTTCGAGGAGTTACTTCTTGGGAGAAAAACTCCTGAACCTGACGTTGAGGTTTCTGCAACGGAGGATTTGTTATGCAACAAACGTTGCCCGATCACGATATTGTGCTTTTGGGAGCTGGGCATACCAATGCGCATATCATTCGCATGTGGCGGATGCACCGGTTGCCCAACACACGCCTCAGCTGCGTCTCCAATTTCCCGATTGCGACTTACTCAGGCATGCTGCCGGGAGCACTGGCTGGGCTCTACAGCAAAACCGACATGGAGATCGACCTCGTTCGTCTGTGCGCCGCCGCAGGTGTGCGGTTGATTCAAGCAGAGGTCAGCTCGTTGGACCTCCCCAACAAGACTCTGCATTTTGCCCAGCGGAGTCCCATTCGCTTTGATGCACTGTCCGTTGGAGTCGGTTCCCAGCCGGTGACTGCTGTCGACCGAGCCGGAATCTCGCTGCCGATTAAACCCATGCAGACGTTTTTGGCTCGCTTGGATGAACAGCTTTCGTTGCTTCACCAAAAAGCCGCAGGGCGAATCTGGCGGATCGTCATCGCCGGATCGGGGGCCGGCGGTGTCGAAGTGGCCTTCTGCTTGCCAATGTACATCCACCAGCGGTTCGGCGACCAGCCAGTGGAGCTGACTCTGATCGATCGTGCCCCCTCAATCCTTCGGGGGATGCCTCCACGAACCATTCAACTTGCCCAGGAAGAACTGAAGCGAAGAAACGTCACCCTCAAGTTGGAAACCACCGTTGGGGAGATCGCCCCTGACGGGCGTTTGCTGTTGGAAACGGAATCCCCCAGCGAGGCCGACCTGCAGGCAGACCTCTTGCTCTGGGCGACTTCTGCGCGACCGCTGCCGATCATCGACCGGCTTGGGCTGCCGACCGATTCCCGAGGTTTTTTGCTGACCCGCGACACCTTGCAGAGCGTGGCCAGTGATGCCGTCTTTGCGGTGGGTGACGCCGGGACCTGCCAGTCGGCTCGGTTACCAAAAGCTGGCGTCTATGCCGTTCGTCAAGGGCCGATCCTCTGGGACAATCTCCGCCGCTATCTGGCCGGGCGGACGCTGCGTCGCTGGCAGCCACAGAAAACCTTTATGACCTTGCTCAATACAGGCGACCGACGGGCGATTCTCACTTACAAGGGACGGAGCGTGCATGCCCGTTGGTGTTGGTGGCTGAAGGACTCCATCGATAGCAGCTTCATGAAGAAGTACCAAGATTACCAACCACCCAAGATGGCACCGCCAAAACCCAAGCCTCTCAAAGACTCGGACATGCTCTGCGGAGGCTGTGGCTGCAAACTCCCGCCGGGCGTCCTCTCCGAGGTGCTCAGATCCCTCAAGCAGCCGCAGGCAGGACAAGTCCAAATCGGCCTGGAGGATTTTGATGATGTCGCCTTGGTCGCGCTGTCACCTGGACGATCTGTCGCGGCAACGGTCGACTTCTTTACTTCCTTTCTTGATGACCCTTATTTAGTAGGCCGAATTGCTGCCCTGAACGCTTTAAGCGATCTCTTTGCCTCCGGGGTACGTCCGGTGGCAGCGATCGCCATGGTCACTGTTCCTCAGGGACCGCCTGTTCAACAACGTGAGATGGTTCGCCTGCTCTTGGAAGGAGGAGTTCAGGAATTCGGCTCAGTCTCGGTGCCCATTGTTGGGGGACATACCGTCGTTGGTGCCGAAGCGACCGTCGGCTTCACCCTACTTGGCGAAGCAGAAGAGCACAGCGTCTTGAGGAAATCCGGGCTGCGTCTGGGAGACCGGCTGGTGTTGACCAAACCACTGGGCACTGGCGTATTACTGGCAGGGCACATGCGGGCCCGATGCCGTGCTGAGTGGATGGAGCCTCTGCTGGAGGGTTTGCTCCGCTCCAACGCCACCGCCAGCCAAGTCGCCCAGGAATTGGGCCTGACTGCCGTGACCGACGTCACAGGCTTTGGCCTGGCCGGACACCTTTTGGAGATGCTCAAGGCCTCAGGTGTCTCTGCAGAGATCGACTCCCAGAACATCCCCTTTTTGCCGGGAGCCCGGGAACTGGCCACACAGGGCCTGCAAAGCAGCCTGGCCCCTGGTAATCGCTCGGCATTTCTGCCGGCGATCAGCAACGTCGACCTTCATCAACCCGAGCATCGGCTGCTGTTTGATCCTCAAACCTCGGGAGGTCTGTTACTTGGGGTGCCGGAGAACTGCCTGGAGGAGCTACTTGGGCGACTGACCGGCCAAGGACAACCCGCAGCTATCATTGGGGAGGTCACGGCCAATCAGACCGACTCCAGAATCGATCTGCGAGTCAGCTCTTCTGCAACATCCTTCGCCCCGCAAAGGTCGTGATCCCAACGGCCTCACAGCCGGAGCCACACCAGATGAAGACCACAAGCCTTCTCCAATGGCCCGCTTCACTGGCCCACTTCACTGGCCCTCTCCACTGGCCAGCGGAGTTAGTCCGCTCACTGGACTGGGAAATCCTCATCGTTCTGAAGCCTGGACCCCGAGCAGCCACTGCCTTTGGAGAATGCTTGCTCATCCCAAACCCGGGAACCGCCGCAATCACCGGTGATCTGGCAGCCTTTCCACGGTAACGGAGGAGTCAAGGTTTTCCTCAACCTCAGGAAGATCACGCGGGACTGCGTGGGATGATAGGCGGGCAGACTCCTGAGGATTGTCTTCATTCGAAGACAGGCAGCTACGGAGTCGGCATCATACGAACACAAACAGGGCGAGGAATGTTGACTCTCTGGCCTGTCGGGCTCAACGCTCCGGTCTCTTGGTCGATGGTCAAGGCCACCACCGTGTCGCTGGCCTGATTGGCCGCCAGCAAGAATCGTCCCGTGGGGTCGATGCCAAAGTTCCGAGGCGTTTTCCCTTGAGTCGACTCGTGCTCCACCAACGTCAGCCTCCCTGTCTCCGGGTGAATGCGAAAGACAACGATACTATCGTGGCCTCGATTGGAGCCGTAGAGAAACTTACCCTGCGGATGGACAAGCACCTCAGCAGTCGAATTGCTTCCTTGAAAACCTTCCGGCAACGTGCTGATGGTTTGGATTGGTGTCAGAGTTCCGGTTTCCCGGGCATAGTCAAAGGCGGTCACGGTCGATTGCAGCTCGTTGATCACATAGGCGTGTTTGCCGTCGGGATGAAAGGAGAAGTGACGGGGACCGCCGCCCGGCTTGACCGAGACTGAGGGAGGATCGTTGGGCTTTAACTTGGCCGAAGTCGGGTCGCAGCGGTAAACGAGGACTTTGTCCAAGCCCAAGTCAGCCACCACGGCAAAGCGGTCGGCAGCGTCGAGGTTGACAGAATGGGCGTGCGGTCCCTTCTGCCTGTTGGGGTTAACACTAGAGCCTTCATGTTGAATGAACGACCCAGCCGGCCCTAAAGAACCATCATCTCTCACCGGCAAGGCAGCGGTACTCCCCCCACCGTAATTGGCCACCAGCACACACTTGCCTTGCGAATCCAGACAAAGGTGGCAAGGACCAGCACCGCCGGAGGGCTGTTGGTTGACCAATTTCAGCTTGCCAGTCCGCGAATCGATCGCAAAGGCACTCACTCCGCCGGTCTTCTTGCCCTCGGTCGTGCTCACCTCGCTGACCGAATAAAGAAACTTGCGGTTCGGTCCAATCACCACAAACGAAGGATTGACAGCCTCGCCGGCTAACTCGGGTTGCGACATCTCGCCCGATTCACTGTCCAGCGTGAGCCGGTAGATCCCTCGGCTGTCACCGCCACGGGTGTACGTGCCCACGTAAACCCAAATCGGCTCGCCAGCGTGGATCACCGTGACCGCTCCCCATTCCACGAGACTGATACAGGCTAAAACAAGCCAAGCAAGACCTAAAAACCAGTCGGACTGGCCAGCCCTGGGCGACGGTTGTGACATCAGCGTTGCCTTTCTCACCAGAAAAGATGTGCTTGCGGTGCATTCGACCTCAGAGGCCTACCGCGTTGGTCAATAGCGTATCTTGGGCCGGACTGGCCATGCTACCAGCATTTGCAGCAGAATCCCAATCTCCAGTGGGGCGTCGGTGAGCAACCCCTTCTTGAGGGTGCATTTTTGACTTGGAGAGTCGCAGGATTTTTCCGCTTTTTTCTTGCCAACAGTTCAGGGGATCTTTAGGCTCCACTTAACTCACCAAGCGCCCCACCCTCAATGCCCCAGAAATCTGATGAGAACCGCGGCACACTTGTGCTGCTCGGGGCGAGTTGGTGTCCGCCTTGCCTCGATGAGCTCCGAGCGGTCGCTTACTGGAGCAGCAAGCTCCAAGCCATGCAAATCGACGTGGTCGCTCTTTCTATCGACGACTTCACTCAAGAAAATGGCTCTCTCGAACAGGCTCAAGCATTCTTGGAGGACATCGGTTTTCCGTTCCGCAGTGGTGTCGCCCAACCCGAGCTGGTCGACGTCCTTCAAGCAGGACACGATTTTCTCTTTGAGTTGCATGAGCCGTTGCCACTCCCTTCCAGGGTGCTTCTTGGTGGGGGTGGGGCACTAGAAGGGATGTTCAAGGGTCCGTTGGATGTGCAAGGTTTTCTCAAGCAGACTCTGCAGGTCGCACGAATGCCGCCGATTGGACTGAAGCGGCGAAACTTCTCGCTGCCATTCCGGGGCCGGTGGCTCGTCCAAGGTGCGATGCGTGAATCCATCGGGGGACTGGCGGCACAGTTCTACCGCCGAGGCTACTTGGATCTCGGACAAGAGTATCTCAAGGGCAACCAAGCCCTTCTCCAAGCTGGACCCGATTATGGATCCGTGCGTCTTCAAGCAGCCCAAGCACTCCAACGGGCAGGACGCTACGAGGAGGCAGTGGAACACTATCAGGCAGCCTTGAGCACACAGCCAGGCAATATCCAAGTCATGGGGTCTCTGGCTCGACTGTATGCCGCTTGTCCGGATGACCGGATCCGCCAGGGCAAGCAAGCTCTGGAACTTGCCCAGCGTGCCGCTCAATGGACCCCAGACGATTTTGCGATTTTGGAGGTGCTTGCCCTCGCCCAGGCCGAACTGGGGCAGTTCCATCAAGCCGAGCGGACGGCCACCCGGGCCATGCGGCTTGCTGAGAAGAACAACCAAATCGATCTGGTCCAAACCCTCCAGAGACAGATCGCCCGCTTTCGCGCCGGCCAGCGGGTCCGGCTGCCGGACCATAGCCTGCCGGACCATAGCCTGCCGGACCATTCTGCGCCGGGGCCTTGATCGCCGCGGTCAGTCAAACTCTTTTCCAGGACTCAAGAACAAAGACCGATGTCCCCTCTTCGCGCCTCTGCGTACGTGTTTGTGGTCATGGCTTTTGAGCTGGTGCTTCTGCAACCTGCTGGCACCTCCGGTGAGGAAGGCCTTTTTGAGCAGGCCGTTGCCCCGATCCTCTCTGCTCGATGTGTGAGCTGCCACAACGAGAAAACCCGCCAAGGCGGTCTGTCCCTGGCGACAGCACAATCCGCCTTGGCTTCTGGCGTGATCGTCGCCCATCGACCTGAGGACAGCATCCTACTGCAATATATCTCTGGCCAAGAACCGGAAATGCCCAAAGCAGAGCGACCGCTTAGCCAAGACGAGGTAGCAGTTATTCGCCAGTGGATTGCCCAGGGAGCTTCGTGGCCACAATCCCGAGTTCTTAGCCCACAAGACATTTGGTGGTCGCGTCAACCGCTGAGTCGGCCAGAGGTTCCCGCTGTTCCTGCCGGTTGGCAGCATCGGGTTCGCACGCCGATTGATGCTTTTATCATCGCTCGGCTTCATCAAGCGGGCCTCACCCTTTCTCCAGATACTGACAAGCGTACACTCATTCGACGGCTGTATTACGATCTTGTCGGGTTGCCGCCGACGCCTGAGGAGGTTGTTGCGTTTGTGGGCAGTGAAGATCCGCACGCCTATGAGAAACTCGTCGATCGCCTGCTTGGCTCACCGCATTATGGCGAACGGTGGGCCCGCCACTGGCTCGATGTGGTCAAGTATGCCGATACCTGCGGGTATGATAAGGACAAGCTCCGCCGCAACGCGTGGCCGTACCGGGATTATGTGATTCGTTCGTTCAACGAGGACAAACCTTATTGGCGGTTTGTGCAGGAACAAATTGCCGGAGATGCGATCTTTCCCGGTGACCCTGATGGCATTTTGGGACTGGGGTTCTTAGCTGCCGGTCCCTGGGATTTTATCGGCCACGTGGAGGTTCCGGAAGCGAAGATCGATGGCAAGATCGCTCGCCACCTGGATCGGGACGAGATGGTCACCAATACGTTGAGCACGTTTTGCAGCGTGACCATTGGATGTGCCCGTTGTCACGATCACAAGTTCGATCCTTTCACCCAGGAACACTACTACGGCCTGCAAGCCATCTTCGCGGCAGTTGACCGCGCAGAACGCCGCTACGATACCGATCCCTCCGCCGAAAAGCAGCGACGTCAGTTGGAGGCTCGGAGGACACGGCTTCAACAGCAGTTGGCCGCTCTGGAGGCCGATCTCAAAAAGGCTGGGGGGAAAGAACTCTCGGCGCTGAAAGGCCGCATCGACCAGTTGAGTTCTCAAGCTCAACCGCAAGACAAACGCCCCGAATATGGTTATCACAGCCAGATCGAACGCACCGCCTCGAAGAAAAAATGGGTGCAGATCGATCTGGGCCGACCGGTCACACTGCAAAGCCTCGTTCTGCATCCTTGTCACGATGAGTATGCGGACATCGGATCGGGGTTTGGCTTTCCCGTCCGTTTCCGGATCGAGCTCGCCAACTCCGAGAACTTTGATGATTCGGTCGTGGTGGCCGACCAGACGGGAAGCGATTTTCCTAATCCTTATCTGACGCCCTACCGCGTCAATCAAAAGATGAGGGCAAGATTTGTGCGGATTATCGCCACGAAATTGGCTGAGCGTCGAAAGGACTACATTTTCGCCTTGGCAGAAGTGGAAGCCTTCGATCGTCAAGACAACAACGTCGCGGCAAGAAAGCAAGTGACCGCCTCGGATTCCATTGAGGCGCCCGTTCGCTGGCGGAGAGCTAACCTTGTCGACGGGATCTGGCCGCAGAGTGCTGATCCCCAGGCGTGCAAAGCTCTGGCCACCGCCCAGGCTCAGCTGGCAAGTCTTCAAGACAAGATCGACCCTCCCAAACGCCGAGTTCTCCGAGCGACCCTCCAAGAGCAACTTCAGCAGACCCGTGACCAGCTCAAGCAGCTTTCGACCGGGCGGGTGGTTTATGCGGCAGCCACACAATTTGCCCCGCAAGGTCAGTTCAAGCCCACCGGCGGAGTCCCCCGAGAGATCCACGTGCTCCACCGGGGGGATGTCCAGAAGCCATTACAACGGGCCCGTCCAGGGACCTTTCCGCTGCCGGGGGACTCGGAATTCGTGTTTCACTTGCCCAAGGATCACAGCGAGGCCGACCGGCGAGCGGCTTTAGCGTATTGGGTTGTGCAGAAGCGCAATCCCCTCACTTGGCGGTCGATCGTCAACCGCGTATGGCTCTATCACTTCGATCAGGCGATTGTCGCTTCGCCGAATGATCTGGGCCGGATGGGCCAGCGGCCAACCCATCCCTTGCTGCTGGACTGGTTGGCAGTCGAGTTTCGTGACCGAGGGCAATCGCTGAAGAAATTGCACAAGCTGATTGTCACCAGCAGCGTCTACCGGCAGTCGTCAGCTCACAACGAGGCTTCGGCAACCATTGATGCCGGGAATCAGCTGTTGTGGCGGATGAACCGCCGCCGTCTGGAAGCGGAGGAAATCCGCGATTCCGTCCTTGCTCTCAGCGGACGATTGGATCGTACCATGGGAGGGCCTGGCTACTATCTCTTCAAGTTGGAGCGAGCGACTCACTCACCGCATTATGAATATCATAAATTCGATCCGAATGATGCCAGTTCGCATCGCCGCAGCATCTATCGGTTCATCGTTCGATCGCAGCCCAACCCCTACATGACAACCCTGGACTGCGCCGATTCCTCGCAGAGCACGCCTAAGCGTGACGAGACTCTCACCGCCTTGCAAGCGCTCTGCATGCTCAACAGTCGCTTTCATCTGGTGATGGCCAACCACTTTGCCGCTCGGCTGAAGGCCGAGGAAAGAACCCTCTCCGCCCAAGTTCGCCGAGCGATGGTTCTGACAACCGGACGGCAAGCCACAGAGGGCGAACAACAACGTTTGGAGGCCTACGCACAAAAGCACGGACTGGCGAACCTCTGCCGAGTGATGTTCAATCTCAGTGAGTTCGTTTATCTCGATTGATACCCCCAACACCCTCTCGGAAGCCTGACCGCTGTGATGTTCTCCCGACGCGATTTTTTACTCCACAACGCTTGCGGTTTTGGCGGATTGGCCTTGGCCTCGTTACTGCTGGACGAAGAAAGCAAAGCTGGCGATGACAGTCCAGGCACAGACAATCTCGGCAGGAACAATCTCGGCAGGAACAATCTCGGCGGGGACAATCCTGGTTCGGGTGGAGTCCTCAAGGGGTTTCATCACCCACCCAAGGCCAAACGGGTGGTTCAGCTCTTCATGGCAGGAGCGGCAAGTCATCTTGACTTATTCGACTACAAGCCCGCTTTGGAAAAGCATCACGGGGAGAAATCCGACTTCGGCGAACATGTGGAAGCCTTCCAAAATGGCCTGGGGCCGTGGATGAAGTCGCCGTTTCGCTTTCGGCGTTATGGCCAATGCGGCAAGATGCTCAGCGACCCGGTAACCCCACTGGGAGACTGTGTCGACGAGATTGCATTTCTCCATAACGTCGTTGGCAAGACCGGGGTCCATTCCCAGGCGACCTATCTCCAGGCCACCGGCTTTGACACGCCGGGCTTTCCCGGGATGGGCGCTTGGGTCAGTTATGGGTTGGGAACACTCAACGATCATCTTCCCACCTTCGTCGTCCTGCCGGACCATCGCGGCTTTGCCAGCAACGGCCCCAAGAACTGGGGCAGTGCTTTTCTGCCGGCCACTTGCCAGGGAACGGCGATCTTCCCGCAGCGGGAGGACCCGATTGAGGATTTGCTTCCGCGGGCTGATTACGTCTCCCAAGAAAGCGATGCCGACGCTCTCCAACTGCTCGGTGAGCTCAACGGCCAATACCAACAAACTCGAGAGGGCGACTCTCGTCTGTCGGCGCGGATCCGCAGCTATGAATTGGCTGCCAAAATGCAGTTGAGTGCTCCTGAGGCGTTGGATCTCTCCGCTGAGCCCAGACACATCCTGAAGATGTATGGGCTGGATCGCATAGCAGCGCAGTATCCTGCCAAGATCAACGCCCCTGAGGAAATCGAATACTTTGGCCGCAAATGCCTGATTGCTAGGCGTCTGCTGGAGCGGGGCGTTCGTTTTGTGCAGATCTGGTCGGGCAACGATAACGGATTTCCCCGACGCAACTGGGACAGTCACGAGAACGTCCAACGTGATCATGGTCCCTTGGCACGTGGGATGGCCGTGGGAGCCTCCGCTTTAATCAAAGACCTCAAGCAACGGGGTTTGCTTGAGGATACCATCATCCTCTGGACGACTGAGTTTGGTCGGATGCCATCAACACAAGCCAGCAAGGGACGGGATCATAACCCTTATGTGTTTACCAATTGGCTTTGTGGAGGTGGCATCAAGCCCGGGGTCACATATGGACCGTCGGATCAATGGGGCTACAAGCCTTTGGATCGCGATCATCCCACCCAAGTTTATGATATCCATGCGACAATCTTGCACTTATTGGGAATCGATCACAAGCGGCTGACCGTCCGACACAACGGGATCAACCGACGCCTGACCGACGTGCACGGACATGTGATTGAGGAGATCCTCTGAGGACTCCGCGATCGAAAACGCCTGAAGACCTAAGGAGCCCCTGGACCTGGAATCTGCCGGACCTGGAATCTGCCGGACCTGGAATCTGCCGGACCTGGAATCTGCCGGACTTACAATCCGTAGGAAGTACAATCCATAGGGAACGCCTCTCCGTAGCCACAGAGGCGGTTCCTCTGAAACGCCAGGTTGCCGCGAAAACCCGCGGGACTGGGTGAAACGCTCGCTCGGTCTGATCGAGGCTCTCGTTGGACCTTGGCAGGTTGATAGCCTGGTTTGGCTGCGGGCGATTCTGTCGAGTCGGTCACACGAGCTCTGGCAGGGGCAGATACTTCCGGTCGATCAAGTACTGAGGCCGGCCGGAGCGGTCGGTCAGCGTGACTCTTTGGGTGTTGATTCCCAGCGTGTGATAGAGGGTGGCAAAAATCTCCTGGAAGTGGACGGGCCGATCGGTAGCATATTCGCCCAGTCGGTTGGTCGCCCCAATGACCTGGCCGGTTCGCAGGCCGCCCCCGGCAAGCATGGCACAAGACACCTTGGGCCAGTGATCGCGACCGGCGTTCCCGTTGATCTTGGGAGTCCGACCGAATTCCCCCCAGACGATCACCGTGACGTCCCGATCGAGACCGCGGTTATACAGATCTTCGAGCAAGGCGCTGACTCCCTGGTCGAGCATGGGCATGTCTTCGCGACCTCGCGTGAAGTTCTTGCTGTGCCAGTCCCAGCGGCTGAAGGCACAGGTGACGCATCGAACGCCGGCCTCGATCAGCCGGCGTGCCATCAGGAAGTGTTCCATCAATTTGGGACCGCCGTCGGCCCGGTTCTTGGGATCTCCCTTGCCGTAACGCTCTCGAACAGCCGGATCTTCTTGATTGATGTCCAGTGCGTCAACAAGCTTGCTGCTGGTGAGCACGCCAAAGGCTTGCTGCGTGAAGGAATCCATCCCGTTCATCATCCCGCTGGCATCGGCCTGTCGACGAAAGCGGTCCAGCGAGCCCAGCAGCTGCTTGCGGTCCTGGAGGCGGTCGAAGGTGATGCCGTTGAGGGACATGTCGGCTTTGCCCTCAGCGTTCGGCTTGAACGGAGCATAGGCTGGTCCCAAAAACCCAGCGCTGCCATTATCCGCCCAAGGCATGTGACCCATCTTGGGGCTCATTCCCATGAAGGCCGGAACACCCGGGGCACGCGGACCCTGCAACTTGGCCACTGCTGAACCCAGGGAAGGCCATCCCCCTTGCGGGCTGGCCTCATTGCTCGAGTGGCCAGTGAGACACTGAAAGGCCTCATGGCGTCCGCTGGCACCAACAACGCTGCGGATGAAGGCCAGCTTATTGGTCATCTTGGCCAAACGGGGGAACATCTCGCAGATCTCAATCCCCGGAACTGCCGTTTCAATCGGCTCAAACTCCCCACGAACTTCGCTGGGGGCCTGAGTCTTCAGATCCCACATATCTTGGTGAGGCGGACCGCCGGGCAGGAAGATCATAATGATCCCCTTGTTGCCACCAGAAATCCCCGTGGCCGCTTCGGCTCGCAGGATCTCCGGCAATGCCAGCCCGCCCATCGCCAGCCCACCGATTTGCAGGAAATTCCGACGGCTGAGACCGTCGCAAAACCGGTATTGACCACCTTCGATTTTCAGCATCGCGGAGCTCCTCTATGGCTGTGCGTTGTGCGTGCAATCCGTCGTCGATGCTCCCCCAGGCCGGGAGAGGTTTTTGTGCGTCATCAAAGCAGTCGTGTGGCCCTTGGGGCGAAGCCCCTGAGAGCATTCGTCAAACAACAATCCGAATCCACCAGCAGCTTGGGCACCTTCCTTCAACAATCCCAGATTGTGGCAGAGGCCCAACCTGGAAGGCCCCCAACAATTCCACGCAGCACCAGATGCCTGGGCAATGGCCACATCTGGGACAGTCCAATTGCTGCTCTTGGAGAAAATTCTTGCTCTTGCAAAACGCTAAAACGGCACAAGAACCGGCGATTTCGCAGCCTTTTCGCATACCGGACGAGACAAGTTTTTACCTAGTGCCGTAAGGCGTGATGAAGGAAGATTTGTTTTCAGGCTTAGTTGTCTGGTCAGCGAAATTTTGGGCAGTGAGAGTCCTGTTTTGGGAGTTGTGTAGGGCGTTTTGCCCCAAACTATTGCGACAATCTGTCTGATTTCACCATCTCGACAACATATCAAACTTGTCCGATGTGTTCAAAGGATTTTTCTCGGCCCCAGTGGGTTGCCCCCAGTGACTGGTGTGATACCACCCAAAGAGGGAATAGGGAAGCGAAGTTCTTGGCAGGGGAGCGGCGGTCTGCGGGACGGTGGACGTTGGGGAAAGGCTCGCTTTATATTTTCAGCCACTGTGTACGATTTTTCTGTGGCTTAGGCCGCCTTCTCATCAGACCCCATGTTCTGGGACTGCGATTATGGCCTCACATCCGGTGTTGATCGGCGGACAATGGCGACCTGCGACCGCCAGCGACTCCTTTTCTCCGACCGACCCCACCAGTGGACAAACTTTGCCCGAGGAATATCCCATCAGCCAATGGGGCGATTGCGAGGCCGCCATGGCGGCTGCAACCGAGGCCTTCGCTGCTGTCAGCTCGATGCCCTCCGGAACGATCTCGGCCTTTCTCAGGAATTATGCAGAGAGTCTGGACGCAGCAGCCGATCCGATTGCTGAGGCTGCCGCCTCGGAGACCGGCCTGCCCAAATCTCCGCGTTTGGCCAACGTGGAACTCCCACGGACATCCAACCAGTTACGCCAAGCAGCTGAGGCTGTTGACCAAGGCGGCTGGGCTCTGCCAACGATTGACACTCAGGCCAACATCCGCAGTCTCCTCGCTCCCCTCGGGCCGGTGCTGTTGTTTGGACCGAACAACTTCCCCCTGGCGTTCAACGCCATCAGTGGTGGCGATTTTGCCGCCGCTGTCGCCGCTGGCAATCCGGTGATCGCTCGGGCTCATCCATCACATCCAACCACGACACGGTTGCTGGCCGAAATTGCCCAAGCCGCAGCTGCACAGGTCGGACTGCCCTCAGGCTTCATCCAGGTGCTTTATGGGATGAGCACAGCGGATGGACTGGGGATGGTTGGCGATCCACGAATTGCAGCAGTCGGTTTTACAGGCAGCCGCAGGGCAGGGCTGGCCTTGAAGAAGGTGGCCGATGAGAAGGGCAAGCCCATTTACTTGGAGATGAGCAGTATCAACCCTGTGGTCATTCTTCCTGGGGCCCTGCAGGAACGTGCCGAGCAGATTGCTGAGGAGTTCACCACAAGTTGCCTGATGGGTGCTGGTCAGTTCTGCACCAACCCAGGGCTGGTGTTGCTTTTGGAAGGCCCAGAGACGGAGGGGTTTGTTCAGTCTGTCTGCGAGGCCTTTGGAAACAAGCCTGCTGGGGTGCTGCTCAACGAAGGGGTCCAACAGGGTCTTCAGGCGGGCGTTGAGGCCCTGGAGCATGCCGGCTGTCAACTGCTCACCGGAGGTGACCCCATTGCCGGAGAGAGTTTGAGGTTTGCCAACACGCTCTTCCGGGCCAGTGGCGAGCTGTTTTTGGCCAAGCCGGAGGAACTTCAGACGGAGGCCTTTGGCAATCTGTCGCTGTTTGTTGTCGCCCGCAACGTTGGGGAGCTTGAAGCGATCATCGATCGGCTGGAAGGGAACCTCACCGGTTGCTTCTACACGCACACCGGCGGGCAGGACGAACAAACGTACCGCCTCCTGGAACCAATCCTCCGCCGTCGCGTGGGGCGGCTGCTCAACGATAAGATGCCGACTGGTGTGGCAGTTTCGTCGGCGATGAACCACGGCGGACCGTTCCCGGCCACGGGCCATCCTGGCTTCACGGCTGTGGGGATCCCCGCGTCGATCCGTCGTTTTGTCATGCTTCAATGCTACGACAACGTTCGGCCAGACCGGTTGCCGGCAGCTCTGCGAGATAAAAACCCTAACGGCCAAATGTGGCGGTTCATCGATGGCAACTGGACCCAAGCGGATGCGGGCTAAGGAACCTCTCGGAGAACCTTTTCGAGAGCGAAGCTGCGTTGTGAGAAGGTCTGTGTGTTCCTCCCAATGTGCTGCTTATGACGTGCTGGCTTGAACATACCCTCCATTGTGAGGCGCGGAGGGCTCGCCAGGGGCCGACTCCGCTGCCCCGGGGGCTTCGCCTGGCCCTTGGGGCACTTGTTGCTGGGGCAGAATGAGCTGATCAAGCAGCCGGGCAACTTCTTTCACATCACAAGCGGCAACCGCCTGATGGAGCTCCGTTCGGTAGCCGGCCTGAGCAGGTTGGCAATCGAGCTCAAGGTCCGCTAAGAGACACATGACCAGCGTTGCGGCGGTTTGCTCCCGATGATCGCGAAAGACTCCGTCGAACACCCGGATTGCGAGTCGAGCTAGGATGTCGCCGTACTCTGGCTTGCTCGCGGCTGGCTGCTCTTCCGGTGGCTGGTTCTCGGGGGTCTCTTCTTTGGCGAGTTGTTGATCAAGTTCGGCCTGGGCAATCGCCGCGGCGAGGACCAGCCGACGGCGGCCGTTGACCTGAAAGATCCATCCGCTCTGATCGCGTTGGCCTGTGTGATATCGATTGCAGGTCACCGCCAACGCGGCGATGGAGCGTTCCAGCTTCTTGTCGCTTTGAGGCGGACACTTTTGCGACTGACACATGCTCACAAGCTCCCTATGGTTCTGCTGCCAGAGAATGCGGACGGTTGTCGGCTTTCTGTGGATCACTCTCTTAAGAGCCGAAGAGGATTGTTGCTACCTTGACCGAAAACAACGGGAGATCATTTCTTCGGCGGGCGGTTGTTGCCTTGTGGCAGGAGAGAGTTGCCTGAGAGACGTGCCAGCGCCTTCTCAAGTCGTTGCCAGCTGGCACGCCGGTATTTCGCATCCTGTTCTAATAAGTGCAGAGAGAATTCTTCACGGTCGGAATGCTGTTTTTGGAGATCTGTGTCGCCGGCCTTGGTGAAGAGGGCAGGATCTCTCAGCGACAGCCGTGAGAGAAAGTCACCCCGAATCCGTTCCTCGGCCCCACAATGCAGACAATACCCATCAGTGAGCTGCTCGATCAGCTGGTCGGTGGTTAGGTGCCTGACGGGTCCGCCTACCAAATCGCGACCCTCGGGTGTGTGGAGCTCTTGGCACAACACCGAAGCCGTGTGGAACCCAAGGCTTCGATAGGCCTCAACTTGATCATCGGTAAAGAACTGATTGACGATCGGTTCGTGGGGAAATGACCCGTGTGTGGCGTTGTATTGAACTAAGTCCAACTCTTCATCGCCGGTGATCGCCATCTGCAAATAGACAAACAAGCCGCTCGATCCGTCCAGGTATTGTATGCGTCCAAAGACAAAGTGTTGCGGGCTCTGGTGTGTCTTGGAATCCCGCCGGAGACGCTCGATTTCCAGGGGCCGATCGTGATCCAACTCGAGAATCCGAATGCCGTCGTGCTGACGGGCGCGGCGGATGACATCTCCCAGAGCCTTGTTCTCGTCGTCTTTGTCATTGCGCCCGGCGTCGGAGACAATCACCAAACGGCACCGACGTTTTAACAGTTCCATGACTCCCAGGAAGTCAGTAAATCCTCCATCGGCCAGTGCCCCAATTCGGCAGCGGTAGGGTTTTTCTTGATCTGGCCGGAAGAGTTCGTTGGGACGTGGATGGGTGAGACCCCGGATAATTTCTCGAAGCAACACGAACGGGGTGACATAAAAACAACGGCGCAGCCACCAACTTCGCCAGCTAGAGTTCTTGGGATCGGGAATCGAATACCAACGATTGATGCGGAGGTTGAGGGCCGCCATCACCGCGAGGACCGCCGAGTTGACCGACCCCATGGGACTGAGGGCCGCTCCGGAGATGGTCACCGCATCGGCAAAGGCGATGTTGCAAAACGGATGCTCTGTCGTTGGAAAGTACCCTGTGGCCGAGGACCCACAGTATTTGGGAGATAGCACGAACGCCTGCTGCCAGTTTGGGGGAAAAGCATCCCCAGGCGGACAACCGTCAGCCGGCAAACTCCCCAAACACTGCAAGGTCGTCCCCAGCAGCGGATAGGGGGCGCCGACCTTGCAGACGTCCATCTGGCTCAGCGGAACCTCTCCGACGACCGAGCCATCTTGTTGGCCCTGGCTCCTCGGTCTGCCATGACCGCCAGTTCCCCCTGGGACCTCAGATCTGCAAGGATCGGGTGGGCTGAGGAATCGACCTCGAATCTGCCGACGATAGTGGCTAAAGAAAGGTGCCAAAAGATTCACAGGAAGCAAAAAAGCTAGCGGGACGGCTAAGGCGACAGCCCCCCAAAAAATATCCCCGCGTGTGCACTGGTCAGCCATCGGAACAATCTTTGTGGAGATTTGTTTGCGCGGACGAATCATGTTCGGAAACAAGGCCTCCAACAGCAGCCGGTTGAATTCTCGGCGTTCTTCGGGTCGGAATTCGCTTGCGGCCAGTGCGATTCCAGAATAAGGCTGGTCCCGTTTGAGTGCCCACGCGGCGGCTCGAAACCAGTAGGCCAGCAGCTGATCGCTCTGGTCGCTGTAGTTTTGGGCTTCGGCCCGCATTTTCATGGACCGGGCGATCTTTTCGAGAAACTGCTCATCGTCGCGGAGCTGTTGGTAGTCCGCTCCGCCGAATGGCGAATCGCTGCGTTCTGGGTCCGTTGGGTTATCGGTTGTGTCAGCTTGCGTGCCGGTTTCTGCGTTGCCATTCGGCCCCGATTTCGCACTTCGGGCCCGGCGGCTGGCTATCAGCATCAACTCTTTGGTGAGGACTTGGGATTCCAGGTGGCTGTTCCAACGCTGAATGAGGGCCTCTTGGGCCTCGCGGCGATCCCCTTGGCGTTGGAGGTAGTCCTGGATAGTCTTGTCGAACTGCAGCAGCTTGCTCAACCTGGCAAGCCACCCTCGTTGGGCATCGGCCAACTCGGATTCCTGCCGCTCCCAATAGAGCCTCCCGAAGAGCTTGTCTTGCTCGTTTTCGAACTCCCTCTCGGCGTCGATCACTGCTGTGGCTAGCTGGCGAATGGACTGGTTGGTTTTCCCTTGGTCGGTTTTCCCTTGGTTGGTTTTCGCTGGGTTGGTTTTCGCTGGGTCGGGTTTTTCCGAAGGGTTGGATGGCCCTTGGCCTGGTGTGTTCAGAAGAGAATGCAGGAGATTGATCCCCAACTCATCGGTTGAGAGATCAGCGAAGGCTCGCCACTGAAGGATGTCTCGACGCAGGAGCTCTGGATTGCGGTAATCAGCAAACCCGGAGACGTTTTCCTGCACAAGGAAACCAAAGGCTGTCAGGGGCAAACCAATGAGACTGGCGTAGATCACCAACTTGAATAGGAGTCGTTCCACAAACCCTGCCTCCCGACGGGTGCTCTCCAGCAAGCGTCGGAAGCTGAGCAACGGCAGCAAGCTGAGCAAGATCAGGGCAAAGAGTGGCTCTCGCAACGATTTTTGGGAAAAAATATCACCGTCAGGTAACCCGAGATACGGTCCAATCCAACTCAAGTTCAACATCGAGTTGGTCATTAGCACAACCAGCCCAGCCAACACTGTGCATGGCAGCAGCGTCGTCAGGAAGGTCAGGACCGAGCGGCCGACCTTGTCCGTTTGGAGGTTGCCATGAGCGGCGTCTCGCGCAAAAAGCCAACCACAGAACACCACGACTCCAACAGCGGCTGCTCCGGCGATTGCTAAGAAGGCTGGTTGGCCATCCTCAAGCCAAGCATGACACCAGTCTTCTGATCCCTGCGGGGCCATCCTGCTGACGGAGATGCTGTAGCCGATGATCACTGCTGCGACCAAGAGACCCGCGGCAATCGCCAGCAGATCTGCCATCCGGCGCCCCCATGAGCCGAGGATCCTCAGAAACAGCGCCAGCATGCAGGGAGCGGCAACGGTGAAGATGACAAACCCCAATGCCGGAAGCCAATACACCCTGGCAAATCTCCAGGCTGCCAGCGACAGCGCCGAAAGCACAACAGTCGTCGCCAGCCCGATCAGCGGGTGGTGACGTGTCCCGTGGAGTGTCTTGGCCGCTGTGAGCGTCACCACCCACAGATAGGCTATCAGCAACGTCGGCAAAAAAGGCTTAAGCGCCTCAACATCCCATCTGATCACCGAAAGCACATCATCCACTGGCTCCAGGTCCAGCGACCGGTAGGTGAATGCGGCCCCAGCGGCCAAGGCGATCAGCAGAGCCCAGACAAACACCAGAACACAAAACGTGGAGAACAAATACGAGCCGGCAAACTGAAAGAAGTCGCCGAGGTACTGCCCTGCATCCCGAAATTGCCCGTCGTAGCGGCTCAGCCACCCCGCGTTTTGGTAGAACTCTTCTGCGGTTTTCGAGTCATTCCTTTTGGAATTCTCGTCCGAGCCGTGAGGTTCACCGGTCTTGGTGCCAGACTTTACGGTATCAGCACTTTCCGGGCACTCACTGAGCTCTGAGACCGGTACGTCGTGAATACTTGCCTTGGGCCGGTCACAACCCGAACTCAGCTGCTGGGCCAGCGACAGCCAGTAGCTGCCGATGTAGCCTCCGCCAGAAACGGTCGATAGATAATCCACGTACCGCAGCAGGCCGGCCTTCTTCAACCCCTGCAACAACCCAAGATGATAAACTGCTGACCGCAATCCGCCTCCTGATAACGCCAAACCCACAAGCCCTGGATTTTCCTCGATCGGGCCGATCCCGGCAATCTTCCGACGTTCATTGATCTCGATCTGCTCGGCCTCGAGGATCGAGTTCGGGACCCCACTTACGTGGCAACCATTGCCAGTCTCGGCGGTTACCCCCATAACCATGGAGCTTTTCGAAGCGTCGGACTCAGCCATCTCGCCCCCCCAATGATGCTGATTGATCTCGTTCTGAGCAGCCACACGCCTGCTCGTCGACAACTTGTTTTTATTCTATTTATTTTAAAGAAAAAAGCCTTAACATCCCAAAGCAAGCTGTTTGAAATTGGTTGTTGGGTCATCTCAGGCTGTGGCTCCGCTCACAAGATAGGAGGGGATTCTCAGGGTATTTCCCCTTTCGGAACCAGTGCCGAACTAACGCGCTGCGGGAAAAGTTTTTTTGATTTTTTTTGGTGGGCCGGGTGATTTCAGGGAGAGTTCTGCGTAATGCTGGGGGATTCCCAGTGACTGGACGCAAGACGACTGGCTGGAGAGCGCCTCAACCCGGTGGACACCAGGTCTTCAGGGAAGTTGTGCAGGACAAGCGGATTGCCGAAACGAATTTCTTTGGGAGGGCTGCAGGTCGTAGAAGATCCAAAGCCCCCAGAAGAAACCGCACACGGTCATCCAAAGACTGGGAGGCTACGCAGAACTGGAGGGACTGACCCAAACCGGCAAGGTTGTCTGAGGGCCAACCCACTCCAGCGAAGGATGCTTCGGTCAAGACGCTGGGGGGCGGGGGCAAGGATCGCAACACGACATGGCTAATGGATTGCTGAGAAGATTCTCGCTGGGCCGGGCGTGGATTCCGCCCAAGGCGGGAACCGCCGGAATCACCGGTGATCTGCCAGCCGGTGATCTGCCAGCCGGTGATCTGCCAGCCGGTGATCTGCCAGCCGTTCCCGTGTGCCGGACGATCCAAGACGTTGCTCAACCTCAGGAGGAACGAGGCCCTGTCAGACTCGGAGGATCCAGAGGCTGACCGGAGGCAAAGCTTGTCGGCGGTTGGTCACTGATGTGGTCGAGAGCTTTTCCGGCAATCAACGGAACCGGTGGCTGATCGTCGAGTTTGGGTTTTGAAACCACTATTTAGGCTTCTCGGCGGTGACGGTCACATCAGCAATCCCCCGGTAGCCAGCAGCGTCCTTGGCTCGGACGACCACCACATGCAAGCCCTCGGAAAGGTCGGCCGGCCAAAAGGTAAACACCTCTTGGGGGCTATCAAAGAGTCGGTCGTCGGGGAACAGCGGTTGCCATTTGCCGCCGTCGACAGCATATTCTGCCGAGACGATCGGGGTGACGTCATCTTCGGCAACGACCCGGATCGTCTTGGCTTTGGCAGACGCGGTGATCCGTGGCGGCCGATTATCGATAACAAACTGCTCGCTGACTTTCTCTGTAGTTAACGACTCGGCTAACGGATTGCTTGCTCGATCGGAGACCTCAATTTTGGCTTGGTACAGGCCTTGAGGAACCGCCACCGCCTCAAACTCCAGTTCAGCTTTGGACAGCGAATCCTCAAGAGTCAGCCAACGGCCCCAATTGTGCCGCTTCAGCAAGACGCGATAACTCAAGCGATCGTCGTTGGGATCCTTGGCCTCCCAGCTTAACTTGATGCTTTCCTGCTTTTTGCTGCCATCCAAGACTTCCACATGCGGCACCGACAATTTGCTCAACTCAGGAGCCTGGTTGATCGCTCGGTAGCGAATCACGAGGGCACCCACAGTCGGGGTCAACTGAGGATTTGTCGTGGCAAGACGGAACCGGTATTGGAGGTACCGCGCTTGCGGGCTCTTGACCTTTCCGCGTCTCCAGCCAGCCTGAATCGCATTGGCTTGAACCTCTGCCCAGTCTGACCAGTTGTCGTCCGGCCGCGGGGTGTTCCCAGAACGTGTTGCGAAGGTCACTTCAGTGCCGTCAGGAACCTCACCGGTCCAGGAGACGGCGCCAAAATCGGCCGGCCGCTTGGCATCCAGCGGGTCGGATTCCAGCGTGCCCTGGGCCGGGAACCCAGACCGCAGCCGATAGAGCACATCCGGACCCAACTCCCCTGCAGTGGCACAATAGATTTTTCCTTCCAAATCAGCCATCGCAGGGATAAATTTTGCCTGAGGAAGTATTGAGAGGGTCCGCTGCTGGCCCCCGTCGATGTCCACAGCCAGGAGCCGGTTTCCAGCTCCCACAAACAGCGTCCTCGGGTCGTTGGGAACCGCATTCAACGAATAGATCGGGCTTGTGCTACGCAGCACGGTCTTGACGCGACCATCACGATCAATCCGCAAGACCGCATACGGCTGCCCTTTGGCTTTCTCGCCAGCTAGCCCGACAACTACCTCTGCAGAGATGTCCTTTTCAGGAGACAGCAACAGCACCGGGATGTCAAAAACAGTCGGTCCAAAGAGAACTCTCGGCTTGGTTTGACCAAATGCCTTGCAGGAGACCTCCCAAAGGTAACCTTTTCCCGAGGCAATCAGCCGGTCGCCAGCAACTCTCAATGCTAAGACCGGGGTGGACACTTCGACTTGACCATCGACAACACCAAGGCGGTCCGACTCATCTCGTGGGAGCTTGATCCTTAGGATGCTTTTGGACAGTCCGAGATAAAGATGGTCGCCGGTCGCTGCTAACGAAAACAGATTGCCAGGAATCTTCGGAGCCTCCAGCGGTGTCGCCTCCACAACCTTCTCCGAGGAGTCAATGTCCCCCTGAGCCTGGGATTTGACCGGGAGACGATAGAATCGTCCTTGAAGAGTCCCCAACAGCACTGAGTCTTGGTAGCGGACCAGTCCAATGGGGACTTCATCTTGTCTCTCCCAGAGAAGTCTACTCACCCTTGGCTTGGGATCAAATCGCCAAACCTTTCCTGGAGGACCGTGAGCTAATAGAAGCGTGCCCTCTGGCTCGGGCACTATCGCTGTTGGCACTCCCGGATCTTCTCCGGGTTTCGACCAACCATCCCAAACCTCCTCGACGCTGCGAGTGAGTTGGACCTGACCGTCTGTCGAGACCGTCACGCCTTGAGTCTCGGCGGACTCGAAGTCGCTGGCTTGGTCATGTCTCCATGACTGTGTCTTGCTAGCAGTGCAAGATCTCGCTCCAAGCAGAAAAATCGCTGTAGCGGTTCCTGCGATTGCGATCCACCCGATCCACTGCGGGATCCGCCGAGCCACCTCTGTTTGCTGGCTCGACGGTTGGAAGAACAGGACTGTGTTCATGATGTGGGAAGCCAAAGCGGTGAGGACAAAAAGCCCACGCTGGGTGACCTCGAATGTAGCCCCGGCCCAGCACGACAACTAGTTGGACTGTCCCAAAGTGGCCATTGCCCACCAAATGTTGCTGCACGGACCTGATGAGGGCCCCACAGGTTGGGCCTCTGCCACAATCCGGAACAGTCGAACTCGTGCCTTGTTTCCTATGATTTTGGCAGTCGGTTGATTTTGGCAGTCGGTTGATTT
>CAZYKP010000059.1:0-53594 GCA_964648025.1 uncultured Pirellulales bacterium | reverse complement strand
CCCAACCATCCCCCCCACCTCCTCTGCCCCACCACCCAGCTCCGAAACCCCCCCAGCCGCCCCCCCCCCAGCCTCAAGACCCCCAGCCTCAAGACCCCCAGCTCCAGCTCAGACAGCCGACAACCCAATGAGCCGATGGGGCGACTCGGGAGTCGGGTCAGCCCTAAGAATCCTCGGGCTGCTCAGCCGCCAAACTCGACTCCGATTCCGGTTGAGACAGACCCTTCTGCTGAGAGGTTATCCCCCCAGCTTCCGGCCCGGCCTCGGTGATGGCAAGCAAATCCGAAGGCAACTGATGCCCCAACCGGTCCCGCTTAGTCTGCAAGTAATTCCTATTCAGCTCATGAACTGGAGGGAGGATGGGCTCCTGCTTGACGACTCTCAGGTCAAAGCCTCCGTAAATGAAGGCGTCGGTTTTCTTGGGGTTGTTCGTCAGCAGGGTCACTTGAGAGAGCCCCAGATCCTTGAGGATTTGGATGCCGATCCCGTAATCCCGGGTATCGGCCTTGTGCCCCAGCGCCAAGTTGGCATCGACGGTATCCAGGCCCTGAGTGTCCTGCAGGGCATAGGCTTTGATCTTCTCAACCAGGCCAATCCCCCGACCTTCTTGAGGCAGGTACACCAATGCCCCGCACCCAGCATCACCCAACCGAGCCAAGGCCAGTTGTAACTGATCGCCGCAATCGCAGCGGAGGCTGCCAAGCAAGTCGCCGGTGAAGCAACTGGAGTGCAAACGGATCAGCGGTGCCTCTTGCCGGCTCAAATCGCCAAATTGCACCACCACAGGGCGGTGATCCTCATACTTGACCCCGTAGATGATCACTCGAGCTTGGCCATACCGCGTGGGCAAATTAGCTTCGCTAATCCTATAGACTAGTTTTTCCCTTTGACGCCGAAAGCGGATCATCTCTTCGATGGTGATGATCTTCAGCTTGTGCTCGGCGGCAAGCTGGAACAAAAAGTCATGGCTGGCGCGATCCCCACGCTCATCCAGAATTTCGCACAGCACTCCGGCCGGAGTTAGCCCTGCCATGCGGGCCAAGTCGACGCTTGCCTCGGTATGGCCGGCCCGTCGGAGCACTCCCCCTTCCTTGGCGATCAAGGTGGGGACATGTCCTCCTGGGCGAAAGTCCGTGGGTTTGCTGGAAGGGCGGATCGCCTCTAAAACGGTGGTCGCTCGTTCGGCGGCAGTGATTCCGGTTTTGCAGCTGTGATGGTCGATCAAAGTGGCCATCGGGGTGTCAAAGGGGGTTTGGCCGGGCGTGCTGAGTCTTTGCAAGTCCAGGCGTTGCTGAACTTCTTCCAAGACGGTCAGGCAGACCAGTCCACCCCCACGTTTCACCATGAAGTTGATGATCTGGGGGCTCACCTTTTCGGCAGCGCAGATCAGATCGCCCTCGTTCTCCCGATCTTCGGCATCGACAACAATCACCATCTCACCCTGGGTGATTGCCTCGACGGCTTGCTCAACACTTGAAAACGGCTGTTCGGGCGTCATGGATGAGGATTCCTTTGCTGGGAGAAAACCCGCAGACTCCGTCAAACTTTCCTTCCTCGTTAAACTGTCCCCGATAAGGCTTTGCTCCCGAAAACCTGGTGCCTCTTAGAACTTGTGCTTTTGGGACCTTGTGCTCTTGGGACCTTGTGCTCTTGGGACCTTGTGCTCTTGGGACCTTGGGTCGAGCCGGAGGCTGTTGCATGGGCGCTTACGAGTCCGGAGGGAGTAGGCCTCCGCCACAATCTGCAACAGTCGAACTTGCGTTGACAGAGAAAGCTTTCAGGAGTTGGACTGCCAGGCTGGACAATCCGCCTGGTGGTACAATACCCCGGTCGGGTAGCCCATTATACAGCAAGCCTTCGATTCGTCCTGAGCACATCCAGCAGACTGATCCACAGCCCCCTTCGAGACTGGCAGACAGGCGAGGGTCAACGTCGGTCAGAATCAGAGTTCTTCACAATCAGCGGTAGGGATCGACTCCCGCGTGGGCTGACTGAGACGCTTGCCAGTGAGGACGCTTGCCAGTTCTGCGGGTGTGCCGAGCTGGTTCTAGAAAATCAGGAGCGTGATTGATGGCGAGAAAGGCTCGACAACTGCCGACGGAGGAGTACGTAGAGCAGGCCCATCTTTTTCGCACGTTGGCCGAGCGGCAACAGCTGAGCATGCCGATTCAGGATTTGTTGGCCGACAGCAAGATGGAGCTTCTCTCCAGCACAAAGCTCCCTCTGGCGGTGAGCATCTTGGTGGATGAGGTTCGCTTCAGCGGGACCTTAACTCCGGCGATGACCAAGCTCTCACACTATTTTACGCCGTTTCAGACGTTCCTCATTGCCACTGCTGAGGACGACCGAGCTCGGTTGGATTTTAACTTGGCCTTGCGGATTCTCGAACGTGAGGCCCGCTACAAATCGGAGGACCCGGCCCCGCAGGGGCTTTTTCTTTATCAGTTCGAAGTTGTCTGCCGAAACCGACTGGGCTACGACCCAGCTTTAGTCGCCATCAGTGGGGACCCCCTCTACGATGAGCATTGGCGTGAGTGGATCCTCTCGATTCGCTTTCAACTCGGGTTAGTCGAATTTGCCGACTTGCTTTATGGCCGAAGTCAACATTTCATCAACGTGATGCGGTCAGCCGGCAGGCCTCTGGCCAACCCAGACATGGCCATTCTCTTTGGCGAAAAGGAAGGCAAAATTGCTCTGGCCAACCGTGATAAAGATCCTCTGTTCTTCTTCGCCGCGCTGGAACGGCATCTGAGCTATCCTGCAGTCCCCCGACCCCAAAGGCCTGAGGAACGCGGCGTCAACATGCCGCAGCTCCTCCAGCAAGTCAAACGCCTGGAAGCTCGAGTCAAATTGCTCGAAGAAGAAGCACGCGGGGGCATCGATCTGACAAAACTCTATGCCCCGCCCCCTCGGCCACCGGAGTCACCCTAATGCCCTTGGCTCTGGTGTATCTGGACCTCTGGTGAATCTCAATCAGAGGCGAGAGGGTCCGTTGATGCCAGCAAAGCTGGGTGAGGTATGAAAAGCCGAACGATGGAGTTGTTGTGCGTCGATTTGTCATGCTCGGGCTTTTTGGCTTGTGGGGTACTCCCCCTGAGGAGCCTCTGGTCGATTGACCAAGCCAGCGTTAGCTTGAGTCTTGGCCTCGGTAGTTCTCAGAACCGAGTCAAAAGAGGACACCTGACTCATGATGAATGTGTTGACCAGCCGACTGACCAGCGTCTTGTCTGAACTCCAGCAGGCGGGCACCTACAAACACCTCAAACATCTCAACCGCCCGATGGGACCGATCACGGTTCTCGAAGAGGTCGGCGAGGTTCTGGTCTTCTGTGCTAATAACTACTTGGGATTAGCCGATCACCCTGAGGTCATCCAAGCGGGGATCGATGGCCTGAAAAAGTACGGGGCCGGGACTGCCAGTGTGCGGTTCATCTGCGGGACCTTTGACTGTCATCGCGAGCTGGAGGAGCGGATCGCTCGTTTTCTTGGGACTGAGTCTGCTCTGTCGTATGTCAGTTGTTGGGCCGCCAATGAAGGCTTGCTGACCAACCTGGTCCAACAGGGCGATGTGCTTTTCTCCGATGAGCTCAATCACGCCAGCATCATCGACGCTGGTCGGCTTTCTCGGCAGGCCACCCGCAAAGTCTACCCCCACAATGACCTGGACAATCTGCGCGGACAGCTTGAAGAATTGGCTTCCTCTCCGGTCAAGGTCGTGGTCACCGATGGGGTCTTCAGCATGGAGGGCGACCTGGCTCCGTTGCCGGAACTCGTGGCTCTCTGTCGAGAAACCGGTGCAACCCTGGTGGTGGACGATTCCCACGGCACGGGCGTTTTGGGCGCTCATGGCCGAGGCATCCATGAATACTATGGGCTGCCCGCGTCGGCCCCTGACGGTGTCGACATTCTCACCGGGACACTGGGGAAGGCCCTCGGGGGGGCAGCCGGTGGCTATGTCGCTGGACCGAAAGAGGTGACCGAGTATCTCGTGCAACGCAGCCGCCCGCAGCTCTTCAGCAACGCGTTGCCGCCAACGGTCGCCTGCAGCGCAAGCAAGGCGCTGGAGATTTTGGAACGGGAACCCGAGCGGGTCGCCCGGCTGCAGGCCAATGTGGAGCGGATGCGTTCGGGTTTGCGAGAACTCGGCTACGAGGTGCTACAAAGCCCCACCGCGATCTTGCCGATTATTGTGGGAGATACCGCCCGAGCAATTCGTCTCAGCGAGCGGCTGCTTCAGTTGGGAGTTTTCGTCATCGGCTTCGGGTTCCCTGTGGTCCCCGAAGGCTCAGCACGACTGCGAATTCAGATGTCCGCCACCCATACGCCCGAACACATCCAACGGGCCCTGGAGGCGTTCAAGCAACTGCGTGAAGAAGGTCTCGTCTAAAACGCACTCAACGAAGTGAGTCAGCAGACAAGCACAAACGAGACCCAAGACCTCAAAGCCCCTCCAAAACAGAGGGGGCGGTTTATTCCAGGCCACCCCCCTGGCTGGGCCCTCCTTGGCCCGGATGCTTCCGTTGCGACACCAGAGATGAACTCTTGTCCCACAATCAACCGATGGCCAAGCTTGCCTGATCGCCGAGCCCAACAAGGCGACTTATTGCCAGATTACTTGTAGTCGCTCGGAGGCTTGGCATTGCGACCTAGAAACCGCTTTCCCGCAGGTTTGGAGGCCTCTTGCAAGAGCCACTCCGCATCCTTCCAATCCCTGTCTAATTTAAGAGCTTCGTTGGCATCCTCAATCGCCTTTTCAGGCTGATCCAAATGCTGCACATAGATCAGCCCGCGTCGGTAGTAACCAAAGGCAGCAGGCTCTTCCTCGATTAACTGCGTGAGAAGCTCAACAGCAGTTTCGTAGTCACCTTCCTCCTCTGCCTGGAAAACCTTCCGGTAAGTGGCCAGCGATTTCGGCTCGCTCTGGCCGCAGCCGCTGATGACGACCATCGCCACAGCGACCCCCAGCAGCAGGATGGGTCGGCACAGCACAGTGGTTCCCGAGTATCGATGTCGCCACATCATTGGTTGTATTGGGGCAAGAATGGAAGACGTCTAACCTTCGGCAAGGTCCGTGGGCTCGAGGATCGACTCGCAAATCCTTCCTGCAGCCCAGCGGACTCCATGGCAGGGCCCCAAACAGCTGCAGAAACTCCAGCGAACATCGGGGGAGTCAGAACAGACCACCGATCATTGCGAGGAAACCGTTGGGGTTTCCCAGCACAAGACCTAGGGTGAAAAACACCACCAGCACCTTCGGTTTGATAAGTCAACAATGTTACCACATTATCAACTGATGACCAGAGTTTCGGACAATCTGTCCGAAAGTTGTCTCAGCTGGTTTTGGGTGGTCTTGGGTGGTCTCAGCGAGTTTTGGGTGGAGATCAACGACTGCTGCAGGTGGTTTAGCAGGTCGATGAGGCCGCCGGGACAACCGGCTCACCTGGTCCGAGTTGCTACCTGGCCCGAGTTCTCACCCAAGTCCAGCAGTCAGCTCCTCGCTCATGGATCAAACAGGTTACTATCAAAAAGCTCACAGAGAGGTTTGGGTTTTTCAAGAGACCGCTGGAACGACTGATTCCCTGAAAAGTCCTCGACGAAGCGGGTACCTTTGGTCCGGCAATCCGGGCTTCTGGTCAGCCTCAGGCTGCCCGCTTGAAGGAGGCTGCTCCTGTGGTGGGTTAGACTACTGCAAGCACAGGCTGCGGAAAAGCCGTCCATCGAGGGGCAGGCAGCCCACCGGGAGGGATTGCCTTGAGGGCGGCGTGTGACAGCCTCGGAGGCAGGCCGGCTGGACGCAGGGGCTTCTCATCCCAGGAGCTTTGGGGGATACGCGTGATTGGGGAACACAAGAAGAGCCGAATTCCGGGGTCTTCAGTCCGGGGAATGGTTCATCGGACGAAGGCTTGGAGTTCGGCTGCAAGCTCGGCTCACCGAGGGGACTTTCGCATCCAGGGCACCACCCTCAGGCCAGAAGACGACAATCCCTGCAAAAGGGCTTAGGCGAACAATCCGGTCACCGCTTGAGCTTTGACCAACTCGCGAGGCTGGTTGAGGTGGTTATAGACGATTGTTTCTGGATTGATGCCAAAGGCGTGGTAAATGGTGGCCAACAGCTCGCCCGGGTGAACGGGTTTTTCGAGAGGAGCGCTGGCGGTCTTGTCACTTTTGCCGTGGACGTAGCCCTGCTTGATTCCTGCTCCGGCGACCAGGGCGGTGTAACAGTAGGGCCAGTGATCACGGCCGTCGTTGCTGTTGCCGTTTCCGGAGGTCGAAACACCTCGCTGCGGGCTCCGGCCGAATTCGCCAACGGCCACCACGAGAGTTTCTTTGAGCAAGCCTCGCTGATCCAGATCGGTCAACAGGCCGGAGAGCCCGGCATCCAGCATGGGGGCTGACTGGGTCTTCATCCGCTTGGTGAGGCCTTTGTGGTGGTCCCAGGAGTGGTTATCCGAGTTGGCCACTTTGGGCCAGATGACCTCAACAACACGGGTTCCCGCTTCGACGAGCCGACGGGCCAACAGGCAACTTTGGCCAAAGGTGTTGCGGCCGTACAGGTCTCGGGTTTTGTCGGATTCACGCTCCAGGGCAAACGCCTCACGGGCCCGCCCGGAGACCACCAAGTTCAGCGCTTGATCGTAGTATTCGTTAAGATTGTAATCGGCCACAGCCCGATCGATCTCAGGCATGCCCTGATTGATGGCATCTCGAACTCTCGCTCGACGACGCAGCCGTGCGGCAAACACCCCTTCCGGCAGTTTGAGGTCATCGATCTTGATTCTGTCCATCTTATTCATATCCATATCGCCGCCAGAGGGATACAAGGTATACGGATCATACGCCTTGCCCAGGAATCCGGCGGTTCCTCCTTTGCCCACGACGTTACTCTCCTGCAGCGGCCGCGGAAGCATCACAAACGGCAGCATGGGCTCTTCGGTGGGTCGCAGCCGAATGATCTGCGAGCCGAAGTTGGGAAAGTCTTTCGGGCTGGGGGGCTCAAGCTGCCCTGACGGGCTCACCTTGTCAGTGGTGTAGCCTGTCATCATCTGATAGATCGCCGCGGTGTGATTGAACAAACCGTTTGGCGTGTAGCTCATCGAGCGAATCAGCGTCACCTTGTCCGTCAGCTGGGCAAGCCTGGAGAGGTTCTCGGTGAACTGAACGCCCGGCAGCTTCGTGGAGATGTTGCCAAACACGCTTTTCACATTATCAGGCACGTTTTCCTTGGGATCCCACAGGTCGATATGACTGGGACCTCCCTGGAGATAACAAAGAATGATGCTCTTGGCTTGGCCCCACCCGGGACCGCCGCCATGGTCGCTTGAGGCAGCTTGGGCCTGCAACTGCAGCATCGAGCCTAAGTTCAAGCCCAACATGCCCGCCCCGCCAACTCGGAGGACGTCACGACGTGTGGGAGCTAGGCCTCGGTCACAAAGATCTTTGCCACGTGGTCCAACAACGCTCAGCATCGCTACGAAACCTCAATTGGGTCCAGGGGACAGGTCACCAGCGAGAAGTCTCGCCGGTGATCAGGGCATGTGATGATGATCTGACCTCAAATCCACGATCAGCAAAGACCTACCACGCTCGTTCGGCTCTCAACTGCCCAGCTCACAAGCGTGACAGGTCTGGCAGATCTCTTGGCAAACCGTTGGCCGATTGATTGAAGCTGGCCTATCTCGACTGTTCCAGATTGTGGCCAAGAGCCAATCTGTCGGACACTCAACAGCTCCATGCCCCAACATCGTGGTGGCCAGCGGCCACACCGGGGACAGTCTAGCTATCGATTGAAGAGGAAAGCGGGGGTATTGATCAACGCCCAGGCCAGGTCCTGAGCAGCGGTCAAGCGGCTGTTGGCCAACTGTTTCTGGCTCATTTGGACGTCTTTTCGCAAGCGAAGCAGTTGTGGATCGACCGGCAAAGGCTGTCGCAATTGGGCCAGATTGGCCTTGAGCTTGGCCAGCTGCGGGTCGATCGCACGAGGCTTTTTGGCTTGAGCAAGGGCCGCTTTGAGCGTTTTGCCTTCCTCGTCGACGCTGAGGAAATAGGCCTTCAGGTCGGCCTGCTGCTTCTGATCTCGTTTCTCAGGAGCAACAGCCAAGAGATCGGCCACCTTCTTCGGGAGTCCCTCCAAACGGATCGGCCTGGGGGAACTGGTGATCGAGATGCGGAATTTGCCCAGGGTATGCTTCCCATCTTGGAACTGTTGGTCCAACCAGAAGGTGAGCTCGCCCGGGGGCAGATCTTCTTGGGTCTCGAAGACGGCTGTGTGAGGTTGACTCGTCTTCGGGTGAATGGCCCAACCGTTGGAAGTCGCCGCAACCTTCCCGTCGATGGCAGTGGCCACTGCATAACCTCCCTGGCTGAAATCAGCCTGGGCGTTTTGCAAGGCGACCTGTTTCTTGACGTCCGGTTGCTTGCCATCCGGTTTTGCTGGCTTGGTCCACTCCAGGCGAAGTTCGCTCAGCACGAAGTTTCCATTGGGAGATCGACCGGGCCCTTTGCTGGGCAAGCGATCGTCGGTGAACGCCTCAAGGCGGATGCCGGTGACCGGCAGATCCGAATGAGCAACCACCTGATAGCTCCCCTTGCCGTTGGGGCCGGTGACCAAGATCGAGCCATTCTCTTGCTTGGCCAGCTTGGCCCCATGAGTCGCTTTGAGGGTCACCGGCTCAAGCACTTGCCAACTGTTGCCCTCTTGCTGCTGTTTCTCCCAGTCGGCGAGTTTGCCCGCCAGCCGTTGTCGGTATTGTTGCAGCTCGGCCTCGGCTTGGGCGATCCGTTGTTGCCGCTTCTCTTCCAGCTGTCGCTCCCGAGGGGCAATCTTCTTCTGATAAGCCGCCAGGTCAGCTTCGGCTTGGGAGATCTCCTCTCGACGTTGGGCTTCTTGCTCGGCCATTCGCCGGGCGTGTTGCTTTTCCGCCTCGGCCAGGGTCTCCTGCAACCGCTGGTGTTCAGCGGGCAGTTCTTGCAGCAGCTCCAGTCCCAGAGTCACCTCAGCTGTTGTGGCCGGCCGATTGAGAATCCTCAAAACGATCTCCTCGACCAGCTTTCTGTCATCCATTTCTGAACTGGCCAAGCGGGCCAAGGCATTGCCGGGATCGGAAATCGCCCCGGAGACCGTTGGCCCACTGACCAGAGCCATCACCGGCCCCAGTTGCAAATTACTGCTGCGTTCGCATTCGCAGGCGCTTTCCCGTGGAGGGCGTCCCAAGTTGTTGAGGAACCCGTCGGACAACTTCACACCGACATCCGGCAAGGCCGCCGCGCGTGTGCCCGGCGGCACCCCAGGAATTCGCGAGGTCGATCCGGTCACCTGATAGAGAGTGTCATACAGGACTTCCGCCGGGAGCCGTCGGGGTGTCGCGTGCGAGTAGTTCAGGCGGTCATCAGCGTTCCAGCGATTGCTGCGAACCGACAATTGATAGGTTCGTGACCGGCAGATCTGACGCAGAACCTGCCGAGTATCAAAGCCGTTTTGCACAAACGACTCAGTCAAATGATCCAGCAGCTCCGGGTTGGTCGGCGGGTTTCCAGCGCGAATGTCGTCAATCGGCTCAATGATCCCAACGCCGAGCAAATAGCCCCAGAGACGATTGACGTAGCTGCGGGCGAAGTAGGGGTTATCCGCTGAGGTCAGCCAGGCAGCCAGTTCCTGCCGGCGAGTCGCCTTCTCGGGAGCCTGATACTGACATTCAAAGGGGAATTGCGGTGGGGTCACCTCGCCGGTCTGCTGATGCTTGACCTCCCCTGAAGACCGATCGAAGACGATCTCATAAAGAGGTTTGGCACCCTCAACTGCTGTGCCACCCACTTTCTTTTTGCCGCTGGCCGGATCAGCCTTCAAGCCGACTTGGGCAAAATACGCCGCGGTTTGGTAATACTGATCCTGAGTCCAGCGTTCAAAGGGATGATCATGGCACTTGTTGCAGTTGAACCGAACACCCAAGAACAGATGAGTGGTGTTCTCCATGAGATCTGTTGGCTCGCGGAGGATTTTGTAATACGAGGCCGGCGGAGATTCTTTCGTTGACCCAGAGGCGGTCAAGAGCTGACGGGCGAACTGGTCGTAAGGGGTGCTCGCAGCGACTTGGCTGCGGATCCACTTTCGGAAGGCGACAGCTCCTTCCACGCCGAGGAACTTCCGATTGACTTGCAGAAGGTCGGCCCATTTGTTGGTCCAGTAGTCGACAAATGCCTCACTGCCGATGAGCTTGTCGATCAGTTCGTAGCGTTTGGTCTGCGTCTCACGGGTATCGGCCAGAAAGGCCTTAACCTCTTGGGCAGTCGGAGGCAATCCGGTGAGGTCCAGAGACACACGGCGAATGAACTCGGCATCGGTACACAGCTCAGAAGGCTTGATCTTCATCCGCTTCCATTTGGCGGCGACCAATTCGTCGATTCGGCTCCAGCTTTCGGGTTGCTCCCACTGAAAGCCCGTTCGATCGCCCATCACCGTGAGCGTTGTGGCCACATAGGCCCCTTCGTAGCGAGCCAGCATTGGGGCTTCCCCACGACGCAGGGCCGTGATCAGCCCTTGCGAATCCACTTTCGCGATCTCCGTGTTGCCACTCTCAATGAACGCCTCCCGAGTCACATCGCGTTCGGACCCGTCTGCATAAGTGGCCACCACACGCATCTGCTGCTGATCCCCGGGCTGCTGAGCGACCGGGTTTTGCGGAAGGATGCGAATGCCCCGCACCGCAGGTGTGTCCCGATCCAACTTGGCCCCTGCCCCAATCCACTCGCGAATGATGCGATAAGCTCGCGAGCCCGACTTGGTGACCTGACCTCCCCCGTGCGGCACACTGGCAGTTGCCTTCAGCAACATCAAGCTCTGGTCAGGGGCAGCGACATTGCAACGTCTTGAGGCCAAATCCTCCGAGAAACCGCGGACATCCATCACGGCATCGTAGCCCCTCAGGGAAAGCTGAAAGCCGTTCTTCCCTTGGGCCGCCCCGTGGCAAGTCCCAGCGTTGCAACCCAACTTGGAGATCACTGGGTTGACATCACGCAGAAAGTCGGGCGTATAAGGCTCCGCCACCCCCGAAACCCTCACGGGCACCTCCACCCGTCGCTCACCCCATTGAGCCAACACTTGGCCTGTGCCATCGCCTGAAGGCGTCAACAACCCTCGAGGTGAGATCTGGCCAATGTTGCCCCCAACGGACCAGCTGGCCCGTCGGGTGACATCAAAAACAGATCCGTCAGCCGAGTGAGCTAGCAAAATAACCTGTACGTAATCGGTGGGATGGCTCAGATGGATCCTGGCCGGGACCGGCTCGAGTTGGGTGATCTGCAATGCAGTCGGCAACGGCGGCTGCTGAGGGATCGCAGGCTCCGGATCAGCAGCCCCCAAAGGCCGCCGCTTCTGCGTCACCTGAGCTGTGATTTCTACAGGAAGGAATTGCTTTTGTAATTGGCCAGCATGGGCCTCGATGAGCCGGATGCGACCGTCGGCCCCGGCAGCGGCTAGCGTTTGGTCGTCGGGTGAGACAGCCAGGGCGTAGATGTTGCTTTCGGGGATGTTGAGTCTCCAGCGAGTTTTGCCGGAAGTTACCTCGTAGCAGGCAATTTCGCTGGCTCCGTTGAGACTAGCTGCCGCGTAGGCCAGGGTGCCATCGTTGGAGAAGCTTACATCGAACACCCGTCCGGACAGAGCGGGGTACTCGCGGATTTGGTTGGGATTGCCGCCACCGGCGGGGGCAGCTTTGGTTTCCATTTTGAAGAGTTTTGGGGCCCCGTCGGCGCCGCCGACGAGGATCTGCTTGCCGTTGGGGTGACGTGCAATACAGATTTGTCCGCCACGAAGAATCCCCGGGGTATGAGTAGTGACGTTGCCGACGAAGCGTTGAGTGGCCACGTCGGTGAGTTTGACTGTTTTGTCGCGGCTCACCGAGAGAATCGATTTTCCATCGCCGGAGAAGACGGCATCGCGGACCCAATCATCGTGGGCGGCCATGTAAACGACTTCTTCGCCGGTTTTGGCCTGAATCGCCCGAACGCTGTTGTCGGCACAGCCGACGACGATCAGCTGGCCGTCGGGTGACCAACGCCCCCCGTACACGGTGTCGTAAGTGATAGGCACCGAGAGCAACAATTCTCCGGGGACGACATCCCAAATTTGCACTTCGCCGAGGCGAGCCGGCAGGCCGCCTGCGACCGCCAAACGCTTGCCGTCGGGAGAGAACTGCACCGATTCGATTCGCTCGGAGATTCCCACCAGACGATTGAGTTGCTCGGTGCCATCGGCCTTCATCAACAGCACTTCGTGGAACCCAGCGACAGCCAGCGTCTGGCCGTCAGGGGAGTAATCCAGCGAGGTGATCACCGGTGGCTGTCGGTACTGCGGAGGGTGGTCGCGGTCGAACCGCTGCCGGGTGCTGGGTGGTGTGTCATCATGAGCACCTTGCTTGATCCAGGTTTCCAGCAAGGCGATTTCGTCATCAGCCAAGGGCTTTTGGCCTTTGGGCATTTCGGCCTGGCCGTCGGTGGGGGTCACCTGAGTGATCAAGTAGCTCTCACTGGGTTGCCCTGGCACAATCGCTGGCTCACCGCTTTCGCCGGCTGCCAACAATTTGTCGAAGGACGTCATGATGTAATCGCCCTGAGCTTTGGCTGGCTGATGGCAGCCGTGGCACTTGGCCTGTAAGATCGGACGGATTTGCTTGTCGTAGCTCACCTGATCTTGCTGAGCCTGCTGACCTGGCCCCCGGTCAGCTCGGGCACTCAGCAGCAGCGTCTGATGGGGCAAAAAGCCCAAGGTCATCAGGGCTATGCTGAAGATCACAACAAGCATGGGAAGGGGTCGGATTCCGACCATGCCAAATGTCTCCAGGTCACTGGGAATAAGATTTTTGAGGCAACACCTGACGTGATTGCTGAACTTTTCCATCAATACAGTTTGATGGAAATTTGCGTCGATGTCACGTAGCAATCGCTGACAACGCGGAAAGAAGCCCAAGGAAAGGCGGAAAACCCCAGGCAGGCGCATCGCCCGTTTTCTGATCATTTGTCAACTGTCATGCCGGTCTTTGGCGAATTGACAACCGCTTGTCCCCGCCATCCTGGCGGCCAAGTCGCCAGCGGCGATCCAGCAGTTGGCCCACCCGGCGGAGTGGCTTGTGTCGAACGAAGCTATCTGAAGGAACCTGCCCAAGACGACAAGCCCCTGAGGTCAACATCAGCGTACAACGCTGCCGAGAGTCTACCATCCGGCCGGTTGACCGCCGGTTTTCTCTGCCTCTTTCTTCCGCGTCACGATTCGGACTTAGGAGGACTTTCCTGGTGCTGCCTGCGTTTCGAGGGAACCGGATGGTTGAACAATCACTGATGGCTGGTTTGCGGAGGAACTCACTGGGATCGCACCGATGCCGCGACGAATTCTTCGGCACGGACTGAAGCAGGCGCCCCAACCAGAACAGGCAACCCAACTCGTGTGACCGGAACGTCTTGCAAGGGTTTTGGTCGTACTGAACTTGAGCCTGCTGTTGGGCTGGTCGACTGCGGCTGCTGCCGATCGGCCCAACATTCTATTGATTGTGAAAAACGACCATACGCTTCATGCCATTGGGGCACACAAACGGTGGCTGGCGTGTGTCAATTCTACGCCGAACATCGACCGGCTGGCTCACCGAGAGACGCCGTTTCAAAACAGTTTTTTTCACCAATAGTATTTGCGGGCCCAGTCGCTCGGTGATTCTCATGAGAAGAAAGGCCGGCTCAACGGCTTCATGCCTGATGTGGTCGAAAACCTTTCAGGGAATCAATAGCCTCAGAGAAGTACTTGACCCAGGGCGACCAACGGAAGCCCGGATTGTCGGTGGAACGTCGCTAATGTGGGCGAAAACTTTTCAGGGGAACGAAACGGGTCACTCGGTCTGCTTCACCGAAGCGAACGCGATCACGACGAGGAGGAATTCAGCGGATCGTTCAACTTCTCCAAACCCTCTGGGAAGCCCAGCGTTGTGCTCGTGCGAGTTGACGACGTTCCAGTCTGCGAAGTGACCAACTCCGCGGAGTGTCCGAGCAAGGGGTGAGGTTGACCTGGTGGGATGCCAGCAGGGGCAGCGAGGAAGGATTCGAGGAAGTTGGTGGGATCTTTGGGGATCTCCCGCTGGCAGTTCCCTTTGGACTGCTCCCCTCGGAAAAGTCTTGCTCGTCCAGAACACGCGAGCCGCCGGAACGACCAGTGATCTGCCAGCCTCTCCGCTGTGCTGGACGAGGCCGGACGAGCCAAGATTCTCCTCAACCCCAGTAGGCACCTCGGCCCAGACAAGACATCCTGGGAACCGAAAAGAGATTCCCAGGGTTATGACCTTTTTCGCGCGACTCGGAAATTTCTTACTGCTGTTGGGGAAAATCCTTGCTCGTCCAAAACGCTGGATGGGCACAACAACCGCTGATTTTGCAGCCTCTCCACAAACCGGACGAGTCGAGATTCTCCCAAACCTCAGTTGAGACATCAGGTATTTCGTGGAATACCATACTTCTTGCAAGCATCTGTACCGTGGTAGTAGTTTCTCTTGTCGATGTATTCCTTCCCGTTGTTCTTGCTTTTCATGGCAGTGTTGAGCTCAGAGGTCCCGACCTTGTCGTCGCCAAACCAGGATCGGATCCGCCCTTGTCCTTGGACAACGGTATCGCTGAGATAGCCACCGATGACCACCATGCCTTTGTAGGCGATGACTTGACCGCGGAAGCCCTTTTCGCCCATCGCCGAGGCCAAGCGTGCTCCGAAGGATTGCCATCCGAGGATGTTATCGCCACCCCAGCAGACCATCAGATCGTAGTCGATGTTGTAGGCTTTTTGCTGTGCTGACATGTGTGTACCAAGCATCATCGCCAGCTGCTCTGCCGTCCAGAGGGTCACACTCTTGCCGGTTTTCCAGCCGATCTGTTTTGTACTTTTCTTCAGGCCATGGGCCTGGATGATCAGGGTGTCGCCATCGGCAAGGCTGCTGAAGCGACTGTAGCTTGAGGCATACGGCTCCCGCTGATCGCGATTCCGAGGGATGCATGACACGTGTCTGCTCATGCAGAACGAGGCCATCTGAGGATCGTAGCAGTCGTCTTTGACAGGGATCCAAGCGTAGGTTGACATGATTTCGCAAGTTCCTAGTTGAGTTTTGTTCGACTGTTGGATGGTGACCCGACTCTGATTCGCCTTGAGATCAGACCCCGTCGTGGGCTCCTCTAAGATGGAATACGTAACAACCCACCGGTATCTACCGCTTTGAGGTCCGTTGCTTTTGAAACCCCACTTCCCGTGGGTCGTCAACTGCCCGGCTGTTGCGGGAGGGTCGTGCTCGGCCAGTCGATGCGGTGTTGCCTGCTCGTCTCGCTCGCGGTTGCATGCAATTGCTGAGTTTCAGAGCAGTTTTCGACTGAGGGCTTTCCGTTTGCCCTTGTTTGTGACAACCGAAGCGGGGCCAGCCAGAGACGCCACCGGAAGCCCGGATTGCCGGTGGTTGCTCAAGTGGTCGTTCCGCAAGTCAGTCGTAGGCCAGGGACGTCGTCGAAAACTGTCCAGGGGATCAAGCGTCTGCAAGTCTCCAACTTCAACGAGGCACAGACCTTTTTGGAAATCGCCGGGGCCGAAGTGCCCAGCGACATCCAGGGCCGATCTCTCGTGCCTCTGCTTGGAGGCGAAGAGGTCCCTTAGCGGGCAGCCATGGATGACCACGACCATGAGTTTCCGAGTGTGCACATGGTCGGTCGTGACCACGGAATTCGCACAGCACCCTACAAGCTCATCCGCTTCTATCTAGTTGCCCAATGGCAGTGTGATGACCTCCGCGAGGATCCTCAGGAACTGACTCAACAGTCTGGAAACCCTGGCCGATGCCGACGTCGTTGCCGACCTCAAAGATCAACTGGAGCAAACGCGGATCAAGAATCAAGACAGCACCGACATCAGCGTGATGCCTTTTGCCGTGGAGGTGGAACTTCGGTCCCTGATGGTCGCCGGAGAGCCAAGAGGGGCTCAAGAGATGGGCAGCCGGCTCACAGCTTGGCAGGCACGCTCGGCTGCCTGCCAGCCACTGGCGATGCAGTCGGGGATTCCCACTCCCCGGTAGGCATTGCCACAAAGCTCGAGGCCGGGGAGGGTCGCGGCCGACTTCTCGATTTGTTCGACCAATTCGAGGTGCCCCAGATGATATTGAGGCATTTTTCCGTCGTAGCGGCTGACCACTCCCAATTCCGGATTCCCGCTGACGCCCAAGAGATCGCCCAATTCCTCCTGCACCAGGCGTTGCAGCTGTTCATCAGAAAGCTTGAGCATCTCCGGATGTTTGGCACCCCCGACAAACACACGCAGCAACGCCTTCTCTTCTGGCGCTCGGCCTGGGAACTTCACGCTCGAAAAACTGCAGGCCAAAATCTGCCGGTTCTCCACCTCGGGAACCACAAACCCAAAACCATCAAGAGCATGGCGAATCTGAGCGCGGTCATACGCCAAGGTGACCACCGCAGCCCCGGCATAAGCAATCTGGCCGAGTTGCTGCGAGAGACTCGGATTCACCTCCCCAAGCAACACTGCCGCCCGCGGCGCAGGAAGTGCCACAATGATCGCGTCAAAAAAGCCCATCACCTCATCGGCTAACTGAACCTGCCATCGCCCGTGGTCACCTTGGCACACCCCCTCGACCGGGGCATTTAAGCACACACTCTGAGGGGAAAGAGTCTGAGCAAGCCTGTCGATGAAGCTGGAGAGGCCGTTTTTCGGTGTCACAAACAAGCTGTATCGAGCGCCGCTGGTGGAGGCCTTGGCATCGCGGTCTCCACGTTTTTTCAAAGAAGCGCGAATCAATCCCCCGTGTTGAGCCTCCATCTCCAAGAAGCGTGGCAGCGTGGCTCGCAGGCTCAGCTTTTCGGCATCGGCAGTGTAGATCCCCCCAATCAGAGGCTGCACAAGTCGCTCAAAAGTCTCCTGGCCCAACCGACGTGTGACAAACGATGCCAGCGTTTCGTCCCAATTGGGCTGTGGGGACCGCCTTGGGGGCACGAAATACTCCCAACCCAGTCGAAGCTTGCCCCAGAGACTGAGAATCGGTGTGGTCACCAGCGGCCAGATGCGGTTGGGCGACATCAGCAAGAAGCCCGCTGGCACCTCCACCAACCGGCCTCGGCAGACAACAAAGGTCTTGCGAAATCGATCATTGGTGGTCACCAACTCCTCTTCCAAACCAATCCGCCGACACAGATCCAAGGCCTGGGGCTTGTTGGTGATAAAACTATCGCTGCCCAGTTCGACCTGATAGCAGCCATGCTGTTGCGTTTGAAGGACTCCCCCTAGGCGATCACTGGCCTCAAAAAGCTTGAGCTCGGCTTGGGGCAAGAGTTCCTGCAGACGGTGAGCCGCCGCCAACCCAGAAATCCCCCCGCCCAAGACAGCGACCCGAGGTCGGTCGGGCGTCATCGGGTGGGGGGGGCCACCTGATGAAGCTTCTTTCAAGCCAATCGATTCCGCTGAGTCCACCACGATATCCTCGCCCGGTTTCGAGTGATTGGTTCTTGGGGAGATCTTTCACCAACTGATGGATTCTTTCAGAGAGCCGCCTGCCCAACCACCTGCTTCTGCCAACATTGCGACGTTCAACCGCAGCGCCAGCTAGCACCAAGTCGTCACAGAGAGTCCGCAAGCCTGGCAGGCCCAATACCAGCCACCGCTGACAGCTAGTATTAATTAGCCATAGCATTATACTCAACCAGGGGGATTAAAGGTCGTTTGAGGCAAACGACTTGCGTTGCTGGAGGTGATCGGCTGGAGGCGAGTGGCTGGAGGTGATCGGCTGGAGGCGAGTGGCTGGAGGTGAGTTGCTAGACTGGGCCCGGTTTGGGGTGGAGGGATGGAGGTGGTTCAGGTGGCCAAGTGGCCAGTTAGGATACTTGACCAACAGGTGATGAGGAAGCTAGGATCACGGTTTAGGAAAATTCTCTCTATCCTACGGAGAGTTGAATACCGTAAGGTAGGCGACGCCGTAAGGTAGGCAACAAAGTGGTGTGACCGAGGTCCCGACTGGTGCAGCGAGGTGACCACAAGGGAGATGACCACCCGATGGAACTGCATGAGGCGTTGGAACAAATCTCACACATTCGGTCTCAGGTTGACCGAGTGGGGTTTTTCCGAGGCTATCGCCCGTTGACAGTCGCGGCCACTGGGGGAGTGGCTGTGCTGGCGGCCGTCGCACAACCGTTTCTTGCACCAAGAGCCGATTTTTATCCCAACCGGTGGCTGGTTATCTGGCTCTCGGCGGCAGCGTTGAACTTGACGTTGGTGGCCGCCGATTTGGCGTGGGTGTATTTGCGGACGGAATCTCCCGACCGGCGGCGAAAAGTCCAATTAGCCATCGAGTTGTTCGGGGTACCTTTGATTGTTGGTGCCCTGTTGACAGCGGTCCTGTGGAATACCGATCAGAAGGTACGCTGGGTTCTTCCAGGACTCTGGCAGATATTCTTTGGTTTGGGGGTTTTTGCCTCAGCCCGGCTGATGCCTCCAGCGGTGTTGTTGGTTGGTTGTTTTTACACCATTTCCGGGTTGGTGTGTTTAAGGGTATTTCCGGATAACAGGGCCTTCAGCCCTTGGGTGATGGGCCTGCCCTTTGCAATCGGCCAGTTTTTCAGCGCAGCGTGTTTATATTGGTATGTGGAGCGTGGCTATGGCCCGCAAGAAGACTAATCCGCAAGGAAGCGCTCATCAGTTTGATCATCACCAAAACCGGGAAGGGCCCTTGAGGGTGCCGTTGCCGAAGGCGTCACCCCATTCTCCTGATCAGCTTCCCACCACTTCTGTCGAGGCCTCTGTGAACGAATCCAGCGAGGAATTCTCGACGCAGCCGTCCCTGCCATCTCCTAACCAGGGCGACTTGCTCGCCGATTCCGCCGAACCCGGCCGTTACACTTATCCGGGCCTTGACAAGGTATTCCACGAGAAAACCCGTCTGGGGATTCTGACTTGTTTAGCGACACACCCTGAGGGGTTGCTCTTTGGCGAGCTTAAGGAACTGTGCCATTTGACTGACGGAAACCTCAGCAGGCACCTCCAGCGACTGGCCGACGAGAATTGCGTGCAAATCTGGAAGGGTTTTAAACGCAATCGCCCCCAGACGCTCTGCCGGCTGACCGACGAGGGACGAGATCGATTTCTGGAGTATCTGGCCTACTTGGAGAATATCGTCTCTGATGCCCTGACGGCCGCTCAAGGAGGCCTGAGCGACGCTCCCTCGGGCTCCGCTGATCAACCTTCCGCTGCCCTTCGTGGCCATCAAGGTTGGTATCCTGCCTAACTGGTATCCTGCCTCACCGGTATCCTGCCTCACTGGTATCCTGCCTAACCGGTGTTCTGCTTCACGGGTGTCCTGCCTCCAGCCGCGGTTTGTCTGGCCTGCCCAAGTTTCTGACGGTTCCTCCCACGGACGATTCTACGTAATTCCAGCTTGATCCCTGCCGAGGCTACTGCCAACAGGGCCTCCAACAGCCGCTGCTTCAACGCAGGGCTCCTTCGATCAGCCGGACAATCCTCCAATCTTCATCGTAGGAAACTTTAACAAACTTGTTGTTGCCAACCACCGCCTGCTCGCGTTCCAGGCCGGTTCCGGTCCAATCGAACTCCAGCAGAGTTTGCTCAATGGTCTCAGCCAAGGACGGCTTCAGAGCGTGGTGATAGCCGACTGTTGCGGGGGGAAACCTCTTTGACTTGTAAAGAATGCGAAACTGGCTGCGTTTGAGGGACTTTTGGGCGGGAGCCTCTGGCTCCGGGTCTTCTTGGGCTGGATCCTGCTGTTGCGACTTGCCGTCCTCCGGCTGCTGTTTTGCTGTTTGCTCATCTGACTGCTGGTCGTCAGGCCTCTGCTGGTCTCTCTGAGGCGGGGCCGACTCCTCGGCAGGCTCGGATTGCCGGTCGTCTGAAGGTTGTTGGTCTTGCTGAGCTTGCTTAACCCGAGCGGTGTCTCGGGCAAAGAGGTCGCTGGCAACCGCAGCGACTTCGAATTCCCCTTCGGCGATCCGACGAATGCTATCACTGTGACCTCTAGAAAATCCCCAGCGGTAATCTCGATCGGGGAGCATTCCGAATTCTTGTTTCAAAAGCGCCACCGGCGCCCTAAAGCCGCTGTTGCTGGTGCGGCCACTGAAGATCAACTTGGCCGGACGAGATTCGCTTTTGCTGTTCTGGGCCTTGCTTGGGTCTGAGGAAGTCGCCGGCCAGTTGCGGACTGTACGGATGTCTTCAACCGATTGGAGAGGGCTGTCCGCTGGCACGATCAAGTACATCGAGTATCCGAATTGGTCATCCCCTGCGGAGTTGACCGAGCCATACACGCACACCGGTACAAAGCCGCAGGTGTTGACCGCTTTGGGGACGTTGCCGGTATTGATCACCGTGACATGGAGCTTGCCCTGTCGCAGATCTCTCAACTGTTGCTCAGCGGTTTCGTAGACTTGATACCGGACTTGCTTGCCGGTCTTTTCAGAGAGAACCTGCAAGAACTCCTTCCAGACGACCTGTTGTTCTGGGTTGTCATCGGCCCCAACATCGGAAAAGACCAGCTCGTCGGGGTCCAGCAGTTTGCTGGGATCACTCGGTGGGTCAGCCACCAAATCGTCGTTGCTGTCGGTAAAGCGATCCTCCAATCGCAACGGGCTTCCCAAATCGATTCCAAAAGCCTCCGAGATATTTTTGAAGGTTTGCTTCTGGGTGGTGCTGCGGACCCAGAGGCTATAGGCCCACAACCCCGCCCCGGCGACAGCCACCAGAGGAAGGGCAACCAACAGGACCCGTAGAAATGAGAAGGATGGCTTTGGGGCCTGGCCAGCTGGTGTGGTGCTCATGGCTGTTCTCTTGAAGGCCGCCCGGAATCGGGCTGCGTTTGTGACCGCAAAGGTCAGTCGTCAGATCAGGGAATGGACCATTGGTCGCACAAATTGTTGCCCTCCCAAAGCAACCTCAACCCGAACAACCTCAACCCGAGCCACAAGTGTCCAGGGGCGAATGTCCGCCGGGTGTTGAGTCCTGGAGTTTTCCAACTGCAAAACCACAGGAGCTGCGGGGAGGCCGGATTCCAAACCGCGGACTCTTTGAGGGATTCGGCTGGCAGGCGTTCCTTTGGGCAGAGCGGATTTCCAAGTCGGGTTGGGAGGGATGCGCCGAAACTCGTGACTGCCACCGGATGTTTGGTTACGAATTGCCTGAGGAATCTCCAACGCGGACAAGAAAGTTGGATTGTAGCAGGTAGCAATCGATGGAGCCAAATTCCCAGGTAGCCTACTGCATCAATCCCCGGCAGGGAAGGCATGCCACGGGGCCTGCAAGTGATGTGACATCGGTGGAGAAAAGGCGTCTTTGTGTTGGATCTGCCAACTGGTCCGTTGAGGACCGTGCGGAGGGGGCCGTTGAGCAGGTATACTCTGGAAAACACCGGGAAGCCGATGATCGTTTTGCTGGGTGCCGCTGAGGTGCGAACTGGCCCAGCCGAGACTTGACGAAGCGAACTTGCAGTGCCAAAGCCAGAACTGGGGTTTTTTGGCCGCCTGCCCCAATGCCGTTGTTTCCTACTCGCCGTGCGGAGAGCAATCGAGGACACCGTGATCGATCCGCCGACCAACGAACCAGATCCCCAAGACTCATCAAGTCCTCAAGAAGCATCGCCTGAATCTGGTGATCGCCCACCACAGGCTTTCGACCTTCAGACCTTGGATGAGGACGACCAGCTGATGTGCCGGATTCAGCGGGCTGATCCTGCGGCCTTTAATGAGTTGCACGCCCGGCACTTCGAGGCGCTGAAGAACTTCTTTGCCTCGCGCAGCCCGAGCGTCCGCAGCCGGCAGATGGCCGATGATTTGGCCCAAGATGTGTTGATGAAGGTCTACAACGAGGCCAGGGGCTTTGTTCCTCAAGGGAAGTTCAAGGCGTGGATGTACCGGATCGCCCGGAATCTCTTAATCGACACGATACGCCGGGAGAGTTACGACGCCCTCATTGGCGCTCGTCAAGGGGGAGACCACGAAGACCAACTGGCTCGATTGGTCAGTGAGGCAGCCGGTGTGGTCGACCAAGCGGACACCCACGAACTGGGCGACATCGTCCATGAGATGCTCACCGAACTGCCTGAGGAACAACGGCTGACATTTCAGGCTCACCATTTTTTGGGCCTCAGCCTTCCTGAGGTGGCCGAGATCATGGAGACCAGCACCGCCACCACCAAGAGCCGGCTTCGCTTGGCCCGAGAGAAACTCCGCGAGAAATTGGCTTCGCGTGGCATCACCGCCACCCATGGATTGGACATCGAAGAGGAAGGGCCGCCAGAAGAGCCCCATCAGACGCCGGAGGGGACGTAGCCAACTCTCCGAGCCGGTGCGTCAAGACCCGAGGTGTTCCCTGACTGAGGTTGAGGACAATCTTGGCTCGTCCGGCACAGCGGAAAGGCTGCCAGATCAACAGCTGCCAAGTCAACAGCTGCCAAGTCAACAGCTGCCAAGTCAACAGCTGCCTAATGACTGGTCGTTCCGGCGGCTCGCATGGATTGGCCGAGCAAGAGGAAGCAGAGTATCCCCGCCAGGATTTGAACCTGGGCCTCAACCTTCGGAGGGTTGTGTGCAATCCGGGCTACACTACGGGGACACAATCAGAACGGTTGCGAGATTGATGCGATCTCAAGAGAAGTACCCCTGCCAGGAGTCGAACCTGGGCCACGACCTTCGCACGGTCGCGTGAAGAGTCCGCTTCACAGGGATCCAAGCAATCGGCCTTCTTTTGCGGAGTACGGGGCGGCCAAAGACGCAGAAAGGATGTGCTGCAACTTGCCTCTCAAAGCTAATCCGCACCTCTTCTGCGGACTGCTCCCCTCGGGAGCAGTATCCCCTGGTTATTGCTGGCAAGAATCGACGGTGTTGTGGTCCAACGGGATGATGCCGTGCTGGTGGACCGGAGATCCAGGCTCGATTCCTGGCAGCTGCCGACCGAGCCAGAGGTCCGCCCGGGAATTGAACCCGGCCCCCGTCCCTACCACGGACGTATGCCTGCCGTAACACCTGCGGACCCAATCACGCTGCTTCTGACCGATGCCAGCAGAGAAGAGGAGGTGATCGCCTTCCCGCGCATCGCGAACAAACTCAGCCAAGTGGGACGCCTCGGAGTCGAACCGAGTTCTTCCGGTCTTCAGCCGGACGCTTTGACCACCAAAGCTAGCGACCCAAAATCCTCTGTGCCGTCTCCGAGAAGTCTGCTTGCTGACGAAGTCACACTCAGAGACTCTCCGAAAAGCATCCGGCAATCCACTGTGTTGTGGAGCCCAAGTCATGGTGCAACACGATCCAGGTGGATTCCGGTGCTTTTGGGACAGACTGTCAGAGGCCAGGGTGGGGATCGAACCCACGACATGCTGGTTAACAGCCAGCTGCTCTCCCGCTGAGCTACCCGGCCTCAAAAAGCTCAACTGTGAGGCTGAGCACAATCAGTGGTGCGGGAGGGAGTCGAACCCCCACGGCCTGTAAGGCAACTGGGTTACAACCAGGTGAACCCGCCGATGTTCAGCCGCACCGTGACATTCTTTCAGAAACTGGCAACACCTTGAGCTCTTACTGATTCTTTGAAAAGCCTTCGACGAAGCAGGCACTCTTCGTCCGGCGATCCGGGCTTCCGTTGGTCGCCCTGGGTCGAAAACTTCTCCGAAGGTCAGTAGGTCGAAAACTTCTCCGAAGTTCAGCAGGACTGAACAAGTACCTGAGGAGGGAGTCGAACCCACAACCGCCTGGATTTAAGCCAGGCCGCTCTGCCAATTGGCGTACCCAGGCAGAAAACCTCGACCTTTCATTGGTTCTCTCAACAGCTCGGGACCACGGCCTGGTGGTCCGTCAAGGACCATTTGTCGGATGAGATAGCAGGCTCCCCATGCAGGACATGCATCACGCCATCGGACAATCGCTCCTAGACAATCTCCTCGCGGAACGACTGACGCTCCGGACTTCCGGTGGAGACTCTGGCTGCCACACAGAGTGCGGCATCAAGCCAAGGCAGACGGTCGCCCTGCGTCAATCACCAATCTGATGCGCTCTGTTGCTCAGTAAGAGTAGCCCTGAGTGGACTCGAACCACCGATCTTCACCGTGTGAAGGTGCTGCCTTCGCCGCTAGGCCACAGGGCTATTGATTGTTCTCAAACGCTTTCCCGAAAAGCTGAGGAGGGCTGCGAGAGCACCTGGCGGGAGGCGAACCCGCGCTTCCGGCATGGCAAGCCAGTAGGCTACCGTTACATCACAAGTGCCAGATATTCCCATTCATGAAAAATTGCAATAAGATTGCCAATCGGCTTGGCATCAGTCCGACCAGAGGGATTTGAACCCTCACCACCTGGTTCAGAGCCAGACATGCTCCCGTGACACGACTGACCTTCGGAGAGGTTTTCGACCCAGGGCTTCCCGTCTGCCCTTGTTTGTGATGACCTCAAGCGGGCAGCCTGAGGCACCACAGCAAGCCCGGAATGCCGGAGGCAAGCTGCCCGCTTCGTCGAGGCCTTTTCAGGGAATCAGTCGAGTCCCGTTCTGTCTCTTACTGACCCAGCCTCTTGCCACCTCCGTCTTCTTCACCCTCCGTCTTCTTCACCCTCCGATTTCTTCACCTTGCGTCTCAGCTGCCGAGGTCTTTCCAGGAGTGCTGCTGTGAACTCTCACCGAGTTTCTGTGTGTGACACAGAACTCGACAAGGAGAAGATTTTATTGAGGTTGGTGAGAATCTTGGCTCGTCCGGTTGGTGGAAAGGCTGCGGAACCAGCGGTTGTTGTGCCTATCCAGCGTTTTGACCGAGCAAGACTTTTCCCCAACAGCAGTAGTCGGGCCGCCGGGAGTTGAACCCGGAACCACTTGTCCCCCAGACAAGTATGCTACCACACGCACTCCGGCCCGATCTTCCCAGCTTGAGTCTCATGACCGCTGGGGGCAGTTCTGTTGAAACTTGAAAGATTGTGACCTCGGGATATTCGCAGACTTACTGATTCCCTGAAAAGTCTTCGACGAAGCGGGGCGTTTCGTCCGGCAATCCGGGCTTCCGTTGGTCGCCCTGAGTCGAAGACTTCTCTGAGGCTTACTGATTCCCTGAAAAGTCTTCGACGAAGCGGGGCGTTTCGTCCGGCAATCCAGGCTTCCGTTGGTCGCCCTGAGTCGAAGACTTCTCTGAGGGTCAGTAGAATGATGGTGCAAAAACTGTTAACCAGAAGAGACAGCACCCGGAGTTGAACCGGTTAGCACCAGATTTGCAGTCTGGCGGCCCTCACCACGAGGCCTCTCGCTTGCGCTGTCAGGATTTGTTCGCTGATGGTTCCGCAGGCCAGGCAAGCCCGCTGACTTCGGCAATCTCCGACTGACCTTCGGAGAGGTCTTCGACCCAGGGCTTTCCGTCTGCCCTTGTTGGTGATGACCTGAAGGGGGCAGCCTGAGGCTGACCGCAAGCCCGGATTGCCGGAGGCAAGGTGCCCGCTTCGTCGAAGACTTTTCAGGGAATCAGGAGAGGGTGACCGACGGGAATCGAACCCGCATCGTCCTGATTCACAGTCAGGATGTGGAACCAATGCCACGCGGCCACAGTGAGCCCGGAGGGAGTCGAACCCTCGTTTCCAGGCATAGATCCTGGCGTCGTCTACCACGAGAGGACGGGCCCGCGAATGATATTTTTTCTCGTTCTACTGATCCTCCGATCTTGGCAAATCGTTTGCCCTCAGCCTGAGCATCAACCCGGTGCATGCCCAAACTTTCCTTGAGGACTCATGGGCGGCAGAAGCCCAACGCGATCTCAAGAATTTTAGCGAGCGAGCCTGAAGGGAGTTGAACCCTCGTCTCCAGGTTGACAACCTGGTGTCCTAACCGTTGAACGACAGGCCCTTTGACGGAAGAAATACGTTGGCAAAGATGATTCTGATTGTCTGAGAACACTCGGCATCAACTGCTGGCCAGTAGGGCCGGAGGGATTCGAACCCCCACTATGCGAATTAAAAGTTCGCTGTGCTGCCGTTACACTACGACCCCTTCGTCAGGCAAAGACTCCGGTGCCATGTTTGAGTCGATCCCAGCTGATCTGACGATCCATCATTGCTGAAGCCCTCTTACTTGGACTGTCCCCGATGTGGCTGTTGTCCACCACGATGTTGGTGCATGGACCTGTTGAGTGTCCGACAGGTTGGACCGTGGCCACAATCTGGAACAGTCGAGTCATTGAAGTTGTGGATTCTCGGCTTGATCGGCACCCTGCAAAGGCCGCCGCATCAGTGATGGTCGCATCGCTGGTGGTGTTGCTCGCGTTTTGAAAGAGCAACAGTTTTCCCCAACAGCAGCAGACAGAACAATCATTCCTCAGTAGCTCGGGGTGGAGTCGAACCACCGCCGCCGGCTTATCAGACCGACATGCTTCCCTTACAACACCGAGCCATCAACACGGACACAAAACTCCGTCAACTCAGTGGCAGCGGCGGGATTTGAACCCACAGCATCACTGGCTCTCATCCAGTGTGGTCTGCCAATTGCCTACGCTGCCTCATGCCTTGAACCTCTCGCGCCCGGCAAGCCCTCTGGGAGGGACACCAGGGTAGTAGCGGCGGTGGGATTCGAACCCACAGCATCGCTGGCTCTGAACCAACGTGGTCTGCCTGTTGCCTACGCCGCCAAAAGTCTTCCTGAAACACTTTCCATTGATCAGTTGCTTGCTGTTGCGAAACCAATGGTGAAGGCGTACTTTCCCTGCAGTCGGGCCGGTGGGATTCGAACCCACAGCATCCCGGTTTTTGAGACCAGGTGGTCTGCCTGTTGCCTACGGCCCGTGATTAGTGGCCTGCCCTGATGAATGATCCCGCCTGAGGAATCTCTGGTCTGGCCAGAGCCGCCAGCTGGTTGAGGGCCACAAGAGGGCAAAGAAAAAGCCCGGTGTCAGAAGTCTGACACCGGGCTATCCGTCTTGAGCGGGAAGTGGCCCTTGTGTCAGAGTTTCAGACGATCTGGCAACAGATCAAGCACATCTTGAATCTCAAGATGGAGCTGATAGCCGTCAGCCAGATGAGGTTTCGGATTGTTACGCAAAAACCGTTTCATCGTCTTAAACTCTCAAGATCACCCCAACTTGTGTTGGGAAAAGGTGTTGAGATGAACCTTCGTTTTGGAGGGTTTGTTGTTGTTGAGTCCTCAGCTGTGGTTGCTTGAAGTCGCTCGATGTTAGAGACGCGGATGTCGGGAAGTCGGTTCACCGGCAAGCGGCTTTTTTTCTGATGGTTGTTTTGGGTTGCCAGCTTGAGCTCTCCAGCTGCCTTGCCGAGCTGGCTGCGAGTTTTGGCTCTGCCATCTTTGGGCTCTGCCATCTTTGGGCTCTGCAAAAGGAGACACCCTGAATTGAGATCGGTTCGGCCTTTTTTCTCGCAGAGGTTTGCAGAGCTGTTAGAAGCTCAAGTAGTAGAAGAGCCCAACTGCAGAGCCTTCTGGCAGGCAACCGGCCGATCACGCCGACGACCACTACGTCCGCTCTTGGCTGGCTCGGAGACCTGCTGCGGAAGACTGGCCGTTCTCAGGGCTTTGATCGTCTTCTTCTGCGACAGGCTCGCCGTCGCCAGAAAACTCATCACCCGGACGACGGAGCTTGCGATGTTTGAGGTTGAGGATGTGGAACCGGACTTTCTCCACTTCGTGTTCTAGAAGCGCCAGCTCGTCGTCCAAGGTCAGATGCCCCAGCGCCTTGGTGCTCTGAGCTCGTTTGCGTCCCTCTTCCTCAACCTGAGTCTCCTCCATCCCGTTGAGAATCACACCGATACAGAGGTTCAAGATAATCATGGTCCCTAAAATGATGAACGAGATAAAGTAGGCGCAACCGATCGCCTGAGCATAAGGTCCATGAGGAGTCAGGTCCTCCGGGGCAACCCCTTCAGCATAGTTGGAATAGATGACCCCGTTCATCACATCAACCCAACCTTCCAGGGTGACAATCTCGAACAAGGTCAGCATCGTGCGGTGAAGTGTCCTGAAGTTCACCGGATCATAGTCTCGGAACAAAAAGGTGCCAATGACCGCGTACACATAAAAGAGCAAACCCAACAGCAATGCCACGTAGGACATTGAGGGAAGGCTCTTCAGGAGTGCCCCCACGAGCAATTGCAGTCTGGGGACTTGGCTGACCAAACGCAACGCCCGAAGTACCCGGAACAACCGCACCACAACCACCCAACGACTCTGCACCGGCAGCAAGCAGACCGCAACGATGGTAAAGTCGAACGTGTTCCAGGGATCTTTGAAAAACCGCCAGATTTGGGGAGCGTGAGCCCCCAACTTCAAGACCATCTCCACGACAAACACCGAAAGCAAAAAGGTATCTAACCTTTTTATCAACAGCCCATATTCATCCCGAATCGAAGGATACGTCTCCAGCCCTACCAAGACCGCGCTAGCCACGATCGCTAAAAGAATAGCATTGGTAAAGTAAGGAGTGTTCACGAGTCGCTGCAGGCGGTGCGGCAACGATCCGTCGGCGGGAGCGTCGGCGGTCCTCATGGGGGATTGCTTCTTCCGGCGGTTTCTTCGTTTACGGGACATGGCGGGCTCATTTTACCACAGGTCGTTGAGAACAAATGGGCTGAGGCAAGGACCTTTCCACTTACCAATGCTTACGGTCCTCCAAAGCGAACCTTCCCAACCAGGTTCACCGGTACAATCCCCGGTGATCAGCCCTGATTCTCCCTATCCCTTCAAGCAAGAACAGGGGCAACAACCCGAAGTTTCCAACTTGGACAACCCCTCCCCACTCTGACCAATCCCCAAAGACCAATGCCCAAAGACCAATGCCCCCCATTGCACCAAGCCGACCAGTGACTCCGGTATAAGCAAGCCATAGCTTGTAAAAAACTGGAACCCATTGAGACTTGCTTCAACTTTTTGGAGAGAAGCTGGAGCCATCACTAGTTTGGCACGACCGGACCAGAGCCAGCCCCGTCGCGACTGCGGGGGCTTTCACAACCTGGCCTGCTTCGCTGGGCCTTCGGCTGTCTCTGAAAACACCAATTTGGCTTCGGCCGGCCTGACCTTAAGACTGCCGGATCGAGCCGCCGCCTGCTTCGCCCTCCTGGCCAGCAACTCGCTCATCGCGTTCTCTGGTCGACCAGTGTGCTTTGAGATCGAGCCTTCCGTGATCGGCGTCCATCTGATGGCAGGCCGGTTTCTCAGTCGCCGACGGGTTTGGTTTCGATCTTTCGGAGGTCCTCAGGCGAACGCGCCAGATAGATGTGGTCAAACCAGGCGGCCTCAGGTCCAGGGGGAGGCAGGAGCTGAGCCATTCGCTCACGCCGTCGTGGATCCAGCGGTTTGTCCTTGGGATGGCGACCGATGCTGAAGCCTAAGCCCGTCAGCTCAAACTCCCCAAAGTGAGCATAGAGGTCGACGGTCTGCTCCAGCCAGTCCCCAGGAGCACGCCCGGACAAGCGACGAGCCGCCTGGTAACTCGGGGGTCCAACGCCGGCATCGTAGCAAAAAGATCGGTGGCGTTTCCCCTGCGGCGGGCCCAGTTGCCCCTGATGGGCGATTCTCAGGGCCACCCGTTGGCCACCCTGTTTCCGCCAAGCAAACCTCAGCCAGCGATACTCGCCCACGCCTGGATTTTTGCGAATCGGAAAGCTCCAAGTCGGCTGTCGAGCAACCGCGGCCTCACCGGCAGTCACTTTCAGACACAGCTTTCCCGAATACGGTTGTTGGAAAGCCGGAGTCGCCTTGCCGTCACCATCCTGCAACAACTTCACCAAGTTCTCCTCGTCCTCAAAAAGCCGTCGCAGGCCCTCTGGGTCGCTGGCCAGTGAGATCCGCCGCCAGTGGAGCCAGCCCTGAGGTCCAGCAGGAGGGATTCGCAGCTCGAGAGTGACTGTTTGTCCAACAAACCCGCCCAAGGAAAACTCCACCTGAGGTTGCAGGCGATTGGGCTCCCAAAAGGGAACCGTCTGTTTGTCCACTCGCTTGTCGTTGACCCAAAGTTCCAGAAAACTCGGGGCATCTTTCTCAGTCCGGCTGACGGCAACCGCCAGCCAGCGTGTCTCTTCGGTCACGCTGAGCGGACGGGCGAGGCTCAAAACGGGCACTCGGGGGAGGACCTCCAGGCGGTAGGAACGCCGACCTGATTCGGTTTTTTCGTCCCAGCGTCTCACAAGCTCCACAGGGGAGGGATCTTCCCCGTTGATGGTCCACCCTTTCCAAGGGCCGACGAGCTTGGGGGCCCACGCCCGGACAGCGTCGCGGACAGCGCGTGGATTCAGCTCGACAACCGGATCCAACCAGTTGAGGCTATCCCGAATGTCCAACGGATCGGCGCCAGCAGGGTGGTTGGTAAACAGGGGATCGGCTTCCAGCACAAGGTGGGCTCGGGGTGCGTTGCCGGAGCGCCCGGCTGGGCTCGGGGAAGGCAACGGCAGACGTCCCAGATCCACCAATGCTGTCGACCCGATCAGAGGTTCTGTGGAAGCAAGCTCTCGATCACGAGCGGCGGGTCCGGAGCCCTCCATAACGAACACCCGACCACGGGCACAGCCGCCGGAGCCGACCAAGGCATCTAGGCCGACCTTGGTCCGCAAGGCTTCGGCTGTGGGGGGAAGTTGAAACTCCAGGCGGCAATAAGCTTGAACCCCAAAACCGGCGGCAAACGCCCGACCCCCGCTGCGTAGCGGACCCCCTTGCACATTTCGGCCGGGTTTCCAAGCCCAACCCCCGGCCAGAGCATGTCGTGTCTGGGCGTTGACCGGTTCCAGTCGAGACAAAGAGATTTCGTGGATGGGGCGGAACTCCCACAGGCGAATCGACTCAAAGGGCACCCACAGGGGATCGAAAGCCCAAGCCGGCTGAATCCGCTGCAACCAACCGCGAGGGCGATTGCGATCTCCATGAAAATCGGGCTGCCAACACCGTTGACTTGCTGTGGCCTGTAAACCAGTGGTGCAGTCCAGTCGAACCAAGGGCTCCGAGCAAGCTGAGTCCATTCTGGCCAATTGCCGCACGTAGGCGGACCAGGTGTCTTGCTCGGGCAAGTGAAGTTCGGCGATCTGGTCGAAGAAGAACGTCTCGATGCCCTCGCTCCGCAACAGTCGGACCCCGTCGCGCGACCAGCGGAGGGCGCGAAACGTGAGCTGACGCCCATCGCGTAAGAACAGACTGCCGGGCCGGTACGGCACCCCTGTCTTCTTCCAGACAATCCGCCGCAGTTCCTCCACCAGCACTCGGACGACATAGTTTCTCTGTCGGTCGCCGGGCCAGCTGTAGTCGACCGATGGTCGAACGGCCAGCACATCCTGGCCGCACTGCTCAAGCTGGGAGCCGGAGCGAAATTCCAGCACGAGGCCGGGCAGCCGGTCGCCTCCGGCAAACTCCAAGAAGGGACCTTGGGAATCGGCTGGCGGTAACGTCGTATCCAGCAACCAACGTAAGGGCTTCTGTGGGTCGTTGAGACGGTGATTCTCCAATCGGACGTTCGCTTGTGGGCTATTCCACTGACTGAGCTTGTTGCCGGTCACACGAGTGCCATCAGCGAACTGAGCGGCATACTTGGGTACCGGCTCGGCGCCTGAGGAAATCGCGAGGCTTGCCAAACCCAGCAGGAAAATCCCAACTGGCAGCACATCAGCATGCCGGGGGGTCACCCGCCGAGGGAGGGTGAACACGATGAGGGACTTTGCTCGAGGGACCATAAGCTGAATGGACTGAGTTAAAATGGATTCGTCGGAACGATCTGGGACTTGAGAAGGGCTGAGGGAGAAGCCGATGGCGCCCTACTGGGTGTTGTCTCACAGGCCCCCCAGGTAACGCAACCGCTGTGCTGTCATCTCGGACGCTTGCCCAAGAGACAATTGTGTTGCCAGAAACAAGTGGTTAGCCAGTGACGATTGCTGAGCCAGTGACGATTGCTGGGGCCCAGGCGGTTGGACTGGCAGGATCGCCGAGACGCTTGCTGGACAAGGAACGATGGCCGAGTCGCAACTGGCCCGAGTGGGTTCCCGATCGTGGCTGACGGCATCAGCCTGGCGGACTTGAAGTTGTGCGTTTGAGAACGAAGAGTGTTTGCATGAGAGAAGACTTGTTCAGTTCGGCGGCAGCAGATCAACAGTCAGGTCGCTCGACAGAGCGGGACCATCCCGTCGAGGAACTGAAATGGATCAAGTTTCCTGTCTTGGACGACGGCTTCGTCTGCTTGGTTGACGCGATGGGGCAGGATCGTTCGGTCGTTCAAGCAGCCCGGGTCAGCTACGGGGAGGGAACCAAACATACCAGCGACGATCGCACGTTAATTCGGTACTTGATGCGACATCGCCACTCGACCCCCTTTGAGATGTGCGAAGTGAAATTGCTCGTCCGGGTCCCCATGGACACCTGGCGGCAGTGGATTCGCCATCGCACAGCCAATGTCAATGAGTATAGCACACGGTACTCGCTGGCCATCGAAGCCATGCAGCGAACCCCGCCAGATGGATGGCGGACACAATCGGCCAGCAACCGTCAAGGCAGCGGCGGCTTGTTATCCGGCGACTGTGGGGCCGAACTGACTCAGGGAGAGAGCCAGCTGCAAGAGCAGGCCCGGCAAGAGTATCAGCGGCGAATTGAGGCCGGCGTTGCGCGGGAGCAAGCAAGGAAGGATCTTCCGCTCTCGACCTACACAGAAGCTTATTGGAAAATTGACCTGCACAATCTGCTGCATTTTCTAGCCCTGCGGATGGATGACCACGCCCAGTGGGAGATTCGGCAATACGCGATCACCATCGGCACAGAGATCGTGGCCAAGTTGTATCCGCTCGTTTGGGAGGCCTTCTGTGATTATCGTCTGGAGGCAATGCAGCTGAGCCGTTTGGATATCGGGGTCGTCGGGCGACTTGTACGGCGGATCGCCGAGAGCGGAACAGCCCACGCCTCGGAGGACGATTTTCTCAGCCTCCAAGATCCTAGCTGGGCAGAGTTGAAACGATGCCGCGAGCGGGACGAATGCCGCCTCAAGTGCGTTCAGTTAGGATTGCTTCCCCCAACAGCCCCCTGAGCCAGACACCTATCTCGACTGGTCCAGATTGTGGCAGAGGCCCAATCTGGAGGGTCCTCAACAAATCCAGGCAACAACATCTTGGTCAGCTGGGCCACATCTGGGACAGTCCAACTACTGAGGTTGAGGAAAATCTTGGCTCGTCCGGCGGTTTGGCGAGGCTGCCAGATCAGTCATGATTCCGACGGTTCCTGCGTTTTGGACGAGCAAAAATTTCTTTTAAGGGCAGTATGGAAAGAAAAGCCCCAGAATACAATGCTCCCAGAAAACAATAGCCCCAGAACAAAAAGCTCTGGGGGAACGGAACTCTGGGGGAAACGAAGGCTTTCTTGGGGGGGAAGGGGGGAATCTGCTGGCGAGGATCGCTCAGTTGGTCGTTGGCTGTTGCCGTTTGGGCTTGGGCTTGGGCTTGTTCTTGGGCCGCGGACCGGCAAATGGGGGTTTGTCGTAGGTGCTGCCATCCCCTTGAACACGAGGATCGCCGGTTGTTTTGAGAACTTCCATCAAGCGTGCTTGGAGCATGGCCTGCTGCTGTGCATACTCCGGCTGGCCGGCCAAGTTGGTCATTTGGTGTGGGTCTTTCCGGAGGTCATAGAGCTCTGAGGCGGGTCGCCGAGCAAAGGCCCAGTCGAAGTAGCGCTGCATTCCTTCGTCTTGGCGATGCTGGATGATCCAAGCTTTGGTGGGGCTGGCATCCAGGTCGGCAAATGCGCCGAAGGTGTTGGCGGCTAACTGCTTGTAAGATGGCAACACCCCGTCGGGCTCCCCGTAGCCTGCGGCGGTGCCCATGGGCCAGCGGTCTTGTTTGAAGTTGCGGATATACAGAAAATCGGCCGTGCGAATCGCTCGTTGAGGATAGGGAAGTTCTCCCAGCCGTGCTCGTGCAACGTGCCGCTCCCGGCCGACGATGACAGCATCCCGCGTTGGATCGACTTGTCCCTGTTTCTCAGAGGCGAGGATCGGCATCAAACTGCGGCCGGTCATCACCTCAGGCGGTTGTAAGCCGGCAGCTTCGAGAAAGGTCGGCCCCAAGTCGGGCAAGCTGACAAAATCGCTGAGGACCCGGCCTCCAGGGACCTGGTTGCCCCAGCGGATCGCCAGCGGCACTGCGACGCCAAAGTCGTAGAGATTGCACTTGCCGCGTGGAAAGCCGGGCGCCCCGTGATCGCCACTGACAACAATCAAGGTGTTTTCGAGTTCGCCCTCACGCTGAAGTTCCGCAAGCAGCACTCCCAGCGCCTCATCGAAGGCTTTGACTTCGCCGAGGTAGTCACAAAAATCCTCACGAATTGTCGGCACATCTGGCAAAAAGGGCGGCAGTTTGCCTCGGAGTTCGTCCGGGTTCATCCCCCAAAGCTTCTTGCCAGAGCCGGCCACCCACTTTCGATGCACATTGGTCGGACCAAACCAAAAGCAAAACGGTTGATCGGCTTTTCGCTTCTGAAGGAAGTCTCGAAAATTCCCGCGGACCTCGTCGAGGAGTTTCGCTTTCGCAGCCTCAGGGTCTTGAGCACGACTGACCACAAAGGAGAAGCGGTTGAAGGAGCGGCCTCGGCGATGGTAGCCAAACCTGCCGCCTCCGTAGGGGGCATCCGCGGGGCTCCCCGGACTCCAGACCTTATAAGAGAAACCGATGTGATAACCGGCATCCTGCAGAAGCAGCGGAAAGCTGGGGATGTTGGAGTCCCAGATGGCTCCCTGCAGAATCGCCCCGCGGCCGGTCCGCCAGAAATACTGGCCAGAAAGCAGCGAGCTGCGGCAAGGGGTACAAGAGGGGGCGTTGACGAAAGCGCGAGTCAACAAGACCCCTTCTTGAGCAATACGATCGAAGTGAGGCGTCTTGAGGATATCACTTGGGCCGCCCGGCTCCAATTTGGCATACGCGCTGGCGTATCGCCCCCAGTCATCTGCAAAAGCAAACAAGATATTCGGGCGTTTTGAGGCAGCGTTCGCCGTGGGGACAACTCCCCCCCAAGAGCCAAAGACGACCAGCACGAGGGCGGCCGCGCTGCAGCATGACCAGCAGGGGACAGGCGAGAACTGCTTTCTTCGGAAAGAACGCAACCAGTGCATCATTGCCTCTTGGGAACGTTGGTGCCGGCCTATTGAATCTCAGATCAATTCTCAACCCCGAGGGCGACCAACGGGAACCCGGATTGCCGGTTGTAGCTCTCAGGCGTAGTCGACGACTTTCAGCGGGTCAATAATAGGACAGCGCCCAACCTGTCACAAGGTGACGCCTCCCGAAGCCGCGTTGCCGATTGGGTGTGACGTCTTGGTCTGGAAAGTGGCAATCTGGCACACAACGATGCGATCTGAAGAAGGTTCAGGCAGAGGTTGCAGGACTCTTGGCTGTTGCAGGACTCTTGGCTGTTGCAGGACTCTTGGGCGTTGTCCTTGAGCGACTGACGGGGGCAAAGAGGTGGCCGATACCATGTGCCCCATACGGTTTGCCCCATACGGTGTGGCCGATAAGTGTTTGCCGCATGGTCTTGGTCAAGACGAGGGGACGGGGGCCTCACCCTCGAAACGTCAGAGACAACCGACTTTGGGGTCGTATCGGCGAGGGACTGCAGCGAGCGGTCGACAAGCCATTTTCCAGCTGAGAAGCACGCCGAAGCAGGAGGAAGTCGATCAGCCACCGGTGCGGATTGTCTCGGCCTGCTTGCGGATTCTCTCGATTTCTCCCTGCTGACGTTTCTTTTGCAGGTTGGCCATCTGCAGGTTCATTCGCGGATTGTTTTGGAACGTCTGGTCATGGCGGTCCAGAAAGTCCCAGTAGAGGGTCGTGACCGGGCAGGCGTTTTCGCCGTGTGCGCGGCGGTAGTTGTACCGGCAGTTGGAGCAAAAATTGCTCATCTTGTTGGTGTAGTTCCCGCTGGCACAGTAAGGCTTGGTCGCCATGATGCCTCCATCTCCGTATTGGCTCATGCCCAGGGCATTAGGGAGTGAGACCCAATCGACGGCATCCAGATACATCGCCATATGCCACTGGTGAAATTTTCTCGGGTCGACACCAAAAATCTGCGCAAAGTTGCCCAGCACCATCAGCCGGTGAATATGATGGGCATATCCATGATTCAACACATGCTGCATGCTCTGACGGATACACTCCATCTCGGTCTGTCCATCCCAAAAGAATGAGGGGACATCTTGCGTCTGTCCGAGATGGTTCAGCTCGGCATACCCAGGCATATTGAGCCAATAGATCCCCCGAACGTATTCCCGCCAGCCCAACAACTGGCGGACAAACCCTTCGACGCTGTTGAGCGGAGCCTGATTGTTGCGGTAGGCCTCGATTGCTTTGTCGACGCATTCTCGAGGGTTGAGCAACTTGAGGTTCAGCAGAACCGACAAGCGAGAGTGGAACAAGATGGCTTCGTCGGTCCACATCGCGTCTTCAAAGGGACCAAAACCCTTTAAGCGATGTTCAATAAAATCCTCCAGAAACGCAACCGCCCCGCTTCGATCCACCGGCAGGAGAAAGTAGTCTAAACGCCCGGGATGCTCAGCGAAGCGTCGTTGCACGAGTCTCAACACATCCTGGCTCACCTCATCAGGAGGAAACGATTGAGGTGGGGGGACATCCTGCGGCCCATCTCGGCCAAAGGTTTGTCGGTTATCGTGATCAAAGTTCCATTGGCCGCCTGTGGGTTCCCCATCTTCCTCAATCAGGATTCCCTCTTGGCGACGCATCTGCCGGTAAAACGATTCCAGAACGAGGCTCTTGCGACCGGACGCCCATTTTTTGAACTGTTCGACGCTACAGTAGAAATGGCGATCCGGGCGGACCTCGAGTTCGATGTCGAGATGGGCGGCCTCCTTCTTCAGGCTCTCGGCGACCCGCCAGTCCCCGGGTTGCACAACGATCAGTTTCTTGGGCCGGTATTGATGAACATCTTGGCGTAGCACCGAAGCGAGGTCGGAACCGCGATCATCACTCTGGCGTTCGGGCAGCTCAGTATAGTGAACTGTGTAGCCCTGCCGGCGGAGGTCATCACGGAAATGCCGCATACACGAGAAAAACGTGGCAATTCGCAGTTGATGACACCAAAAGTGAGCCGCTTCTTCATGGACTTCGGCCATCCACACAGCATCTTGCTGGCGGTCGATTCCCTCCCAGGCTGACGATTGCAAGTCCAGCTGATCCCCGAGGACTAAGACCAAGTTCCGCATCAGTTTTCCTCAAGTGCTACTGCTTGGTTGGAGAAACCCGTCTCCATCACATCACTGTAGCGTTGTTGCGGTGGTTGTCGATCTGCCCCCACGTTCGCCTCAGGGATGGTTCAGACGGTTGGAGCGTTTGAGGGAATTTCAACGCTTGGAGGCGACAAGCTGGAGCATCTCGCTCGACTTGCCCTCGGTCAGGAACGCCCTCTGCGGTCGTGCCGGGCATACCTTCTGCTTCGAGTGTCCGCCTCCGCGGAGAGCAAACCGGTGTCGCGGGCAGCCTGTCAAAGGCTCCCGCCAACCGGATGGAGGCCACAGAAAGCTCGCGTGAGGTCGCCGCAATTCCGATGCCCTCGGGGGCGTTCTGGTGCTCGGGGGCGTTCTGGTGCTCGGGGGCGTTCGGGTGGTGGCTGGCGTTGTGCTTGAGTCAGAAATGTTAGTGAATAGTACTCAGCAATTCTTGGTAATCACGATGAGGAATTCCCAGCTACCAGGGGTTATCCGGCGGCTGCTGTGTAGGAGCCGGGCGACGGTTGAGTAGTCTGGACGAGGGCACCTTGGCCTGGTTGCGAGGTCGGGGGTTGGTCAATCACTTTCAGCAGGCAAGGCAACAACACCAGATCGCCCACGATCGCTGCCAGCATGGCCACCCCAGCGAGCACACCAAAGTGGAACAGGGGCACAAAGTCAGTCAACAGGAAGATGGCAAATCCGACGACGTGGACCAGAGAGGTCAGGACGATGGGTCTTCCGATGTGCCGGACGGTTTCATCGAGGGCGATCGAGACGCTTTCTCCGCATTCCCGGGTGAGCTTGCGGTAATGCAAGAGGAAGTGCACGGTATCATTCAGAGCGATCCCCAGTGCAACGGTGGCCACCATCGCTGTGCCCGAACTGATGGGAATTTTCAACGCGCCCATCAAGCCGAAGACCATCAGCAGCGGAAAGGCGTTCGGCAAAAACGCTGCAGCGGCCAACCGCCATGAGCGGAACAAGACCAGGCACAAAGCGGCCATCACCAACAGGGATAAGCCGAGTCCGTAGTACAAGCCGATCACCAACCCGTCGGAGAGCCGGACGATCTGGGCGATCGTTCCGGTGACGTAGCACTTGAAGCGGTCCTCGGGCAACTTGCCGCGAACGTAGTCCACCAGGGGCCGAAACCCCTGGGGGCCTTGATCGACCGCGAGAACCGTCACTCGCATCGCGCCCTCATCCAAGCGGTCGTCGCTCCAACTGCGAAACACCTCTCGGAACCGATGAGCGTTGCGCAACAGCGAGTACAACCGCTCTCCCACCGACATCCACTCGGCGACCCCGCCTTGGGCGACCTTTTGAAAGAGTTCCGACTGAAACTGCTGCTGTCGTTGCTGAAACACCTGAGTCGAGACCACGCGGGCCACCCCCGCTTGGCGGCCCTCGGAGCTGAGCAGCTCTCGGTTAAACGCTGCGGCAGCGGCCTGGTTCTGGCGGTAAACCTGATCTTCGGTCCCCTGTGTTCTAGGGGGAACGCCTTTTTCCTTGGGGACCAAAACGACCTCTAGCTGATACATCCCAAACTTTTTCTGGGAGAAGTGCGCCAAAGATCGCGAGACCGGTTCATCATCGCTGAAAAACGAGAAGGGGTCAGCATCGACGTGCAGGCCCACCGGGGCGTCGGCCGGTCTTGGCCAGGCCAGATAGAGGCATCCCAGACACAGCAGCGTCATCCCACCGATGATCCAGCCAGGGCGTTGGAGCTGCCAGCTGAGCAAATCACTCATTCGGCTGGGAGCAAACCAGGAGCCTTGTTGAGCGGTGGTGATCGGCAGCCACTGCGTCACCAGCAAGACACCAAAGAAGGCCAGGATCGCTCCGATGAACAGCTGGAAACCGAGCATCCGAATAGGCTCCAGTTCGTTGAAGCCCAACATCAAAAACCCCAAACCCGTTGTGGTGGCTGCCCCCAGGCAAGGTACCGCCACCCAGCGGATTAAGGCCTCACGATGGCGACCGCCAGGGCGGTATTGATCCGGAGAACCCTGGTGATCCGCGACATGGGAGGTGAAGTGCACCGTTGTAGCAATGGCGATGATGGAGATCAGAGTCGGGGCCGTCATGGTCACCGCTCCCATGGCCCCGCCCATCAAGGTGAACCACCCAAGCACCAGCACACAGGCCACCGTCGCTGCCAGAAGGGCGACCAGCAGAGCTTGTGGCGAGCGGAATCCGTACAGCAAACTGCCTAGGCCCAGCAAAACGGCCATCGGCAAGAAGGTCATCGCCACATAGCGAGCTCGCTTTTCCAGCTCATACATGATCACAATGCCGCTGGCCACGTGCAGCTTGATCCCCTCCCAGTCTGGGTCGGTCTGACGGCTCTGCACCGCTTGATAAACCTGGCGAACGGTCTCACGCCGTCGTTGGTTGAGCTGGTCGGCTTGGTCAGGCGGCAGATACCGCATTTCACCGATCAACACTAAGGTGCGATGCTGCGGGTCGCCAATGATGTCCCACAAGCTTCCTGCATAGATGTGGAAGCGTTCCACGTTGGCCGGATCGATGAGCTCCGTCAGCGGCACACCTTCGATCTCCTCGGCAACAACCGAGGGATCGTAGATCTGCTTCATCCCGGGAATCTGCATCAGTTCCTGACGCAACTTCCGCAGGCGATGAACGTCCTGGTCGCGGACAGGTCGGTGAAACTCCAGCCCAACAGCGACCGAATCCCCGACATCAAAATGTTGATCGAAGACCGCCCAAGCTTCCATGGTGCTTTTGGGAATCCAACGTTCTGGTGAGTCTTCAACCTCAACAGCAAAAAGCCCCCACAGTGCCGCCAGCACCAGGAGCAAGACAACCGACTGCACCGCCCACCAGCGGCGGTCCAGGGCAAGCAAGGCGTTTTCCAGCAAGGTGGTTCAGTCCCTGAGTTCATTAAGTGTGAAAATACCGGCCATCAAAGCCAACCTGCTGACAGCTTCCGCTGCTCAAGCGGTCCTCTCCTTCATTGCAACTGCCGACCAAGCTGGACTCGTTCAAGCTGGACTCGTTCAAGCTGGACTCGTTCAAGCTGGACTCGTTCAAGCTGGACTCGGTTGAAAGGAGTTGGGGTGAGGAGTTCCTCAGTTCACCCTCCGGGTGTCTGCAGCGGATCAGCTGATCTTGAGGCGGTTTGTTCCGAAGGTTTGTTTGACAGTCCTTCGCTTGACGGCTTCTGGTTTCATCGCTTGAGCTTTGACGGTGTGCGGGTGGAAAGCTTCTGGATTGACGATCCGTGCTGGGAAGACAGCCGGATGCGGCCGGCTGCAAGTCCGCGATCTGCCAGGCAAGCTTTCTTGGTACCCCGCACTACTTGCTGATGAAAGGAAAAGTTGCGGTCTTTTTTCGCCAACGAACGCAACTCTTGGTGGTCTGGCCACTTTGCACGACCGGCACCGACTTCCGCAACGCGGGACTCAGCGGGATCACTCGGGGTCCAATTGGTTGACCAGTCGTGTTGGGATCCCGATATCGACGACATGCACATGCCCCAAAAATGGCTTGGCCGACGGCTTCTGGAATCCGACCTTGGTGGTGGCGAAGGTGCAAGTATGTTCTGCTTGGAAAGTTGGAGAACCTGGTTGACCTGTTTGGCAATCCAACCCACTGGGCACATCCACAGCCAGCCGAGCGGCTCGGGCCGAATTCATCCCATCGATCAATTGATCCAGCGGTGGTCGCGGGTCACCGCTGGCCCCGGTGCCCAGCAACGCATCCACAATCCAGCAAGCACCCTCGGAGTGTTCTTCCCAGCTCTGCTGCAGGCTGGTTCGGGGATCGCAATGCACAATCGGCAGCTCCAGCCTGCAAGCGATCTCGTAATTGCACTTGGTGTCCGGCGTCAGGCGTTCCAGGTCTGCCACCACAAGCACCCGAGCTGCAAAGCCGCGTAAGTCCAAATGACGGGCGATGACCAGCCCATCGCCACCGTTATTTCCGCCCCCACAACAAATCAAGACTGGCCCGTGGATACCCAAACTGGTTAACTGGTCGGCAACACCTCGGCCAGCGTTTTCCATCAGCACCAGGCTGGGCACCCCGTACTGCTCAATCGCCACCTTGTCGAGCTGCCGCGATTGGTTGCGTGAAAGGGCAAGCATGACCTTCGATGATCCTCCGCCAGTTCATCACAAGGGGATTTCAACGCCGCTTCAGAAGATCACAGCCTGAGGGATCCTACGCGGATCACCCCTCTTGGCCAACACGACCCTCGCCAGCCCCGCTCTCTCGATTCCCGATTGCTCAAGCCAATTCACGACCAGTTCTCTCGCCGAAAACCCGTCCCATCCCGCTCCGGACGAGTCGCCCTGCTGCGGGGACAAGCGATGGACTCAGCCCAAAACAACAAAACGCCAGTCTCGGTCACCTTTATCGTTGCTGACGGTGCGATGCCCTGCACGACCTTCTGCAAGCCCGCTAAAATACGAAGCCTTGAGAGCAAAGCTCGCCGGAGTCTTCGACCAGTCACAGCCCCAGTCAATAACCAAGCCAGCCGAGATGGCCGTGGGCCAGCGGACAGCAGTCGGAGGACCTCATCGGACGCCATCTGAACACACTCAACTTCACCTTCACATCCAAGCTCACAGGTTCTTCACGTTCACGGGTTCTTCACGTTCGCGGGTTCTTCAAGGTGCTAAGGTCGCTCGGAGTGACCGATTCTTCGGGCCGAGGACGTCACGGGGTTTGTTGAGCCTGAACTGTCACTGGATCAGAACTGTCAGTCAGTCAGCAGTTGCATCGCTCATAGTTTGGTACGCTGAAGCCGCTGAAGTGATTTTTCTGTCCCTCCGACAACGGGGGTCGTCTCGGACATCTACTCGGACGGATTCGCTGCTTCTTTGCAACACGAAAATCTTGTGTGCGGATTCATTCCCGCCATGTTCTGCGTTACGAACGGACGTCTTGGTGGCCAACCGATCCAGGGGCCACCGCATGGAATCAATCACCTGAGGCGGTGATCGCCTCTGGGGAAACGCTTTTTCGTTGACCACAATCTGCGGCAAGGGGCTCAATCCGCGTATGGCCGATAAATACATCTTTACCATCTCCCGACTGACCAAGAAGATCGCTCAACGGGAGATCCTTCGGGATATCAGCCTGTCGTTTTTGCCCGGCGCAAAGATCGGCGTTCTGGGACGCAATGGGGCCGGCAAGAGCACCTTGCTCAAACTGATGGCTGGCGTCGATCGAGAATTCGAGGGGGAAGCCCGTCTCGCTGAGGGGTATACCGTCGGATATGTTCCGCAGGAACCGTACGTCGACCCCGAGAAAACGGTTGCCGAAGTCGTCGACGAGGGCGTCGCTGCAACGCGAGCCCTGCTGGATCGATACAACCAAATCAGCCTCGACCTAGGAGAGGCCGATCCTGAACAAGCCGAAAAACTGCTTGAAGAGATGGATCGTCTGCAGGTGCAAATCGACACCGTCAACGCCTGGGAACTCGACCGCCAAGTCGAAATCGCCCGGGATGCCATGCAGCTGCCCACGCCCGACGCCCTGTGCGGCAATCTCTCCGGCGGCGAGCGGCGACGAGTGGCCCTCTGTCGGACGCTGTTAGAACACCCGGACATGCTGCTGCTGGATGAGCCAACCAACCACCTCGACGCCGAAAGCGTCGGTTGGCTGGAACACTACCTCCAAGGCTACAACGGCACCGTCGTGGCGGTCACTCACGACCGCTACTTCCTGGACAACGTGACCGGATGGATCCTGGAAATCCAGTTCGGCAGGGTTTTTCCTTTTGAAGGCAACTACTCTGCTTGGTTGAGGCATAAGCAAGATCGGTTGGCTGTGGAGGAGAAGCAAGCCGAAGCCAGACGCAAAACTCTGGCCCGGGAGCTGGAATGGATTCAGCAGAGCCCCAAGGCGCGTCAGGCGAAGAACAAGGCTCGAATCTCCTCTTACGAGAAGCTTGCCGCCGAGGAGTTCCAAGAGCGGGAAACCGAGTTCGAGCTGCAGATCCCCCCTGGTCCTCACTTAGGGGACTTGGTCTTAGAGGCCCAAGGGGTGAACAAGGCTTACGGCGATCGCGTGCTGATTGAAGACCTTTCCTTCCGGGTTCCCCCTGGTGGGATCGTTGGCGTGATCGGTCCCAATGGGGCCGGCAAGACGACGCTTTTCCGGATGATCACCGGCGAGGAATCCCCCGATCAGGGCTCCGTTCGTCTCGGGGATACGGTGCAGCTGGGCTACGTGGACCAGTCGCGGGACGCGTTGGGACCGGAGAACACCGTCTGGCAGGAGATCTCCGGGGGACACGACACACTGGATCTTGGCGGAAAGACGATCAACAGCCGGTCTTACGTGGCGAAGTTCAACTTCAAAAAGCAGGACCAGCAGAAAAAAGTTGGCTCTCTCTCCGGGGGAGAACGCAACCGGGTCCACCTGGCCAAACTCCTTCGCCGTGGCTGCAACTTGTTGCTACTAGATGAACCTACCAACGACCTGGACGTCGACACGCTTCGAGCCCTGGAAGACGCCATTATCAACTTTGCCGGCAGTGTGATTGTGATCAGTCACGACCGTTGGTTCCTCGATCGGGTGGCCACCCACATTCTGTCTTTTGAGGGCGAGGGATACGTCCACTGGTGCGAAGGCAATTACCAGATTTATGAGGCCCAGCGACGAGAGCGGCAGGGCATCAGCGACGACCAACCTCGTAAGTTCAAATACAAAAAGCTCACCCGTTGAGCCATCGCCTGATCGCCTGGGGCGTTCCCCATCAACGCCCAGACACCAACAAGTCCAAGCTGGTCACGGCCGTTGGCTTTGGCAGGACCTTCTTCGGCAACTTGCCTTGACCTCAGTGGACACGAACTGTCTGAAACCGCTGCTTTTCTTGAGCTCGAATGTCCCAGATTGTCCCGGAGGCTTGGGACTCTCGGGACCACAGAGCGCCCAAGCACAAAGATCTTGTTGGGCACAAGGTCTCTGGTGGAGCAAGGTCTCTGGTGGAGCAAGGTCTCTGGTGGAGCAAGGTCTCTGGGCAAGGCCCACACCCGGGGCACTGCAATCACCGAACCTCAGCAAAGTCTCCGACCCAGGGCTTTCCGTCTTGCCCCATTGATCTTGCCTGAGCCCGTGCGGCCAGAGGCTCACCGGGAGCCCGGATTGCCGGTGGTTCCTTTCGGACGTGGACGAGGACTTGTCAGCAAATCAATGGGCTCGTGCCAAGTGGTCAGTTCTCAGAGACTCTCCGAAAAGCATCCGGCAATCCACTGTGTTGTGGAGCCCAAGTCATGGTGCAACACGATCCAGGTGGATTCCGGTGCTTTTCGGACAGACCGTCAGTGAGCAAAACCGCTCTGGCAAACAGCATAACTGATGCTCCGTCCCGTGAATCTGCCAGCGATTTTCCAGAGAACCGGCAACTGAACTGAAGGATGGCAACGTATCAAAAATGCTCCCGAAGAAGGCTGGCCTAGAACCGGTCTAGTCTTCATTGCTAGCAAATTTGAAAGAGTCGACCCGCGTCGATTGTGTGGGCCTGGCGGTCTGCTGACTCCCCAGCAGGAGTGAGGGGTGCATTGCAGTAGATTCGAGGTAAGCGGATCCCTTACTTGTTGAGCTCGTGAGTTCCCAGACCAACCGATATACTGCCGGCTGGGCGACTTTGGGTTGCCACAAGCTTCACTATGTCGATAATCCAAGTAATCATTGATCGCTTCACCGCAGACCCGATGTTCCGGGCACAGGAAAGTCCGGGACGGACGCCGCTTTGCGGGGTCAGTCTGACCCCCAGACCCTCATCAGGCGAGACAGCTTTGAGGCTGGTGTGGCGATTGAGTGAGGACTGCTTGACTAGGACTGCCAGGACTTCTCCCGTTATGTCAACCGAGAAACCCGACCAACTCACCTCTGCCAGTGCACCTGCCCAAAAGCCGAGCCCAGCCGAGGGGCTCAAGGCCAACAGTGACTATCTGAAAGGCGAGATCCCGGACGAGTTGGCCAACCAAGAATCCAGCTTTAGCAAGGGAAGTGTGGGGTTACTCAAGCACCATGGGACTTATCAGCAAGACAACCGGGACCGTCGCAAAGAGCTGAAAAAGTCCGGCGGTGAGAAAGCCTTCTCGATGATGATTCGCACGAAGATTCCCGGCGGACGACTGACCAGCGAGCAGTTGTTGGCCGAGATCGACCTGGGCGATGAGGTTGGCGATCAGACGCTCCGGGTGACCACCCGGCAGGGATTGCAGTTACATGGAGTTCTCAAGAACAACTTGCACAAGACGATTGCGCGGATCAACGAGGTGCAACTGAGCACCCTGGGCGCCTGCGGGGATGTCAACCGCAATGTGATGGCCAATCCGGCGCCTTTTAAGAATAACCGTCTGTACGAGCGTCTGCAGGAGTTGGCCGATCAACTGGCCGCGGCTTTTACTCCGCAGACTCGTGCTTACCACGAAATCTGGCTGACCGAACTCTCAGACACCAACGGTCAACCTGCTGCAGCAACCACACCGGAGGACAACAACAAGCCTCAGGCTCCCGAGGAGTCCGAAAAGCAACTCGTCGGCGGCGGCGAGCCGGAGCCCGTTGTCGAACCGCTGTATGGCCGAACTTATCTTCCACGAAAGTTCAAACAGGCCATTGCGTTGCCAGAAGACAACGCGGTCGACATCCACGCCAACGACATCGGCTGGCTGGCCATCCACGATGGCCAGGATGTGCTTGGCTACAACGTCTATGTGGGTGGGGGCATGGGGACCACGCCCAGCGCGAAGAAGACGTTTCCGGCGCTGGCCAAGCCACTTTGCTACATCACTCCGCAAGAGGCCATCCCTCTGGCCGCGGCGATCATCAAGGTTCAGCGGGATCATGGGAACCGATCCGACCGCAAAGTGGCCCGGATGAAGTATTTGATTCATCGCTGGGGCCTGGAAAAATTTCGACAGACGGTTGCCGAGTACTACGGCAAACCGCTGCAGCCTCCCCAAGATGTTTCCATCTCCAACGCCAGCGACCATCTGGGGTGGCATGAGCAGGGAGATGGCAAGCTCTTTTATGGGCTCTACGTGGAGAATGGCAGGATCAAGGATGAGGGGGATTATCGGATCAAGGCCGCCATCCGGGCGATCTGCACGCAATTTCGTCCAGGGATTCGATTGACCGGCCAGCAGAACATTTTGTTCACGGAGATTGATCCGCAGAACCGTCAGGCCATTGAGGACATTTTAACCTCCCATGGAGTGCCGTTGAGTGAGCAACGGACGCCTTCGCGGCGACTCTCCATGGCGTGTCCTGCGATGCCAATGTGTGGTCTGTCGGTGGCCGAGAGCGAGCGTGTTCATCCGCAGGTGATGGACCAGCTGGACGCCCTGATCGCTGAGTTGGGCCTGAGTGAGGAGGTCTTCTCCGTTCATATGACTGGCTGCCCCAATGGATGCGCCCGGCCTTACAATAGTGATTTGGGGTTCGTTGGTAAGACCTTGGGGAAGTATACGATCTTTGTGGGCGGCAACTTTCTGGGCACACGCTTGAATTTCATCTACAAGGATTTAGTGCCTTTTGACGAGATCCTGCCGACGATCCGGCCGCTGTTCGAGCGGTTTGCCTCGCAACGGCAGCCCGGAGAGCGATTTGGGGATTTTTGCGACCGTCTGGGCCCTGAAGGGTTGGGAGCCGAAGGCCAACGGGTGCTCCCGGTCTAAGGACTCCTAGTGAGTTGCTGGTCTCAGCCTTAGCTGACAATAGTGCAACTGGGATTCTGATGTTGCAGCTCGGCGATCCCTTGCTTGGTGAGCTTGGGGCAGCCTTTCACATTGAGCCATTGAAGGTTTGGTAACTGGGCCAAATGGGCCAGCCCGGCATTGGTGAGTTGCTCACACCACGAAAGGTTCAATCGCCGCAGTCGGACCAGTTCCACCAAGCCGCCTAACACCGCATCCTCGAGCTGGGCACACCGGCTGAGGGAAAGACGCTGCAGATGCAGCATCCTGCCAAGAGGGGCGATGCTTGCGGCTTGGAGTTGAGCACATCTCCAGAGCAGCAGCTCCTTCAAGCCCATCAATTCGGCCAGATGCATCAGCCCCTCCCCAGTAAGTTGGGGTGACTCGCTGAGATCAACTTTCTGGACACCAAGCAATCCTGAGAGGGATGAGAGAGCCTGATCGTTGAGCCGAGGGTGGGCTCGAAGCACCAGCGTTCCCACAACCTTCATCGCTGCGACACTTTTCAGAAAGACCTGATGGTCGTGATCTGGGGACAGGACCACAAACTCTGGAAAACCTCGCCTGAGCCGAACGACGTTTTCAGGGAGTGAGTCGGTGGGCAACCAGCGGTCGCGGTGACTGGAGAGCAAGTCCTGCTCTCGTCTTCTCAATGCCCTCGCTTGGGTATTCTTTTCTGAGTTCCCCAGATTGGCCAACTTCAACTGGACACGGATGAATTCAGCACGCTGCGGATCGCCTTGTTGCTCAAGCCAGTCGGCATAAACCAGCCGAGGCAGGTCGGCCTCGAAGTCGGCAGCAACCGCCGACAGCAGAGCCTCTTCAGATGAGGACATCGGTCGCCTTCTGGGAATGTGGAACCGCCTGGGGTTCCTGGTTGAAAAGCCCTTGGAGGAAACGCCGCCAAGTTGACAGCCTTGGCCGGCTTGATCGAGTGATTCGATGTCCACAAAGAACCCCTGGATGTCAAAGAAGTTCCTCAAGAGCAAACTCCAGTAAAACCTATACTTCACCAGACGACGAATCTGGCTTACTGGTGATCACTGGCGGATTTGCAGCCGGGGCTTTCCAGATTGTGGCCGAGGCCGTCGATGTGGGACCTCGAAAAACTCCTGCACGAGCAGATCGGTGGGCATTAGCCCCCTCTGAGACAATCCAGCGACTGAGGTTGAGGAACATCTTGGCTCGCCCGGCAAAGCGGAAAAGCTGGCAGATCAACAGCTGGCAGATCAACAGCTGGCAGATCAACAGGTGATTCTGGCGATTCCCCTGTTTTGGACCTGCAAGACTTTTTCTCAAAGGTAGCAGCCTGGGGAACTTGAGTTCGAGTTGTTTGAGGCTGCAAGATTCGCTGAGAGCAAGTTTGCCGAAAACTCTGGCCAATACAATCAAGCCGATCAATTCGGCTTGTCGATCTTCCGCTCATGCGGTAAGACCTGCCGGCCGGGAAGGGGGCCCTTTTCTTGAGTCGCAGGTTGTCGGCCGCCACCAGACTGCCTCTCTCCCGCGGTTGCCACAATTGGGCAGAAGTCCTTTTGGTTCTTGATTGCTGAAGAGATTCCGCCGGGCCTACCAGCTTCCGCGTCAGCCTCTGGCTGCCCTACTCAGTGGGGAATACACAGGAGCGGACCGAGAGCCCCCAGTCGGGAACTTTTCCAGGGTTCAAGAGTGCAAGCTCGTGAAGCGGATGTTCTGACGGGAGCCAACACTCTCTCAGGGCGAAAGCTTGGAGCAGAATCAGTGGGTGCCTCTGGGCAGGGTCGAAGACGAGGCCCCGCCTAGGCGCCCGGCCGAAGGTGCCGCAGACTGCAAATCCGTTGAACCGGGCGGTCCCCCAACAGGGATCGGATTTCGCGAAAACGGTTACAAAGTTGGCGGCCAATCCAATCGCAGCCCAGAGCGCCTTATGCCGTCGGTCCAGATGTCATCCTTCGCCCGGCAGCACTACCCTCCAGCCTGGAGACTGACTGACCAGGCAGGGAGACGATCTTGCCAATTTCGCCGGCTAGTAGATTCTACGCTGGCCCAGCAGCCAAGGTGGAGGCTGCTGGCCATCGGCTGTGTGATGACCTGGAGTTTGGCCGGGATTGTGGCAACTCCGGTCAGCGGTCAGGGTTTTTTTGGTCGTTCACGCCCTGAGGCACCACCGGACCCGCAGACGCCTAACCCTTTCTCCACAGGCGGCCAGGCCTCCGGCTTGCCTGCTGGGGTTCCGCAGCCTCAGCAGGGCCAGCTGCCCGTTCCCACCGGGCAGGTCTTACAACGGGCCACCGGGGTCGTCTTGCCGCCAGGGGTTTTGCCCGAGGCCCAGGTGGAAGTGGAGGATCCTCAGAAACTGGTTTCCGAGATCCGAGTCGAGGGCAATCAGCGGAAATCTTTAGATCAGATTCGTAAGCGAATCGGGTTGCGGGCGGGACGAAAGTTCAACCTCAGTCAGGTGGAAAACGACGTTCGTCGACTATTAGCGACGCGGTGGTTTATTGAGGTCAAGCCGCTGTACCAAACGACACCCCAGGGTGTGGTGGTGATCTACCGGGTTGTCGAGCGACCGACGTTGGAGGAAGTCAAGTTCGTGGGCAATCTGCGAACTGGCTTTCTCAACGGTGGGTTCTCGCTGATTCGGGAACGGAATCTTCGCGATGCGGTGGGGCTGAATCCTGGCGAGGATACGGTGGATCCGGCTGCCATTGCCGAGGGCCGCAGAAAACTCGAAGAGCTTTACCGCGATCGCGGTTACAACAATGTTTCCGTGGAGATCGTCGAAGGCAATCACCAAGGCGACCGCAAGGCGGTTTACCGCATTCATGCAGGCCCCCAGCAAAAAGTTCAAGCCATCCGGTTTGTGGGCAATCATCTGGTGAGTTCTTGGCGGTTGAGTAAAGTCATCCAGACGTCTCCGATTGTCACCAACAGCGATATCCCCCATTTACTGCCCAGCGCGAAACTGTGGCTTGTTGACTCCTGGACGCCAGTTCCTGTCCCCGATCCTCCGACGGTGGGTCTGGGTTTTCTTCGCTCGACCCCCTGGCAGCTGGGGGGAGACTATGATCCGGAGACGATCGCCAGCGATGTTGATCAGTTAACGGCCTATTATCATTCGCTGGGGTACTGGAGCGTCCGGATCAGTCGCGAAGTTCAGATGGACGAGAGTCGCAGCAAAGTCTGGGTCACCTTTATCATCGACGAGGGGCCGCAGTTCGTCGTGCGGGACATTCAGGTGGTCGGAAACGAGAAGTTCCCGACCGAAGATTTGTATGCGTTGATGGAACTAAAGCCGGGCGATCCCTTTTTGCAGAGAACCCTCCAAAGCGATGTTACTCAGCTGAAAGACCTGTACGGCAGCCAAGGCCACATTTTTGCGGACGTGCAGCCGGACATTCGGTTTTTAGAAGAACCCGGCAAGCTGGACATCATCTATTCGCTCTCGGAAGGTGCCCGGTACAGGGTCGGTCGGATCAATGTGAAGATTAACGGGGATTACCCCCATACGAAGATCACCACAGTGCTCAACCGTCTTTCGCTCCGACCCGGCGACATCGTCGACGTCCGAGAATTGCGGGCCAGCGAGCGACGTCTGCGTGCCTCGGGACTGTATCGAATTGACCCCTCACGCGGAGTTGCCCCGCGGATCGTCTTCGGACCACCGAAATTGCCAGGGGGTTCAAACCTGGGCAATATCGCCGGTCGGCCTCCGTTGGCTCGCGGGCAAAGCCCTGACTCGAGTTACCAACAAAAGACCCCTCAACCGGACTGGCAATCCTGGAGAAACTCGCAGGGGATTCAACAGCACCTTTGGCGGACGAATCACGTTCTGCCCCCTTCGGGTTCTGGGGACCGGCTGATTGACTTGACTTACGACGAAGATGCCCCGACGGGGGAATCACCCCAGCGAATCACCGTCCACTCGCCGGTGAGAGATCAGCCTCAGCGTGAAGAACCGCTCTGGCTGCCACAAGTTCACTTTTGGACTGAAGAAGAACGGTTCCAACTGCCGCCACCACTGCTGGCCGACTCCGTATTGCTTGGCTCACTGCCCCGCCAGCGTGCCTTCTGGTCGGAGCAACGCTATGGGCAGATCGTCTCTCAGCTCAACGGACCGCTTGCCAGCTATCCGAATCGTCCATCTCCTTCCTCCAGCGTTGGATGGCAGCCGCAGTCCCAAGTCGCCTACGCTGGCAAGCGCCCTGCAATCGCCCAGGGAGTTCACCACCGTGGGAGAAGTTTGTCGGTCCGAGGGCAAGACATCACAGCCGGACATGACTTTCCGCGTCGAAACACAGCTCCGCTGATGGCCCAGCGGCGTCTGGCATCATCAGCGACCTACCAAAACGGTTCCCAGTATCCACCTCCTGAAAATGGCAATCCAGGTCCTGCATTTCCGCCCGCTGCAGGCAACGTCACTCCGCCTTCGGGAGCCAACCCGTTTGCTCAGACTCAGCCAAATCCGTCCGCTCCGGGACAACCCTGGGGCAGCCAAGGGAACGATCCGTATCCAGATCCGACACTGACGCCCTCGAACAACGCATCGGGTTCCTCATCCACCACCTTGCAGCGTCAGCCGCCCGACCCAATTGCCCCCAACGGGGGAACTCAAGGGTTTGTCCCTGGAGGACGTCCTGGGTTTGTGCCGGCTGCACAACCGACGCAAGTTCCCCCGTTGGGTGGAGTTGGAGGGGGAGTCGGTGTCGACCCGACACTTCCGCCTGCGGGGACGGGCGACCCCATGCTTGAGGGTCTTGGTCTGGATTGGTTTCAGGCGGACCCGCTGCAGGACTTTGACATCGTGGTTGAGGAAACCGAGACGGGTCGGTTCATGTTTGGGGTTGGGGTCAACAGCGAGGCGGGCGTGGTGGGGAACATCGTGCTGGATGAGCAGAATTTTGACATTCTGCGGCTGCCGAGAAATTTTCGTGAGCTAGTCGATGGTACGGCTTTTCGTGGGGCTGGACAACGATTTCGAATCGAGGCCTCTCCGGGAAACGAGGTAAGCCGTTACGTTGTCAGCTTCAGCGATCCGTTTATCTTCAACACACAAAATGCCTTCGGAGTGAGCGGTTCTTACTTCACTCGTGGGTTTTTTGACTACAACGAGCAGCGGACCGCCCTGCGGCTGACCCTTGGTCGAGCCATTACCCCGGACCTGTCGATCAATGGGGCGTTTCGGCTGGAGGATGTCGAGGTCTTCGACCAGCGGGTTCCTACGGTGCCCGAGCTCGCCGAAGTGGTTGGTGACAACACGCTGATTGGATTTCGGGCCAGCCTTCGGCACGACACACGAGACAGTGCATTTCTGGCAACTGAGGGGCACTATTTGGAAGCCAGCTTTGAGCAGGTTGTCGGGAGCTTTGACTATCCGCGAGTCATTTTGGAGGGACGGCAATTCTTCTTGATCACCCAACGCCCCGACACATCAGGACGGCAAACGCTCTCTCTGCGGGGATTGGTCGGGATCACCGGACCGAACACGCCGTTGTATGATAATTTCTTTGCAGGGGGCTTCTCCACACTTCGGGGTTTTGATTTTCGCGGTGCTTCGCCACGGAACGGAGGGACCACCGTTGGTGGTGAATTTCAGCTGCTCACCTCGGCGGAGTATGTCTTCCCGATCAGTGCCGACGATGCAGTCCGTGGAGTGGTTTTTGTCGACGCAGGGACTGTCGAGGAGGATGTCCGGCTGGAGAGCGATAATTTTCGTATTGCCTCGGGGGTGGGTCTTCGGATCACCGTTCCAGCGATGGGACCAGCGCCGATCGCCTTGGACTTTGCCTGGCCGATCACGCAGGCAGACGGCGACGAAACGCAGGTCTTCAGCTTCTACCTGGGTGTCGTGCGTTAGGAGAGGCACAGCTGAGCAACTTTTGCCTTCCGCCGGTCTGTCATCCCTCTGCCCAAATGACAAGCGTCTCAGCGGAAGTTCCCACTGCTCCTGACTCATCAACCGCGGAATTGCGTGAGTTTATCAGAGATCGAAGGTCGATCTCCCAAACGGCAGAAAAGACCCTGCAGCGGGCTGACCGCACCTTGCCGCCTAAGCATAGACAAGAGATTTTGAGTCGCTTCCACAGGCCTCCTGGCGCAAAGTCGAGCCACTCACAAAACAGACGCAACGATTTCACGAAGCGAGTGGTGGTTCCAGAACCGAAAGATTTGCCCGGGTGTTACTCCAGGAGCAGGTTCGAGGTCGACGCAATGGTATGTCCCTGCCCCATCGGGAGTCATAGAGATCCAACCCTCAACATGAGTTTCAGAGCGCACAGGACCATGGCATTTCTATTTGCCGGATGACTCTCGCAATTGGCCGTTGACCTTCTCAGGCCATTTTCTGCCCGAGCTGTGTCACCGGAGAGAGCCACACTCACTGATGTGGTGCTGGACCAAACTCACCCCTCCGCAATCCTGTACACATAGTCGGTGAAGCGCCGGGGATCACCTCCGGCGTCCTCCCAGCCGTAGCGGTAGTCACCAATGTGCCAGACCCGCACACTTGTGTCGGCGTGGATCGCCAACCCGCTGCGTCGGGCTCGTTCGCAGAAGGCATAGTCCTCGGAATGATACACGGTACCCTCGGGGCGTTCGGCCAGCATGGGCAGGAAGTAGGGGATGATCGGATCACCAAACTTCCGGTTGCATTCCGGCAACGCACAACGTTCGCGAATGGCCTCGAAGGCTAGCAGCCTGTTGAAAAAGTCGTATCAGTGATCATCATAGCAGATACGCGGAG
>CAZYKP010000058.1:46734-53952 GCA_964648025.1 uncultured Pirellulales bacterium | reverse complement strand
TGGCAGATCAACACCTGGCAGATCAACACCTGGCAGATCAACACCTGGCAGATCACTGGTCATTCCGGCGGCTCGGGTGTTTTGGACGGGCAAGAATTATCCCCAAGAGCAGTAGCTGAACTGTTCCCTCCTGTCGGATTTGGTTCCCCCTCTGGAACTGTCACAAATACCGCCGAAAGTATGCTGTGGGAGCGTCCAAACAACTGAGAGGGTTCCGTGAAATCCTCTGCGCGAAATCGCAATCCTTTTTTTCAGCTCTTCTCTCGTGTAGGTTGAGCCTCTTTTGAGGCGTGCGGACGTCCTTGCTACTGCCTCCCTCGAAACAAACCAGTGAGCGTGCCCGCCCCAGACGCTCAACTCCTCAGTCTTCAACCCCATATTCTCCTGTCCCCCCAACACCAACTCCCAATAGATAACCAGCAATGCCTGAGCAATTCGATCCCTACTACAAGTGGCTGGGCATTCGGCCGGATGATCGACCGATTTCGTATTATCGATTGCTCGGAGTGGACAACGACGAGGATGATCCTGAGACTATCCGCTCGGCGGCGGATCGGACGATGGCTTATGTCCGCTCCTTCCGTCAGGGTTCTCATGCTGCCGAGAGCGAAAGAATCCTCGGGGAACTGTCCCGGGCGTTGAAGGTTCTTCTCGATCCCCAGCTTCGCGTTCGATACGACCAAGCCTTTGAGTGTCATCTTGCCAAATCTAGAAGGCGTGATGACACGGGTTCGGAACAGTTGGCCACAGATCAGTCTGGCGCTGACCAGCATGCTGCCGACACACAGCCCCTGGCAAGATCAGCTGCAGTCGCGTTCTCAGGAATCTCTCGCTCTGGGGACCCGTCGCGACTGCCGAACGCTTCTGCTGCAGAGCATGTTCGGCCAGTTCCCCCAGAGCCGTTGGGCATGGGTCATGGTGAGGAAAGTTGGGACATGGCCGCTGGTGAGCCGTCGATGACGATCTCCGTCAACGCTGGCCCCACCCGAGGCGAGTTGCGGTCTCGACGGAAGCGATCGAACTCTCCCGAGTGGCTTCTGCCGATCGGTATCGCCTTCGGGGTTGGGGTGATCGCATTGGTTTGGTTGGCCAGTGTTGGTGGTTCCTCGACCGGAAAAAGCCAAAAACACTCGGACAGCAGGTCTCCGTCGAAGAGCATCCGCAGGTCTTTCCGCAGCGACACATCCCCGACGATCCGCACACCCCCTCGTCGAAGTGGCACACTGCCGGTCAACCCGAATGTCGTCTGGCCAGGAGCACAGGAGGGGCAGACCTCCAAGCCGGCCAAGAACTCCAACAAAAGACGCAAATCCCCCGAAGACCAGTCCGCCCTCGAACGGTCGTCCGATCAATAGCCCCCAGGCCAAGCACTGCCCACTTTCTAGGAACAGTTTCTTGCAGCTCAGCAAGCTGCCCCGCGAAAATTAAGGAATCCTGCCCCAAATTTCTTGGAGTACTTTGAACATCCCGGGGTCATGTTCTTTGAGTTCGGCACGGACAAAGGGATAAAAATCGTTGACTCCCAAATAGGCCTCGGTCGACTCGGCAAAGTATTCCTTGTGATTTGTCAGACCATAGTGACGAACTTTTCTTCCGGTGAACAATAGCACATTGTCGTAGATTCCATCTCGCTTGGCTCGTTCGTAAGCGGCTTTGACCGGCGCATGATCGAAGGTCAAGACTTGGTCATGATAGGCGTGAGCGAGTTCGTGCAGAACGACATAGGGGTGTTTTGCCCAGGTACGTCGAGAGAAGAGGGCCTTGGCTTGTGGGATGTGCACGTGTTTGGCGAGCCGAGGATCTTGACCATGTTTGACCAACCAACTTCGGCTGGGATGATACTGCATGGCCTTAAGGGTTGGATTGCGTAATTCCAACCAGATGCGGCATTTTTGCATACGACTGACCCGATCCTCGGGCATGATGTACTTGATCCGCTGCAGGTGATTGGCCAAGGCGGTCAGAGCGTTCTGGCCGACTTTCTTCTGGTCTCCGTTCAGGAGGATCGGGTCGACCAACACAGTCCACCCCTCGACCTGCTTCTCGATTGGGTCGTAAAACTCTTTCTCTGCAGCACGAACGCGCGGGGACAAGTTCTGCGGCAACGCCCAGCTCAAGAGAAGAAGTGCAGCCGTCAGAATGGTGAGCCTCATAAGATTACAGGATCGCTTGTTCATGAAGTTGCTTGCCCACTGAGCTTCAGAGAAGTTTTCGACTCAGGGCTTTTGGTCTGCCCTCGTTTGTGATGACCGAGGGGGCCATTCAGAGGCACCACCGAAAGCCCGGGATCTTCGTCCCCAATGACTTCATCGAAAACTTTACAGGGAATGAATAGGTGATGGAAGGTGCCAAAACCATTGTTCACCGCGGCGGTCCATGATGAAACCTCCGGGCTCCAACAACACTGCTGGCTGGGTCGGACATCCGTTTGCCAGAGCGGACGGTCGGTCAGCGGCGGGTTGAACGTGATTGTGTGATCTCTCAACTTGGGGGAGTCAGCCAAGACATTTGCTCACGCAGAGTCAGAACCCGGGAGCCATGAACCTTGCAGCTGATTGGGCAAACGAACCTCTCCGGTAATCCGGCGGAACCTTCAGGCGAGCAAGTCGTTGACCACCTGGGAACCGAAAGGAGCAATAGGAACTGGGCGGACTCCCGCATAGTTTTCCGTTTCGGGGTCGATTCCCAAGGCTTGATAGATTGTGGCGAAGTAGTCTCCCTCGGTGACCTTCCCTTCGGTCACGTCGATACCGTCTGGGTCGGTTTTGCCGTAGAGAAGACCACCTTTGATCCCACAACCTGCCAGAGCGGTGCTCCAAGCACGCACATAGTGGTCGCGTCCTGAACGGTTGTTGATCCGGGGAGTTCGGCCGATCTCACCCATCCAGATGACCAGTGTGCTCTCTAAGAGTCCACGTTGGCTCAGGTCGGTCAGCAGACCGGCCCAAGCCCAGTCCATCGGCGGCAGCAGCCCTTTATGTCCGATGAAGTTATCGGCGTGTGTGTCGTAGCCGCTTTGTCCAACCTCGACGAACGGGACGCCTGCCTCCAGCAGCCGACGGGCCAACAGGCAGCGTCGCCCAAATAGGCTATCTCCGTAGAGCTTTTTGTACTGGTCCCATTCCTCCTGAAAGTCAAAGACCGTGAGCATGTTTTGGAGGCGGCGTGCGGCCTCATAGCCCTCGCGGTGTTCGCGGACGACCTCAGCGTGATGCGTTTTGGCGTAGTGTTGTTCCAAAAACGATCGGAGAGCATGGCGACGGTTTTCGGTCTGGGAGTTGAGGTGACTGCGGGCAAAGGGGGGCAGCCGTCCATCGTGATTGAGCGAAAAGGGCTGAAAGGCTGGTCCCAGAAAACCTGCCCCTGAGTCGCCGTTGGAAGAGATCTTAATAAAGTTGGGCAGATCGGTTTCCCTCTGGCCGAGAAACTTGGCCACCACAGCGCCGACTTCGGGAAAACGAATATTCGCTGCTCGCGAATAGGCCGTGTGCATCAGGTGAATCCCACCGGGATGATCCACCTGGGAGGTTCTCATCGAGCGGATGACTGCCAGTTTGTCCATCCGTTGACTCATCTTGGGCAACAGTTCGCAGACTTGCGTGCCTGGCACATTGGTTGAGATTGGGCGGAAGGGTCCCCCGGTCTCTCGGCCTGGCTTGGGGTCAAAGGTCTCAAATTGGCTGCACCCTCCGTTCATCCACAACAACAGGCATCGCTTGTTTGCCTTGGCGGCCGCCTCTGCCCCAACTGCTGAGCTCACAATATGGCCCCAGTTGAGCAGGCTCGCCCCAGCGCTGGTGGCCGCTGTTGCCTTCAGGAGTGCGCGTCGTGAAAAATGTTGCGGTGGAAGTTGGTGTTGCGCCATTGGTCAACTTGCTCGTTCATGTTGGTTGGCAGATTCTCAACTCATCAAAGCCAAAACCTTTAGATTTCCTCAAGAGTGTTCGGCCGCGCCCCCTGCCAACATCCGCCGATCCGGGTTTTCGGTGAGGCCAGGACGAATCAGTGATTGAACCGGAATTCGCTACAGGTGAGCAGGCTCCAGATGGCCTCCTGCAACCGCAGCCGGGCATCGTCGTCCTCGGAGAGGAATTGCGTCAAGTAGGCGGTCTCCTGGGCGTCGGGGTGGCGAGTGAGGACTGTCATAAAGAGCCTCTCAACTCGCTGCTGCCAGGGCTCGGAGGAAGTCCTCAGTGTCTGCAAGAGGCTCCCTGGTTTGTCGACGATCAAGCGAGGAAGCTGACCATTGTTGAGGTACAGGTGCTCTTGTAAGCCTCCCTGAAAGTCTCCTTCTCCTGTCGTTGGCGTTCCGAAGAAACGCTTCACATAGTCGCCTGTGATTCCATGAAAACGATCTTCCGGAATCTCTTGGCCTGCTTGAAGCAAGGCGGCATCATATCCTGTTGCCACACGCCAGGAGGTGACCAGCTCCTCAGCCGAAAGCGGACGGTATCGAGCACGCTGAAACCAGAATGGTTTTTCCGCTGGCACCTCACCAGCAGACGAAAGTTGATAGGTCCGGCTATTGACTAACTCTCGGATGAAGTCCTTCAGATCGAAGTTGTGCTTAACAAGATGGTCAGCAAGAGCATCGAGCAACGCAGGGTGGCTCGGCGGGTTCGAGGGACTCATGTGAGTGACCGGATGGACGATCCCTCGACCCAGAAACTGAGCCCACAATCGATTCGCGATCGCATTGGCGAAAAAAGGATTCCCTGGACTTGCAACCCACTCGGCCAAGGCATCCTTGCGTGAGAACTTCGGGGCAGGGGGCATCTTGTTGTTGGGAAACCGCCGAGGATCCTGCACATCCTCAGAAAGCTCAGGTTCATCGAGTTCTTGGCCTTGCAAAAACTTTGCCTGAACGGGCTGACCTTTCTTGCCGGGCTCCTGCTCCGCGGCGGGTCCGGCAAAAAGCACCTCGCCGCGGTTCTTCTCCCCGATCGCATACTTGGTTTCGTTTTTGGCTTTTCCCAGTGTGACAACTTCCAGACGCGCGAAGAAAGCGGCCATGCCATAGAAGTCGGTTTGGGTCCACGGTTCGTAGGGGTGGTCATGGCAACGGGCGCATTGCAGCTGCACTCCCAAAAAGGTCTCAGTGATCTGCTCAGCGGTCGATTCCGGATTGTTCCTCCATTGCGCCAGATACAACGGCGGACCATGGTCGAAACTGTTGCCCTTGGCTTTCAACAGGGCCAACACCATTTGATCATAAGGAGTGTTGGCGGCAAACTGCTCTCTGAGCCAACGCTGGATGCCCCGACGACTGCGGACCGTTGCTGGGGGATTACGGGAAAACAGGATGCGATCCCAGATTTCAGCCTGATGGCGGGCGAAACGAGGGTCTTCCAGCAATCGCTCGACCAGCTGTTGACGCTTCGCAGGTGCCGGATCCTTCAGGAAGCCCACCGCCTCCTCATAGCTGGGGATCGTCCCGCAAAGATCCAAGTACACCCTGCGAAGAAACTCCTCATCAGTAGCCGGCGACGCCGGGTCGACTTTCTCACGTTGCCATGCCGACTCGACGCACTCATCGATGACCTCCCGCAGCGGACGCTCGCCCGACAACACCACCCCAGCGATTCCCAGGATGCCTACTATGAGAATTCCTTCCCGACGCAGAAAGCTCGCCCAAGAATTTGCCCCTGGAGATCCCCTCATCAGAAACTTCTCCGAGTATTTGGAGGTTGATCAATACATCCTGCTCAAGATCATGGCAAACAACCCCAGCTCATTTGCGTTCCACTCAACCCATCCAGAGTAATGGATGTATTCTCAAGCACGCAAGTTGCAGAACGAGATAAGAAATATTGTTAAAACCCGCGACGCTGTGACTGTGTGTGCTTTTCGAGGGTTTGGGAAGCTACGAGTTGGCATGGGGACAGGCCCGGCCGACTGGAGAACCGATCACATGGTGCGAGGATGGGTCGGCAGGGGTGAGCTTGTGGGTCTGGCTGCTTCTGTGGGGGTGTTCTTACTGACCTTCGGAGAAGTTTTCGACGCAGGGCGACCAACGGAAGCCCGGATTGCCAGACGAAGAGTGCCTGCTTCGTCGAAGACTTTTCAGGGAACTGTAAGAACGGATTTCTGGAGAGATGGCAATCTACGGCGATGGAGTTGACGGCTGGGGAACTTTGCGGGCGGGTTCGGTGTGAAGCAATGCAGCTGTCTGACTGCAAGGCGGTCCGGGTCCGGGATCTTTGCGAAAGGACAAGGGCCTGACATGCTCTCGAAAGGCGGGTCGTCTCATTTTCGATAGATACAATGCATCAACCAACACCGCAGGGATTCTTCTGCCGGAGGCAGTGACTCATGTCGGCCGGTGATCAGTATCCCACCTGGGATTAATCTGCGAAGCAATTGCTTGAGAATCAGCTGTTGAAGATGCCGGTCAAAGTAAGTGAACGCTGAGTTTCGGCAGAGGATGATGTGAAAGGGCCCGTCGGGCTGCTGGTGGCGAAGATCCTGGAGGCGAAATTCGATCCCCTCTCGAAGGAACGCCCGGATGCGATATCGGTCCTTATCTTGATCAAAGAATGTGTTGATCCAAGCTTCGGGCAAGTCTTTCAGGCTGCTGGCTGAGTACCGACCAACCTCCGCGCGTTGAAGCATATGAGGTTGGACGTCCGTCGCGAGAACGCGCAGTTCCAAGGGATGGTCGAGGGAGGTCAGGCGATGCCGTTGATGCCACCAAATCATCTGCAACGTATAGGGCTCTTCGCCGGAAGCACAGCCAGCGGACCAAACTGAGAGTCGCTGCTGACCCGAATTGAGCACATCCGCGGTGAGCTCCGGCAGGATGGCGTCGGCGAGCGTATCGAAGACACCACGATCTCTGTAAAACCGTGAGATGGGGATCCTGCAGAACGAATCCAGGATCGCCCATTCCTCAGCATGCTCCTGCAAATGGTCTCGATAGGCTCGGAGGCTCGTCAGACCCAGTGCAACGCGACGTTGGTTCACCCGTTTGCAGACTTGCCCGCGGACTTTGCGAAAACCCGACCAACAAAAATGCATCTTGGGCAATGCCCATCGCAAGAACTCCACACACTGCCGATCGCTCATTGCCTATTCATTCCCTGAAAAGTCCACGCTCTCATCAGTGACCTTCGATCGACAATCCGGGCTTCCGTTGGTCGCCCTGTGCCGAATCCTTCTCTGGGGCCTATTCATTCCCTGAAAAGTCCACGCTCTCATCAGTGACCTTCGATCGACAAT